>JAMXLF010000070.1 GCA_024281055.1 Geobacteraceae bacterium
GGCAAGACCGACATAGCGGTGTTCCGTCCCTCGGAGGGCAACTGGTATATCATGAACAGCGCCACCGGCACTACCAAGGTCGTCCAGTGGGGTGCCTCGGGTGATATTCCCGCCCCCGGCGATTATGATGGCGACGGCAAGACCGACATAGCCATCTGGCGCCCCTCCAATGGCACCTGGTATATCATGAACAGCGCCACTAACACTACCAAGGTTGTCCAGTGGGGCGTCTCGGGTGACGTCCCCGTCCCCGGTGAATATGACGGGAGTGCCGACATGGCCGTCTGGCGTCCCTCCAACGGCAATTGGTACATCACGAACAGCGCCTCTGGCACGCAACGCGTCGTATCGTGGGGGGTGTCGACAGACCAGGCAGTCAAGTAGATTGGCACAAACACGAAGGCCGACCAGGAAGAGGTTTGGGCGATTCCGTCCAGGGTTAACCGTATAAAAGTATTCGAACGGGAGGTGAGGCAACACACCAAGCAGAATCGAAGTAAAGCCTGACAAAGGTAAACCACCCGAAAGGGTGGGACGCAAAGCCGCTGGTCTAACTCCTGGAAATCCGGGATATGGCAGCAGGGCTGCCGGGCGAATGATGCAGTGCCATCCGGGCTGTGGTTCGCTCAATTTGATAACACAGTCAAGGAGGTACCTACTTTGAACTTGTCTACGATAGTTAACAAAAGCCTGAGCCACCGGTTTCCGCGCGTATTACTGCTCATATGTTCTGTTTTTCTCCTGACGCTACATTTGACCGTTGGTGATTCCCTTGCCGCCCAGGCAAATCTGTCATGGACGGCTCCGACCACCTATACCGATGGTACGCCACTGACGTCACTGGCCGGTTACAAGGTGTACATGGGGACCTCCTCGGGGAATTACACACAGAATATCGACGTCGGCAATACCACGAGCTACACCTTGGGAAGCCTCAGCGACGGGACAACCTATTATTTTGCGGTGACAGCCTACGACGCCTCCGGGGATGTGAGCGGGTATTCCAACCAGGCGTCCCTCACTACGTCGGCGGCGTCATCGACCCTGTACACCTTGACGGGATCGGCAGGTAGCGGCGGTTCCATCTCCCCGTCAGGGGCCGTCGTCGTCTCCCAGGGAGCCAGCCAGACATTTGCTATCACTCCTGCCAGCGGATACAAGGTTGCGGGCGTGACGGTGGACGGCTCATCAGCCGGTGCCGTCTCCTCCTATACCTTCAGCAATGTCGCTGCCAACCACACGATCGCGGCAAGCTTTGCAGTCAATGCCTATACTATTTCTGCCAGCGCCGGGACCGGCGGAAGTATCTCTCCTTCCGGTACGACGACCGTCAATTCCGGCGCGAGCCAGACCTGCAGCATCACCCCGGCTGCCGGTTACCAGGTCGCGGCTGTGACGGTCGACGGCGTGTCAGTTGGTGCCGTCTCCTCATATACCTTTAGCAATGTCGCGGCCAGCCACACAATCGCGGCGATATTTGCATCAAGCACGTCGACGTCGACCTCGCTTACCAGTTCAGCCGTTTGGCAGAATCAATCGTTTGCCTCGCAAAATGGGGTGTTCACCGCTGGTTTTGACATGGTTCCCAATGCCGCAGGTATCGACGCCGTGACAATGCTGTCCGCTGTCGCCGCCCAAGCCTATACCGACGGGGCAGCCATCGTTCGATTCAATACGACTGGCACTATCGATGCCCGCAACGGTGGCGCTTACGCAGCAGCCGTGACTGTGCCCTATACGGCCGGCAGCACCTACCACGTCCGCATGGTTGTCAATGTTCCCCAACATGTCTACGACGTCTACGTGACGCCGCCGGGGGGGAGCGAAATCAAACTGGCCGCTGGTTACGCCTTTAGAACGGAGCAGGCCACCGTATCCGTACTCAATAACCTTGCCGTCTATGCAAACCCCGGCAGTCACACAGTGCTGAATTTTGCGCTGGCACCCCAGGCATCATACTCTATTTCAGCATCTGCCGGCACGGGGGGCAGCATCTCTCCTGCGGGAACAACGACGGTGGCATCGGGTTCGACCCAGACGTATACCATCACTCCCGCCGCCGGTTACCAGGTGTCCGCTGTCACGGTTGACGGCGCCTCGGTCGGTGCCGTATCCACCTACACCTTCAGCAACGTAGCGGCCAACCACACGATTTCGGCAATCTTTGTCAGCAATGTTGTCACCTATACGATTTCGGCCAGCGCCGGAGCGGGCGGGAGCATCACCCCTGCGGGCACGACAACCGTCAATTCCGGGTCGAGCCAGATATTTACCATCACTCCCGCTTCGGGTTACCAAATTGCCGGCGTGACGGTTGACGGCGCCTCGGTCGGTGCCGTGTCCACCTACACCTTCAGCAACGTAGCGGCCAACCACACGATCTCGGCAAGCTTTGCCAGCAATGTTGTCACCTATACGATTTCGGCCAGCGCCGGAGCAGGCGGGAGTATCACCCCTGCGGGCACGACAACCGTCAATTCCGGGTCGAGCCAGACTTTTGCCATCACTCCCGCCTCGGGTTACCAGATTGCCGACGTGACGGTCGATGGGGTATCGGTTGGTGCTGTATCCTCCTATACCATTTCGGGTGTCTCGGCAAATCATACGATCAACGCCACCTTTGCACCGACTACGACAGGTTTCACCATAACGGCCTCCGCGGGGACCGGCGGGAAGATCTCTCCGGCGGGAACGGTTTCCGTAACCGGTGGGGCAAACAAAACTTTCACCATCCAGCCGAGCAAGCGATATACTATTCTCGATGTAAAGGTGGACGGCGTGTCTGTAGGCGCGGTAAGTTCCTACAGTTTCAGCAACATAACAGCCAATCACACCATACAGGCATCTTTCCAGCACCAGTAGCGTGAGACTTCGAGGTATCGAAGGTTCTAAACGTTAATTCGGAAAAGAGGAGTTTATATGATAATCAAAAAAGCACAAGAAAAGGGAAGCAAGCTCTTAGCCTTTGTGTGTCTGGCCGCTCTGACCGGAACCGCATCGGTGGCCGGGGCCACCTACAGCCTTCCTGCCGACCGCTCTGTCGTGTGGCAGGGGAATGCCGGGGTTCAGGGGGATATCCCTTCCCGAACAACTATCTACACGACGTTGAGCCCGTCGGGCGGGGATGATACTTCAGCTGTCCAGACGGCAATCAATAATTGTCCGTCAGGACAGGTGGTAAAATTGAATGCCGGCACATTCAAGGTCAGCAGCGCGATCCAGCTGAAATCAGGGGTAACTTTACGTGGGGCCGGCATGGGATCGACTACAATTCAAGGTCAATCCGGTATGAGCAGTGGCTTTGTATTAGGCGTCGGCACCTCATCAAGTCTGGGTACTTCCATTAACCTCAGCAGCACGGCTTCAAAAGGCAGCACAACGATAACGACTTCAACCCCGCATGGATGGAGTGTCGGCACTATTCTCCTTATCGACCAACTGAATAATCCGACGGGGGATCCCCCGGTTACCAATATCGGGGACAATGGCACCTGCACCTGGTGTGGACGCGGAAATGGCACCCGATCCATGGGTCAAATGGCTAAAGTGATCGCAGTTCCCAATTCTCAGACCGCAACCTTGGACGTGCCACTTTATTGGACCTACGACATTAGCTTGACTCCGCAAGCCACAGCCGTAAGCAGCCCCGTTGCCAATGCAGGTGTCGAGGATTTGACCGTTGATAATGAAACAAGCAACCAGGGTACCAATGTTCAGATGGTCGGCGCCAGCAATTGTTGGCTATTGAGGGTTGAGGTTCTCGGCTCCAATATGTACTCCGTTTATCTCAGATATGCCTATCGGAACACGATCAGGGGCTGTAACGTGCACGAGGGTGTTCCCGCATTGCCGGCGACGGGTTCTCAGTATAACACGAGCAAGGCATATGGCATTTCTTTCCTTACGGGTTCCGCAAACCTCGTGGAAAATAACCAGATCTATCATCTCGATATGGGCGTGATGGCGGGTGGCGGCCCCATGACGGGAAACGTGATAGCCTATAATTATGTTGCCGCAATGTACTACGCACCTTCTGCCGGTTGGCAAGTTGATACGTTCAGGGCGCATAGCGCTCATTCTGCCATGAACTTGTTCGAAGGCAACTGGCTGGTGGGCGATTGTAAAAACGATAATGTATGGGGCTCAAGCAGTCACAACACGTTCTTCCGCAACAGAAATACCTTGGACACGACAAGGGCTTCATCAGCCTGGGATTATTCGTTGTATGCCAATAACCAATATTACAACATAATTGGCAACGTGATTGGCACGACTGGCTTTGAAACGGCATATTCCGTTGCTATTGGATCAGGTTCAACAGCGATTTATGCGATTGATACAAGTGTTTCTAACACGTTACGCCATGCAAACTGGGACGTAGTGAATAAGGGGGTGGTGTGGAACGGTGCCGATGATCATACCTTGCCGGCATCATTCTATCTCGCAAGCAAGCCAAGCTGGTGGGGCTCGACCCAGTGGCCGGCAATCGGTCCGGATGTCTCTCCCATGTACCCCGCTGTCTCCACCATTGGCACAGGAACGCCGTGGGGCAGTTCCAAGCCTCCCCTGTCGCCTCCGGCTTTGCTCAAGGCTCAGTAACCTGCTGTCCAGGGACTGACCCTTCGTGGATACCTGATTATCGAATACCGGGACATTGCTGAAAAGTCAGCGATGTCCCGGTTCCCCAGCCTCATCTATTCTCTGACAACAAACGAATGCGACGCACAGGCGCTTTCAGATTCTCCGCACGCATAACGGGTGACATTCCTGCAGGTGCTCCGCCATGGCGAGCCTCGGCGAAACGGCCGACTTGCATCGAAACCGAAATGCATTACCATTCTATGGAAACAAGCGAGGAGGGAAAAAATGAAGCCAGAAAGAATTCAAGATCCAAGGAGCAGATTTACGCAACGGTCCTTGGCTTTTATGCTTTTGGTCGCCCTGACCGGAGTTGCTTCAGTGGCGGGAGCCACCTATAGTCTCCCTGTCGACCGCTCTGTCGTATGGCAGGGCAATGTCGGGGTTCAGGGTGATATCCCTGCGCGAACGTCAATTTACACAACACTTTCCCCTTCCGGTGGCAACGATTCTGCGGCCATAAACGCCGCAATCTCCGCTTGTCCTGCCGGTCAGGTAGTGAAGCTTGGTCCCGGGACGTTCAACATTGATGCCATGATAAACGTCAAATCCGGCATTACCCTGCGTGGTTCCGGTATGGGAGTCACGACACTTCACGGCAATGCGGGGATAACCGGTTATTATGTTGTCGGTATTGACGGAGGGCCGTCCTTAGGCACGTCTGTCGCGGTTACCGCCGGTCTGGCCAAAGGGACTACCACCATCACCACGGGATCCACAACCGGATGGAGCGTCGGGGACATCGTTCTCATCGACCAGCTAAACGACACCGCTGGAACGTATGGCCCCGTTGTATCATCAATCGGAACGAATGGTTCCCCGGGCGAAACGTGGGCGAGTCGGGGGAATGGTGCCCGGGTGGAAGGACAGGTCAATAAGATAGTCTCAATATCCGGCACGAGCATAACGCTGGAAACTCCTCTTTACTGGGATTTCAATGCCGCGCTGACTCCCCAGATAACGAAGATCAACGGGATCAAGACAATGGCCGGTATAGAGGACTTGACCGTAGACAATCAGACATCACAGACCAACGGGATTGAGATTTACGGCACCGTGAATTGCTGGCTGAAAGGCGTGGAACTGAACGGCTCCGTACAGAATGGCATCGAGTTTGAAAAGAGTTACCGGGATACCATCAGGTCATGCAAGATTCACGAGGGCGTTCCCGCTTTACCGGTCACGGGGCCGCAATACTATTCCAGTCGTGCGTATGGCATATTCATGAACATTGTCTCGGCGAGCCTGATAGAGAATAACCAGTTTTACCATCTCGACATGACCACCTGCATGAGTGGCCCCAATTCGGGTAACGTCATAAGCTACAATTACATCAACGAAATGTACTATTCCGAAGACATGACATGGCAGAGCGATTCGTTCAGTCTGCATGGCGGGCATGCGAGGGCAAATCTGTTCGAAGGTAACCTGGGAGTTTCATCGTTTGAAGCTGATGATATATGGGGGAGCTCCAGTCACAATGTGCTGTTCAGGAACAGAATTACGTTGGACCAGAAGCGACCTCAACGTGCTTTTGATGTGGCACTTTATTCCATGAGTTCGTATTTCAGCATCATCGGTAATGTGTTTGGAACGACGGGTTTTGAGACAGCATATACTACGGCTACTTCCAATATCGATACTCATGCCATCTATGGTCTGGATCCGGCAATATCAGCTTCAACACTGGTCCATGCCAATTGGGACAGCGTTACGAACGGCGTGAAATGGAACGGAACGGATGATCATGTGTTGCCCGGTTCACTCTATCTGAGCAGCAAACCCGGCTGGTGGGGAAGCATACCGTGGCCGGCAATCGGTCCGGATGTGTCTCCGATGTATCCCGCCGCGCCGGCAGTTGGAACGGGCACGCCATGGAACGCTTCGACGGTTGTCTTGTCTCCCCCAACTTTGCTGAAGGCTCAGTAATTTGCTTTTTTGCCAAAACAAAAGCAGTTCTTCACCGTATGGAGGGTGAGGTTACTTTCCAGTCATACACCTCATATGAACCATTACTGCCTGGTCCGGTGCCGCATGTTTCCAATCCGGCATGATTGCCGGTTGGAAGAGCGCTATCAGTAACTGATGCTGCCAGAACATTATTTACATAGATAGTGATATTTGTTCCTACTATTCTTAATTCTACGTTATATGTCGTGTTAGCTGAAAGACTGGTTTGTCCGTAATGCGGTGCTAACAGAGTTTCATGGCCCAAGCCGTCCATATAGTATATACCCCAACCTAATCCCGAAGTATGCCCTGCTACATATCTTGCCCTTGTATCAGGATTGGTTCTTCCGCTTATCAAACAATTTGTCCCCGAAGCAGGTATATTCATATGTACCGTTGCTATAATACTATAGTCATTAACTGGTAGATTATACGTATTATAATAATTGGCATCGGAGGAAGAATACACGGCAGAATTTGGCCCATCTATATAAGCTAAATATACCCCATATAAAAGTGTCCACGTTGCTCCGGTATCTCCAGTGTGATTCTGCAATGTAGTACTAGTCCCTGTACCTTGAAAAGTATCGCTTATGTATGTAACCGTATTCGCGAAGTTGGCCGTGATCGTTTGGCTGGTCGTAACGTTGTTAACGGCGAGAGGGTTGGCCGTCGTGGTCACGAATCCGTTGGTACCGGTCCAATTGACAAAGACATAGCCGCTGTTGGGCACCGCCGTGACCGCGGTGCTGCTGCCGCCATAGTTGACTGTCTGGGACGACGTCCCGGTGATCGTTCCGTTGGCACCGGGAACAAAGTTAAGCGTGAAGGTCTGATCCCCCTCTTCTCGCAGCATGAAGACATCAAACGCATACGCCCTGTATTCACTCCCATAGGCCTGAGCCCGAACCGTGAAACTTCCATCGGCCCCAGGTTGAATACCCGTCCAGCGTGCCACGTAACCCGTGCTATGGTTATCCCCGGTATTGAACCACACCGAATAGTTGTCGATGACGTTTACTCCAGTGGTACTGGCATTGGTGGCAGCATCGACACCCGAAAGGGTATACAACGTATTGCGGCTCGGATAGCTGCTGTTGGCACGCGAGGCCGATGTCGCGAACGTATAAGTCTTGGCGGGATTCAAACCCGTAAACGTCAGGTCAACCCACCAGCCGGAAGCTCCGTAGTGGATCGTGCCCGTCATGTCACAGATACCACCGAAGGTAGTGCGAGCGTCGGTCCCAAGGGCAGTGTCATACCCGCCATACCAGTCGCTGCTCACATCGGACATCCAGACCACGCCACCGTTCTGTGTCAACGTTACGGTAACCCCTGTGGGGCTACCCGTCGCCTGATCGAGCAGCATACCAGAGGTGGGACCACTGTAATCTGTGCCAATGCCAAACGTCGTAACATTGGCCGCTTTGTAAGTCACCAGTTGCCCGTTAGGGTCCGTTGCGCTATGGAACGCGGCGGGATCATACACGCAGTCGTTATAGGCCGTCCAACCGGAAGAAAGTACGGTTATGGCCGTGAAGTTCTGGGTCTGATTGGAAGTAACGCTGCTGTATGTCTTGGAGGCCGGGGTGAAGGTGTACCCCGCGAGGGTCGGCGTCACCGTGCCGGACCAGCCGGAGCTGACCGTGCCCGTGTAGACCCCATTCGTATTCGTCGCTGGGTTGCCCGGCAGGCCGTTCATCACCACGTTGGCAAGGGGCGACCCGTTGGACGTCACGGTCCCTGAGATCGTGAAAGTCTGGGATGACGTTGCCGTGTAATTCTGAGCCTGGTTGGCAGTGATGTTATTGTATATGCTGGAGGGTGGTGTAAAAGTGTACCACGTCAGGGTCGGCGTCACCGTGCCGGACCAGCCGTAGCTGACCGTGCCCGTGTAGACCCCGTTCGTATTCGTCGCGGGGTTGCCGGGCAGGCCGTTCATCACCACGTTGGCAAGTGGTGACCCGTTGAATGTCACCGGCCCCGAGATCGTGAAGGTCTGGACCGACGTTACCGTGTAATTCTGCGTCTGAGTGGAGGTGACGTTGCTGTATGTCTTGGAGGCCGGGGTAAAGGCATACCCCGCCAGGGTCGGCGTCACCGTGCCGGACCAGCCGGAGCTGACGGTGCCCGTGTAGACCCCGCTCGCGTTGGTCAAGGGGCTTCCCGGCAGGCCGCTCATCACCACGTTGGCAAGGGGCGACCCGCCGGATGTGACCGTCCCCGATATCGTGAAGGTCTGGGTTGTCGACCCGTATCCAACGAACGCCTGGATGCGGCTGTTGTAATAGTCCACTACATAAACCCTTGCCCCTCCATCCACTGCCATGCCCGTCGGAAAATTGAACTGTCCGTTACCCGAGCCGTGACTCCCCCATTTTCCAAGAAAGCCCCCTGTATTGGTAAAGACCTGGACCCTGTCGTTTTCGGAATCGGCCACGTAGATGTTGCCGCTTCCATCGACGGCCACTCCCCTGGGATGTGCAAACTGCCCGTTGCCCGTGCCGGCGCTCCCGAAGGCCCTCAGGAAGTTTCCGGCGCTGTCGAAAACCTGGACCCTGTTATTCCATGCGTCAGCCACGTAGAGGTTGCCGCTTGCGCCGACCGTTATGCCGTGTGGCCAGTTGAAATATCCGTTGCCGGAGCCCAGCCTTCCTATGACCTTCAGAAAGGTCCCGCTGTTGTCGAAAACCTGGATCCTATTGTTGGAGGAATCGCTTACGTAGACAGTGCCATTCCCGTTGACAGCAACCCCGAGGGGAGCATTAAACTGGCCGTTGCCGGTGCCATAGCTTCCCCATTTCCTCAGGAAGTTTCCGGTGCTGTCGAATACCTCTATCCTGTTGTTGTCGGTATCGACCGCATAGGTGGTGCCGTTGCCGTCGACCGCGATGCCTCGGGGGAATAACAGCTGTCCGTTGCCCGAGCCAAAGCTTCCTTCGGTCCGCAGGAAGTTTCCATTGCCGTCGAAGGCCTCGAGCCTGCAGTCATATTTGTCGGCGACGTAGACATTGCCGCCCGCATCGACCGCCGCGGTATAGGGATAGTTAAGCAGCCCGTTAGTCGGGGTTGTGCTCCCGACGACTCTCAGGAAGGTCCCGGCGGTGTTGAAAACTTGCATCCGGTGGTTGTTGTAATCGGCCACGTAGATGTTGCCGCTCACGTCGACCGTTACACCCCACGGATTGACAAACTGCCCGTTGCTCGTGCCGTAACTCCCGAATTTTCTGACAAAATTTCCAGTGCTACTGAAAACCTGGATCCTGTGATTCCAGATGTCGGCCACGTACAGGTAATTGCTCGCGTCCACCGCCACGCCTCGCGGATTTGAAAACTGCCCGTTGCCCGACCCGGCACTCCCGAATTTCCTAAGGAAATTCCCGGTGCTGTCGAAAACCTGGATCCTGTTATTGCTCGTGTCGGCCACGTAGACGTTGCTGCCTGCATCGACCGCCACGCCTTTGGGATTTGCGAACTGCCCGTTGCCCGTGCCGGAGCCCCCGAATTTTCTGACGAAGGTTCCGGCGCTGTCGAAAACCTGGATCCTGTTATTGCTCGTGTCGGCCACGTAAATGGTGCCGCCTGCGCTGACCGCCACCCCTTGAGGATATGCAAACTGCCCGTTACCCGTACCGTAGCTCCCGAATTTTCTGACGAAGTTCCCGGCGCTGTCGAAAACCTGGATCCTGTTATTATTCGTGTCGGCTACATAGACATTGCCGTTTGCACTGACCGCCACGTCCCAGGGCCCGGTAAGCAGGCCGTTCCCGGTGCCGCGGCCTCCCCAGGTTTTCGTCAGGTTTCCCAGACTGTCGAATTTCAGGACCCTGTCGCCATCACTATCGGCGGAGTAAACGTTGCCGCTGGCGTCGACCGCCACACCACTGGGTCGCGAGTACGGGTCCTGCGAGCCCCATTTATAAAGAAAATCACCAGGTGCCCCGTAAGCCAAAGGTAGCGAAAGTAACGGAGCAAGCACGATCAGCGAAAGTGAAATTACTATCTGAAAGATATGTTTTTTCATAAAGCACCTCTTTCAAACCGAGTCTGGACGCCGGAAGGCATCTCCATTTTTATCGGCCAAAATTGGCCGTTATCGCCTGACTGTTCGTTACATTGGTCACGATCAGCGGGTTGGCCGTCGTGGTCACGAACCCGTTGGTACCGGTCCAGTTGATGAAGCGGGAGCCCTTTTTCGGGACAGCCGTCACTTTGGTGGTGCTGCCTCCGTAGTTCACCGTCTGTGTCTTTGTCCCGGAAATACTTCCAGATGAAGGCGGACTGGGTGTAAACGTTATGGTGTACTGGTTTATGGCGAAGTTGGCCGTTATCGTCTGGCTCGCCGTGACGTTGGTTACGGTGAGCGGTTTAGCTGTGGTGGTCACGAAACCGTTGGTGCCTGTCCAGTTGACGAAGTGGTAGCCGGTATTGGGCAAAACCTGAACTGCCGTGCTGCTGCCGCCGTAGTTGACCGTCTGGGGCGTCGTGCCGCTGATGGTCCCGCCGGAGCCGGCGACAAAGGCAAGGGTGAAGGTCCGGACGGTTGCCGTGTAGTTCTGCGCCTGGTTGGACGTGACATTGCTGTATGTGCTGGAGGGGGGGGTGAACGTGTACCCCGCCAGGGCAGGCGTCACCGTGCCGGACCAGCCGGAGCTGACGGTGCCGGAGTAGGCCCCGCTCGCGTTGGTAGTGGGGGTGCCCGGCAGCCCGCTCATAACCACCTTGGCAAGGGGAGACCCGTTGTATGTGACCGTCCCCGAAATGGTTACGCTCTGGCGCGCCGTGTAGTTCTGCGCCTGGTTGGACGTGACATTGCTGTATGTGCTGGAGGGGGGGGTGAACGTGTACCCCGCCAGGGCAGGCGTCACCGTGCCGGACCAGCCGGAGCTGACGGTGCCCGTGTAAACCCCGCTCGCGTTGGTTGTGGGACTTCCCTGCAGCCCGCTCATTACCACGTTGGCAAGTGGCGATCCGCCGGATGTGACCGTCCCCGATATCGTGAAGGTCTGGGGCGTTGCCCCGTATCCGGCGAACACCTGAACGCGGCTGTTGTAGTAGTCCACCACATACACCCTCGCGCCTGTTTCATCCACAGCTAAGCTGGTCGGAAAAAAAAACTGACCGTCACCTGAGCCGTGACTTCCCCATTTTCCAAGAAAGCCCCCTGCACTGGTAAAGATCTGGACCCTGTCGTTTTCTGAATCGGCCACGTAGATGGTGCCGTTCCCGTCGACGGCCACTCCCCTGGGGTGTGTAAACTGCCCGTTGCCCGTGCCGGCGCTCCCGAAGGCCTTCAGGAAGTTTCCGGTGCTGTCGAAGACCTGTATCCTGTTATTCCATGCGTCAGCCACGTAGAGGTTGCCGCGTGCATCCAGCGCCAGGCCATGGGGCCAGTTAAACTGGCCGTTGCCGGAGCCCAGGCTTCCTATGACCTTCAGAAAGTTCCCGCTGTTGTCGAAAACCTGGATCCTGTTGTTGGAGGAATCGCTTACGTAAACCTTGCCGTTCCCGTCCACAACGCCCAGCGGTTCCGAAAACTGACCGGTGCTTGTGCCGTAGCTTCCCCATTTCCTCAGGAAGTTTCTGCCGCTGTCGAAAACCTGTATCCTGTTGTTCTCAGTATCGGCCACGTAGAAATTACCGTTCAAATCGACAGCCAGGCCTCGGGGACGCAAGAACTGTCCATCGCTCGAGCCGAAGCTTCCTTTGGTCCACAGGAAGGCTCCATCGGGGTCGAAGGTCTCGATCCTGCAGTCGTATTTGTCGGCGACGTAGACATTGCCGCTTGCATAGACCACCGCGCCATAGGGATAGTTAAACAGACCGTCAGTCGGGGTGGTGTTCCCGACAATTCTGAGGAAGGTGCCAGCGGTGTTGAAGACCTGTATCCGGTGGTTGTTGTAATCGGCCACGTAGATGGTGCCGTTCACGTCGACCGTAACACCCCAGGGATTGACAAACTGCCCGTTGCCCGTGCCATAGCTCCCGAATGTTCTGACGAAGTTTCCAAGGCTGTCGAATACCTGGATCCTGTGATTCCAGATGTCGGCCACGTACAGGTAATTGCTTGCGTCCACCGTCAGGCCCCGGGGATTTGAAAACTGCCCGTTGCCCGACCCGGCACTCCCGAATTTCCTAAGGAAGTTTCCGGTGCTGTCGAAAACCTGGATCCTGTTATTGCTCGTATCGGCCACGTAAATGTTGCCGCCTGCGTCGACCGCCACACCTTTGGGATTTGCGAACTGCCCATTACCTGTGCCGGAGCCCCCGAATGTTCTGACGAAGTTCCCGGTGCTGTCGAAAACCTGGATTCTGTTATTGTTAGTATCGGCCACGTAAATGGTGCCGCCTGGGTCGACCGCCACGCCTTGGGGATACGCAAACTGCCCGCTGCCCGTGCCGTAGCTTCCGATGGCTCTCAGTAAGTTTCCGGCACTGTCGAATACCTGAATCCTGTTATTATTCGTGTCGGTCACGTAGACGTTGCCGCTTGCGCCGACCGCCACGTCCCAGGGCCCGGTAAACAGGCCGTTCGCGGTACCGCGGCCTCCCATGGTCTTCGTCAGGTTTCCCGTGCTGTCGAACTTCAGAATCCTGTCGCCATCACTATCGGCGGAGTATACGTTGCCGCTTGCATCGACCGCCACACCACTAGGTCGCGAGTACGGGTCCTGCGAGCCCCATTTAAAAAGAAAATCACCGGGGGCTCCATGGGCCGAACAAATGTTAAAAAGAGGAGTTATCGTTACCAGAAAAAGTGATAAAGCTAGATGGAAGATATCTTTTCTCATTGAATACCTCCTCTGAGAAACATTTTTCCGTCAGAGCTACAAGGGGTCAAAGCTTACGACAATTGTGTGACTGGCGGTAACATTGCTAAAGGTATAGGTGGTTACATGAGGGGTCGATACATCGTCAATTACAACGGCGGCCACGTAATAGCCGGCTGCCGGAGTGATGGTATACGTGAGACTTCCTCCGGCAGGCACGGTCGTCGTGCCGGAAGGAGAGATGCTGCCGTTGGCATAGGCGGTGGCAGTAATGGCGTAAGAAGCCGAGACAGTACTGAAGCTCGCGGTGATGGTGTGATTGGCGCTTATGTTGCTGAAAGTATAACTTGTCACGGCTCCCACGGATACGCCGTCGACCGTCACGGCGGCCACCTGGTAGCCGGCCGCGGGAGTGATGGTATACGTCTGGCCTCCTCCGGCAGGTACGGTACTCGTGCCGGAAGGAGAGATGCCGCCATTGGCACCGGCCGCGGCCGTAATGGTGTAAGAAGTCGATTGGTACGGATCGAAGCTTACGACGATGGTGTGGTTGGCGTTGACATCGCTGAAGGTATAGCTGGTCACATGAGCTATCGATACGCCGTCGACCACGACGGCGGCCACGAAATAGCCGGCCGCGGGGGTGATGGTATACGTGAGACTTCCTCCGGCGGGCACGGTCGTGGTGCCGGAGGGAGAGATGCTGCCGTGGGCATAGGCGGTGGCCGTAATGGTGTAAGAGGCCGTCGAGCCTGTAGTGAAGCTCGCGCTGATGGTGTGATTGGCGGTGACGTTGCTGAAAGTATAACTTGTCACGGCTCCCACGGATACGCCGTCGACCGTCACGGCGGCCACCTGGTAGCCGGCCGCGGGGGTGATGGTATAGGTGTGGCTTCCCCCGGCAGCCACGGTCGTCGTGCCGGAAGGAGAGATGCTGCCATTGGTGCCGGCCGCGGCCGCAATGGTGTAAGAAGCCGACAAGTCCGGATCGAAGCTTACGACGATGGTGTGGTCGGCGTTGACATCGCTGAAGGTATAGCTGGTCACATGAGCGGTCGAAGCGCCGTCGACCACGACGGCGGCCACATAATAGCCGGCAGCGGGAGTGATGGCATAGGTGAGGCTTCCTCCGGCAGGCACGGTCGTCGCGCCGGAAGGAGAGATGCTGCCGTGGGCATAGGCGGTGGCCGTAATGGTGTAAGAGGCCGTTGAGGCTGTTTTGAAGTTTGCGGTGATGGTGTGATTGGCCGTGGCGTTGCTGACCGTGAGAGGGTTGGCGTTTGTGGTGACAAAACCGTTGTCGCCGGTCCAGTTGACAAAGACATAGCCGCTGTCAGGCACAGCCGTAACGGCCGTGCTGCTGCCGCCGTAGCCGACGGTCTGCGGCGTCGTGCCGCTGATGGTTCCGCCGGAGCCGGCGACGAAAGTGAGGGTAAGCTCGTTGGGAGCAAAGTTGGCAGTGATCGTCTGGTTCGCCGTGACGTTGGTCACGGTGAGCGGGTTGGTCGTGGTGGTCGCAAACCCGTTGGTCCCCGTCCAGTTGACAAAGATATGGCCGCTGTTGGGCACCGCGGTTGCGGCCGTGCTGCTTTCGCCGTAGCTGATCGTCTGCGGCGTCGTGCCACTGATGGTCCCGCCGCTGCCGGCGATGAAGGCGAGGGTAAAGGGACCCGAAGAGGAGCCGTATCCGGCGAACGCCTGAATGCGGCTGTTGTAATAGTCCACTACATACACCTTGGCGCCTGCTTCATCCACGGCTATCTCGGTCGGTAAATTGAACTGACCGTTACCTGAGCCTGAGCTTCCCCATTTCCCAAGAAAGCCACCTGTATTGGTAAAAACCTGGACCCTGTCGTTTTCCGAATCGGCCACATAGATGTTGCCGCTCCCGTCGACCGCCACTCCTCGGGGATGTGAAAACTGCCCGTTGCCCGCGCCGTAACTCCCGAAGGCCCTCAGGAAGTTTCCGGCGTTGTCGAAGACCTGAATCCTGTTATTCCATGCGTCAGCCACGTAGAGGTTGCCGCTCGCGTCGACCGTTATGCCGTGTGGCCAGTCGAAATATCCGTTGCCCGAGCCCAGGCCTCCTATGACCTTCAGAAAGGTCCCGCTGTTGTCGAAGACCTGGATCCTGTTGTTGGAGGAATCGCTTACGTAGACGGTGCCGTTCCCGCTGACAGCGACCCCCAGGGGAGCATTAAACTGCCCGGTGCCGGTGCCGTAGCTTCCCCATTTCCTCAGGAAGTTTCCGGCGCTGTCGAATACCTCTATCCTGTTGTTGTCGGTATCGACCGCATAGGTGGTGCCGCTGCCGTCGACCGCGATGCCTCGGGGAAACAACAGCTGTCCGTCGCCCGAGCCAAAGCTTCCTGCGGTCCGCAGGAAGTTTCCATTGCCGTCGAAGGCCTCGAGCCTGCAGTCATATTTGTCGGCGATGTAGACATTGCCGCTCGCATCGACCGCTGCGTCATAGGGATAATTGAACAGCCCGTTTGTCGGGGTGGTGCTGCCAATGACTCTCAGGAATGTGCCGGAGTTGTTGAAGACCTGTATCCGGTGGTTGTTGTAATCGGCCACATAGATGGTGCCGCTCCCGTCGACCGTAACACCCCAGGGATTGACAAACTGCCCGTTGCCCGTGCCGTAGCTTCCGAATGTTCTGACGAAGTTTCCGGCGCTGTCAAATACCTGGATCCTGTGATTCCAGATGTCGGCCACGTAGAGGTAGTTGCTTGCATCGACCGCCAGACCCCGGGGATACGAAAACTGACCGTTGCGCCAGCCGAAACTCCCGAATTTCCTGACGAAGTTCCCGGCGCTGTCGAAAACCTGGATCCTATTGTTGCCCGTGTCGGCAACGTAAATGTTGCCTCCTGCGTCGACCGCAACACCCTTTGGATCTGCAAACTGCCCATCGCCCGTGCCGGAGCCTCCGAATGTCCCTACGAAGTTTCCCGTGCTATCGAAAACCTGGATCCTGTTATTGTTCGTATCGGCTACGTAGATGGTGCCGCCTGCGTCAACCGCAATCCCTTGAGGATATGCAAACTGCCCGTCGCCCGTGCCGTAACTCCCGAATGTTCTAAGGAAGCTTCCATCGCTGTCGAATACCTGGACCCTTTGATTAATTGTGTCGGCCACGTAGACGTTGCCACTTGCATCGACCACCACGTCCCAAGGCCCGGCAAACAGGCCATTCCCGGGACCACGGCCTCCCAGGGTCTTCGTCAGGTTTCCCAGACTGTCGAATTTCAGGACCCTGTCGCCATCACTATCGGCTGAGTAAACGCTGCCGCTGGCGTCAACCGCCACGCCACTGGGTCGCGAGTACGTGTCCTGCGAGCCCCATTTAAAAAGAAAATCACCAGGTGCTCCATGGGCCGCAGACATGTTAAAAAGCGGGGGTAGCACTAGCAGAAAAAGTGCAAAGGCTATCTGGAAGACGTCTTTTCTCATCGGAAACCTCCTTGTAACGGTTTAAAGACGTTGTAAGAAGCCCATAGCCGGGCGGCGTTAACACCGAACCTGCGCGGAACGGGGCTATATAGTTACGCCAAATTTCTGCACCCACTTTTCAAGCATCAGGAGCGCAAAGAGCTGTCTTTGGAAGTTCTCCCTTCCCAATCGGTGTTTCGTTATCATTTCCTCCACGAACGCAACATTGAACAGCTGTCGAGCCACCTTACCGCCCAGTAGTTGATCTCTGACGTATCCTTCCAGTCTGTTCCTGAACCATTTGTCGATCGGGGTCGGGAACCCTTTTTTCGGCCGTTTTATGACAAATGACGGCAACCATTTCGTGCAGGCCATTTTATGAACATGTTTGCCCTGCAGCCTCCAGGACAACTTATATTTGGACGGCATGCTTTCGATGAAATACACCAGCTCTTTGTCCAGAATGGGGACCCTGGCTTCAATGGCATTCACCATGGTCGCCTTGTCACCATATGTCAGCAGGTCATCCGGCAGCCACGACCTTGTGTCCATGTAAAGCATGCGGCCGAGGCTGTCATCAGCGGAATACTGATCGAACAATTTGCCCAGAAGGAGGTCATCGTCGGAGGGCAAAGACTCCTTCAGGAGAGCTTTTTTCTGCCCGGGATTAAAGAGGTGGTAAACGCTCATGAAACGGCTGTACGTGTCATCTTCGCAGAAACTCCGAAAGGCCCTCTTCCACTGCTCCCGCCGCGGCAACTTGTCAACCAGGGGTCGCAGGAACCCGAGGCGGCTGAATCCCATCTGATAAAGGCGCTCTCCCAGATACCTCGGATACCCGGCAAGGGGCTCGTCAGCCCCTTGTCCCGTGAGAACAACCTTCACATCCTTTTGGATCTCCTTTGTGAGATAGTACAGGGGAATGGTGGAGGACGTGGCTGTCGGCTCGTCCATGAACCAGGCGACTTCATCCAGGACCTCGATGAAATCGCAATCATCGATGACGACGTTTCTATGAATGGTCCCCAGGTATTTCGCATATTCGGCAGCCAGGTCAAGCTCGTTCCCCTCCGGAAAATCCTTGAACCCGACGGTATACGTGCGCATCGGGCGTCCAAGGGCACCGGCGGCAACGGCACAAACAGCGGACGAATCCACCCCTCCGCTGAGTAAAGCCCCCACTTCGACGTCACTGAGCAGTTGCCTCTTTACGGCCCGCTCAAAGTGTTCCTGATATTCCTCAATCCATTGGCTGAAACTCTTGCCCCGATCAATAGAGACATTATTCGAAGCATAATTGCCGATTCTCAGAAGTTGATTTTTTTCATAGTCAAATTCGAGGTAGCCACCGGCTTCCAGCTTGTAGACATCACTGAAAGTCGTCCGCGGAGACGGCACATATCGCAAGGAAAGATAATTGTTTAGCGCTTGCAGGTCCAGGTTCCTGGATACGTCATCGCAGGCCAGAATTCCCTTTATTTCCGAAGAAAATATGAAGCGACCCTTGCGGAAATAATGATAAACGGGTTTAACTCCGAAATGGTCCCTGGCAAGAACCAGTTTATGCTTCTTCAAATCAAGAATGCCGAACGCAAATATGCCGTTGAAGCGATCAAATCCATCTGTTCCCCATTCTTCGTATGCGTGTACGATCGTCTCCGTATCCGAATGGTCGGTCCTGAAAATGTGCCCCAGGGATATGAGCTCGCGTCTCAACTCCATGTGGTTGTATATCTCGCCGTTGAATGTTATCCAGACTGTGCCGTCTTCGTTGCCGAGGGGTTGGACGCCCCCCGCCAGGTCGATAATGGACAATCGTCTGTGCCCGAGAGCAGAGGTCAGGCGCAATCCGGGATGCGCAAATGCCTTGCATGTCGTTACATTCCCCTGCTCCACAAAAAGAAAACCCTCGGCGTCCGGCCCTCTGTGCGCGATGGCATCGGTCATCCTCTTGATTTCCCGAGGTTCAACACCCTTGACTGTATCGATAATCCCTGCAATTCCACACATACTGCCCCCATTAAGGCCACCAGGCAGCTCGGAGCGACGTCGCCGGTTTTAATTCCCCCCCAGCCCAAAACGCGCCTTCATTCTAAACAAAAAACCCGGCATCATATCCATGCTCGTTTTGCGCCACACCATCGTGGCCGAATATACCGCGGCGAGGAGAGCGATACCCCCGCTAACCACCAGCTGTACCTCTTTGGCCAAAAAAAACGGCAACAGGAAGACCATCCCGGTCGCAAGGACAGAGATAATGAACACCTGAAGCGTAGCGCCCGAGAAGGTAAAGCGGTAATTTTTCCTGACAATCAAGTAAATGAGGAACAAATAGAATAAATCCCTCGCAAAGAAGGAGATGCCGATGCCGAGCAATCCGAACAATGCAATGCCAAACCAGGCGAGTCCCAACTGCAGACCGCCCGCACACAGTTCAGTCCAGAAAACGAGTTTTCCGTTTCCTTGTGCCCGAATCATGTACCCCAAGGGCCAGGTGACTGCCTGAAGTACTCCGCCCAGCATCATCCATCTCAATAGGTCTGCTGCGGCCGTGAATTTGGACGAATAAAAGATGACAATAATGACTGGAGCAAAGGCCATTATTGCCAGAACGCCCGGTACCACGAACAGAAGTCCGACCTCCGCCTGCTTGTTGATGAGAGACCGGCATTCGGCATGGTCTTGCGCCGCTGAAGAAAGGCGAGGATAGAAATCGGTCAGCATCGCATTCAATATCAATCCAACATACAAAATTGATAAAGTGTACGCGGCGTGATAGATGCCGGCAGCGCTCAACCCTTCATAGCGAATCACGAGCACCCTTGCCAAATATTGCACACCGAGGCTGATCAGCGATCCGAGCATGAGCGCCAAACCCAGTCTGACCAGAGGCCCGGCTTCGGAAACAGACTCGCTCAAACTCAGCCTCACAGGGGAGACTTCCACTTTTTTGCAGTACCACCACGATGTGGCGATTGCCGTTGCCGATACGGTAAAGATAATGTAAACGATACCCCGCTCGCCGAAGTAGTAAACGATCGGAATGCTCAGAACGGTTCCAAAGATGGCAGCCAGTATATCTGCTTTTGCCAAATCGCCGATCCTTCGCACCCCTTGAATAAGAGCTCTCTGGCCCCGGGATACCGTCCCGAAGAAGATTGTGGCTGAGAGAATAGCGATGTCCCGCACGTGGTCCGACGTTCCGAACGTGAGCCGGCTGATGCCGCTGCTAAAAAACAGGAGTACGCAAAGGCCGACCACTCCCAACAGCAACGACACCCTTCGTATGGTCAGGACCGTTCGCGCGATCGTTTCATTATTACCTGTACCGGCAGCCCATGCAATCTGCCTGACCCCGCTGTCGCCGACCCCCATTCCGGAAAAGATGGTCACCAGGTTGTTTATATTCAAGAAAATGCCTGCCAATCCAACGCCGGTCGTTCCAAGAACTAAAGCGATGAATTTGGTGCGCACTATTCCCAGAATCGTGACGATGACCGAAGACGACCCCATCACGAACGTGGACTTCATTATCTGCTTATAGGGTTTGCTGGCGCCTGTTTCCATGCTTTTCCCCGGCCTCCGCCCGCATCTGCGAAAACTGTTCCTTCCGCCTCCTGCTCGCTTTCAGAGGAAAGTGGCTGCGCGCTGCCCAAGGCAGCGATTAAAAAAACAAACCATGTGAGATTAAGTCTGTTGAAAACGGATTCCGTCAGATTATAAAATACCGTAACGACGAGGAATGAGAAGAGAAGGGCCGAAAAACTTCTTTCACGCATCAGTGCGTGCTTGATCTTGTTGCCTACCGAAACAAGCGCGGCTATGAGCAGGGATAAACCGATCAAGCCGCCATTCAGGTATGTTTCCAGGTATCCGTTATGAGCCTCATTAACATCTCCGTATTGCTCAATCACACCCGGCTGGAGCCAGAAACTCTGGAATCCGGTACCGAGAATGGGATTGACCCCCTCCTGCAGCAATCCTGCCCAGATGTCGGTTCGTCCTGTGACCGTTGCATCCCTTCGCACCAGCTGAAAAAACGAGTTAATGATTTCCGGAAAACTAGTCAGGATAAACACTACAAAACCGGCGAGCAGACTGTACACACCAAGGTGCCGGACGAGGCGTTCACGGGCCGGAAGCCGCATGACGATGATAACAGCTATTCCAAGGATCATGCACACCAGCGGCGTCATGCTATCCGCCATTATCCACAGCCAGACCATCATTGCCACGAGCACGGTACTAACCAACAGATCAATCTTCGATTTCTTTGTCACCTGCCCGGTTGCTAAGTCCCAGGTCATAAACAAGCCGCAAATGGCCAAAATGTGGCCGAACTCATTCTTGTTTGTGGCAACGCCGCAGTAAGTTAGCGTACCGGTCCCTTTCTCATAGTGAGTGCTGATCTCCGGGAAGAATAGTATCAAAAGAGCGGAAAGCGTGATCGCAAAGTAGATATAGCGGATAAATAGTGCCTTAATTGCAAGCGCAGGCTTCGACTCTGTAAATATGATCAGAATCATCATGATATTGCCCAGATCTTTGATCCATTTCTTGAAGCTGGGAAAAGGATAATCTGACCAGATTGCGCTCAATCCACAATACAGTAGAAAGACAAAGAGCCAGAAGTTCAAGGCGAAGGTCTGCCCCAAGTCCAATCGGCGTCTCCATAATATGATCGCTGCGCCAACCACGAGAAGGATGAATACAGTTCCGTCAATGGGGCTCCCCTCTACAGACGAAGCATATATCTGCTCAGAGTTAATATCAAAGTTGAGCCAATACGTCACAGTCCTCGATCCGACGAGCATCACCCAAAGAAGTGGAATCCATAAAGCTAACGACGGCATGGGGTGTAACTTTCGTTCTCTGGCAAACAGCCCCATGACAATCAATATCCAGACGACCAGAGCTATGTACTGAGGCATGGCAACCTCCCGCAATGCTGATTTCCAGCCATCACCAGCATGAAATGCTTTCTTTTCGGCACATTGTCATGTGAGTTTTCTCTCGGGTTGAAAACCAGAAAGTCGGTTTTTTCGCGCCAGCACATCATCATAAACTCCGCGAATTGTCGAGCCGATACCCTCCCAGGAGTACACATCATTTCCATATTTTTTTATGTTTTCCATGCTTTCGCTCAGGTTTCTGAACAGGTCGCTCTTGAAATAATCCCGGATCTTGCCAGCCAGATCGGCAGGATCCTCTTTGCGGCAGATCATTCCCGTCTTTCCTTCAACGATAACTTCTCTCAACGAGCCGACATCCGCCGCAATCAACGGCAGGCCGAAACTGTAGGACAAGAAAGGCACACCGCTCTGAAAAATGAATGTATACGGGAGGACAAGAACGTCCGAAGCTTTGAAAATGACTTCTACTTCATCGTCCGGAATATGTTTAATCTTTTTGATAACATGCTTTCCGAGATCATGTTTTGCTATGAGGCGTTCGATTTCCTCCCAGTACGCCGGACAATCTTTTATTTCTCCCGCAATTACCAACCGGTACGAATCATCGTCGACCTTCAGGTAGTTCATGGCATGAATCAGGTATTCCAATCCCTTATAGGGGGCGATATAGCCGAAAAACAAAAGAACCTTCTCCTGGATGTTCAATTGCAAGCCGCTTCTCGCTTCCACTTTTTTCAATCCAGTGTCGGGGATGGTATTGAGTATGCCGTGGGGGATAATGGTAATCTTGCTTTCGGTCACCTTAAATTCTTCAACCAGTTGAGTCTTCATCTTTTCAGTATGGACAAATATATGATCCATGAGTCGGTAGGAAACCCTTAAAGATAATCTGTTCAGGGCATGGTTGCGCCCGTCTCTCTGTCGTGCATCAATATTATGAGCGGTAAACACCAATTTCTTGCCGAGCAGCTTGTAATAGATGTTCAAGAGAGTTCTGTCGAATAGCATGAATTTATTATGTGTCTGCATGTGAAATAACGGTGAGTCGGTCTTGGCCGCGTATCTGAGAAGCCGGAAATAAAATCGCAGTACGCGGATTACTTTTTTCATCTTCGACGCATCCTGGCTCTGGTCCCCCCGCAAGTTAAGATAATTGACTTTTTCATCGGTCATGATTTTGGCGGTGCTCAGCTCATCATTGCCGATCACGTCAATGCGGATATCCTTGTCGACCAAAGCCTGCAGCATGCTCAGCGAATATGACCTGAAATCGGAGCTGTTCATAAGCGTAATCTTCATCTTATGTCTCCACGAGCGGTCTTGACTTTCGGTGCGTTTGATGCCACGGCCTTCTCCGACTCCAAAAAAATGATCGCTTTTGACACGAAATCATTTTCGTTCGATTCAGGAACAAAGAAGAAGTTGTTCAAATACCGGAGAAACTGTCGTCTTCTGAGATACTCCTGATTTTGATCCCTGTCGGCATCGAACTGCTCTGTTCTGAGTAGTTCGAAATGCTCCGGGCTTATGTAATAGCCTTTATAACCAATGGCTTCAACTCTGGAAAAGATATCTGCAATAGGACATCGATGGTGGCGTGCCTCAATCTCGACAAGAAGCAAAGGCTTGAATCGGGATATCGTTTCGACCCCGCCATTGATCACTTCCAACTCATGTCCTTCCACATCAATTTTAACGAAACCGATAGATTTCAGTTGAAGCTTTCTGACAATGTGATCTAAAGGGATGAGCCGCACGTCAACTTCTTCAAAGCCTGTTTGATTCGGTTCGACATGCCTGTTTAAACTTGCGCGAGTATCATATCGCTCACCATCTATGAAGGGCACCCGAATGCGCCCTGTTTCTTCCCTTTCGGACAGCGCAACATCGAATACATGGGCCTTTTTAAAGCGGGTCCTCAGATATCGGCTCAGTTCCGGAAGAGGTTCGAAAACATACAAATTATCTGAACCGACTATGTCTTCCATAATTGCACTGTAGAAACCGGTGTTCGCCCCAATGTCAAGCATCACTGAAGGCATCATGCCGATGGATCTGAGCAATTTCGCTTCTACATCGAATGGATACTCTTCCGTAACAGGCAAGGCCGATACTTTTTCTCGTAACGCGTTCTTTTCCCTCTCAGCCAACAAGGCCCCGAAGCATCTAGTGTACATCGGCCTGAGGATTTGCTTAATGCTTGCGGGAATCATGATTTGAACACTCCTCGTTGGAAGAACATCATCCTTAGCCTCTCCATCTGTTCTTTTCTCCGGAAAGCAACAAGCTCGGCCGGCACGGGATATTTCTCCTGCTTTAGAAATTCCCAGAAATATCCCGCTAATCGAAACACCGACTGCAAAACGTAGGGCTTGTATTTCAAAAGGTTGAGACACCTGGCAATTTCCCATAACGGATGCGCCCCCAGGTAATAGGCCTTTTTCCCATCCCTGAAAAATGATTTGAGGAGGCCGGCCCCGCCCGTGCCCGACCTGCGCAGGTGGACATACGTTTTCTCCGGGAAGGTCCGGGATTTCCACCCCTTCATTCGGGCCAGATATACGGGAATCACATCGATGCCGCCATTCTTGATCGGAACATAGCCGCCCACTTCCTCGAAACATTGTCGCCTGAACAGCTGACACTGACCTTCGACGTTTTCGAGGTTGAAAAGGCTGTAATCATATTTCAGGGATGGACCTTCGAAATATGCCGTACCGGCCACCCCCAGCAGGGGATCCTCGGCAAATTTGGCGAGAAGAAATTCCAGATGATTCTCGTCAAAAGAAATATCCGAGTCGATGTTGCCGATAATGTCGTATTCAAGGTCCTTGATTTTGGCGTACCCCGCATTGAACGCGAGGACTTTGCCCGCAAAATGCCGCTGCGTGCGATCAGGCATACGCATGAGCTCTATCCATTCATGCTCGGCGGCGTATTTCCTGACGATTTCGTCGGTACCGTCCGTCGAGCCGTCACTTACAATTATCCACCTGAGCGGCAGGACGGTCTGAGCGATCATTGATTTCAGAGTCTCTTCTATGTATGCCGCCTCGTTTCTTGTGGGTGTGATGAGAACACACGTAGGCAGGGCTGTCTTTCCACTCTCCGTATCCACCGGCGCCTGGCTCCCCCGATCCGTATCCATTCTTTCCTCCTGTGACTCGCGAAATCGCCCCCTGCATTGGTCGGCCAGCGATTTTGGTTTTATGCCGGATTCACCATGCAAGCACGTTTTGATACAATCTTCTTTCTTGCTCCGACAAGCAATGCCGCGAGTTTCGCGGGCACCATTCCGCGCAGACCGTGATGGAGCCGCAGCTTGATGGCGATGGTCCCTTTGAAATTCAGCGGCACATAGTACCGCGGAAGATCTATTTTTTCGAAACGGTTGCGTCGTTTAAACTCGCCGAGGGACCCCGATGACCAGTTGAGATAAACAAGATACGACAATTTTTTCCTCTCGCAGAGTTCCACTGCCGCTGCGATCAAAGCGTTTGTCGGCGCTTTCTCCTTATGTTCCATCTTTGAAATAATCTGAGTCGTGATGGCATAGTCTCCGGCATGAGCAAGCATGATGAACCCGATCAACTCTTCGCCACAATAGGCCCCGATGATGTCTTCCCTGAAAAGATTTCGTGAAAACTCCCGTTTGACCGTGGCGAAATCTTTTCCGTAATGCCAAAAATGCTTGCCTTGCCTGACCGGGGTTTCGTTGAATATGGCCACCATGCCTCTTACGAAATCATCATCGAAGGCAGCTTCTCGTACGATCACGCCTTTTTTCTTCGCTTTCCTCACATTGCGTCTTGTTTCTTCAGGCAGGCTGGCCCACCATTTATCGTAATTGGTTGTGTCAACCGCGGCTACGCTCTCCCACTCCTGATAATAATCGTATCTTGGCGCAGTATCGGGAAGCCTTTGCCAAAAAGTAAAGATATCCGCAAGCCGGTTACGCTTCATTTCTTCAATTGCCGCGGGAGGATTTCCCATATCTTCGAACCACTCGTCTTTGAGTTGGGCTTTCCTGAAAAATTTTCCGGTGATGACGATCTCCTGATTCCCGGATCTTGTCGCTGCAACTTTATGCTGTCGACCTTCCGAAGCCATTTCGCCTGCATAAAGGTCCATTGTTCACCCCCGCCACGATGGCTATTTTCACCTGTTTCTCCCCTCCTGAAGATCGTTACCGGTTTCCCAGTATCTCCAGGAGCTTTCCCACTATCACGGGCAGCGCCCGGCTATTCAGGTTTTCGGGCGTGACCGGCCTCTGCCACTTTTGCAGGACTACCCTGGAGGCCAGGTCCTCCGGCTTTTCCAGCAAAACCAGTCTTCCATTGTCCGCAAGGTATCTGTCCACCGCGCCGATTTCACCCCGGAAGATGCTGTATACCGGCGCCCCCAGCGCCGCCGCCTCCCTGTTCATGGTGCCGCCGCCACTGATGACCAGGTCCGAATGCCAGATGAGGTTGAGTCCGTCCAGTACCCTGTCCGGGATGACGATCTTTCCCTCGCTGGTTAATCCGGGCCACTTCTTTCTGATGAAATCCCCCTGCCGCTCGTTTCGCGGCAGCAGTACCATGCGCAGCCCCTCGATGCCTGCCAGCCATTCGACGGCGATGGCAAAAAGCACGTCGCTCTCCGGATTATGGTAGTGGGCATCGCTGGCCGGCGGTCTGATGGTCACCACCAGATCCTTTTCACAAATCCCCAGCTCGCCCAGGATGCCCGGCTCCGGTTTGAAGGATGGGACATAGACGTCCTCCTTGATGCCGGGATATTTGAAGATACGGGCGCCGCGGCACCAGGTGATGGCACTATCGGGGATCACTTCGGGCATGATTATCCAGTCCAGCTGCACCAGCGGCATCCTCCTGGCATGCTCGTAATCGCCTATGGCCACCAACGGAAGCCCGAGGATGTTCGACGCCACCGCCTGCGAACGGGAGCCGTGGGACAGCGCCAGCAGCGGTTTTTCCCTTCTCGCGATGTTTATCATCTGGGTCCCCCTGATCACCAGACCCAGCAGTTTCAGGACCCTGTTTTTTCCATAATGGCGGCCTATCCTGGTATAAGAAAGATTGTGCCGGTCGGCGAGGCCGCAGGTCTGGGAACAGTCGCGGGCGGTCAGCAGGACCGGATACCCCCTTTCCTCCAAGGCCCCGATGATCGGCTTGAAAAAAGGGACGTGGGGGGAATTTTCCAGGTCTATCCAGACCTTTTTCTTTTCCTCGTGCATTTCTTTACCTCATTTCCTCAAAATGAGACTGAAGGGATAGATTCCCCCCACACTCCCCGTTCGACGTTATCTTTCCAGAGAGAGGCGATACTCCTGGGGACACATTGCAGATAGCGACCCTCGTATTTCCTCTTCGCATACTCCAGGAACTCTTCGTAGTACGCCGCCGGATATTCTTCATTTCCGCAACCGCGCCCCTCAAAGATCATATAATCCGGATGTGTGTTCAGGAGCGCCATTCCGCCCTTCGCCGCGATCCAGTCGAGCTTCCGCTTCCAGATATCGATCGTTTTCTCCTTCATGAGGACGAACAGGGTAAAGTCCTGGGGAAGGGTGTAGGGCAGCTCTATATAGGTTCTCTTCGCTCCCTTCCCCTCCACCTGGAAAGGGAAGATCGTCCCTACGCCGTCCGGCTGCGGCTCGAAGGGGTCGGTGTCGAACGTGGAGGCGTCGTACTCGATGTCGAGGTCGAGAATCCATTCCAGGTTGTGGAGCATGGAGGGGGAGCGGAAGCCGACGGCCTCCCACTCCCGCAGATAGCCGTTTATGAGGGTGGCCCGCTGGCGGAACGTCTCCCTCGATTCATAATATTTCCCGTCGTGATACAGGCCGTGGACACCCACCTCGTAACCCGCTTCGACCAGGCAGCGGCGCAACCCGGCCGAGACCTCATATCTCCTGGGGACGAAATTGAAGGAAGAGCTGAACCCCAGGTTTCTTTCCATTTCCAGAAGCTGCACGCACCTGTCCTGCCCCGTTGCCGTATCCACGTCATGGGTGAGCACAAGGGCGAACTGTTTGCCGTCGGGCCATCCCTGCCAGTTTTCCGGTCTTCTCCCTGCCGCTTCAAAGATCGGCCAGGTATCGGCATGCCGTCTCCTCTTCAGCGCCACCATCCCCCTGCGGATCGTTATCTGCAGTTGCCTGGGAATAAACGGCTTGGCGCGGTAATACATTTTCGATAAGAATTCCGTGCGCGACATTTTCGTTTCACCCCACATGTCTGTACAACAATTTACCTGCCACTTTAAGCAGCGGGAGCGGCATCCCGTTGAAAACCACACAGAGCCGTTTGCTCATCGGAGAAGAGGGGCCGGCGTAGCTTCCGCTCTTCGGATCGTACCTGAAATACCTTATTACATGCTCCTTGGCCCCCCATGCGGTCTTGAACCATCTCAGGCCGGTTGCGTCCTGGTCTGTTCTTCCCATGCAGAGGGTCTTGTATCCACTCTTCGCATAGTGCCTGATCGCCTCCCAGATGATGAGATTGACGGGTCTCATCTCCTGAAAACGCATATCCAACGCGGTGTATTTATGAATGGCGCTCTCTCCGAACTGGAAAAAGACCCCCCCGGCGACATATCTGTCGCCGTAGGAGGCGAGGATTACCATTCCGAGTCCTTTCTCTATCATGTGTTCATGGATCTTTCCGAAGAAGTGGAACGGTTGCGGGGGGAGACCGTGCCTCTTCCGGGTCACGCAGTGAAGCCGGTAAAACTCTCCGAGCGACTCGAGCGAAGTCGATATTTCGGCCTTGGCCCCCATTCTCAACGCCTTCCCGATATTTTTCCTCATGCAACTGCGCATGCCGGAGAGGAGCTCATCCTCATCGGCGCAAAGGTCCAGGGTATGGCCGACATAAGAATTGAAGCACGTCATGTCATCGGCAATATAATCATTCCCCCTGAACTCGATATATCTCCAGCCGCGCCGCTTTCCATACTCCTTCACGAACTCCATGGAGAGTTTCCTGTATCCGTCATCAAGAAATATCGGCTCGCAATAATCCGTAAACGGAAGCGATACGCCGCGCCGCCCGGTCAGTATGCTCCTGATACCCATGACCGGAATCATGGCGGACAATCTGCCCCTTTCCACGATGCTGAAGTAAATCGGTTCATACCCATAGGACTCGGCAAGGACCCTTGCCCAGTTCGCTGAGTTGAAGAAAGCCCCCCGGTGCCCTTCCAGGATCAGGTCGTTCCATTTGCGGTACGATATCGGATTAATAATTTCCATCGGCATTTATCTTTACGGCCACCCCTGAAGCAGCCGGCAATGGTCATTGCCGGTCATGGGCTCGCCATTATTGGATAATTTTTCTTTCTCCCGCTATATCACAGGGGGGTGCATCCCTGCTTCTTCCCCGTACCCCTTTTGTGCCGTCACGCATCCTTCCAACCGGTAAGGCACTTCAGCTTCACGCCCGGGAAGGCTCAAGAACCTTCGCAAGAGCTGGTAGCCGATCTCACTCAATTTCAATAGTGCCGGGGCATGGACAAAGGTGTTTCTGCCGAAATTGACCAGCTCGCCGCCGAATTTCGCCTTGTAATCACGGACCCGGTATTCCTGCGTCGGTTTTCCGGCGCCGCCGAAGTCGTACTGCCGATAACCGTTATTGGCGCCCCATTCGAGGACATGCCACTGCAACAGCTCATTGGGCGTATATTCGCCAAGAGAACGGTCCACCCCCCCATACCAACCGTACATCACCTCTTTGTACAGAAGATCTATGGATGCCGCCGCCGGACGGCCATCGACCCTGGCCAGCGTGAACCTGATCATCCCCTTGGGCTGCAGCAACGCGAAGGCCTCTTCAAACAGAGCGGGGCTGGCGAGAGGAACACGGGCCCCGGCATACGATTGGCGCAAGAGGCTATAGCATGCGGCCACCCCTTCAAGGTTTTTCACCTCTTCCACAACTACTCTGGCGGTTCGCAGCCCGCGCCTTATGGCCTTGCGGGTGCGAGGGCCGATGTTCATAAGAATATCTTCCGGAGAGCGTCCCAGGTCGACCAGATAATTGAGATGGTCCTCGCGCATAAAACCGTTCTTACTGAGAACCGGCTGGTAGTCGTCCAGGTTTGCCAGATTCCGCAATTCGGTGAAAAGCGGCGGACCGCTCACGTCCCGCACATAAGCCCGGAGCAACAGGTCGAGCGCCTCCATGCCCTCCGGTTCCTCGCTGCAGAGGATGCTGCCAAAACCAACGGACCGCGTACATATCCTCAGGAACAGCTTCCCGAGCACCGTAATCCGCACAGGGAGCAAGAGCGCCAGTATCCTTCCATCGGCGGCGACGACGGCCCACAGATCAGGACAATACCCTTCTGCCTGTGCAAACACCCTGAACATTTCGGGAGTATGAAAGATGCTCCCGCCAGGGTGGTTGGCCACGAATTCTCCCCAGAGTTTTTCATCCAGCTCTCTGACGACTTTCATAACGGCTCCACTCTGCTGTAATCTCTCTTGCGTCTCTCTGCCGGGATCAGATAGAGACGGAGCGCCCTGGTCAGGTCCCCGATGAACGGGCCTGGATCATCCCAGGCAAACAGGGCGTCCACCTTGCGGCCGCACACCGAACGCCACCAATCGCCCACGGTAAGCTCTCCGCGGCGCCAGTGATGCAGGGCGGACTGAAGGTCGCGCCGCAGATAGATCCACTTGGCGTCGCCATAGTGCTGCTCGAGACACGGCGGCAGCGGCAGACCCACGGCGTCGCAATACATCGTGTAAACCAGCTCCACGCCACCAGCCTCGGCAATGGGGGAACGTCCGGTCGGCCGCCCCACATTGGGCTCAATGATGTAATGCCTTCCGTTGCGGCAGTCCTGTTTCATCTCCAGATAGCCAAGCCCGTGATAACCCACGTTCCGGAAGAGGCGGAGGGTTTCCTCCAGCACCTGATCATTTCGGCACTCTTCCCCCAGGCAACTTTCCCCTGTTTCCGGAGGCCACTGCCGCAGCTTGCGGGCGACAAAAGTCGCGACAGGCTCCGCAGCGGCATTGAAGTAACAGTTGCACGAATAGAGGCTGCTCACCGGACCCGCCACCCACTCCTGGGCAATCAGGACCTCGGACAGATGCTGATAGCGCCGGTAAACCGCGAGGAACTCCGCCGGGTCCGAAAGGAGATAGGCCTTGAGCCTGCTCTTTTTCTCCCACTCGGGAGTGCCGCTCAAAGGAGGTTTCAGCATGCATGGGAAATTCAGCTCGCGCGCGGCTTGTTCGGCATCATCCCTGCTCCGCAGGAAAAGGGTGCGCGGAATGGGGTATCCGTTTTCAATGGCAAAGGTGTAAAAGCGGATTTTGTCCATTAGCATCTCCACCGTTTCCGGCGCGGGGAGAGTAATGTGGTACCAGGGCTCCAGCCTCCGGCGGTGGCGCGAGACCAGCAAGACATGCGGATCGGTACAGGGGAAGAGGACGGCCTTGGCGCCGAGCGACGGCCCCAGTTCCGCCAGGGAATCGATGAGCGCTTCGCTGGTCGTGTCGGTGAAGAGTATCCGCTCACAGAGCCGGGTTCGGCAGCAGTAATGGCGAGGATCCTTTGCTACGCCGATGACGGGGACCTGCCGGCGCGCCAGAATGCGGGCCGTCTGGATGCCATTCACATGGTCGAGCCCGATGACGATGGCGTACGGTGCAGTGGTGGCTCTTTTCATGGCGTTTCTCCGGTTGTCACAGGTTTCCGATTGCTGTATCCATTCCCTTCTCACCCGGTGTTCCGGGAGAGAGAACCGTTTGCGCCCATGGTCGCATGGAAAGCGATGATCTTTTCCCTTACTTCTTCAAGAACCTTTTCCAGGGGCCGCCCGGCATCGATTACCACAAAGTTGCGCACCATCTTCCGGTTCCCGAGAATGGCCTCCCGCTGCTCCTCCAGGAGTTCTCCCGTCGCATCCCCCTTGCGGCCGGTAAGGACTTCCGGCGGGGCATCCAGAAAAATGACCAGGTCGGGCCGCGGATAGAACCATTCAAATATCCGACGCTCCAGATGCTCGAAAAAGCGGCTCACCCTCGAGTTGTTCCGGTCCTCGCACTGGAAGAGGAAATGGCGGTCGAAAATGACGATATTCCCCTGCGCCCGGTAAATGATGGAGAGCAACTGGCGCCACCACGCCTCCGCCATACGATTCAGGAAGCGCGCCGCAACCCAGAGAATGCCCCGCTTCTTCTCTCCGTAATGAAGATGATCCGTCAAAGGCCCCTGGGTGTCTGCGGGCGCTCCGCCTCTTCCCCTGAAACGGAGTTTCAGGGCGCGGACCAGTCTCGACGTGGGAAGCGCGACATCGCTGGAAATAACGCTTGTCCCCATGTAGAGGTATCTTCCCGGCCAGGGAAGGGATTTTTCCAGGAGCCTGGCGATGCTCGTTTTGCCGCTCCCGTCCCCCCCAACCAGCGCAACCGTGGTCATGGTCTCACCTCATCATCCGGTCAGCGGTCTGGTGCAGAAGAAGATATTCTCGTCAGCCCGCAGACCATATTTCTCCCTGGTCTCAAGCGGGACATCCTGCGCCAGGTCCACCTTCACCCTGAAGCCGCACTCCTCCAGTCTGTCAACAAGGTCATGACCATAGATCCTCACATGGGCGGCCTCGCCGAAGGCCCGTTCACGCTCCACGGCATCAGTGATCGCCGGGTCTTCATAGGTCTTCCGGTCCATCCGTGTCGGCACGGTTATCAACGCCCATCCTCCCGGCTTGAGAACCCGGTAGAGCTCACCCATCGCCCTGCGGTCGTCAACGATCTCCTCAAGCACATGCACGCACAGGGCTGCGTCAAAGCTGGAGGACCTTATGGTCATGGCCGTCACGTCCATTATGGCCGACACGTGGGGGCGGCGGATCAGGTCCACAGCGAAGTACCCAAGATTCGGCATTGCCGTGAAGCGCCGCGAAAAACTGTACTTGGGCGCTACTTCCAACAGGCGGAGCGGCTCCGCAAAGAGGTTGGTCTTCTTTTGCAGAAAGAGCCATATCCGCCGATGTCTTGCCTTTGAATTGCAGCGTGGGCAATAGCTCAGGCTCCGTTCCCTGAACATGGTGCCAGCATCGGCAAATGCCCGCACGTGCCAGCCGCAGCAGGGGCAGGTATACTTCCTGCCGAGAAAAAACACCGCACGCAGCACCAGCAACATCTCCAGCAGCGGGAGCGGTAAAGTGAAACCATGTGCTTGCATGGAGTTCTTCAATTTAGCTACCTTGCGCGGTGTTTCCACCCGGCAGGTACCGGGTTTCCGCTTCATCCAGTTCCCCTGCATTCTGCAGGCGGAAGATCTCCTTTACCGTGGCGATCTCGTGCTCAACGGGCTCCAGTGAGCGCTCCCGGTTTATCAGGGTCGCTGCCTGCTGCATCGCGGTGATGCTCGCCCGCATCAGGTGGTTCGCCCAAATGATCACACTGACGCCTGCCTCGGAAAATACGCTGGTGGGGGTGGTGTAATAGGTCGTCGGAACGATCACCACCGGCGAGTTCCCCCGCCACTCCTTCATGAAAGCCAATATCTCATCGGGGCTGGACTTCTTGCTGTGGATCAGGATAGCGTCAGCACCAGCCCGGCGATAAGCCGTGGCCCGGCGGAGCGCCTCCGCCAGCCCTTGGCCGGTTATCAGCGCCTCGACCCGCGCTACGACGCAAAAATCGGCGTCGTGCTGGGTGTCTTTCGCCGCCTTGATCTTGCCGCAAAACTCGTCCACGTCAGCCAGCGGCTGCTGTTCACCCTTGATGAACGAGTTGGTCTTGGGAAACAGCTTGTCCTCGATGCACATGGCGGCTACGCCACGCTGTTCCAGTTTCCGCACCAGTCTGCGGACGTTGTTGAAATTCCCGTAACCGGTATCGGCATCCAACAGGATGGGGATACCGGAAGCGTCACTCATGAACTCCAGAACATCCAGGACCTGCGTCCAGCTCGCTTCATTGTTGTCCCGTACCCCCATGGCGGCGGAAATGCAAAGGCCACTTCCCCATATTCCCTTGAAGCCGGCCTCTTCGACGATCCTGGCGCTAATGCCGTCATGCGCCTCCATCAGGAACTCTGTTTGGTCAGAGTTCAGCAACGTTTTGAACTGTGTCGTCTTCTTGCTCATCGGTCACCTCCCTAGGCGTTTGTGTATCACCCCGGAAAAGCCTGGACTCCATATCCCGAAATTGTCTTGTAGCTGGTATCGGCCGGGAATGAACTGACGGCCTCCACAACGCGGCGGCCGATCTCCCGTTGGGTATCTACGGCCATCGCGCCGATGTGCGGCGTAAGGATCACATTCGGCAGTCTCGCCAGGGGCGAAACTCTCCCCTCCCATTCCTGCTCGTGGACGTCCAGGGCAGCTCCTCGCAGCTGACCTCTTTCGGTCAAGGCCTCATACAAGGCCTTTTCGTCGATAACACCGCCACGCGCTAGATTGATCAGGTACGAACCGGGTTTCATGCGGGCAAACTCGGCAGAACCGATCAGCGTGCGCGTGCTTTCCTTGAGAGGAACATTAACGCTCAAATAATCGGCCTCCGTGAGTACTTGGTCAAACTCCACTATCTGGACACCTTTTTCATGGAACATCTGTACGCGTTCCGGAGAGGAGTGCTCGACGCATCCAATAACATTCATCCCCCAGGCAATTCCCATGTCAGCCAAGCAGCTGCCGATATTACCAACGCCGACTATCCCGAGCGTTTTGCCCAACAGAAGATGTCCATCCAGTTCATGCTTTGCCCAGCGGCTCTCGCGCATGGACCGGTCGGCCTCGAGCAGCCTGCGACTGAGCGCCAGCATGAAGGCGAACGCCATCTCCATCACCGCCCTTGCTCCAGGTTGCGGAATACGCACAAGTTTCAGCCCGCGCTGCTGCACGTAGTCGAAGTCTAAGTTGTCCAACCCTGATCCTGCGCGGACAAGTAGCTTCAGGTCGGGCGCACATTCCATGAGCTGAGCGCTGATTTCCACGCCGCTGCGAAACACCAGAACCTCGCAGTCGCGGATGAGGGTCCTGAGCATTTCTTCCGTAACATCACGGAACGCGCAGACCACTTCATGATGTTCCTTGAGCACTTCAATGGCATCTTTGTCGATGGAACTTGCAATCATGATTTTCATGACCGGGTCATCTCCTTTGCGGGTAGTTTAGTCAGGCTCGTTCATGCGCGACATGACGAGCACCACTGCAACCTTTCCAAAAGGTCGTTCCAGTTTGACCCTTCTGCTGGATGTATTATTTCCATCCCTATGGCGACATCATCATCGTACTTTGCTGCAATCTTCCGTCATGCATTCACCACGTTCGCATAGCTTCCCCGGTGGAGTCAGTTTAACGGATGGCCAACGCTGCGCCCTGATTTGCCCGCCCCATCTTTGCCGCGGCATCGCCTTGCCGGAATGCGCAGTGACGGAAGTACCTGATTATGACATCGGCGACAAGCTCTATCTGTTCCTGACTCAATTCGGGGAACATAGGCAGGGAAACCGTTTCGTCGGCACACTGTTCCGCCACCGGGAAGCTTCCCTTTGGCATGCCCATGAACGCGTACGCTTCCTGGAGATGAACCGGCACAGGATAGTGGATGCCGCAGCCGATGTCCTGCTGCGTCAGTTCATTCATGAAGGCATCGCGATTCGGGACGCGGACGGCGAAGATGTGATAGATATGCTTCGCGTAGTCCATCTCCTGAGGGAGAATCAGCCCGTCGACCCCGTTCAGATACGTGCGGTAAAGCTCCGCATTGCGTCTGCGGGCCTCGTTCCAGTCCGGCAGGTGTCGCAGCTTCACACCGAGGACTGCCCCCTGGAGGCCGTCCATCCGGCTGTTCACTCCGATCATTTCGTGGAAATACTTGCGGGACTGGCCATGGTCCCGCAGCTTTCGGATACGCTGTTCCAACTCGGGCTGATTCGTTACCACTCCACCCGCCTCCCCGTAGGCGCCGAGATTCTTACCCGGGTAAAAGCTGAAGCATCCCGCGTCCCCGATCGACCCGGCCGGCCTCCCTCTGTATTCCGCCCCGTGGGCCTGGCAGGCGTCTTCGATGACAAGGAGTCCGTGTCTCTTGGCAATATCCATGATGGGGTCCATGTCGGCCATCTGCCCGTAGAGGTGCACCGGGATGACGGCTTTCGTCCTCGGGGTGATCGCGGCCTCCAGCAGGTGCGGGTTCATGGTGTAGCTCTGCTCATCCACGTCCACGAACACGGGGGTGGCGCCGCAGAGGCTGATCGCCTCCACCGTGGCGATGAAGGTGTTCGGCACGGTGATGACTTCGTCGCCCTGTCCGATGCCGGACGCCAGGAGCGCAAGCCAGAGGGCCTCGGTCCCGCTGCCTACACCTATGGCGTATTTGCACCGGCAGAACGCGGCGAACTGCTCCTCGAACCGCGTCACGAACGGGCCGCCGGAAAAGGCGGTCGCGCCGATAACCTGGTGCAGGGCGACGTCGACTTCTTCAGAGATTGAGTGATACTGGGCTTTCAGGTCGAGAAACGGAACTTTCATTGGCAGCCTCCTCCTTTGCCAGTTTTCGCATGAACCGGGCAGGATTTCCCGCCACGACGGTATCGGGCGGGACATCTTTCGTCACGACGCTGCCGGCTCCCACGATGGCGTTTTCCCCTATGGTGATGCCGCACAGCAGGGTCGAACTCGAACCGATCGAGGCGCCCTTCTTGATCAGGGTGGTGCCGACTGACCAGTCGTCTTCCGTTTGCAGGGCGCCCCCGGCATTGGTCGCGCGGGGGTAGAGGTCGTTGATGAAGGTCACGTTGTGGCCGACAAAAACGTCGTCTTCGATGATGACTCCTTCGCAAATGAAGGTGTGGCTGGAAATCTTGCAATTCCTGCCGATCCTGGCGTTTTTCTGGATCTCGACGAAGGCGCCGATCTTCGAGTTGTCGCCGATCTCGCACCCGTAGAGATTGATGAACTTCGTCAGCTTGACGTTGCTCCCCAGTTTCACATCGTCAGCTACGCACAAATACTCGCCCATGACATCCTCCTCGGTTCACTGTTATTCGTTCTGTTCGTTAGAGATAGATGACCGGGCCGCCCATCTTCAACGACTTCACCGCCGCCTCGAGCATCGTTACCACCTCCAGGCCGGCAGCGCCGTCATTGATCGGCTTCTTGCCCTTGTCCACGCATTCCACGAAGTACTCGGCCTCGCACTTGAGCGCCTCCATATCATCGACCCGGGGGCACCACATATCGCCGGTACGGTAGTTCTTCCGGATGTTGTGCATTTTCTCGCGGGTGATGCCGTGCCCGTCGATCCCCCGGTCGTACACCCGGATTTTCTCGTCCGCAACGAGGTCGTTCCAGACCACCATCTTCTTGTCGCCGCCGATGAGTGTGGTCCGAATCTTGACCGGTGAGAGCCAGCTTATGTTGAAGTGGGCGATGAGGTTCCCGGAGAAATACAGGGTGATGTAGGCAACGTTTTCGATGTCGTCGTTGAAGTGGGAGATCCCGGTTGCCGCCACGGCCACCGGTTTCTTGCCGATCAGGTAGTTCATGATCGAGAGGTCGTGGGGGGCGAGGTCCCAGATAACGTTGACATCCTTCTGGAAGAGGCCGAGGTTGATCCTGATGGAGTCGAAGTAATAGAGCTCGCCGAGGACATCTTCCTCGATGAGCTGCTTGATCTTGCGCACCGCGCCGGTGAAAAGGAAGGTGTGGTCCACCATGATGGTCAGATTCTTTTTCTCGGCAATCTCGATCAGCTCCTCGCCCTGTTCCGAGCTGGCGGTGAACGGTTTTTCGATGAAGACGTGTTTGCCGTTGAGGAGCGCCTTTTTGGCGATGTCGTAGTGGGTCGAAACCGGCGTCACCACCGCCACCGCGTCGATTTCCGTCGAATTGAGGATTTCGTCGCAGTCGCGGGTGACACTCACCCCCGTGTAGTTCTTCCTGACCTGGTACAGGGCCGCCTGTTCCACGTCGCAGACCGTGGCCACAGATGCCCCCGGTATGCTGCTGAAGTTCCTGACCACTTTCGGTCCCCAGTATCCATAGCCGATAACTCCGATTGTCAACATAGTCAGACCTCTCTCGTCACAAAGTGGTTTCCTGCACCCGTCTATGTCAATACGCCCCTTTTCCCCGCACCACCGCCATGGGTGTCTGCAGCAGAAGCTTTATATCGAGCCACACGGACCACTCCCTGATGTACTGCAGGTCAAGGCGCACCATGGAGTCGAAGGTGGTCGTGCTCCTCCCCTTGACCTGCCAGAGCCCGGTTATCCCCGGTTTTTTCCCGAGGAGGCGGTGCCGGTGCCAGACGTCGTAATTTTCCAGCTCGTAGGGAATCGGCGGCCGGGGCCCGACCAGGGACATCTCCCCTTTCAGGACATTGATGAACTGGGGGAGCTCGTCGAGACTGGTCTTGCGCAGGATGCGTCCCAGCGGGGTGATGCGCGGGTCGTTGGTGATCTTGTAGACGACTCCTGCGTCCTTGGTACCGCCAGGTTTAGCCGATTCCCCCATCTCGGTGATCAGCTTCCTGACGAACGCCCGGTGGATAGAGTCATTGTTGTTGACGAACATGGATCTGAACTTCAGGAAGACGAACTTCCGGCCATACTGGCCGTATCTCTCCTGCCTGAACAGGACCGGCCCTTTCGAGGTGGCCTTGATCAGGAGCGCGATGGCCAGGAAGAGGGGGGAGAAAAGAACCAGACCGATGAGGCTGCCGGTGATATCCATCGCCCGCTTCAGGAGGTCCCCCCCCTTGTGGGTCGCATTCTGCTTCAGGATGTCGGGATAGAAGAGCAGGTTGAACGGTTCGTCGCGGGAGGTTTTGTCGTATTTTTCCGGGAAAACCCGGTAGGTGATGGTGATGCAGTCGAACACGGCAGGGGGAAGATGGTGGTCGAAGTTTTCCCGCACTTTGGAGTCGATGTTCTTCAGGGCGGAATCGACATGATCTTCGGCCAGGTCGGTGAATATGACCCCGATCGCGGCCTTGCGGGTGATCCAGCCGATGACGTCCGTTTCCCTGGTGGCCTGCGCCAGCACGTCGATGACTTTTTGCATTACTGCTACTGGGTCGCTGCCGGGAAACGGCTTGCCGAAGTCCAACCGCATCAGGACGAACGGCTTCCCCGACCGCTCGGAGCGTTTCCTTTCGAGGCAGAGGATCTCCTGGAAATACTCCTCGATGTGAATCCCGTATTCGGGATCTACGATGCCGCAGTCGAGCCTGGCATGATTATGGTGATGCGCGTTAATTTTTAGGACGTTCTTGTTATTCGTTGCCATAACGCCCTCCTTTTCCGAGGAAATGCGCTGTTACAACCGGGAGTAGATGCTGTCCGGGATATAGAATCGCCGCTTGTTGAAGATGACCCCCAGGATATTGCCGCCGTTCTTGACTATCCGGTTCCTTACACTCTCCACCACCTGCCGGCGGGTTTTTTCCGCTTCGACCACCAGGACGACTCCGTCGGCGAAGCGGGTCATGGCCACGCTGTCGGGAGACGTCGTGGCAGGTGACGAATCGATGATGATCAGGTCGAAAACCTGCTTTAATTCAGTGAAGAGCCGGCATGCCGCGGCGTGATCGTGGATGTACGGTGTCAGACAAGGTGTCGATGTGATCGGGGAGAGAAACAGGTTGTCGTCTCCAGCCTGGTAGCAGGCCTTGCAGAAGGGGTCGCCCGAACCGAGTGCATCCGGCCAGCCAAAATTCCCCCTGATATTGAAGTGGAGATGCTGGGTCGGATTTTGATGGGCCGCGTCCATAATCAGCACTCTCTTGTCGAACCTGGAGGCGGCCGCCCGGGCGAACTCCCGGACGATGGTCGACACCCCCTCGCCCTCCCGGGAGCCGATGAACTGGATCGTCTTTCCGGGGGCGTCGGGAAGGAGACCGGAGATATTCTGGTACAGGCCGAACAACTCGGCATCCATGACGAAGCAGGTCTTCATGCCGCTCCGCACTGCCGGAGGGTTTACGTGAGGGGCATTTTCTTCCGGCAGATTTATCATGGGTGCTTCGACCTTCTTTTCCTGCTGGGCCTGTTTCAGGGCTTCATAAATATTGCTCATGGCACTCTCCCGTGGTGTTGAACGCGCTCCGAGGGTAAACGTTCGCCGGCGATCAGTCGTTGTTCATCGGTAAATAAATGTATTCCCCCTCGACGAGGATGTCTTCATTCACGATGTTCGGGTTGTACCGCTTGACCATCTCGACAAGTTGTCTGTCGCTGGAACCGTATGTTTCCAGGATGAGGTTCGCAAGGGTATCCCCCTTTTTGATCACTTTTCGGACTGAATACCCTTCCGGGAAGGTTTCATGCAGCCCGTTCTCCTTGGCAAGTGTATCCCCCGGTTTGACCACTTTTCGGTCTGCCTTTTTACCCACTTTTCTATTGGGCTTCTTGACCGCTTTTCGTTCTGGCTTTTTGACCACTTCTCGGTCGGGCTTCTTGACTGCTTCTCGGTCGGGTACGTCTGCGGTGGTCCGGGGCATGTCGTTCGGGACGGCAACCTGGCTGACAGTGGCCTGAACTGTCCGGAGTTCCTGAGGCGGCGCGGGCTGGCTCGCCGTTGGCCCCGGAACGTTGGGGGAGAGGCGAGGAGCTGCCTCATGGGAAGCGTTGTTCAGGGACGCCAGAAGGGTGACCGCCGCGAGAACGGCGGCCGTTGCGACGGCAATTCCCCAGCGGAAGGCGACGGGCCTTGCCCCATCGAGATCGGCGATAATTTCCCGGGCGACATTTGTGCCCACTATTTTTTGTTGCCTGCCAAAGGAAGTAATCAGGCAGTTGTCGCACAGGATGTTGATGATGCGGGGGATGCCCCCGGCTTTCTTGACGATCTGCCGCAATGCCCCGTTGCTGAAGATGTCGGTGTCCTTTAGCGCACTTTTGGCGAGGCGGAATTTGATATATGCAAGGCTTTCCGCCCGTGTAAGGGAAGCTATCTTCACCCTGATGACGATGCGCTGCCTGAGTTGGCGCAGGCTGGTGGCGTTGAGTTTGTCTTCGAATTCCGGCTGGCCGCTGAACACGACCTGAATGAGCTTGTCTGTCGTGGTTTCCAGGTTCGAGAGCATGCGGAGATTTTCCAGGGTTTCCACGGGCATGTTCTGGGCTTCATCGATTACCAGTACGACGTTGTTACCTTCCTTGTACTCCTCGATCAGCAGGTGATGGAGCTGGTCGACCATCTCGAAGACATCGTCGGTTGTGGCGGTATGTCCAAGACTCTGGTAGATTGTTCGCAGGAGAGCCTTGAAAGAGAGGTTGGCATTGAAAAGATAAATGGTTTTGAGCTTCTGCTTGTTGACCTTGTCGAGGAAGGAACGGATGATTGTGGTTTTCCCGACTCCGACCTCGCCGAGGATGGCGATGAACCCCTTTCGTTGCTTGACGCCGTAAACGACCGCGGCCAGCGCCTCCCTGTGACTCGGGCTCAGGAAGAGAAGTTCCGGGTCGGGAGTGATGTTGAAGGGCTCTTTTTTCAGGTTGTAGAAGTTGAGGTACATGAACCTATCCCTCTCTGTAGGGAATGGCTGCGAGCACTTGCAACCCCAGGCGCTTTTCCACGCTCTCCGGAGTGGAGAAGTTCTGCGCCGTTTGCTCTAACAAAAAGGCAAGGCCAACCCCGGAAATCGCCCCGAAAATGAGACCCAATAATATATTCAACTTTTTCCTCGGGCTGACAGGTTTAACCGGTACGGAGGCTTCTTCGATGACGCTTATATTGGCGAACTTCAGGCGGTTCATGTCGTCGGTGATCCGTGCTTCTTCCGCCATGTCCGCATAGGTGTGATAATTCTTCTCATTGATTGTTTGTTCGCGCTGCAACTGTTGCAAACCTTTTTCCCTGAAGTCTAGGGACTGAATTTCTCCATCGACTTGCAGCAGTTGCTTGCTTAAGGATGCTGCCTTGGCCTTCTGGGAATTCATGTCTGCTTCTGCTCTGATCAGTTCGATTTCCACATTCTGAAACACAGGATTGGCAGATTTGACTTTACTGTTGATTTCTTCTTCCTGTTCTTTCATGAAATTGGAAACCATTTGAATTTCCTTGCGGATATTGATGACGAGGCGGTTGTTCTCCGTATATTTTTTCAGCAGTTCCTGCTCCTCGAGTTGAAGGGAGAGAAGCCGCGCCCTTGCATCGACGATAATCTTGTCTCTTTCGGTCTGGGTGTAGCTGATTTTGTTGTCGGAAATTCTCTTCATCTGTCCCTTCAGCGAGGAAGTTTTCTTTTGCAGTTCGGATATCGAATTCTCAGCTATTTTCAGAGAGGTATCCAGGTTAGTTCGTTGGTCGAGCAGAAGACGCCTCTGATCATCGAGGGAAAATACCTTGTTTTTTTGTTTGAAGGCTTGAAGACTGCTCTCCGATTCCTCCAATTTTTGTTTATAAGCCATGAACTGATTTTCCAGGAAAGAGGATTTGGGATCACTGAAGACCTGGAGATGTTTCTCTTTGTAAAATTCGACCAGCTGGTTAACCGCCTGAGCGGCAATCCGAGGGTCCGAATGCTGGAAGGAAACCTGGATGACATTTGATTTTCTGATTCCTGTTACCTTCAGGCTTTTCCCAAATTTGGATATAGCAGCGTCAAGTGGCTTGATTTTGTTTGAGGAATCTTTTTGAATTTCAGGATAAATATTCTCGATTTTTAATGACATGATGACCTTCTTGACGAGATCCCGATTGGTAAGGATCTGGATTTCGGAGTTGGTCATTTCTTCCTGATTCGGCATTACCAATTTATCGCCGACCTCTGAAGGATTCATATATTCTCTGCCGATCTTTACGAGGATATTCGATCTTGCCTCATAGGTCCGCGGCATGAGGAAAGTGACAAGAGTTACCGTCATGACAACAGTCAGAAATACGGTTATGATCTTGATCTTGTGCTTGAAAATGACGGTTAGATAGTCCCTCAAGCCACGTTCTTGAATTTCTCCGGGAATTAAATATCGATTTTCCATGGCCTTGTCCTTTGGGTGCTTATCAGTAGATAGTATAGAAGCCGCCGAAACTTAACGAAGCAGGAATTAACTTCCGTATATATTGGTCCACCCACAAATCCACGTTGGTAATGGTAGTCCGTGGCACGAAGACAATGTCATACGGCATGAGAGTCAAATCCTGAGTCTGGTCGGTACCGTCCAGGGCTTTCCCCAGATTTAGCGTCATTGTGATCTTGCCGCTCTGGGAAGTCTTCCTGATCAGGATTACTTCCTCCAATTTTGCCGTATCCAGCTTAGCTCCGCCTGCTTGGGAAATGGCCTGCAGAACCGTCATCGGCTCGGCAAGGGCAACCAGCCCCGCCTTGTTCACTTCGCCGTCCACATAGACTTTCTGGGTGCTGAATGAACGGATGAGCACCGTGATCTCCGGGTTTTTGATCTGGGGTGCGTATTTCCCAGTAAGGATGTCGGTCAATTGGGCGGGCGTTTTTCCGACCGCGTCGATTTCCTTGATCAGTTGCAAGGCAATACGGCCGTCGGGGCGAACGGTGACCTGTTCGTTAAGTTCCGGGTTGTAGAAGAACTTGATGTCGAGAAGGTCGCCGGTCTGGATCCGGTACTCCTGGGCAGTGACTGGCGCCGTCGCTTGGGGAAGCGGCGTCGGATTTTTCACCGTGGCACAGGACGTAAGGAGAAGAACGGGTAGGAGCATTTTCATGAGTCGTGACATGTTCATGGCGATTCTCCCATAGAGTGAAGTGGTTAGCGTTGCCGCGCCAAAATGCTTGCCTGAGATATAGAAGAGATGTAATAAATTGTATTTAATTTTTAATAAAATTTTACGCGATAGACAGGGCAATCAAACTGAACAAAGCGGTTTTTTTGAGGAAACAAAAGTATATTTTTATCAAGTACAAAAGACTTAATGCGAATAGTGTACTTTGTAGGGCTAGACCGGCGTATAAGCCTGCCCATTGGCCTTAAGGACGGGGAAAAGGAGAGGATGAGGCTGAAAGGGAAACAAGGAGCAAAGACGGCTGAAACATTGCCGATCCAAGCTGGTAAAGGCCTCGGGGAACAAAGAGCCCCCAGATGTCGAAATCTGGGCGACGGCCCGCTCATGGATGAGGAAAGACGCTTTTTCTAATTAATTTGCAGGGAGTACGAGAGGGTATCGTCGTGGTTTTTCATGAGAAGGGAGATAAGTTGAGAGCGGGTTGAAACATTGAATTTTCTGAATATCCGGCTGACATGGGCTTTTATGGTCTGTTCACTGAGAAACAGCTGGGCGGCGATCTCTTTATTCTTAAAGCCTCTTTTAATCAGGTCGAGGATTTGCTGTTCCCGCTTGCTGACCGAATTTATCCTGCCTTTCTTGGAGATGGCGCCGGCGCGCGAGAGAAGGGCTTTAAGGTTATTGTTGTCGATCCAGATCTGGCCATCATGGACGAGGTTCAAGGCCTTTTTAAGCAGGGATGCATCTGCATTGGTTGAAAGGACACCGTCGAGGTTGTACGAAAGAAGGAGGTTAATCACGTCTTCCTGTTCCAGGCCGGTATCTATAAGAAGTACCTTCGTGGTCGGCAGTCGGGTAAGCAGTTTCTGATTCAGATTGTGGTTATCGATCAGGATGATATCGGGTTGACAGCCGACATTGTCGATTTCACCTTCAGCGACGAAGATGCGGTCGTCGCTGGCTTCCCGTTTGAGAAGGTCGTAGAGTGCCTCGCTGATGACGCGGCTTTTCAGGCAGATTAGAATGTTCACCGGTGCCTCCCGTGGCCTGGATTTGCGAAGTATCGCCCGCGTGGGAAGTACTGAAGCATTGACCGATCAGGCAGTCGAGCGATACATATGGATTCATGAGTTTTTATTATGTCGGTTACATTTTAGCATCTAAACACTTCGTGTCAATTTCGGTAGAAATGCTTCTGGGATATCGTCAATTGTGGTATGCAGGTGCCGTGCATACCTGCGCCTCCATTCGGACATCATTTGCCAGAAAAAAGCAAAAAAACAAATCAAAAGGGACAAAAAAATAAATTGAAATTTATGTCGAAATGTGCTTAAGTTGTTGCCAAATATTTGAATGAGCGATAAATACGAATGCATACTTTTGTTGGTAATTTCACAAAGCAGGAAATTAATTTGAAGGGGGAATTGTTATGAGCAAGAAGCAAAGAGCGTCTAAAATTTCGTTGGCAGTAGCGCTGGCTCTCGTAGTCCTCGTCCCGCTCAGTGCACAGGCGGCGAACAAGCTGATCGTGATGGATTCGACCGGTACGGTTAACAAGTTCGTGGTAACGGATACGGGGTATGTCGGGGTCGGCACGGCTGCTCCGGCTGCTGCCGTCCATGTCGAAGGCGCCGCTACCACCGACACGCTCATCATCTCTCATTTTACAGGAACTACACAAGGTGGCGGCGGTAATATCAACCTGTTCCACAACAACGCTTCTACAACAAATGGCGGTCTTCCTCAGCAATACGACCGACTTGGCAATATCCTTTTCGGTAGTTATATGACAGCAACTACCAGACAGGCGTCGGCCGGTGTTTCAGCGTATGCCGACGGATTATGGTCAAGCACTTCTGCCCCTACCTACCTCTCGTTCCAGACTACTCCCGTCGGTTCTTTGACCCGGGTTGAAAATCTTAAAATAGCTAGCAATGGAAACGTGGGGATCGGCACGGGGAGCCCTGGACAAAAGCTGGAAGTTAACGGCGGTATCAAGCTCAATACTGCAACGGCGCAGCCAACATGCAGCACCAGCACGCGCGGTACGCTTTGGTTTGCACGCAGCGGGACAGGCGTTGCCGATACTGTGCAAGTTTGTGCAAAAGATGCATCCGAAAATTATGCGTGGCACGCCCTCTATTAAATAACTGCATTACTTGAAATTAGAGATACGTCAAATAAAGGGAGGCCCAAACCACGAGGGGGTTTGGGTCTTTCCCTTTTATGAGCCAGTGGAGTATTCATGAGTCACCCTTCAGATATCCCCACCACCCCGTCGACAAAGCCTCATCAGCAAGATTCGGAGCTTGGCCTGCTTGATTATCTGGAACTTTTTGCGAAGCACAGACGGACAGTCCTACGGATAACGTTTGCCGGATGCGTGTTGTGTGTCATTGTCAGCCTGATTCTGCCCAATAAGTACGCAAGTACGGCTCAAATCCTTCCTCCTCAACAGGACTCCGGCCTTCTCGGTGTCTTAATGATGGGATCCAACTCCGGCATGGGACTGGGCAGCATGGCTGCCGACCTTTTGGGGAAGGCTAACCCGGTGGACAGGTATGAAAGCATTCTCAATAGCGAGGCAATCAAAGATGCGATAATAGATCGATTTCGTTTGATGGATGTTTATAAACAAAAGTACCGGCTTTACACGTATAAACAGGTGGACAAGCATGTAAAAATAAAAGCCGGAAAGAAGGACGGAATCATAACGATCACAGTTGAAGATAAAAATCCGCAGCGCGCAGCGGACATGGCCAATGCTTTTGTGGAAGAACTGGACAAATTACTTACTCGCATCAATATTGGTGATGCAAGCCAGGACAAAGCGTACGTCGAGCAGCAGCTGACAAAAGCAAAGTCGGATCTTGCCAGGGCAGAAGATAACCTGAAGACGTTCCAGGCAAAGAACAAGACGCCTGATGTCGTCGAACAGGCAAAGGGTACGATTAAAGGAGTCGGTGACCTCGAGGGACAGCTTGCCATCGAGGAAGTAAAGCTGGAAGGTATGCGGCGCTCGTTTACCGATAGCAATGAAGCTGTCAAAAACCAGCAGGCGATAGTTGCCAGCATGAAGGCACACATTGCAAAATTCGAAGGAAGCAGACATGCTGCGGCCGTACCAGGTGTCGGGTCCGTTCCTGAACTTGCACAACAATATCTTCGCTTAATACGTGAAGTCAAAATTCAAGAAGCTATCGTTGAGCTTTTGACAAAACAGAGCGAGATATCAAAGCTGACTGCGGAAAAAGATTACGCATCGATTCAGTTCATACAGAAGGCGCGTGTTGCAGATACTAAAAGTAAACCAATACGCTGGCTGATTGTCTTGGTCGGAACAATTGCATCTGGAATTATAGGAATGTTATATGCGACTTTCATTGAATCTACTGCTAAAATGACAGAGGAACAGAAAGAACGTTGGCGTAGGTTGAAAATGATGTTGCCCACCATGCCTCGGTGGCGATTGCGTATGCAATAATCATGGTGTGCACTGACCTTGGCTGCCAGAGATTAAGCTAAGAGAAAATGCGAGGCCTTTCTCAACACCCGTTCCAGTTTACCTGTAAAAGAACTTTTGTCACCCTATTTCTATTGACGCCCGTTGCGAGTTGGTGAAGTTTCGGAAATGGTTAGGAAGATGAGGGAGAAAACCCCGTCTTATATGGGAACTTAAAGCCTGATGTTAAATTTTCGACTCAAGTCTCTCCATAGCAAGTGCTGGAATTCTCCGACGCTCATGACTTGGGCGAGCTTTCTTTGCCGTTCGCTCAGTATGATCGTTGTCTTACCCCTGTTGTTGACGAGACTCGAAACGGCTGAAATTACAATCTGGTATCTCTTTATGACCCTGATTGGGTTGCAAGCAGTTGTGGATGCCGGTTTCAGCCCGACATTCACCCGTGCCGTAGCCTATGGAATGGGCGGGGTAAGTTTACAAGAACTGAACGTTTCCCGGCACGCTGTTAATGATATCAATAATTCGCAGACCCTAGGCCCCATAATTGCCACTATGAAGCGAGTCTACCTGCTGCTCGGGATTGTCTGGACCCTCTTGCTGGTCGTTTTGGGTACCCTTGTGTTAGCAAAACCCATGTCTGCAGTTAGGGACGTCCAGAATGCATGGGTTGCCTGGGCAGTCATCGTAATTGTCTCGTGGTGTTCTCTCCAAGGCACAATGTACGGGGCCTATCTCCAAGGAATAAACCAGATTGCCCTCCTTCGCCGATGGGAAACCGTAACTGTCTTGGGAAGCATTGCAACAAGCGCTTTAGTGCTTCTTTCTGGGGGTGGGTTGCTTGGCCTTGTAATTGCGAACCAAAGTTGGCAGATAGTCTTCGCATTACGAAACTGGTGGCTGGCGCAAAAAGCTGAACACGGTTTGCTTCGTCGATGCAGGGGTAATTTTTCCCGGGAAGTGTTTCGTGCCATGTGGCCGAGCACTTGGCGTAGTGGGTTGGGCATTCTGATGAGCTACGGCTTGATTCAAGCAAGCGGGATCATCTATGCCCAAGTTGGCAAGACCGAGGATATTGCGGCTTACCTCTTAGGGCTGCGGCTGGTCCAGATGGTAAGTCAATTCTCACAGGCGCCATTTTATAGCAAAATCCCCATACTTTCACGTTATTATGCAGAAGGGCGACATCAAGAACTCATTGAAACTGCCAAAAGGGGGATGTTATTATCACATTTCTCATTTGTTTTGGGGATCGTTTCTCTGGGGCTTGCGGGAGAACCGCTACTTACCCTGATGAGGAGCCATGCGTCTTTCCCCGAAAGCGGGCTCTGGGCGTTTATGGGGATGGCCTTTTTTGTCGAACGCTACGGAGCTATGCATATCCAGCTGTACAGTACGACTAATCATATCATTTGGCATACGGCCAATGGCATCTCCGGAGCCATATACATTATCGTCAGTCTTTTGTTGTTCCAGGCAATCGGTGTTTTTGCCTTTCCTGCAGGCATTTTTATCGGTTATGCAGGATTTTACTCGTGGTATGCAGCTGTTCACGCATATCGGTACTTCAAGATGAATTTTCTTTCTTTTGAGCGAGGAGCAGCATTGGTCCCCTTTGTAATTATCGTTTTTTACTTTGGGGCATGCATTTTTGCATCAACTTATGATTTTAGTTACATAAAATTACAAAAAATGCATGCGCACAAGGTCCCTGCATGAAAATAACGGCTCTGCTTCCCATGAAAGGACATTCCGAGCGCGTCCCCAATAAAAATATGCGTCCTTTTAACGGGCGTCCCCTCTACCATTGCGTTGCCGAAGTGCTGGAACGCTCGCGGTACATCTCTTCTTTTGTTATCAATACCGACAGTGAAGTCATTGCGATGGATGCGACCAGGCGTTTCTCAAAGGTTTCGATCGTCGATCGGCCCGAGGAACTGCGTGGTGATTTTGTGCCGATGAACGACATAATCGGTTATGATCTGTCAGTCTGCGACGATGAACATTTTCTCCAGACCCACAGCACAAACCCTCTGCTGACGGTTGAAACCCTCGACAGAGCTGTCGAGGTCTATTTCAGATCGCTAAGTGAATTCGACAGCCTTTTGTCCGTCACGCGGCTGCAAACCAGACTCTACTGGCAATCGGGACTGCCGGTGAACCATGACCCGAAGGAACTGCTTCGTACCCAGGACCTGCCGCCGATCTTCGAGGAAAATTCCAATTTTTATCTTTTTTCTAAATCTTCGTTTTTCTCTGCCGGAAACAAAAGAATTGGCCTGAAGCCAAAGATGTTCGAAATGAACAAACTTGAGGCTGTGGACATAGACGAGGAAGAAGATTTCCGTTTGGCTGAGCTCCTTTACGGGATGCGGAAGGGATATGGTGACCAGGCGTGAAACTCAAGCAGCTATTGAAGAGCAACCAACCTGTGGTGGGTTCGTGGATTAATACATCCAGCACAGTTGTGGCTGAAATGATGGCATCTGTCGGCTTTGATTTCTTGACGGTGGATGTTGAGCACTCTGCTGTGGATCTGGTCCAGACCCAGACACTGTTCCAGGCAATGAAATCGGGTAACCCTGAATGTGCGCCGTTGGTCCGTCTTGCCGGCAACAGTTATGCGGAAACGAAACGGTACTTGGATGCCGGGGCTTCCGGCGTAATCGCGCCTTTTATCAACTCGGCTGAAGAGGCGCGCGAGCTGGTCAGATCGGTCAAATATCCGCCGGCAGGGATGAGGGGCGTCGGTTTCTGCCGTGCCAACGGATACGGAATGCACTTGGAGGACGCGGTGGCGGTTGCCAATGCAGAAACCTTTGTCTGTGTGCAAATCGAACACGAACAAGCCGTACGAAATATTGACGGAATTCTAGATGTCGAGGGGATCGACGCCATTATTGTCGGTCCTTACGATTTGTCCGCATCTTTGGGTGTGACAGCGCAGTTCGAGCACCCCAAGATGCTTGCCGCCATGGATGCAATCGGGGCAGCCTGCCAGCGGCACGGCATTGCTGCCGGCATCCATGTAGTGCAACCTGATGTGGCCGATGTGCTCCGCAGATACCGGCAAGGCTATCGTTTTATCGCCTACAGTCTGGACATCACCATGCTGATGAACGCCTGTATGTCAGGCCTGGCTGAAATACGCAGACTAATTGCTGCTGAGGAAGGGTAGCATGAGAACCATCCTGATCACAACATCAACGTTCGGTGAGCAGTCTCCTGAACTTATTGCTTCACTTGAAGCAGCCGACTTCAAGGTGGTACTCAATCCCCATCGGAGGAAACTGACAGAATCTGAAGTTGGTGCCCTGATTCAGGAGTACCGTCCAGTGGGAATGATTGCAGGCGTTGAGCCGCTCACGCGGGCCGTCATGACATCGGCCCCATTTCTGAAGGTTATTTCCCGGTGTGGGATAGGCATGGATTCGGTCGATCTGACGGCCGCGGAAGAGCTGGGCATTCTTGTTATGAATACCCCCGACGCCCCCACTATACCGGTTGCCGAGCTGACCATCGGCTTGATTCTGGCACTGCTGCGCGGCCTTCACCGTTCCGATGCATCCATTCGGCAGCACGGATGGGAACGGCCGATGGGGGCACTGCTGCATGGAAAGACGCTCGGAATAATTGGCTGTGGACGCATCGGGTCATGTGTGGCAAAAATTGCCACCGCCTTCGGCTGTAAGGTGATCGGCAACGATCCCTACCGGTCCGACCATCACTGTCTTGAGCTGATCTCCCTTGAAAGTCTGCTGCAGATATCCGACGTGATTTCGCTTCACCTTCCCTATACGGAACAGACCCACCATATTGTGGATGAAGAGCGGATAAAGCTGATGAAACAGGGGGCCGTCCTCGTCAACGCGTCCCGCGGAGGCCTTGTCGACGAGGAAGCTCTTGCCGAGGCACTGAGAGATGGCAGGCTCTCCGGCGCAGCACTTGATTGCTTTGAACATGAACCGTATACGGGCCCGCTGGTTTCTGTGGAAAATACCCTTCTAACAGGCCATATCGGTTCGTATGCCTGCGAAGGACGTATGATCATGGAGCGGCAGGCAGCGGAAAATCTGCTGAATGGTCTGCGCGATTTGAAATAAGAACCGGCTACAGGATTGCTCAAGCGGAGATACCAAGATGAAGATTCTGGTTACGGGGGGCTCTGGTTTTCTCGGCAGCCATGTCGCTGATGCTCTGACCGAGGCAGGGCACGATGTTTCCGTATATGATGTGCAGCCTTCTCCCTACTTGAGGGCCGGGCAGCGTATGATCATCGGAGATATTCTCGACCAGCCGTCGCTGGAGCATGCGGTGGCCGGTTCCGATGCAATTTACCACTTTGCCGGCATTGCCGATATAGACGAGTGTACCAACAGACCTGTAGATACCGTCAAATACAATATTCTCGGCACGGTCAATTTGCTTGAGGCCGCGCGGAAGGCAAATATTAAACGGTTTGTGTTCGGCAGTTCGGCATACGTTTACAGCGATTCGGGCTATTTTTACCGTTCCAGCAAGCAAGCCTGCGAATCCTTTATAGAGAATTACAGCGAGCTTTTCGAACTGAAATATACCTGCCTGCGCTACGGGTCCCTGTACGGTACTCGCACCGATGAGCGTAACAGTATTTACAGACTCCTCCAGCAGGCACTTAGGGATGGCAGGATTACCTATCATGGGACCGGCGACGAATTGCGCGAATTCATCCACGTGCGCGATGCTGCTGAAATCAGCGTTAAAATTCTGGAGCCGGAGTTCGAAAACCAGTATATAACGCTGACCGGCAATGAAAAGATGCGCTATTGCGATCTCCTGGACATGCTCAAGGAAATGGTCGGCCCGCAGGTCTTGATAGAAATTCTGCCCTCTCAAAGAAAAGCCCATTACAAAATTACACCCTATAATTTCAGCCCGAAATTGGGCCGAAAACTGGTCAATAACCCACACATTGACATGGGACAGGGACTGTTGCAATGCATGGCTGAAATTTATGAAGAAATCCACCAGGAGAAGACAGAAGAGGGTGGATTGCTGGTCGACAGGATGCTCGAACGTGAAGAAGATATACCTTTCCCATTTTCTGAATCCTGATACCCCCTTTTATGGCGGTGACGGGACGTTTCAGTTCGAAATGCTGCGTTCGATGGAAAGTGGCGACTCTTGCAACGCCGCCTTATGGTCGTTTCCCAATCATGCCGGAACTCACATCGACTTTCCTTGGCATTTTTGCCACAATGGTAGGAAACTTCACGACTATTCGGCCGACTTCTGGAATTTCTGTACCGTGGCACTCGTAGACCTCTCCGAAGGAAAGAAATTGTCTGAGATCGGGCCGCAACAAATGGAAGATTGTAGATTGCCCTCTTCCATTGAGTTGTTGTTAATCAAAACGGGGCACGGGTTCCTGAGGGCAGAACTTTCCTTTTGGCAGGATGGGCCCATTTTCCGACCCGAACTTGCGGATTATCTTCGGGAATCCTGCCCGAAATTAAGAGCAATAGGTATGGACACCATCTCCATATCATCTTGGCGTGATCGTACCACAGGACGGGAAGCGCATAGGGCATTTCTTTGTGGAACGCCTCCTATCCTGCTGATAGAAGATATGGATCTGACAGGACTGAATCGTGACTCACTACTCACTACCGTTACGATCACCCCCTTGTTGGTTTACAATGCCGATGCCTCACCATGCACAGTAATAGCGGAGATATACAAATGAAGTGGCAAGCGGTTTTTTTTGATTTTGACGGCGTAATCCTCGATTCCGTGCATGCAAAGACTGAGGCGTTTGCCCAGATGTTCCGCCCTTTCGGAACCGATATTGAACAAGCGGTGGTTACTTACCATCTGGCGCATGGCGGAATCTCACGCTTCGAGAAGTTCAGGCACTACTATACCCATTTCCTCAACATTCCTGTTTCCGAAGACAGATTGCAGGAACTGGGCGAGGAATTCTCCGAGCTCGTTCTTACGAAAATCCTGCAATCTCCGTTCATTGCCGGTGCAGAGGCTACTCTGGTAATGCTTAACGTTGAAAAGATCCCTGCCTATGTCGTTTCGGGTACTCCATCTGGTGAACTGGAATTCATTGTCGAGCGGAGGGGCTTAACGAAATTTTTCCGGGAAGTGCACGGTTCCCCTCGTTTTAAAGAGGAAATTCTCCTGGATGTTATCGGGCGGAACGGATTCGAGCCTGCCCGCTGCATCTTCCTTGGCGATGCCATGTCCGACTATAAAGCAGCTCACATCGTAGGCTTGAAATTCCTGGGAATCGTCTCGGAACAGACGCCGTTTCCATTTCCACCCGGCACCCCTGTTTCTAGTGTTGTTCAATGCAATTTTGAAGATTTTTAAAGAAGGGATGGCAGAACCTTGATATTTTCGCAAATTCTAGTTTTCGTTAATTAGGAAATTGATTTTAGCTGTTTACAGAGACAAAGCAATTAAACTATAGCCCTTTAGAAATGAGATAACGATGCTGAAATATGAACTGATTGATCCAGAAGAGATGATGCGTTCAGAAGATTTTGCGATTATTGAATCTTTTCTGGAAGCCAGTAACCAGACTCAGATAGGCTGGCACTATGTAATGGATTTGGTATGGATTTATTCTAAAGCGAAAAGCTGGCCGCGGAATATGAAAGTGCTGGACGCGGGTGGTGGACGTGGTCCTGGCCAATTGTTGCTTGCGGAAATGGGGTTTGAAGTTACCAATATTGATCTGTGGCATGTATCTCCATCTCCTGCCTGGAAGGACAGGTACAAAATTAAAATCAAAACATTGGATAGCTATGTGTCAACGACTTATAGAGATCATCTTATAAATGAAAGCTCAGAAAGTTCGGGGGGGGTGAAGGCATCATTAAAAACGTTGATGTCTGTTGCCTGTCCAGAAATTTTAGAAAAATGGCAAAGCTTGAAAGCAAGAACATACCATAAGCCATTAGACCATTGGCGCTCTTACTGGCACCAGGATAGATATCCCGTGGGCCGCATAGAATGGATCACTGGCAATTTGTGCCATCTTCCTGAAATCCCAAAAGGAAATTTTGATGCCGTTATTTCACTTTCTTCACTGGAGCACATTCCGATAGAGACACTTGAGCAAGGGCTGAAAGAAATTTGCAGGGTCTTAAAAGACAACGCCCACTGGGCAGTAACGACCTCGGGTACTGAAAAGTCTGAAACATGGTTTCACGAACCGTCAAAGGGTTTATGCTTTTCTGCTTCTGATTTGAATAAGTATTTTAATGCGATAGAAATGAGGGCTACGGAACCTGAGTTAATCCTCGAGAAGTACCGCCATAGTGAATATCTCGAAAAAAATATTGCCGAAAGTTACAAGAAATCTGGGAACAACGGTATGCCGTGGGGCGTATGGAACCCCCAATATTTTCCTGTCGGCATTTGTCAGGGTTAAAACTCAATGTGTAATTCTATCTTGTGAATGGGTGTGCGATAATATGAACACTTTCATGGGTCGTTTGATCTTGCGCGGGAAGAGGGAGCGTGAAGCCTTCATCAGGAGGATGCGGGAGGTCAAGTGGTCGTTGAGTTCAGAAGGCAAGGAGAACCGACGTAAGCTGGTCAGCTTGAAAGGAAAGTTCTCAGGCCGCCGTTGCTTTATTATGGGTAACGGCCCTAGTCTTCTGAAATGCGATCTTACCCTGCTCAGGAATGAAATCACAATTTGCAGCAATGCCAATTATCTCATCTGGGACAAAATCGGATTTGTCCCGACGTTTCTCACCGTAGAAGATTGTCTCGTAGCGGAGGATAGATCTTCTGAATTGAACAGTATTCATCAGACTATGAAGGTATTTCCCTTTGATCTAAGAAAGTTTTTATCCTATTCCAATGATACTGTTTATGTTAACTTTATTCGTGACTACAAAGGGTTTCCGAAGTTCTCTGCCAAATTCGAGGACATAGTGTATTGGGGCGGAACTGTAAGCATGTTGAATCTTCAACTGGCATACTATCTTGGATGCACTAAAATCTATTTAATTGGTTTTGACCATCACTACGCCGTTCCGGATAAGATAGTAAATCATGTTATTACTTCGGAGACTGATGACGTTAATCACATCCACCCGAACTACTTCGGCAAAGGTTATCGCTGGCATGATCCCGATGTTGAAAGAATGGAACGTGGATATGCCAAAGCTCGGAGTTTCATGGACTCTCGCGGAATAGAGGTCAGGAATGCGACGGTGGGGGGGGAACTTGAAGTCTTTGGGCGTACAGATTATCTTTCCTTATTTGATTCTATAAAGGAGTAAATTGGACGTGCATGACAAACTGAAATTAGGAATCATCGGCTGCGGGGCAGTGGTCCAGAAAAATTATCTTCAGGCATTGTCTTTCTATCACGATGTGATTCTTGCCTATGTTAATGATCTTAATCTATCTGCGGCCCAACGAGTAGCTGAAAAGACTTCATCAAAAGTTGCATCTTTGTCGACTATCAAGGACGAATGTGACATAGTGGTAATTGCTACACCTCCTGCCTCTCATGCTCCTCTAATAGAGGATTTGATAACAAACGTCCACACCGTCATATGCGAGAAGCCTTTTGTCGGCACGAAGGCTGATGCCGAACGACTTTCACAGCTGGCATTGGAACATGGCAACCGGTTGTTCGTGGCACATTTCAGACGTTGTTTCCCTTCCGTCCGTCTAGCCCGGTCATTGGTGGAAAGCGGTATCCTTGGTCAGGTAGTCCATGTGAGCGCCTTTGAAGGAGGGAGGTTTTCATGGGAGGCCGAATCAGGGTATGTTTATAAGGATCCTTATGGTGGCGTCCTTTTTGATACGGGATCCCACACCATAGATATGTTGCTTTACTCGGCATGTCTTGATACTGGGATGTTGGAAGTTTCAGCCACTGTCGAGAGGGATCAGCCGGAACCTTCACATGATGTGGAGGCGAAGCTTAAGCTATATCGAGAAGGTAGAGAGATAAGTGGAGATATAAAACTCAGCCGATCGACAGCAACCGCAAACAAGATTCGCGTAGATTGCGAGAACGGCTTCGTCGAATTACCCGTCGGGATGGTCAATTATGTCAGAATCGGCAAGCAGGATGGCAAATCTGTCATCGTTCGTGCTCGGGAATCCTTCGATAACGTCATGGACTGCTTTGCCATACAATTCCGGAAAATGTTCTATCCCGACGAAGAACGAACCTTCGCAGCAGAAAAATTTGTCAACCTCACTGCTTTGCTCGAAGCGGTAAGCAAGGCCCGATCTTAGGAGGGCGGAATGAAACGAATCGCCATTATCGGCGCAGCCGGCTATGTCGGCCTGGAACTTGCCCGCCAGTTGAGAGGCTGCAACTATGAGGTGAACGCTATCGTCCGGGAGAACGGCATGTTTCTCCTCCGCGATTCAGGCTTTAATCTGGTGGCTCCTTCGAATATGAGCTCATTGGGGAAAGTTGATGTAGTACTGAATCTTGCGTATCCTACGTCCGGCTTAGTGCAATTTTACCCTTTGAAAAACAAGGAGATTTTAGAAACCATAAAGTCATTGATGACGTCTCATAGCCGCCTGATTCATGTGAGTACCCAAGCGGTCTTCGGTTTTGGGATGGAAAGGCCGGTCATTGTAGGGAGGGTTCCTGATGTTCGCGACTATCCATACATCGAAGCAAAGATTGAGCTTGAAAACCTGATATTGCATAATTTCAAAAACCAGGCTGTTCAAATCGTCAGATTGGGCAATGTGTGGGGACCGGGTTCCGGCTGGACGGTTCCCTTTGTAAACAAAATCCTGTTCAAGGAAGCGGTTGGCGTTCAAGGCATCGATGGCTACTGTAATGCGACTGACGTCGCGAATGTTTCATCATTTCTTGCATATCTGGTTGGGCATGATAATGCTTCCGGAACTGAATTTTATCACCTGGCTGAATTCAGCGAGTACCGTTGGAGTGCATGGATTCGACGAATAGAATCACTATTGGGGGAGGCAGCTGTATATGAGCCTAATTTGCCTCTTTACCCTGCAAGCCTTTCGCAGGAGATTCAGAAGGCTGTTTCGCCGATCATGCCGGGGCCCTTATACAGAACTCTCGTATGCGGGAGGTTTTGTGCGTCCTGGCTCAGGTCTCTTTTGAGAGTCCTGGGTGAACAGAGGTATGCAAGAATCAAGAAGATATCACCTAAGGCATTGCCTGCAGGATATGCTCTTGATCCGTCTGAAGCGCTGTTCTTGACCATTCTTAGCTCTCAGACGAGATTTGAGACTTCGGTCCCGAAAGAATGGGTGCCACCTCTGAACTTCGAAGAATCTTGGGCTCGCGTGGAGAACTGGGTTAAGTCAGCCGGGTATTTGTAAGTCGACAGGAAAACTCAATGCGTATTTCCGTGGTAATTTGTACATACAATCCGAGCGAGAAAAATATTGCCAGAGCTCTGGATGCGGTTCTTTGTCAAGACCTGAACCGTGAGGAATGGGAATTACTGGTTGTCGACAACAATAGTACTACCCCCGTGAAGGATATGGCCGTGGTGAAAAACCGGAAGGTCCGGGTAGTGTTTGAAGCCAAACAGGGGCTCTCTGCTGCAAGGGAGTGCGGAATCAGGCATTCGAGCGGCGATATTCTTGTTTTTGTTGACGACGATAATGTTTTGGCCTCGGACTATCTGACAAACGTCAAGACGATTTTTGAGAATTCGTATATTGGGATTGTGAGTGGAGCGATTGCTCCGGAATATGAAGAAGAGCCACCGGCGTGGTTGTACAAATTCGAGATCATGTTAGCCATCAGAAAGCCCCACGGTGAAAAGACCTATCTGACGAATATCCCTGTATGTAACCAGTACTTTCCAATCGGAGCGGGAGCGGCAGTCAGACGCAAGTTGATCGAAGCCTACTATGAAGCCATTGCAGAGGGAAGCACCTATATTTCAGGTCGGGTTGGGAAAGAGCTTTCTTCTGCCGAAGATATCGACCTGGACTTTTTTGCGATAAGCCGAGGATTCCTTGTCGGCATGGCAGGCGCTCTGAAAATGAAGCACATTATTCCAGCCAGCCGCATGACATCTGAGTATTTGTGCCGGCTGGCAGTTGGTACAACAAAAAGTGCTGCTGAAGTAAATCGGAAGTGGAAATCTGAATTTGGCCATGACGTTTATGATGCTTTGAGCATGTCGAAAATAAAAATCACCTTAAACCTCCTAATATGCGTATGTCTGTATTGGATGCCTAAGTTCAGAATACGGTATCATTTTTATAAGACTCAGTTAGCAAACTGACAGCACAAAGTACATAGTAATCATACTAAGGCGCACCGTCAATTGACGTGCTGAACATCGGTAGAAAACAACATGAGTCTTCTTCGCCTGTTTTTTGGTTTTATCGTGTTTTTTGGATGGAGAACTGTTCGTTCTTCCATCGGAGACAAGCGAGCTGTTATTACGTTTATATTCCTCGCTTCCCTTTTCCTGAATGCCTTTCTGCCTGATCAGAAATTGATAGATACATTTGTATCCTTGCTGAAGATAAGTGCGTTTGCATTGATTTTTGCCGAGATTATAGTATGGAAAAGCATCGGGGGTGGAAATGCAGATGATTCACCTCAGGAACAGAGGCGACGGGGAATCAGGGTTATTTTATTCTCCGGTGGTTTGATGGCTTTGGTAGGGGTGCATAATCTCTTGAATATTTCATTTCTGCTCGATTCATCCAACCAGGGAACTGTGACAGCGTTGAATCCATGGGGACTTTTTTTTACTGCATTCGTACTATTTGGCGCTTTCTTTTTTTCCATCAAACAACATGATAATGGTGACATCGTAGACTCTTCCTTATTCCGCAAATGTATATTCGTGTCTGCTATAGTGGCTTGCGGGATATTGGTCTTGGTTTACCGGCAGTATCTTCCTGGAAATGCTGCCAAGCTTGCGGATGGCACCGGTGGCGTGGGATTAGGAAGTATCTCAACAAATGAAACTGCTTTGTTGGGGTGTTGCTTGCTAATGTGGATATTGAAAATCCAACATTCACGAGGCGTTTCCTTTCCGACTCTGGCAGGTTCCGGGTGTGCAATTTGCATTGTCTTCTTAACGCAAAGCCGGCTTGGACTTGCATCCTTATTTATAATCTTGATGCTATATTTCATTGGCACAATCAAGTTCAGGGCTAAGCAAATTCTTCTTGCCGTCATCATAATTGCAGCGCTCTCAGGGCCTGCTCTTTATGTAATAAATCAGCGCATGACAGCTGATACCGGCTTTATTTCCAAGGTGGAAGGGGCTGATATGGTCGGGTCAGGCAGGGCGTTCATTTGGCTAAGCTATTTGGATGCTTTCGGTGATGTTGCTCAAGAAAGACCGCTGGCGTGGATTCTAGGCGTAGGTCCTGCCGGTGTTGTTAACCTTTATGACAATACCGTTTTGCGGACTTTTTCGGTAGATGTAGCACAAGGTACCTTTTTCCCGTTACATAGCGATTTAGTATTTACTTTCCTCGCTATTGGATCTTTGGGATTGTTTATATGGATTGGGTTGGTACATACCATTTATTGCCAGATAAGGAAAAATAGATTCAATTTTTGTGCTATGTCAGCGCTCCTGATTTTTATTTTATATTCCGTTTTCGACATGTTGATTTATTTTCCCCTTGGAGTGTGGCTGCTTGCTCAAGCAATGTTAAGCTTAACAGACAAGCATGGAGATGAGTTGCCGAATTTATCTTAAAGAAAGGATGAATTATGCAAAAACTACTACTGGTGTTCGCTGCAAGTCTCATCTACGTTTCTAATGCCTACGCTGCTGAATCTGTTAATACCATAACTTCTCCTCGGGCTATTGACGGTAGTTTGCGCATACCGCAGTCCCAGACATTGGAGATTGATAATGCCGGGAGCGTAGTAATCGGGGCAGGTGCTGCAACCAAGGAAACAAATCCAGCAGTCGCTCCCTCGAACGCATCAGCGCTATCGTCCAAGTATTACTCGTTGCCGGGCGAACGCCGGGTCTATTATCGTCCGCTCTACGACAAATCGGGTAACCTAGCCGTGAATTCAGATTTTTCCTCGGGAACATTTGGATGGATGCTTCCGAATTTATCGGATAAAGGGGGAAAGCCACTGTATTCTGTCGTACGTCATGGCGGAAAGTCATGGCTGAGGATTAATCAGGAACTCCAGACAGACACCGGGAAACAGGGCCTGGTTGCGCAAACGATAGACATTCCGGAATCTCTTCGCAATGGCGTCATTGAAGTTTCTTTTCTGGTTTCTGGTTTTTTTACCGGATTCAGAATCCCGGGAGATGGCACGGATTTCGTTTTTAATACAAGAATCGATCCTCGATACCCGGAGCGTATTTACTATTACTATCATCCCAACGGAGCCTCCACATTTACCCTCATGTTCCTGAAAGGATGGCCGGGAATGAGTGTCCCGGGCGAATCCTTTGAAGTTACAGAGATCGCTGTCCGGGAAGCGGCATGGCGTTACGAAAGCATCGGAAAAGGGCTACCGGCCTCTGGTGGAACTCTTCATTTTGCGCGTTGGATATCGGCGTGGGATGAGAACGCCCAGAAAAAACAACTTGCCAACATCAGGAAAATGGGGGGAATGGTACGTGTCTGGCTTAGTAGTGAGCTGTTAGGTACATATGTAAATAAGGCAAATCCTGTCAAACGGAAATCGCCACACCTGACCCCCCAATACACGAGTGCGACCACTGCCAAGGTATTTACCGGCCTTGACCCTGCTAAGCTTCAACGCCTCGATTGGTTCTTCGAAGCAGCCCGCCAACAGGGCTTGAAGGTTGTTATCACTCTCTTTGGAGGCTATACAGACAGTGCCGGGAATCCGCACGCTAAAATGAGCCTTCCGCTATCGCTGGAATTTCTGGATACTGACCCAGACGTCAGGGCTGGATTCAATACTCTGGCTTCAGCAATCGTTACCCGGTATGCCAAATATGAGAATATTGTTGGCTGGGAACTCGTAAACGAAGGGTGGGGGACATGGAGAGGCAATTACTCCGGCTACGCTCCTGCGGCTGATTTTAACAACGACCGGCCCTTGTCCTTTGCAGGTTACCGGGCTTGGGAGAGATCAGCGTACGCAGCGGTGAAAGCTGCTGACCCCAAGCGACCAGTCATTCTGAACTCGGGCGACAGCGATACGCTTTACCTTTTGGGTACAGACAGCGTTTGCGACTGGAGCGCAGTTTCTGAATACCTGGGTGCAATCAGGATTGCCAATTTCTCAGGGACTCCAACAAGATTTTACGTTTTTTCCAAAAAGACGAACTCGTTGGCAAACGGAACACCTTTAAAAGTGCATACTACGGGATCATTCCCATCCGGAATAGATGGAACGACGGTGTATTACGTCGTCAACGTCTCACAGGATAGCTTCGAGCTTGCCAAAACTCCGGGAGGAGCCGGCTTAGACACAAACGGAGGATCGGGCAGGCTTTACTTTTACAGCACAGATGGTACCAGCTTGGCTGCATTTGATAACGTCTTCCAGCGCTGGGCCGATTTCCCGAAAATGGAGATGTTTGCCGAAATGGGGGCTCCGGTCGAAGTCGGTCGGCTGCTGTATCGCGACGATACCTACGAAGCTGTTTATTTGCGGGAGGGGTTTAATCGTTTGGGACGTTTCGGATTTACCTCGGGCATAGTTTACGATGAGTTTCCAGCGTTTAAAATATTGTGGGACGCCAACTACAATTTGAACCAGTCAGGAAAGGTTACAGCTACCTTCGGGGCTACGGGTAAGACAAATTGACAGCCGATTAAGAAAAAAAACGTTTCCTTGTATATAACACTCGCTTGCAACTAAAGGAAATACCAAGTAATGAAGATTGTTGTTTTGTCGCCAGTTGTATATGGAAATACTTGTGGGCATGGTGGCGGCATACTTTCTTTTGGTCAGCTCAAGCGGCTTGTACGCAAGCATGAAGTTCATTTTATTTCTTTCTACAAGGGAAATGACACTGGATTGCATGATCCAGTGTGCTTGAGAGACCTGCAAAGCATTTGCGCATCAGTGACGTTGGTCCCATTACAGGTGGGGGTTTTGCGACGAGTTTGCTCGAAACTGGCACCGTTTTTTCGTTTCATGCCGAACGACGCAGCCTTCATATCTTCAAGAAACATGAAATCTCGGGTTCTGGAGGTTGTACACGAAATAACACCCGATGTAGTTCTGATTCAGTTCCCCCCAATGGCGCAATATGTGACTTTTAATAGACAGACTCCAGTAGTTTTGGATGTTCACGACGTTTTTTCGGTGTCCTTTTTTCGAAAGTTCCGGGTCGAAACATCATTGATGAGCCGCATCTATCGCCTGATTGATTGGTTGACATGGGTGCGTTATGAGTCATTTTTTTATTCTCAATTCGATGCAATTTACACTCTTACTGAGCAAGACAGGTCTGGACTCCGCATATTCTCGCCTGAACTTGATGTCGATGTCATACCGGCAGCTGTAGATGTGCCAGAAAAAATGCCCCCGCTTCGCCCATTGGCAAAGAAACAGGTCCTGTTCGTCGGTTCGTTTTATCATTCTCCAAATATCGACGCAGTAAAGTATTTTCTGTCAGAAATATTTCCCCTCGTATTGCAGCAGGTGCCGGATACAGAATTTATCGTGGCTGGCAAAGGAGCAGAAACATATTTCAAGCAACACGAGTACAGGCAGGTCCGGTTTCTCGGTTTTGTTGAAAACATCGATGAGCTCTATGGCTCGTCTGCTGCTGTTGTTATCCCGATCCGTTTCGGTGGCGGGGTGAAAATCAAAGCTATCGAGGCCATGGCGAACTGCTGCCCTATCGTTTCGACCAGTATAGGAATGGAAGAGACTGGAGCTATACATCGGCGGCATGTCTCAATTGCCGATACTCCAGAGAACTTTGCTGCGGAAATTGTCGCGCTGCTGCTTGACGATAATTTGAGATGCTTTCTGGTAAAGAATGCTTGGGAGCTCGCTAGAGAACGTTTTTCCTGGGAATCACGGACCGAACTACTTGAAACGCTTCTCGAACGGGTCGTTACCGGGAAAACCAGAAATGGTACACGGAAACTGTAGTGAACAATCCACTCGTAACGCTCATAATCGTTAACTGGAATACCTGGGATTTGGTCAAGCAATGTCTTGAATCGGTGAGGCAGGATTCGATCGATTGCAGCCTTCGAACCATAGTTGTCGATAACGGCTCTACAGATGGAAGCGCAGAAAACATCGAAAAATTCTTTCCCGATGTGGAGCTGATGCGTAACGCGGAAAATCTAGGTTTTGCGAAGGCTAACAATCAGGCGTTGCAAATGGTTAGTACACCGTTTGTATGTCTCTTGAACTCTGATACTATTGTTCCTGAAGGACTGTTCAAGGGCCTGGTTCAATTTTTACAGGGAAATCCCGAAGCTGTTGCTTGCGCCCCTGCACTCAGGCTGCCCAGCGGGAAACTGCAGGTCGGCGGGGCTGGCTTTCGGTTGACATTGACGACGGCCTTTAATCATTTTTTCTTCCTTTCCCGGGTTTCGCCAAGGTTCAAGGGCATGTACATATACCAGGACTACTTTGTACGCCTAGGCGTTCCGGTCCAAGTGGACTGGCTGGTTGGTGCTTGCTTTCTCGTCAGAGCATCCGCGATAGACCGGGTCGGCCCTCTGACAGAAGATTATCATATGTATGCCGAGGATGTTGAATGGTGTCAGCGGCTCTCAACAGTAGGAAATCTGTATTACATTCCCTCTTATGAAGTAATCCATTTTGTAGGTGCCAGTTCAGCACTCAATAAGACACCATCAGTTACTTGGCTTGATTCAACATTTTCACTTTTTGAAAAAAATAATTCGAACATGAAATTAAAATTTTTCCAGTTGATTTTTTTAGCTGGTTTCGGAACACGATTGATCATCTATGCCATAGCGTCATTGTTTAATAAGAACTATGCAAAGAATGCAAGGGAAATGTTGGCATATTCTCTTTACTCTGCAAAAAATATGATCGGATTTTGAATATGTACCTTACAAAATCAGCTGCATTCATGGTGGGTGCGTTATGTTGTTAAAATACATAGCATTGCAGAAAAGATCCGATTATATAATCCCATACTTTTTTATGGTTGCTTATCCGTTTATTCTACTAATTCTGTTGAACTGCCTGACGCTTGCGGCCTGCTCGTCCGGTGGAGGCGGCAGCGGGATCGTTATTTCGCCTGTAATCTGGTCCGATGAAACTAAGGACGGGCCTATTGTCGGCACTGTCGTAGATCAGCTGGGAAATCCAGTGCCACAGGTAGCCATTTACTTCAGCAGTGCTCCGGTATCCAGGATAAGTTACACCGACAACAACGGGAAATTTTCAATTGCAAGTTACCCCTTGGGCGGCCAATTGGTAAGATTCGAGAAATCCGGTTACGCAGGGGCTGCCGTGCAGGCGCTACTGACGTCGAGCAAGCAGGATTTAGGTACCATAAGAATGGCGTTCGGAGATGCCAATGCCGATGGGGCAGTAGATTCATTCGATGTTAGTCTCTACCAAGCGGTTCTCGGTACTGCGGTAACAAATTTTAACCGCTTTATGGATTTCGATGGCAACGGGGTAATAGACGCGCAAGACCTGGACATCGTCAATCACGGTGTCGGGACTCGCGGTCTTCAATGCAGCGAATGGCTGATATCGAAGCCTGATTATGTCGCCTATATCCCGGTACCGTATAACTCGTTTACCACGAACCAACACTACCTTGTCACGCAGTTGAACAACGGCAGATTGCTCGGGGTCTGGACCGCAGCGTTGACTGAATCTTGCGAGAATCAGAGTGTGGTTTGCAATTGGAGTGACGACGGTGGTAAGACATGGTCGGGTGTTAACATGATAGCTGGTCCGCCGGTCAATATAGCCTCATGGGGATTTCCGGTGTATGTACCGGAGAAGAACCGCGTATACGTTTTTTACAACAGGGACGTGGGGTCTCGCATTTACCAACATGGGTATTTGGCTATGAAATACTCAGATGATGGTGGGGAAACATGGAGTAACGAATATTTGTATGTGATACCGCCAGGTGAATATTCGCCGCAGGATCCGGGGAACCCTCCTTACTGGTGGGCTTATCAGAAGCCCATAAGGATCGGAGACAAATTCGTGGTCGGCTTCACTGAAATACTCCCTCATGAACCCGATATCTACTACTCGACGGAAATTCGCTTCCTAAGCTTCGATAACATCGCAACGATCTCCGATCCCAATGGCCTCAAAATAACCGCTTTCCCCGTGAATGGTGCTGGGCTGAAAGGTGGCGGTGCGACGGAGTCTTTGAGCACACTACAGGAACCCTCCTTAGTTCAGTTGAGCGATGGCCGGCTGTTTTGCGTCATGAGAAGTGGAAGGGGGTTTCCGTACTATTCCATTTCTGCTGATAACGGTAAAACATGGACAACTCCCGCCGGCTTGCGCTATGGAGACGGTCAGCCTCTGATAGATCAACCATTGGCCTCATGCCCCATCTATAAGCTGAGCGATAGCTCATACGTACTGGTTTTCCACAATAACGATGGAACAGCAAACGGGGGTACTGATCCCGGAGACGGAACGAAGAACAGGTCACCTGCGTTTATCGCATATGCACAAGAATCCTTGACAAATGTGCAGCCTTTAACTTTTAATACTCCGGTAAGGTTCCTTGAGAATTATGTTCGCCCCTACGGTCCCCAGTTCCGGACTGAAATAGGAACGTATCCCAGTATGACAGTGATAAATGGAACGCCGATATTATGGTATCCGGACAGGAAATATTTCCTGTTAGGTAAGCGGTTGCCTAAACCGTCATGATATTGCGTACTGCAGCGAGGCAATTTTCATGGCGATAAGGCGTTAGGTATCAGTAATGAGAATCGGTATTGAAGCAAAATGGTTTTTTAACGGTCCACCAAGCGGCAGGGTTGTAATAAGAAACCTGATTAAACATTTAGTTGATCTTCCCGGCGAAGACGAGTTATTTATTTTCCTCGACAAGAGGGACCGAGAAGAGGCATTTCCTTACATCCGCCCCCATGTCCATCTCGTCTACGTTTGGGGCGGTAACAATATGTTATCGAATACTTTTGTACTTCCTGCCCGCGCTTGGAACCTCCATCTTGACGTGCTGATTTTCCAAAATTTTTCTCCGATATTTTCGAATTTCAAACGCCATGCATTCATTCATGACGTGCTTTTCAGGACAAATCCTGAATTCTACACTTCAGTAGAGCGAATATACTTGTCACCGCTCAAGTTCTTGAGTAAGTTTACCCACAGATTATGTACTGTTTCCGAAACTGAAAAAAAAAGGATGGTCGCTCTTGGATACGGCCGTGAAGGCAAAATTGATGTCATCTACCACGGTGTTGACGATGCATTCATGCCAGTGGAAAAACATAACAAGAACGACTTGATTCGTGTTTCGGAAAAATATGGGTTACCTTCGCGATTCATTCTGTACGTAGGTCGGCTTAACGCGCGTAAAAACATATTTAATCTTCTCCGTGCAATTCCTCTGCTGGATGATGCTTCCATTCCTTTGGTTGTCGTTGGCGGTTATGACTGGAAGATGGAAAAGGTTGACGGTCTCGTCCGCGATCTCGGTATCCATGATCGGATCATCTTCACCGGTCCGGTATACGGCGACGACCTCCCATGCATATATGCTCTTGCCAAGGTATTCTGTTTTGTGTCTTATGCCGAAAGCTTCGGCTTGCCTGCACTGGAGGGAATGGCCTCCGGGGTGCCGGTGGTCGTTTCCAATCGAACATGCCTGCCAGAGATTTGCGGCGATGCTGCACTGTATGCTGACCCTGAGAATCCTTCTGAAATTGCGGCGATGATCGACCGGCTGCTTCAAGAGAACGAACTCTGGCTGGAAAAACGTGAACTCGGTATCTTGCGAGCCCAGGCATTTACATGGACCCGTTCCGCAGAACAACTCATGAAAAGTGCTTATCGTGCTGCACGAAAGGATGACGCCTGAATGAGGTTCATTTCTCTCGTTGAAAAGGTTATTGCATTTCTCAAAAGGGATCCTTTATACAAATTCAAGGTAGATTACACTTTCAAGCAATTGTGCTTTATTCTCTTGTACCGCGGCTTTCAACTCTTAAGGGGATTGCGTGTCAAGTTCTTGATTAGGGCACATGGGCTGGTCTTTTGCGGCAGAAAAGTAGTCGTCGAACATGGCTACCAGGTTGATGCCGGTCCGAACCTGATCTTAGAGGATTTGGTACACATCAATGCCTTGTCTGAACGGGGGGTTTCCTTTGGCAGGAATGTTACTGTCGCCAAAGGATCTGTGATTGTATGTACAGGTGTCATTGCAAACAGAGGCGTCGGTCTCAGGGTCGGTGATTGTTCAGCTATCGGGGCTCATTCGTTTATTGGCGCTCAGGGCGGCATAACAATCGGCAACGATGTCATCATGGGACCAGGTGTCCGAATCTTCTCGGAAAACCACAACTACGACCAACTTGTTTTGCCCATTCGCAAGCAAGGCGAGATAAGACTACCTGTAGCCATAGAGGATGATTGCTGGGTTGGCTCAGGAGTAACTATCCTGGGAGGAGTCACCGTGGGGCGTGGTACTGTAATCGCGGCTGGATCCGTCGTTACCAAGAGCATTCCTCCTTTGTCAGTAGTTGCTGGCGTTCCTGCCAAAGTGATAAAAAACAGGGAACCGCATGCCGAATCTTAAAATTGCAATTATTGGCTCACGTGGATATCCGTATGTTTACAGCGGCTATGAAACCTTCGTGAAGGAATTGGCAGAGCGACTTGTCAAGGAACATTATGACGTTACGGTCTATTGCCATAGAAATCTCTTCATCGAGCGCCCAGCATCGGTCAAGGGGGTCAACCTTGTCTATATCCCGACTATAGAGAAGAAGAGCCTCAGTCAGATTCTCCACTCAGCCCAGGCCATGCTGCATGCCTGTCTCAGTGCCTTTGACGTTATTCTTGTCGTAAATTCCGCCAACGGGCCGTTCGGCCTTCTGAGCAAGATGTTGAGGAAAAAGACGGCCATAAACGTTGATGGGCTCGAATGGATGCGGCCGAAATGGAAGGGGCTGGGCAGCAAGTATTTTTACTGGGCATCTAACATGGCCACAAAGCTATACGATGTCATCATTACAGATTCAGACGAAATGCAAAAAGTTTACGCGCGCGAATTCAACGCCGAATCCACGGTTATTGCCTATGGAGCAAACATCCGTGAGTCAAAGCATCCCGAATTGATCAACCGATGGGATCTCATCCAGAACGGGTATTATCTCGTCGTTGGCAGGCTTATTCCCGACAATAACGCCGATTTGATACTTCGTGAATTTATCAGGTCGTCATCCGATAGAAAGCTGGTAATTGTGGGTGACGTCCCCTATAAGGATGCCTATGCTCAATCACTCAAAGGGCTGGATGATCCCAGGATTATATTCACCGGCTACGTGAACGATCAGGACGTGTTGGCTGAACTGTATCACAACTGCTTTGCCTATTTCCACGGGCATGAATTCGGGGGGACGAATCCAACGATGCTGAAGGCCCTTGCCTATGGGTGTGCGATCATCGCTCTGGATACGGTTTTCAATCGGGAAATGCTGAACGACGGCCAATTTGGTTTCTTTTTTACCAAAGAATACGACGATCTGGCCGGGGTGATTCATAGTGTAGAAGCTGGACCGCTGCCGCTTGTAGAATTGCGGCGCAAATCACGGCAACGCATCACTGACAACTACACATGGGAAAAGATCACCGATCAGTACATCCAACTATTTGAGCAGATGGTCCAGTCGTAATTTCTTGCCGAAGCTCCTCTTCTTTACCCTGCCATGGATCATCGGATCTCTGATTAGCGGTTCATGGTGGCAACGGGCCTGATTCCAGCAGCAAAGCATGAAGAAGAAATAACTGTTATTTGTCACTCGTTTAGGTTATAGTGACGTCCCATAGTTTTAACGTATGTATGTCGATGGCTGGATCTGTGCGGTGCCGACATCGGTCTGTACTGGCTATCTGAGCGAAGACATGATGTCCTGGTCGCGAACAGTAAGCGGTTCAAGGAGCAACAATCGCACCTCTTGGGAAATTGCTGGTTCGTGCTGGAGCGTTACGACTTGGTTGAATCGATTCCGCTGGAGGTAGACCGCTTCTACAACCTGTCTTGTCTTTCCTCTCCGATTCATTACTAGTAAAACCCGGCCAGAATTATCAAAACCAATTGCTTTGTATCCTCCCGAGACTTATTTGCCCGTAAGTCTTTACCCCCGCAACGGCAACGCCTGGGATAACCAGGCGCCTGGAATGGCTTGGCCGTTGAATCCTAGAGGTCGAGTGTGAAAAAGATGCTTGCTTCATTCACCTCAAAATGTATAAACGTCTTGTCATGAACGGCGTTGTCATAGATACCATGGTGTCTGACGGGGAAGTCGTCGAGACCTCGACCGGCTGCGCAGTCGACAGAATCGGCTTTCGGGAACGTCATTGGGTAAAATGGCTAAGTATGGGGATGGACATCCTGTCGCTCCAGATTTCGCTCTATCTCGGGTATCTTTTCCGTCACCTGTTTAATCCGTGGTGGCCACTCAGTATAGGAAGACATCACTATGTGACTCTTATGCTCGCCATGCTGCTGGTTCCCTACGGGTATTGGCTCGTGCGGCTCTACCCAGGTTACGGCCTTTCCGCCGTAGAAAGGCTCCGGCGCCGCCTTCGTGCAACAGCTGTTTTCCTGATGTTGTTTATCAGTTGGGACTATATTGTCAACCATTCGGCCTGGTCGCGGGGAATTCTCCTGTCTACGTTCGTCTTTGCTCTTTTGATCCCCCCCATGATGCAAACATTTTTCCGTGCACTGCTGATCCGTTTGAAGGTCTGGGGAACGCCAGTGGTCGTGCTGGGTGCGGCGCGCACTGGGCAACATGCGGTGCAGTCCCTCCTCAAAGACCAGTCCCTGGGGTTGCACCCAGTGCTGGTCTTCGACGACGACCCGAATAAATCCGGGAAAAGGCTTATGGGATTGCCTGTAATTCACGGCCTTTTGCGGGCCAATGAATACGCCGGCAGGATAAGATATGCCCTGCTGGCGATTCCGGGCGGCGGTCGCGATCTCCAGCTTGATCTTTGGCGGAAACTCCGCTTTCGCCATATCATCATCATTCCGAATCTCATCGGGTTGCAAAGCCTCTGGGTGGAAGCGCGGGACCTGGGTGGTCTTCTTGGGCTCGAAATACAGAAGAATCTTCTGGTCCGCAGAAACTGGAAGATCAAGCAAATCATGGATTTTTCCCTGGGTATTCCCCTCTTTCTCTTGAGTGTCCCGGTTCTTACTTTTTTTGGCGTCTGGATCATGCTTGTCAGTCCCGGCAACCCATTTTTCTGCCAGGTACGGGAAGGGCGAGGCGGAAAACGGTTCAAGGTCTGGAAGCTTCGGACCATGTATCCGAACGCCGACAGGCTTCTTCATGAGTATCTTGCAGAGAACCCCTCGGCAAGGGAAGAATGGAATGCCTTTTTCAAGCTCAAGAACGACCCTCGCATTCTGAAGGGAATTGGTTGGATCCTTCGTAAAACCAGCCTGGATGAGTTGCCGCAGCTCTGGAACGTGCTTCGGGGCGAGATGAGTCTGGTCGGTCCGCGTCCCTTTCCCCATTACCATCTGGAGCAGTTTAATGCAAATTTCCGCAAACTACGCAGAAGCGTCATGCCCGGCATGACAGGACTCTGGCAAGTGGAGGCGCGCAGTGACGGTGACCTCGTCCAGCAGGAGAAACTGGACACCTATTACATCCGCAACTGGTCTATCTGGCTCGATCTGAGCCTGCTTGGCAAAACAATCCTGATCGTCCTGTCCGGCAAGGGTGCATATTAATATTAAAGTTCAAACGGCTGCTGGCAGGGCTGCCTGACAGTCTTCGGATCGTACGGGGTGCCGGCCACGGTTCTATGGCGATCCCACATACGACGTGAAGTATCCCTTTCAAAGGACGGTTGCGTTTTGTGTACTGTTTTGCTTATGAGGCGTGCAGCACGGAGAAATAATGATTAGGTTGTGCAAGTATCTTTCTCGGCTTGCTGTGCTGTCGCTTATGTCAATCTCGGTTTTGCCGCAGATATCTTGGGCAATGGCCTCAAACAATATACCCCTTGATAGCCCCGTTTACCGTTATCTCGAAAAGCTGGAGGGATTCGGCCTGATTACCGAAGACGTGTCAGGTGTCAAGCCCTTCTCAAAGGCTGAGGTGGCCCGCCTCCTTGCGGAGGCGGAAGCAAATCTCGCAGAGTATGACGGGGCAGGTGCCGGGTTTGCGGCCTCCCTTGTGACGCGCATACGCGACCTCATCCCCCGCGAGGCTTCACTGCGCAAGGAGCCTGACCGCGCCCCGCTGCTCGATGCCAACCCCCTGACATATGCACGGTTGCGATACGTGTATCTCGACGGCGTTCCCAGGAATTATACTCGCGACGTCTTCGTTAAGGGAGGGGCGAAGGTTTTCGGTTTCATCGGTGGTAACCTGCGCCCTCAACCTGACGAAATTGATCACAAGAGCGGTACTGAAGGAACCCCTCTGCTGGAGAACAACGAGGGGGTCATCTATTCCCGCGGCAACAATGCAGAGCTGCGTTTTGCGATGGAAGGGTATGCAGGGAGCACGGCGTCAATGCTTATTGAACCACTGCTGCTTCATACTCCCGAGGTTGATCAACTAAAAATCCAAAAGGGGTATGCAAAGCTTGGTGGCGGCGGATTGGAACTGGAGGTGGGACGGGATGCCAACTGGTTCGGTCCCGGCTACCGGGGGACGGTGACCCTTACTAACAATGCTCAGAACTTCGATCAGATAAAACTTTCCAGTCCTGAACCGCTCGATGTCGGTTGGGTGAAGGAGTATCTGGGCGATTTCAAGTACAGCCTCATTTTTTCCCGCTTCGACGAGACAGGGGCGGGGAGTACTCTGCGGCAACCCTATTTCCTTGGCCTGAAACTTGCTCTCAAACCAAAACCTTGGTTTGAAATTGGTGGCAATTTTGTGCGTCAAGAAGGAGGGCCGGGGCTCTCGGGGCATACCAGCATCACCGATTTTATCTTTGGCGGCGGGAACACCAACAAGAGCAACTCCATCGCCGGTCTCGACATGCGCTTCCGCATTCCGTGGCTGCGCAATACCGAACTGTACGGCGAGTTCGCCGGCGAAGATTCCGCGCTATTCTGGCCGATCCTGGAGAGCTATGTTGCCGGTATTTATATTCCACGTTTGACCGACTCCGGTCAGGACGATTTCCGATTCGAGTACTTCTGGGGGCATGCCTACCTTTATTCCGACTTTAAATTCCCCGAAGGGTATGTCTATCACGGTATGACACCCGGACATTCCCAGGGAGGGGGTGCCCAGGACTTTTTTTTCCGCTACAGCCATTGGTTTTCTCCCCGGAATAACCTGGCGCTTGAATACATTCATACCGACCGCGGGAAGGTCGGCAAAGTTCCCGGTTCCGGACAGCAGGTGGAGGAGCTGAATGCTTGGCGTGCCTTCTGGAACCTGCCGGTGTACGGGGAGTTCGATCTTAATACGATGTGCGGCTGGGAGAGGGTCAATAACTTCAATATGGTGGCAGGTGCGACGCGCACCAATCAGATTGTCAAAATCGATTTGAATTACCGTTATTGATTTGAATTGCCGTTATCGAATTAGGGTGTGAAAAGAGCAATCGCTGAAAAAACATAATCATATAGGGAGCAGGAGTTTCATGATGAAGAACCGTATTTCGATTTTCTGTCTGGCATTGTTGCTGTTGCTGGCGTTGGCAGGCATTGTCTCTGCTGCCGGTCTCTCCCCCGATACCGGTTCCGCAGGAGGGACGGGAGGGGTAAGCCAGAATGGCCAAGCTGGCACGAACATGGGCGCCAACAGCAGCCTCGCTTCGGGGCTGAATAATTCTTCAGGTCTCCAATCAGGGATGAATATTCAACAGGGCATCGGTGTTCCATCGGGCATGAGCATTCCGCCGGGTATGAGCATTCCTTCCAATATTACTCCTGATATGTTGCGCGCGTACCTGCAGCAAAACATGACCACCCCCGGCGACATGGGAACCGCGGCATTGATGAAGTCAGACCAGAAGGGAGCGCTATCCCTCAAGGCCGACCCGGGGGACGGTCTGGTCAGTCTCACGTGGAAGATTACGGGACTTCAGCAGAAACCGGGTGACCCACCGCTTCAATTCAGCATCCTGTATGGCACCCTGCCGGGGCGCTACGACAGGAAAACCGATGTGGGCAGCGTAACGGATTTCAAGGTGAGGGATTTGAAGAATAACCAGGCCTATTTCTTCAAGGTTTTGGCGTATTCCACCGGCGGGACGCCGGTGTATTCCGCTGGCGGGATGCTGGCAAATCCCGCGGGCGGAACGCTGTCGAATTCCGCTGGCGGCATGCTGGGGAATTCTGCCGGCGGAACGCTGTCGAATTCCGCCGGTGGCATGCTGGGGAATTCTGCCGGTGGCATGCTGGGGAATTCCGCCGGTGGCATGGTCATTCTGACTTCCAACGAGGAACGGGCGATGCCCCTCGCTCTGGAGGACCTTGCCTCGTCCCTGGAAAAATTGTTTGCCCGTGATGTCCCCACCCAGCAAGATAAATACGAGGCCGACCCTTTCAACCGTGAACTGAAACAGTTCGGGTACGATTTCTTCAAAAACAGCATTCCAATCGGCATGCCGATCGACCACGTTCCGGTTGGACCTGACTACGTGATAGGCCCGGGAGACACGGTTCGTATCGACCTGTGGGGCTCTGTCAATGCGCACTACGAACTGGATGTGGACAAGAACGGCGAAATCAGCATTCCAAAGGTCGGTACCGTCAAGGTGTGGGGATTGAAATACGGCCAGGCCAAGGATGTTATCCACCGCGCAATTGGCCATTTCTTCAGGGGGTTTGAGTCGAACGTCTCACTGGGAACCCTCAGGTCGATTCAGGCGTTTGTGGTCGGTGAGGTTACAGCGCCCGGCACCTATACCATCAGTTCGCTGAGTACGGTCATCAACGTTCTCGCCATGGCCGGCGGCCCATCCAAGAACGGCAGCCTCCGGAGCATCAAACTCTTCCGGAAGGGACAACCCGTTCAGGAGATCGATCTCTACGAAATGTTCCTAGGCGGAGACCGCAGCAAGGATGTACGGATCGAAAACGGCGATACTGTTTTCGTCCCGGTAATCGGTGCCGTCGCAGCGGTCGGGGGCGAGGTGAAACGTCCGGCAATCTATGAACTCAAAGGGAAAACGTCTGTCGATCAGCTGCTGGCAATGGCCGGGGATATAACTGCCACTGGTGATGTCAGCAGGATCCAGATCGAGAGATTTGGGACAAATGGTATGAGGGTAGCTCTCGATTTCGAAATGGACCGGAAGCAGAAGACTGGCCGACTTGCCAGCGAGGAGGTTCGTGACCGTGATATGGTCAAGATATTCCCGATCAACCGGGCACTGAGGGACGTGGTCAGTTTGCAGGGAAATGTAGTGAAGCCGGGCGGGTATCAGTTCAGAAAAGGCATGAAGCTGACGGACGTTATTCCCAACGTCGATGCGCTCCTCCCGGATACGTATCTGGATGCCGTGCAGATTACCCGTCTGGCGCCGCCCAATTATCATCCGGAAATCGTCTCGGCCGATCTCGGGAAGGCACTGGCAGGGGATGCACGGGAAAATGTTGCCTTGCAAGAACAGGATGTCATCACTGTCTATCCCCGACTGAGCATGGAAGAAAAGAAGACCGTTTCGATCAGCGGTGAAGTGGTGACCCCCGGTGATGTCGACTACTACCCGAACATGACGGTACGCGACCTGATCGTCAAAGCCGGCAGCCTCAAAAGCACCGCACTGCTCGACCGGGCCGAGCTGACAAGGATTGTCATGGAGAACGGCCGGGCGCGTGCGACTAGAATGGAAATAGACCTGCGCAAGGTCATGGCGGGTGACCCCGCTCAGAACCTCGCAATGCAGCCCTACGATTCGTTGATCGTCAGACGGGTCGAGAACTGGCTCGAAGCGACCGATCGGTTCGTAACGCTGACAGGGGAGGTGCGCTTCCCCGGCATCTATTCGTTCAGCAAGGGGGAAAAACTGAGCTCGGTCATCGAGCGGGCCGGAGGTTATACCGACGACGCCTATCTCAAGGGGGCGCGGTTCTTCCGGAAGTCGGTCCAGGAGACCCAGCAAAAGAGGATGGAGGAAATCATCACACGTACCGAGCAGGACGTGGTGCAGAAGCAGGAAGAACTGGCAGCCTCGGGTGCCTCGAAAGAGGAGATTGATGCCACAAAGGCTGCGCTGGAACGAGTGGTAACGGATCTGCAGCGGCTTAAGAACGCGAAGGCTGAAGGGCGCGTCGTCATCAAGCTCAGCGCCCTCAACACCTTCACCAGTTCTCCATACGATCTCGAACTGCGGGGTGGGGACGTGCTCGACATCCCGCAGACGCCAAGCGTCGTCTACGTGTTCGGGCAGGTTTTCAGCCCCTCAACCTTGGTCTACATTCCTCAACGGGATGTTGAGTATTATCTGAAAAAGGCCGGTGGCCCGACCAACAATGCTGAAGAGGGCGAAATGTATGTCATCAAGGCCGACGGTTCGGTCATCAGCAGGGCGCAATCGTCAGCCGGCATCAGCTGGAATGACGACGCGAAGCGCTGGACCTTTGGCGGATTCCTCTCCACGTCCCTTGATCCTGGAGACACGGTGGTCGTTCCGCAACAACTGGAACACATCGCCTGGATGAAAGAAATCAAGGACATAACGACGATACTTTCCCAGATTGCCTTGGCGGCTGGTGTGGCCGTTGCGGCGGGTCTGTAAGGATGGGCCGGATTACTGGCTATGGCGGCGGGATGAGGGTTTGGTGGCGCATCCTGCCCGGTCTGCTGGCGTGTATCATATTCTGTGTTGCGGTGTCGCCGGCAATCGCCGGAGATAATGCATTCAGCCTGACCTCAGCTGTAAAGGACGAGACACGCCATTTGAAGGACGAATCACTCGATCTTCTCGCCACCCCCGTCGGCATCTCAAACTACGGTCTGCTCGGCACGCTCGCCGTTGCCGGCGCGGTCGGGCTTACCTATGTCTTTGACTCCAACATCAGGGACAAGGTGCAGGCGAACAAGAATCATACCCTCGACAAGGCAACCGAAGCTGGCAGCATTGTCGGTGATCCCTTCGTGCACCTCGGCATAGCGGCAGCGGTCTACGGGGGAGGAGCGCTGGCCGGTTCCGCAAAATGGCAGGAAATGGGAGAGATGCTGGGGGAAGCGGCGCTTCTGGCCGACGCGTCGGGGTTTATCCTGAAGGAATCAATCGGCAGGGCTCGCCCCTTCGTTAACAACGACAAGGGGAGCTTCAGGCCGTTCCAGTTCAAGACCGACTACGATTCCATGCCCTCGCTCCACACGGCCAGCTCATTTGCCATGGCTTCGGTGCTGTCCGCCACGTCGGAGAGTATCCCAGCCAAGATCCTCTATTATTCCGCCGCCTCTTTTGTCGGGTTCTCACGCATGTACAAAGACAAACACTGGGCGAGCGACGTCGTCCTCGGGGCCGCCCTCGGCGAGCTCTGCGGCCGGGTGGTCACTAACTACCATACCCGCACGTCAAAAATATCTCTGGTACCGGTCGTTGGCGACAATATGGCGATGCTGGCTGTGACCGGGAGATGGTAAGCCGCCCGCAAGGGTGAGCGTGCTACGAGATGACGACGACAGGGACCTGGGCTCCGAATGCCAGGTCCCTGTTTCGTTTTGAAGGTCGTGAGCAACCGTCGGGGTGCCCAGAATACAGGTCGGGATGGACAAATTCAGGAGGGCTCGAATTTGTAGCCTACTCCGTACACCGAGTGGATCAGCTCTGTCGAGGGACTGGCATCGGCGATCTTTTTGCGCAGCTTCTTGATGTGGCTGTCGATGGTGCGATCGGCGACAATGCGCTGGTCGGGATAGATCCGATCCATGAGCTGCTGGCGGCTGTATATACGGCCCGGATTTGCGGCGAGGAACTGGAGCAGCTTGAATTCCACGGCGGTGAGATCCAGGTCATGACCGCCCAGGGTGGCTCGGTAGCGGGATTCGTCGAGGACGAGACCCTCTGCGTGGACTGTCTGGCCGTTGCCGGTCCGGCGCAGGACCGCCTTCACACGGGCCACAACCTCCCGGGGGCTGAACGGCTTGCAGATGTAGTCATCGGCGCCGAGCTCAAGGCCGAGAAGACGGTCGATTTCCTCGATGCGGGCGGTAACCATGATGATCGGTACCCCGGAGAAGGTGCGGATTTCCTTGCAGATGTCGAGGCCGTCACGTCCGGGAAGCATCAGGTCGAGGAGGATGAGGTCCGGCATCTCCTGTCGCACCCGGGGGACGACCTCGATTCCGTTTCCGAGGCAGAACGCAGTGAACCCCGCCTGCTGCAGGTAGTCGCGCAGAAGCCCCGCCAACTTCGGCTCGTCCTCGACGATCAATATCGTTCCGCTCATCGGCAGCCCTCCCGTAACGGCAGTGTTACCCTGATCCAGACCCCGCCCCGCGGCGATTGCCGGGCGGTAATTGTTCCGGCATGGGCCTCTATGATGTTCCGGCAGATGGCAAGACCGAGGCCGGCACCGCCGGCGGCCCGGCACCGGGATGTTTCCACCCGGTAAAGCCTGTCGAACAGCCTTTCCAGCTCGTCCTCAGGGACGCCCGGCGCCGAGTCCTGGAAATCGACCGTGGCAATGCCGTCGCGGCATGTCAGGCCGATGGCGAGGTTTCCCCCTGAATCGGTGTATTTCAAAGCGTTATCAAGGAGATTGGCAAAAAGCTGGTGAAGCCGTTCGGGGTCGCCGAAGACTACCGCCGCGGGTCCCGTGGGGATGTTGACGAAGAGCGCGATGTCTTTGCCGGCGAACTCCGGGCGGTAGGTGGAGAGGGTCGCGTTCAGAAGTTCTCCCAGGTCGAGTTTTTCCTTTCTGTAGGTGAGCGCGCCGAGGTCGGAGAGGGAAAGCTGGTAGAGGTCCTCGATCAGCCGTCCCAGGCGCAGCACCTCGCCGTGGAGGGAGCGGATGGAGTCGGGGTTCGGCTGTCGGACGCCGTCCTGGATCGCTTCGATCTCGCCGCGCAGGACCGCCAGGGGGGTGCGCAGCTCGTGGGATATGTCCGCTACCCATTGGCGGCGTGCCTGCTCGTTCTTTTCCAGTGTGAGGGCGAGGGCGTTGAAGTCATGGGCGAGCTGTCCCAGTTCATCTGCCGAGGTAACAGACACCCGGGTGGTGAACTCGCCGGCGGCCAGGCGGTCAGTGGCCGCTGCCAAGGCCCGGATCGGGCGGACCAGCCGGTTGGCCAGGGGGAGGGAGAGCCCGGCCGCCAGAAGGAGCACGACTCCCCCGACCAGTCCCAGGGCGAGCTTCTGCTGCTTCAGGAAGCGGACCTGGTGGGCGTCGGAGAGGTAATTGCGCGGCAGAAGCCCCAGGTAGCCCACCACCTGATCGTGGTAACGAAGCGGTTTGAGCTCCACTGTGGCGGGGACGTCTGTGGGGCCGAACAGGGGCTTTTTCCCGGCGTCGAGGAGGAAGACGCGCATGATGAAACTCCGCACGACCTTCGGCGGCAACGGCCGGTCAGGAAGTACGTCCGTTGTTTTCCGGGTTGGCGGCAGGTGCCCCCGCTCCGCGGGGCCCGTCTCCTCGTCGGGGAGTGATTCGGCGACAAATCTGCGCCAGCGGTTCGGGGCGTCCTGCAGGAAATTCCAGCTTTCCGATCCGGTGTAGCTCTCTTCGAGTCGCCCCGACAGCCGGACCAATCGTGCCTGTTCCATGGTGTTCACGTAGCGGAGAAAGCCCCGGTCGATGCTCCACTGCATGATGAGGTACATGGATACTACCGCAAGGCTGGCGGCTGCCAGAATCGCCAGGAACAGCCGGTAGGTGATGCCGATTTTCATTCCCATCCCCCTTATGGGCACACTGCAAGCATTACATTATTTGTACCATATGTCGTAGAAGGATAACCACTGCGATGATGGCGCACCGGCGTATTTCCCTATTTCTTCCACATTGTTTCCGTCCTTCTCTACAAGCTCAACTCATGAAAAGGTGGCCGGAAGGCACCAAAAAAATCATGGGAGGTATTGACGAAGGGAAACCACGGGAACAGCTCACTTTGACGCATCCGGCATAGGCGGCTGCTCGGCAGCCGTTTCCATCCCTTCTGCGACCTCTTTAATAATCCCCATGCGAACATATATCGGACGAACCATCACCCTGATTTGCGGGAGATACTTGGCAAACAGCGCGGCTCCGACAAGACAGCAGGCGGCACCAAACAGAAGCGTCTCACGTGGGCCGACAGTACCGGCCATTGCCCCGGCTCCGAAACTGCCAAACGGAGCTATGCCCACGAAAGCCACGGTGAAGAAACTCATTACCCTGCCACGCTTGTCCTCCTCAAGAATCGTTTGAAGAACGGTATTGCAGGATGCAACCAGGGTCATAGCCCCGAATCCGGCTAATGTCATGGATGCCATGGAGAGTACAAAATATCTGGAAACGGCAAATACCGCTATTCCGGCGGCAAACAATACCGAGGAAAGGACGATTACCCTGCCAAGACCGATGACGCTTTTGCGGGAAGCAAGGTATACGGTGCCGGCAAGAGCACCGCATCCACCAGCTGTCATGAGAAAACCGAAGGTATGAGCGCCGCCGTGGAGAATTTCCTTGGCGAACACGGGTACGAGCACCGCGTACGGCATTCCAGTTAAGCTAACCAGGGCAATCAGCAGCAGAATGCTCCTGATAGGCCCGAATCCGAAAGCGTAGGTGAAGCCCTCACGAAGTTCGTGGAAAACGTGCCGCCGCTCAGCCCGGTGATGCGGCCGGGGGGCGAGGCGCATGGCGGCGAGCGCCAGTAACACCGCCAGATAGCTTATGCTATTCAGCATGAAACAGATCCCCTCACCGACCGAAGCAACCAAAAGCCCGGCAATGGTTGGGCCGATCATGCGGGCACCGTTTACCATCGATGAGTTCAGGGCAATAGCGTTGCCAAGGTCTTCCCGGTGAGCGACCATCTCGACAACGAAGGACTGCCGTATGGGGATATCAAAAGCGTTGACGACACCGAGAAGCAGGCTCAGAACGATAATATGCCAGATCTGGACAAGGCCGGAGATGACGGCGGCAGCCAGCAAGGCCGCCTGCACCATGGCGAGAGCCTGGGTAACCATCAGGAGCCGCCGCCGATTCCACCGGTCGGCAAGAACACCGGCGACGGGCGCGAGCAGAAAGGTGGGAATCTGGCTGGTAAAACCGACGACGCCGAGCAGGAAGGCGGAACCGGTAAGACGGTAAACCAGCCAGCTCATGGCGACTTGCTGCATCCAGGTGCCGACCAGGGAAACACTCTGACCAGCCACGAAGAGGCGGTAGTTTCGGGAGCGTAGTGCCCTGAGCAGGGTCTTTATTCCAGACCTGGGGGAAGAAGGCATTTCTTTATTTCCTCGGGAATGCTTGTTGCTTCTGGTGTTGTTACCCGTTGAAGCCACTTGTGCAGAAATTCCATTTCTTCCAATAATCACCTTGGCTCCGAAGCCGACGCCTAAGTGACCGATGAACATCAGTTGATGGCAGATTACTACTCCAAACCCCTACGAAATACAAGGTGTTTCCTTGGGCTGCTTTCATCTCGGCTCAAATAATGATAGGATGCTCTTGCCGCTTTGATCAAGATGCAGGAGCCCTCGTCTACGACACCGCGGGAAACATGATGGGCTGCATTCGAAGCAGTGAAGTTTTCTCCGACCGGACCGATACCGGTGCGGCTCAGCAGGTCTATAGGCCCGATATGAGATGGAAGCTCTCTAACCCACAGCACCGCCTCTACATTCTGGCGCTGGCTATCCTGGTGGCGGGCATGGCCAGTGCCGTCATTATTTATCTGGTAGCCGGAGAAGTCCCGGAAAACGTCTTGATATCGGAGTCCGAAGACTTCAAGAAATACACGCGGCAACTGGAGCTGTACGGCGGAACGGCGAATGTCCTGGCGGCTGAGTTCATGAACTGGTTCAAGAGCCTGTGGCATGGGAAGTCGCTCGCCTATACCGTGGCGGTCATCACTATAATCCTGTCCTGCGGGTTATTCTTCGTTGCCTACCACATGGAGACCGACTCGAAAGAACGGAAATAGGCAATTTCATTCGGCAGCGAGACCCGCAAAGCCGACAGGCGGATTGTCGAGGCCCTTGTGAGGCTTCTCGAACTGCCACCGGCCAGAATTACATGCCCACCTGATTATGTCATTCAGGGGCCGTAATTCTTCTTGACACATTCGTCTATCCGGATATATTCTCTTCCCATGAAACACACTGTCCAATATTTCAAAGCACTGGCCGATGAAACCCGACTCCGAATAATGGCACTGCTCCTCACCTCCGGGGAGCTTTGCGTCTGCGACCTCACCGCGACCCTGCAGCTTCCGCAGTCAACCGTATCCCGTCATCTTTCCTACCTCAAGAACGCCGGGTGGGTGAACGACCGCAGGGAAGGGGTCTGGATTTACTACACCGTCGCCGCAGGCAACAATATGAAACGGCACCTCGCCGACGTGCTCAAAGAGCGCCTTCCCGAGTTGACATCTGTGGCTGACGATATCAAGAGGCTTGCTTCCCTTGCCGATGGTGCCCGCTGCGCCTAAATTTTTTTGTCCTGCAAACATCCGCCCATGCGGATGCAAAGAATTGACCTCGAAGGAGTTCCCATGTCTGCAGGCGTCTCGAAGAAACTATCGTTCCTTGACCGCTACCTGACCCTCTGGATTTTCCTCGCCATGTTCGTTGGCGTAGCCGCAGGGTACCTCATACCGGGGGTAGAGAAGTTCATCAATACCTTCCAGGTCGGAACGACCAACATCCCGATTGCCGCCGGGCTCATTCTCATGATGTACCCGCCCTTCGCCAAGGTGAAATATGAAGAAATGCCAGAGGTCTTTCACAACAAGCGGGTTCTCGGTCTCTCCCTGGCGCAGAACTGGCTGATTGGCCCGGTCCTGATGTTCATCCTGGCCGTCGTCTTCCTCCCCGACAAGCCTGAGTACATGGTGGGGCTCATCATGATTGGCCTTGCCCGGTGCATCGCAATGGTCATCGTCTGGAACGAACTGGCGAAAGGGAACACGGAATACGCCGCCGGGCTGGTCGCATTCAACAGCATCTTCCAGGTGCTTTTCTACAGCGTCTACGCCTGGTTCTTCGTCACGGTACTCCCGCCGCTCATCGGCCTGTCCGGCAGCGTGGTCGATGTCAGCATTCAGCAGCTAGCCAAGAGCGTCTTCATCTATCTCGGCATTCCTTGCATCGCCGGGGTGGTCACACGGCTCATCGGCGTCAAGGTCATGGGTAAGGAGCGCTACCACCGGGAGTTCGTGCCGAAGATAGGCCCGATTACCCTGATGGCGCTGCTCTTCACCATCGTCGTGATGTTCAGCCTGAAGGGGAACCTCATCGTTCAGCTGCCTCTCGATGTCGCCCGTATCGCGGTGCCGCTCCTCGTCTACTTCATCGTCATGTTCCTGGTTTCCTTCTGGATGGGGAAGAAGCTCGGAGCCGACTACACCAAGACGACGACCCTGGCCTTTACCGCTGCCAGCAACAACTTCGAACTGGCAATCGCGGTGGCCGTCGCGGTTTTCGGTCTGAACTCCGGGGCCGCCTTTGCCGCCGTCATCGGGCCTCTCGTGGAGGTGCCGGTGATGATAGGTTTCGTGAATGTGGCATTCTGGTTCCAGCGCCGGTACTTCGCACCGGCCAATGCATGATAGGGGAGGGGGACGTGGGAAAGAAAACCAGGGTGCTATTCGTCTGCATCCACAATAGCGCCCGGAGCCAGATGGGTGAGGCATTCCTGAAGGAAGCAGGCGGCGACCGTTTCGAGGTCGAGAGCGCCGGAATCGAGCCGGGCAAGCTGAACCCGCTTGTGGTCGAAGCGGTGTGGGAAGTCGGTATCGATATCTCCGGCAACCGGACCAAGGAGGTCTCTGAGTTCATCGTAAGGGATATCCGCTTCGATTTCGTCATCACTGTCTGCGATGAAGCCAGCGCCGAGAGGTGCCCGATTTTCCCCGGCCAGGCCCGGAGGCTTCACTGGGGATTCCCGGACCCGTCAACTCTCCAGGGTACGGACGAAGAGAAACTGCTGGCGATACGGAAGATCAGGGACGCCATAAGGGCCAAGGTGAACAACTGGATTGAGGAACTGCATTGATTGCAGCCTGGCAGATGGCGTCTTCCGGCTTCAAGCTACAAGGCTATTGAATTGGATCCATCAGGATTTATCTGCTGTTTTTGTTGCGGACAAACGGCTGAACGAGCAGATGAAGCAGCGTGAGTTTTGCCGGGTCGCGAAACTCGGTGAGGCCAATGGTCATCCCTTCATGCCCGTTCTCGGGCTGGGGGCGGTAGGTTCCGCAAAGGCGGTCCCACCAGGGGAGGTTAAAGCCGAAGTTGCTGTTCGTCTCGCGGGGAATGACGGAATGGTGAACTCGGTGCATGTCCGGGGTGACAATGAAGAGGCGCACATACCGGTCAACGGAGACGGGAATGCGAATGTTGCCGTGATTGAACTGCGAAGTGGCGTTCAGTACGACCTCGAAGACGACGACCGCGAGGGCCGGTGCCCCTGTCAGAGCAACGGCCGCCAGCTTGATGCAGGCAGAGAGGACTATCTCAAGGGGATGGAAGCGGTTTCCGGTGGTGACATCGATATCGAGGTCAGTATGATGCATCCGGTGGAGACGCCAGAATATGGGGACGAAGTGAAAGAGCACATGCTGGAGGTAAATGACAAAGTCGAGGACGACGACCGCAATGAGAACCTTGGACCATAATGGCAGATGAGGTGTGCAGAGGATACCCCATCCCCGGTCTCTGGTCATGATCGCCATGCCATAGGGAAGCACCGGCAGAAGTAAGCGGATTGTCACGGTATCGATGGCTACCATGCCAAGGTTGGCAAACCAGCGCCTTCCTTTGCTGTCTGTGAGTGCGCGACGAGGCGCTATGATTTCCCAGACAGCAACAACAGCCAGGATACCGCCGAAAAAGGAAAGTCGGATGATATCCGCTTCCGCCATGCCGGCTATCCCTTCCCCCACAGAGGGTCACTCATAAACTGTTGCCGGATGCGTTCTTCCGGGTTCTGTTCGTAAAATTCCTCTTCGGAAAAAGAAAAGCGATATTCTGAGATGTAATCCTGCAAAGCCCTGTAGGCGGCATTTACCTTGCGAATTGTTTCTGCGTCGCCGGAGCTGCCAGTGTCCGGATGATGGCGCTTTACCAACTCCCGATGCCGAGCCTTGATATCCTTGAGGGTGGCCCGTTCTCCCAGCCCAAGAACCACGAGAGCATCTTTCAATTCGGCGTAGGTCATGTAATCCCTCAGTGGGCCCGTGGATACTTTGGGGAGGACTTTCTGCGGAGGGAGCAATGCGGAAGTTCTCCCTCGAGCGAAAGCTTTAGCGAAAGTTGGGAAAGTTGGGGCGGGGTGCGTCTTGTAACTATAAGAAAAAGTGAGAATAAGTAATGGCGGAAACGCATGGGAATCGAACCCACCGGGGAGATTTCTCATCCCCCCCACCGGTTTTGAAGACCGGGCGGCCCACCAGCGACCGAAGCGTTTCCGTACTCCTAAACTAAATAAATCATAATCCGGCCGATGTCAATCGGATTACCTCCTTGCCGCGATGAACGGAGAGCGTCCTTGCCGATGCTGTTGCCGCGGTGGCAGCTGCTCGGTGGGTGTTCAGCACGGTTTACTTTGGTGGGTAAAAATGATAAAGCTTAAGCATGGGCAAGGAAGCGCAGTGGCAGGGGCAGGCAATGACCGCGCGTGACTGCAAGGCAATGATCAACGGATGGGTTGATGACGGGACGTTCGCGGCACGGCTGCCCGAGGTGGCCGCCCTGCGGGGAGTGTCGCAACCGCTGGAGTACCACGGCGAAGGGGACGCCTATGTCCATACGCTCCTGGCGATCGGAGAGGTGGATGACGATGCGGACCCGCGGGTCTTCTGGGGGGTGCTCCTCCACGACATCGGCAAGGCGGCGGTGACCGAATTCGTCCGGGGACGGTGGCGCTCTTTCGGCCATGAAAAAGCCGGTGCCGGGCAGGTTCCGGAGATCATGGCCCGACTGGGTTTTCCGGAGCTTGCCGCCGATGTGACGTGGCTCGTGCGCCACCACGACTTCATCCTCTCCTGGGATATCCGGCCGGCTATGAAGTTGACCGGCCGGCAGCGCCGCTTCACCGAACACGCCCTGTTCCCACTGCTCATCCAGGTCGTTGCCGCCGATGCCGCCGCCTCCTGGGGACGGAGCCGGAAGGGGGAGCACCTGCGCATTCTCGCCGAAATCATCGAGGAGAACAGATGATCCCGCTGAAGGACTACAACCCGACCCGGAGCTTTCCCTTTCTCACCATCGCGCTGATCGCGCTGAACGTTTTGGTCTTCATCCAGGACCGGCTGACCGGCCACCTGGAAAAGGTTCTTGTCCGGACCGGCGAAGGGGTCGTGACGACGACCCAGTTCGTGGGGGGCTCACCCCCCATTTCGCCCTCGTTCCCGCCCGGCTCATGGTTCATCCCGCCCTGGAATGGCGGACGGTCTTCACCTCCATGTTTCTCCACGGCAACTGGCTCCACATCGGCTCGAACATGCTCTATCTCTGGATCTTCGGCAACAACATCGAGGATACGCTGGGCCGGTTCCGCTTTCTCCTTTTTTACTTCGCCTGTGGTGCCGCAGCGGCGGCCGCGCAGATATTCAGCGATCCCCACTCCACCATTCCCATGGTCGGGGCGAGCGGCGCCATCGCGGGGGTGCTCGGTGCGTACCTGATCCTCTTCCCCCGGGCACGGGTCCTCACCCTTGTGCCGATCTTCATCATTTTTACCACCGTCGAGCTTCCGGCCTACCTGATCATCGGCTACTGGGCGCTCATACAGTTCGCCAACGCCTACTTTCTGGGAGGAGGAGAGATGCTGCACGGCGGTGTCGCCTATTTTGCCCATGTGGGCGGGTTTACCGCTGGTATTGTCCTCATCCTCCTCATGCTGGACCACGGAGGGGGGCGCCGGTCCCGGCGCTCTTCCCGGGGCTGGAGGTAAGAATCAAAAGGAACACTACGAACGTGGGGCAGCAAATCTACCACTATTTCTACGGGCCGCAGAGCATCAACCATAAGTTGTTCATGCTCATAAATCACACCACCACGCCGTTTCTCGACGTGGTGATGCCGGTTTTCACTCTCCTCGGCGGGTCGCGGCTCGTCTACCTATACTTCGCCATCCTCGCCATCTGGTACCTCGTCGATAAAAAGGCCATGCCGGGGCGCTACCTGGTCGTCTATTTCGTTGTCACCTTCTTTTCTCTGGGACTGGAGGAGGCGCTCAAGGGACTGACTCACGTGTCGCGGCCGCCGGTGGCCATCGGACTGGCCCATGTCAGGGTCATCGGTCGGATGAGCAGCTCGTACTCCTTCCCCTCCGGCCACGCGATCTTTTCCTTCATGACTGCATATACCCTCGGCTACGGCCGGAGCTGGCGGTGGCAGGTGCCGCTTCTTGTCTTCGCGGTGTGCGTCGCCTACTCCCGGGTCTACGTGGGCGCCCACTACCCCATCGACGTGGCGGCCGGTGGGCTTATCGGCGCGGGGTGCGGGTACCTGGTCTGGAACATCGGGGAGCGGGTGCGAGGCCAGGGGACAGCACGCAGGAGATAGGGTCGTTATTCCACCTCCACGCGGTGGATCCCCTCCGGCCGCCAGGCCGGGGAGATCACTCGCGACCCCTGCTCTTCGCCGAGGAGCGTCCCGAAAGTGACCGTGAAGCCGCCGTAGCGCTCGTTCACCCCGTCCATCGCCGCCGTGGCGAGCGCCCTGCGCCGCTCGTCCGGGAAGAGGGGGAGCTGTTCCCCCTGGTGGCGAAGGCCCGACAGCCTCACCCCGAGGAGCCGGACCGGCTGGGTGAGGACGAAGCTGTCGAGGATGGTCGTTGCCTCCCGGTAGATCTCCTCGCTGGCATTCGTGTACTCCTGCCGGGTCGCCTGCCGGGTGAAGGTGGAGAAGTCGGCGTACCTGACGGTCAGGGTCACCGTCTTCCCCCCGACTCGGTATCTTCGTGCCCGCCGTCCCACCATCTCGGCGAGCTGCAGGAGATGGCGCAGGATCTCGTCCCGCCCCTCGATGTCCCGCTCCAGGGTCATGCTGTGTCCCACCGACTTCACCTCGGCCGCCTCTTCCTCGGGGACGACCGGCGACTCGTCCACCCCCAGTCCCATCAGGTGGAGCCGCGTGCCGACGATGCCGAAGTGCTTCGTCAGGACCTCCACCGGAAAGCGCCCCAGGTCGCCGCAGGTTCTGATGCCGTAGAGGGCGAGGACCCGCTCCGTCTGCCGGCCGATGCCGCACATTTCCCTGATCGGCACCGTATCGAGGATGCGTCCCACCGCCTCCGGGGGGATGACCGTGAGGCCGTCCGGCTTTTTCATCTCCGAGGCGAGCTTGGCGAGGAGCTTGTTGGGGGCGATGCCGATGGAGCAGGTAAGGCCGAAGGCGTGGCTGATCCGGGTCTTGATGAGGCGGGCGATCCGCTCGGCCCCGCCGAAGAGCGAGAGCGAGCCGGTCACGTCAAGGAACGCCTCGTCGATGGAGAAGACCTCCACCAGCGGGGTGAAATCCCGGAGGATGGCCATGATACCGGCCGAGGTGTGGGTGTACTTGCGATTATCGGCGACGACGAGGGTGAGCTCCGGGCAGTGGCGGCGCGCCTCACCCACGGTCATGCCGGTTTTCACGCCGCTGGCCCGCGCCTCGTACGAGGCGGTCAGGATCACGGTCCGGCTGGCGCTCCCCACCACGGCGATGGGTCTGCCGAGCAGCGCCGGGTTTGCCTGCTGCTCCACCGAGGCGAAGAAGGCGTTCATGTCGAGATGGAGGATGGTGCGGGTCACGGTCGTGCATCCACCGCTGTCAGCGCCCAGAGCTGGCTCGCGACGTTGTAGACAAGCTCGAACAGATTGGCGCCGTCGGAGACGGCGAAGTGGAAGATGGTCGTCTCTCCCTGCCGTTCCCGCCAGGTGTAGGTGACTTCCCGCACCGTGTACTTGCGCCGTCCCCAGTCGAACCAGACCGGCCGGACGCTGTCTCCCGGCCCGAAGACCACGGCGACGCGGATTTGTTCCCGTATTCGCTGCATGATGGTGAATGGTGAATGGTGAATGGTGAAAAGCAGAAGCGTTCAATCCCCTTTTCACGTTCCCCGTTCACTGGTTTATTCCAGTTCCCGGTAGATGGCGATTACCTTGCCGACAATCACGACTTCCCCTTCCCCCGGTCGGACAATGATCGCCTCCATGTTGGGATTCTCCGGCTGGAGGCGGATATGGTCCCTTGCCTGGTAGAAGCGCTTCAGGGTAGCCTCGCCGTCGATCATGGCGACGACGATGTCCCGGTTGGCGGCTACGGGTTGCGGCCGCACGAGGGCCAGGTCCCCCTCCCGGATGGCGGCGTTGATCATGGAGTCCCCCTTGATCCGGAGGAAGAAGCACCCCTCTCCCTTGACCCGGCTCCGGTCGAGGCTGACATACCCCTCGATATCCTCGATGGCCGGCTGGAGCGCGCCGGCCCGAACCATGCCGACGATGGGGAGAGGGACGGCCGCCGCGCGGCCGATCACCTCGATCCCCCGGGAGTTGCCCGGGTGTCTGCGGATGAACCCCTTGCGCTCCAGGGCGTCCAGGTGCTTCATCACCCCGAGGGTGCCGCTCGCCCGAAGGTGTCGGGCGATCTCCCGCAGAGTGGGGGGGCAGCCATGGCCGTCAAGGTGAAACGTGATGAATTCGAGCACCTGCTGCTGGCGCGGGGTAAGTTCCATCTGCTCCTCTTTCATGGTTATCAAATGATAACCATGATGTTAGCACTGTGATTTCCTGCTGTCAAGGGGCGGTTTTTCCAGCGCCGGCCGCGACAAAGGGTTGACAAGAGGCGTCGGAGCGGGGAAAATGAAAAAAATATCCATGAGAATTGCCTTGTGCGGAGGAACTAGTTGGACACCGTCACCCTGGAAATCATCGTCATCGTCGTCCTGATCCTGCTCAACGGCTTCTTCGCCTGTTCCGAGTTCGCCATCATCTCCATCCGGAAGAGCCGGGTGGCCCAGCTCGCGGCGTCGGGGGAGGAGCGGGCGAAGCTGGTCGAGGCGCTACAGAAGGACCCCCACCGGCTCCTGGCCGTTGTGCAGATCGGGATGACGGTGGTGGGCTCCACGGCGTCGGCGGTCGGCGGCGTCATCGCCGTCGAGCACCTGAAGCCGTTCCTCCAAGGGCTTCCCTACGCGTTCGTGCGCAACGCGGCCGAGCCGATCGCCGTCACCATCGTCGTTGTCATCCTCTCGTACCTGATTCTCATCCTCGGCGAGCTTGTGCCCAAGACCATCGGCCTGCAGTATGCCGATCCCATGGCCCTCAGGGTCGCGAAGCCGATCACCTTCCTGGCGCGGGTGGGGGTGGCTGTCGTGTCGCTGCTGACCGTGTCGAGCAAAGCTGTCCTGCGGCTTTTGCGGATCAAGGGGGAAGGGCGGGCGTTCATCACCCGCGAGGAGGTGCAGCACATCGTCGCAGAGGGGCACGAAACCGGGGTCTTCAGCGCCGCCGAGAGCGAGTACATTCGCAACATCTTCGATTTTACCCACACCTACGTCCGCGAGGTGATGGTTCCCCGCACCCGGATGGTGGCCCTCGATCTGGAGCTTTCGCGGCAGGAGATGCTGGCGACTGTCCTCGACAACATGTACTCCCGCTACCCGGTCTTCCGCGGCAGCATCGAGAACATCGTCGGCTTCATCCACGGCAAGGACTTTCTCGGGCGGATGGTGACCGAGCCCGAGTTCGATATCGCAACCATCGTGCGCCCCCCCTACTACGTGCCGGAAGGAAAGCGGGTGAACGACCTGCTGAAAGAGATGCAGCGCAAGCGCAGCCACATGGCGCTCGTGGTGGACGAGTACGGCGGGATCAGCGGCCTCGTGACCACCGAGGATCTCCTGGAGGAGCTGGTGGGGGAGATCGAGGACGAGCACGACATCGGCGAGCCGCGCCGCGTGCAGAGGCTTCCCGACGGGAGCCTCCTCGTGGATGCCCTCATCTCCATCAGCGACCTTGAGGACCTCCTCGGGATCAAGCTGGAGGAGGGGCTCCCCTACGACACCCTGGCAGGGCTCATCCTCGATGAGCTCGGCCGCTTCCCGGAGAAGGGGGAGCGGGTGGAGTGGCACGGCTTTCTCCTCACCTGCGAGGAGGTGAAGGCGACCGCCATCGTCAAGGTGCGGATCGGCAAAGTGGAAGAGAAGGCGGAGGAAATGTCCTAGCGGTGATGAAAGAGAGCCGCGTTGGGAAAAGGGGGTTCCGGTGAACGCCCTTTTTTCTTGCCTGGTCAGTGCCGGGGGTGGGCCCGTTTGCCGATGGTGACCGAGGCGAGGATGGTCACGGCGAGGGCGCCGGCGATCACCCCGAGGGAAACGGAGATGGGGAGGGGGTAGATGGAGGAGAGGATCATCTTGGCGCCGACGAAGGCGAGGATGAAGGAGACCCCCAGCTTCAGGTAGACGAACATCCGGATGACGTTGGCCAGCAGGTAGTAGAGGGAGCGCAGTCCCATGATGGCGAAGACGTTGGAAGTGTAGACGATGAAGGGATCCCGCGTCACGGCCAGCACCGCCGGGATGGAGTCTACCGCAAAGATCACGTCGCTCGATTCCACCACGAGCAGCGTCAGAAAGAGTGGAGTGGCGGCGGTAAGGCCTCCTTTTCTGATGAAGAACCGGTCCCCTCGCACCCGCTTGGTTATGGGGACGAACTTCCTCACCAGCCGCACCAGCAGGTTTTTCTCCGGCTCGATCTTCTCCTCCCCGCCGAAGGCCATCCTGATTCCGGTAACGACCAGGACGGCGCCGAAGACATAGATCATCCAGTGGAAGCGCTCGATCAGTCCGATTCCCACCAGGATGAATACCGCCCGCATCGCCAGGGCGCCGAGGATCCCCCACTTGAGGATTTTCGGCTGGTGCGCCCTGGAGATATGGAAATAGGAGAAGATCATGATGAAGACGAAGAGATTGTCGACGGAGAGGGATTCTTCGATGATGTAGCCGGTGAAGAACTCGAGGGCCTTGGTCGGCCCCATGCGATAGTATATCCAGCCGTTGAAGGCGAGGGCCAGGGTGACCCAGGCCACGGTCCAGGCGAGCGCTTCGCGGAACCCGATTTCGTGACTCTTCCGGCTGAACACCCCCATGTCGAGGATGAACATGGTGAGCATGACTACGGCGAAACCGAGCCACATGGGCGCTTGAGTGAACATGGATGCTCCGGTGGATTAAGCTGATTGCTGGCGAAGCCCGCCAATCATCCACTATAGCAGAGAGAGAAAAATGATGTCCAATCCTTTCGCGAGCCGCGAAAGACGGAAGTCCCCTTGCTATTTGCGGGTTAATCCGTTACCATTCTGAAAACTATACTGGGAGTTCCAGTGAATTCCACCATATTTTTCACCACCTTTGGCCTCATCTTTCTTGCCGAGCTGGGTGACAAGACCCAACTCACCGCCATGGCCCTGGCGACCCATTTTTCCTGGAAGCGGACCTTTGCCGGAATCGCCGCCGCCTTTGCCCTGCTCAACATCGGTGCGGTGCTGGCCGGTACCATCCTCTCCGGGCTCTTCCACCGGCACATGCTCTGGATCAAGCTCGCCTCGGCGCTCCTCTTTCTCTTCTTCGGGATTGCCTCCCTGCTGGCGAAAAGGTATGATCCCGCTGCGGAAGAGGCGGAAGAGAGCAGGTTCAAGGGGCGGGGGCCGGTCGTCACATCCTTCTGCATGATCTTCCTGGCGGAACTGGGGGACAAGACCCAACTGGTCACCGCCAGTCTCGCCGCACAGCACGACTCACCCCTCTCGGTCTTTGCCGGCTCCACCCTGGCCCTCTGGTCGGTCTCCCTGATCGGCATCTTCCTCGGCCGGCAACTCACCCGGTTCGTTTCCCTCACTTCCATCCACCGTGGCGCCGGCGTGCTCTTCCTCCTCTTCGCCGTCGTCATCCTCTATCAGATATTCTTCATTCATTAACTCTCAGTTGCATTTTGGCGGGGGCGAGCCTACAATAAAAAGGTTTGCTGTGTAGAACCGGTGCCTCGGGGCACCACGCCAATGGCGAAGTACCCGAACTCGCCCGTGAGCATTGTGCGGGCAAGATTTTTATTCGACGGGAATCCATGTCCGATCGCTTTATCGAAAAGGCATTCCTCTACCTGGTTGCACTTTCCCTGCTGTTGCACGTGGTGGTCTTTGCCGTCATCGCCTACCTTCCCCAGGAAAAAAAGGCCGTCAAGCAGGAGCCGTACATGGTCGAGCTGGAAGACCTTCCGCCGCCGCTGGGACCTCCGGCCAGGGAGGAGAAACCGGCCAGACGGCAGGCGGAGGAGAGACGGCGCGTTCCCAAGGAAAGCGCGCCGAAGGGGGAACAGGAGAAAACGCGCCTTCCGGTACTTCCGCAACCGCCCGCTCCCGTTCCATCCCCGCCGCGGGGAGGGGTGGCCCAGCAGCCGGTTCAGCCACCCCGGGCGGCGGAAAGCGGAACGGCACCGTCCAGGGTGGCGCCACCCGGCGAAAGCATTCTCAAACCGAGGCGCCAGGAAGCTCCCGGTATCTCCCAGCTCATGCCCAGTGCCGGGAAGATGGCCAAGCTGGAAGAGGGCTACCGCAAGAAATACGGCCCCGAAGTGGAGGAAGGCGAAGCCAGATTCCTCAACACCGACGATATCCAGTTCGGGTCATTCCTGCGCCGTTTCGAGACGGCGGTGTACGGGGTCTGGCGCTATCCGCAGGAAGCGGCCCGGATGGGGGTCGAGGGGGTGACGGGGGTGAGGATTACCTTCAATCGGAAAGGCGAGATCGAACATATCGAAATTCTGGAAAGCTCAGGGAGCCGGATTCTCGACGACGAGGTGGGCAGGACACTGCGTGCGATCGGTCCTGTCGGCGGGTTCCCGAAGGCGTACGACAAGGATACCTTCAACCTCATCGCCTTTTTCCAGTACGGGATCATAAGGGGAGTGAGCAGGGGGTCGCTGCATTAGGCCGGGGCCGGTTAAGACCTCTTAATGGCAGGCCTTTCACCGTTTACTTTTTCACCATTCACGGTTTCTCGCAGCCAAGCCGTTCCCTCAGGTACTTCTCGAAGACGCCGTTGAATTCTTCCCGCTTCAGGGCCAGGTCCACCGTGGCCTTCAGGAAGCCGAGCTTGTCGCCGCAGTCGTGGCGGACCCCTTCAAAAACGCAGCCGTAGATCGCCTCTTCCCGCGCCAGTTTCCGCAGGGCATCGGTAAGCTGGACCTCCCCCCCCTTGCCGGGCTCCAGTTTCTCGAGGATCGGAAAGATATCGGGGGAGAGGACGTAGCGCCCGATGATGGCCAGGTCCGAAGGAGCCTCTTCCCGTTTCGGCTTTTCCACCAGGTCGGCCACTTCGTAATAATTGTCGCTGATATGGTTCGCCCTGACGCACCCGTAGGACGAGATGTTTTCCAGCGGCACCCGCTCCAGGGCGAGCACGGTTCCGCGGTATTTGCGGTACATGTCCAGGAGCTGGGCAAGGCACGGTCTTTGCGCGTCGATGATGTCGTCACCGAGGAGGACCGCGAAGGGCTCGTTGCCGATAAAGTCCCGGGCGCAGAGGATGGCGTGGCCGAGCCCCAGGGCCTGTTTCTGGCGGACGTAGAAGATGTCGACCATCTCGGCGATCTCTCGTACCTGGGAGCGTTCGGCATCTTTCCCCTTCTCGTAGAGGAGGGCTTCCAGCTCGAAGTTGATGTCGAAGTGGTCCTCGATGGCCCGCTTACCTCGGCCGGTGACGAAGAGTATCTGCTCGATCCCTGCGGCCACCGCCTCTTCCACCACGTACTGGACGAGCGGCTTGTCGATGAGGGGGAGCATCTCCTTGGGCGAGGCCTTGGTAGCCGGAAGGAACCGCGTGCCGAGGCCGGCCACGGGAAACACCGCCTTTTTTATCTGCATCATCGTACCTCCTTGATAATCTCGGGAATCAAATCTTCTCTGCCCATGGCCATGATGTGGACGCCGTCGCAGAAGGGGCGGGCGTCGGCAATGATCCTGCGGGCCATCTCCACCCCCTGTGCCGCCGGGTTGGCGGCACCGTCCAGTTCCGCCACCAGGTGGGCCGGCACCTTGAGGCCGGGGATGTTGGCCGTGACGTAGCGGGCCATCCCGGCGGATTTGAGGAGCAGGATGCCGGCAATCACCTTCATCCCCAAGGGGCGTACTGCGGCGCTGAACATGGCCAGCCGTTGCGGGTCGAAGACCGCCTGGGTCTGGAGGAAACGGGCGCCTGCCGCGCACTTCTTTTCAAGCTTGAGCAGGGAGAGCTCGAACGGTTCGGCGTCGGGGGCTGCTGCGGCCCCCGGGTAAAAGGCGGGAGCACCGTGGAGGGCGCTGCCGGCCAGATCCTTCCCTGCGTTCAAAACGGCGATGGTCCGGAGAAGCTGGACCGAATCGAGGTCGAAAACCGGCTTGGCGTCCCGGTGGTCGCCGAACGAGATATGGTCGCCGGTGAGGGCGAGAACGTTATGAACCCCCAGCGCGGCGGCCCCCAACAGCTCGCTCTGGAGGGCCAAGCGGTTGCGGTCGCGGCAGGTGAGTTGCAGGATCGGCTCGATCCCTTCCCGGACCAAGAGCGCGGCTGCGGCCAGGGGGGATATCCGCATGTTGGCCCCCTGGTTGTCGGTGACGTTGACGGCGTCGACCATCTCCCGGAGAGCGGCAGCCCGGGCGATGAAGTCGTTGCAGTCGCACCCCTTGGGGGGGCAGACTTCGGCCGTGATGACGAACGTGCCGGTATCGAGTTTGTTCTGGAGGCCGGAGATCATTTTTCCAGTTTCAGCTTTCCCGGCTTGAGCATCCGGGAGAAGTCCTTGGGGGGGATGATGACGGCGAGGCGCTCCGCTTTCCCCTGTGCCACGAGCCGTTCGTGAATCTGTACCCAGACGCACTCGGCGTCCGGGTCGGTTTCGCAGCGCCCTTCATCCATGCCGCCGCAGGGGCCGTTCAGCAACCCCTTGGGGCAGACGGTCACCGGGCAGATGCCGGCGGTTTCCGTGAGGAGGCAGTCGCCGCAGAGGGAGCACTTCTGTTCGAACTGTCCGAAACGCCGGATATTGCCGAGGAACAGGGTGTCGAGCCCGGCGACGGTCCTGGTGCCGGATGCTGTCGAGATCGACTGGACCCCTGCCCCGCAGGCGAGCACCAGGAACGCGTCCGCCTCCTCCACCATCTCCCGCTTGGCGCGCAGGTCGCGGCCCGCCCGAAGCATATGGCACGCCTCGTCGATCACCACCGAGCCGGTTATTACTTTCCCCGCACCGGTCAAGGCCTCCTGCATCTGCCAGACCTCTTCCTCTCCGCCTGCCTTGCAGACCGTGGCGCACTTTGCACAGCCGACGAGAAAGACCCTGTTAACCTCTTCGAGGGCGGCGAGGATGTCGGAAAATGGTTTTTGTCTGCTGATGATCATGATGAAGGCCGTTCTACGTTCAAGGTTCGACGTTCAATGTTCAAAGTCGAAAACCTTGAACGTTGAACATTGAACGGTTTAGATGCTTCTTTTCGCCGATTCCATGGTGTTGTGGAGGAGCATGGTGATGGTCATGGGCCCCACTCCGCCGGGGACCGGAGTGATGGCGGCGGCGCGTTCGGCGGCGGCGCCGAACTCCACATCCCCCACCAGTTTTTTCTCGCCGACCCGGTTCACTCCCACGTCGATGACGACGGCCCCTTCCTTGACCCACTCTCCCTTGATCATCTCCGGCTTGCCGACGGCGGCGATGAGGACGTCGGCGGACCGCACCTTTTCGGCCAGGTCCCGCGTCCGCGAGTGGCAGAGGGTGACCGTGGCGTTCTGCTGGAGACACATGAAGGCCACCGGCTTGCCGACGATGTTCGATCGGCCGACCACAACCACCTCCTTGCCGGCAAGCTCGACTCCCGCTTCCCGGAGCATCACCATCACGCCGTACGGGGTGCAGGGCTGGAAGAGGGGTTTCCCCACCACGAGGCGCCCCACGTTGTAGGGATGGAAGCCGTCCACGTCCTTGGCGGGGGAGATGGCCTCCAGCACCTTTTCCGTGTTGATGTGGCCGGGGAGGGGGAGCTGGACGAGAATGCCGTGGATGCGCGGGTCGTTGTTGAGCCGGTCAACCAGGGCGAGGAGGTCCGCTTCGCTGGTTTCCGTGTGGAGCTTGTACTCGTCGGAGAACATCCCCGCCTCCTGGCAAGCCTTCTCCTTCATGCTGACGTAAACCTTGCTCGCCGGGTCCTCACCGACGAGAACCACCGCGAGCCCCGGGGTCACCCCCTGCGCTTTCAGCCTTGTCACCTCTTCCGTTATTTCGCTGCGGATCTTGGCCGCGATGGCCTTGCCGTCGATGATCGTCGCCATGGTTTGCTCCTTTGTCGCGTGGTGTGACTAATCATAATAAAGGAACGCGCTTCCCTTTGTAAATAGTTTCTGTCCGGTGCATAAAAAACTTTAACGCAAAGGTGCCAAGACGCAAAAAGGAAAAACACGAAAAGGCCATCGAGAAAGGGTTGGTGATGTCGGGTACTGCCGGGTGGGTTCGGTAGTCCGCTACAGGGTGCTGACCGCATCCCTGACTGCCAGAGCCAGGTTCTGTCCTGCCAGCCGGGCATTTCTGGCGAGACGGACGAGTTGCGGGATGATCCATGGTTTTTTCGCCATGGTGAGGAGCACCTTCCAGGCGCGGATGCGCATCTCCCGGTCGGTGAACTCGTCGATGGAGAACCCCAGCTCTTCCTCCGCTCCGTCGCTGATTGCCCGGAGGGCAACGAGCGGCACACCTTCCCGCGCCGCGATACGCGCCACGGCGGCACTCTCCATCTCCACGACGGGGTGCGAGGTGCCGGCAGGCAAAAGGTCTGCCAGGACCCGTTTCTGCAAAATTTCGGCCGCCGTGATGAACGTCCCTCGGAGGGTACGACAGCCCCGTTCCCGGTCGCCGTTTCCGACCGCTTCGGCCACCCTTTCCGCAAGCTCCCGGGCGAGGCCCGGCTGCTCGGAAAAGAGCCTTCCCCGGTGGAGGAGGATGCGCTCTGCCACCACGAGATCGCCCACCCGTAGGCCCGCCGTCACCGCGCCGGCGAAGCCGAAGTTCACCAGGACGGCGGGGGTGGCCTCGTCGATGAGGAGAGCGGCTGCCGTTGCCGCCCGCTCCGGGCCCATCCCCGATTCGATCAGGATGACCTTGCGGTTGCCGAGGGCGAAGCGGTAGAGGGTAAACCCCGCCGTTCGCTCCTTCGCGAACGAGCCGGCCAGCCTGAGGAGCGGGCGGATCTCATCGGGCATGGCGGCAATGAGGCCGATAACTGTTTCATCCATGGCGTACCTGCAGGGTGCGTGTGATCCCTGCACTCTACCAGAGCCCGGAGCGCGCGGCAACCGGAAAAGAGGGGCGATGACGAGATGCCCTCCATGCCCCGGCCGGGGCTTTAACCTTGACAAAAGGGGGCCATCTCATTATCCTACCAGTTTGTTTTTGCCGAGGAATGAACGAAGAATCGACAGGAGTGCGTATCAATGAAACCCTTGTTCTTGAATCCTCCCACCTTCGAGGATTTCGACGGCGGCGCCGGGGCCCGTTACCAGGCATCCCGGGAAGTCACCTCCTTCTGGTATCCGACCTGGCTCTGCTTCCCGGCCGGAATGATCGAGGGGAGCCGGGTGGTGGATGCCCCGGTCCAGCGCCTCGACCTGGACGCCTGCCTGAGGATCGCCCGTGACTACGACATGGTGGTCATGTATACATCCACGCCGACCCTGGCCATCGACGTTGAGACCGCCCGCCGGATCAAGGAGCAGAAGCCGGCGACCGTTACCGTTCTCACCGGCCCCCACGTAACGGTGCTCCCCGAGGAATCCCTCAGGTTTGCCGCCGGGGCGGTGGACATCGTCTGCCGCGGCGAGTTCGATTATTCCACCAAAGAGCTCTGCGAGGGACGGGAGTGGGACAGGGTGGACGGGATCAGCTTCCTGAAAGACGGCAAGGTGATCCATACCCCGGATCGTTCCCCCATCGAGGACCTGGACGCGCTTCCGTTCGTGGCGCCCATCTACAAGCGCGACCTCCCCGTCAACGAGTACATCATCCCCCACTTCCTCCACCCCTACGTCTCCATCTATTCCAGCCGTGGCTGCCCTTCCCGGTGCATCTACTGCCTCTGGCCCCAGACCTTCTCCGGCCGGACCATGCGCACGCGGAGCCCGCAGAACGTCTACGAGGAGGTGAAGTGGATCGTCGACAACATCGACGGGGTGCGGGAGATATCCTTCGACGATGACACCTTCACCGCCGACCGCCGCCACGCCCGGGAGGTGGCCGCGAAGCTGAAGCCCCTCGGCATCTCCTGGACCATCAATGCCCGGGCCAACTGCGACTACGAGACGTTGCAGGTGATGCGGGAGGCGGGTCTGCGGCACGTGGTGGTCGGCTTCGAGAGCGGCAACGAGGATATCCTGAAGAACATCAAGAAGGGGGTCACCAAGGCCCAGGCCGTCGAGTTCACGAAGAACTGCAAGAAGCTCGGCCTCTCCGTCCACGGCGCCTTCATCATGGGGCTTCCGGGGGAAACCCGGCAAACCATCCGCGAGACCATCGAATTCGCCAAGTGCCTCGACCTCAACTCCATCCAGGCGTCCCTCGCTTCCCCCTACCCGGGGACCGAGTTCTACGAGCTCTGCAAGAAGGAGGGGTGGATCGCCTCGGACACCTTTCTCGACGATACCGGCCACCAGACCTGCGTCATCGGCTACCCGCACCTCTCCAACAAAGAGATCTTCGATGCGGTGGAGCTCTTCTACGACAAGTTCTACTTCCGCCCCAAGTACATCATGCGGAGCATCGGCAAGATGATCGTCAATGGCGAGGATCGGAAGAAGCTCCTCAAGGAAGGGCGGCAGTATCTGGAGTACATGAGGAAACGGAAGCAGGCTGGAGCGCGCTGAAAAACGCCCGTCCCTCCTGATAGGTGCATGTGCGATTTCGTAGGGACGGCCCCCTGGGCGCCCTGATTATCTGAAGGGGGCGGCCACAGGAGGCCGCCCCTACATTCCTGGTGCGATGAAAGAGCTGATCATCAATGCCGACGACTTCGGCCTCTCCCCCGGTGCCAACCGGGCGATCATCCGTGCCTGGCGGGAAGGGGTCCTGACGAGTGCCTCGCTCATGGTGGGGGGAAGCGCCTTTGCCGAGGCGGTTGCCCTTGCACGGGAAAACCCTGGCCTCCAGGTGGGGCTCCATCTTACCCTCGTGCAGGGGCGGGCGGTGCTCCCCTATGGAAAATTTCCCTCAATCGTAGACGGCGCCGGCAACTTCACCGACGACCCGGTCCATGCGGGGATGCGCTATTTTTTCGTGAAGGCGCTGCGGGGCCAGCTGCACCGGGAGATCGAGGCGCAGATCGTCAAATTCCTGGAGACCGGCCTTCCCCTCTCCCATCTGGACGGCCATCTCAACATCCACATGCACCCGGTGGTCTTCGACATCCTCTGCGGGCTGATGCCGAAGCACGGCATCACGAGCTTTCGCCTCAGCCGGGAGCGGCTCCGGGTTGACCTCTCCCTGGCCCCCCGCCGCTTTGTGGGAAAGGCGGCCGATGCGTTCATCTTCTCCCGGCTGGCGGCCCGCTGCCGGCCCCAGCTCGACCGGCGGGGAATCGGCTACACCACCGAGGTGAAGGGGCTCCTGAATTCCGGGCAGATGACCGAGGAGTACCTGCTCAAGGCGCTGGACATCATCCAGGACGGGGTGACGGAGATCTACTTCCATCCCGGCTGTCACCCCGATGACGAGCTGCGGCGCCGGATGCCGGACTATCGCCACGAGGAAGAGCTGGCGGCCCTTACCAGTCCCCGGGTGCGGGAAAAGGTCCGCTCCCTGGGCATTACCCTGCGCAATTACCGCGGAGAGCACAAAGATGCTTAAGACATTGATCTGCATGATCCTGGCGGTGAGCGCCGGCACCATCGGCGACATCCTTCTCGCCAAGGGGATGAAGGAAATGGGGGACATCTCGGCCATGAACCTGCGGGGGATCCTCAACGTCGCTTTCCAGGCCCTGACCACCCCCAAGCTGATCGTCGGCACCTGCATGCTGGCGGTCTTCTTCTTCCTCTGGCTGGCCGTCCTTTCCTGGGAGGACCTCTCCGTGGCGCTCCCCATGCAGGCCCTCAACTACGTCCTCGTGGCCTTTCTCTCCCAGTATTTCCTCGGTGAGACGGTGAGCCCCCTGCGCTGGGCCGGCACGATCCTCGTCTGCCTCGGGGTGATGCTCATCACCAAGAGCGGCGGGGCGTAGCATCTGGCCGGCACTCTGCGGAATCTCTGACACCGGGAGCCTTCACCTCATCACTGCGTCGCATGAATATGTCCCTGATTGATACCGCCGAGAACCGGCGGTACATCACACACTGCCTTATCGTCTCCGAAACGACCACCCCAGCAGCAATCCCCCCACTATCATAAACACCACGTAATCCACCGGCACGCCGAGGAGCCAGTGCCTGTGCCACGGGATGCTTTGTGGGGTGAATTTCGCCAGGCCAAAGGCCGGGTTGAGGACGAACCAGAGGAAGTCCTCGGCGATCCAGAAGAGCATGAGGGAGCCGAGACAGCGGGCCTCAAGGCGCCAGGAAACGGTGCCGGTGACGGCCAGGGGGAGGTGGAAGGCGAGGAACATGAAGGGGAAGACCCAGGCGTGGTAGCCGGTCATGGGGCGTCCGCCCCAGAAGATGTCGAGGAGCCAGTGCTTTTCGATCCGCCAGGTGGGAAGGGAGGCGGCCCAGCCGTGGGCACCCTCGATCTGGATCTCGGTCATGGCGAAGAAAAGGCCGAGGAGGGCAATCCCGGCGAGGAGGAACAGAGGGTGCCGGCTATTCGCCCGTGATCTCCTCATGTCGGAGTTTTCCCGCTCTCGCCGAGGACGATGTCGAGCACCTGACGTGCCGCATCGGGCCGGCCGAGACGGTGCGCGTTTTCCCTCAGCCGGGCAAGCCGCTGCCGGTCGGCGAGGAGGTCCTGCACCCGCCAGGCGAGCGCTCCGGCGTCGCACGCCTTGAGGGCTGCGCCGTTTTCCAGGAGGAAATCGGCGTTGCGTTCCTCCTGCCCGGGGATGGGGGAGACGACGATCATCGGGAGCCCCATGGCCAGGCACTCGGAGGTGGTGAGCCCGCCCGGCTTGGTTATGGCCAGGTCAGCCGCCGCCATGACCCGTTCGATCACTCTGGTGAAGCCCAGGGGGACGAGCCGGCCCGGATGGCGGGCCGCGATCTCGCGCAGGGAGTCGAGGAGCCGCTCGTTTTTCCCGGCCAGGGCCACCAACTGGAAATCGGCGTCCATGTGCAGGAGCCGCTTGGCGAGGGTTTCAATCCCCCCGACCCCGGCGCCTCCCGACATCATCAGGAGGGTTGCCCGGTTCGGGTCGAGGTTGAATTCGGTGGCGCTCTTGCTCCGTGACTGCGGGTCGCTGAAGACCGGCATGATCGGAATGCCGGTGACATGGATGATGTCGCGGGGGATGCCCCGTTCCGCCATCCGCCACGCCACCTCGTCGTTGGCGGCGAAGTAGCCGCTCATCCCCTCGTGGAGCCAGAGGGCATGGACGTCGAAATCGGTCACCTGCACCCAGACCGGCCGGGCGAAACCGCCGTTTCTCACCTTGCGGGAGAGGATCTGCGCCGGCAGGAAGTGGGTGCAGATGACGTGGTCCGGGGCGATCTCCCGCAGGACATTCTTCAGCTTCTGCGTGTTGAGCCGTTCGACGGCGATCCGCAGCCGGGAGAGGGCCGAGTCGACCTTCCCCCGGTCGGTTTTGTCGTAGAGGTAGCCCCAGAAGGCGGGGTGGTGCTCCACCACCTTGAGGTAGGTGTCGGCGTAGATGGTGCGGAAGAGTTTCGGCACCAGGTCCATGATGTCCACGTGGACCACCTCCGCCTCGGGGTACCAGCGCTCCGCCGCCGCCTCCAGGGCCTGGGCGGCCCGCACGTGTCCGGCGCCGGCGGAGACGCTGAAGACGGCGATCTTACGATTGTTTCCGTGCTTGACGGTCATGGGTTTCCCTTTCACTTCCTCTTTGCCACCTCTTCCGGCGCGTCCTGGATGAGGATGTGCCAGTTGGGGCGCTGCCAGCTCTTGCGGAACTGTGTTACGGTCGACTCCACGGCCCGCTTTTCCTTCTCAAAGCCGTCGAGGAAGAGGATGAAGTCCGCCTGGGCCGCGGCGCTGCCTGACTGCTCGTCGAACTGGCGCACCATGTCGTTGGGGGTGCTTACCTTGCGCCCCAGCACCTCGGTGATGGGGAAGCGGAGCCCTGCCATTCCCGGGCCCGGTTCGTAGGCCTTGAAGACCAGCTCCGAGCAGACGAGGGACGCGTCGGTGGAGAAGTCGAAGTTGAAGTCGTAGGGGCGGCCGCTGTAGTGAAAGGCCCTCATGATGGCCAGCGCCTTGTCCGTTTTGGACAGGCGCGGACGGATCACGCCGATGGAATCGGCGGCGCCGGTGTACTCAAGCGAGGTGAACGAAACTCCTTCCGAGATCGCTTCCAGGATGCGGACCGGGTGCTCGTCAAATTTCGGAACCAGGCTGGAGGCGTATGCGATCGGGTAACGCTGCCGCAAGAGCGACTCGAAATTGCCATCGGCGCTCCCCTGTGTCCTGACCCACTCCCGCACTGTCGGGTCTTCGAAGAACGCCCGCCGCTCCTCCGGTGTTCCGACATACAGGGCCACGTGGGTCCAGAATCCCGGAAGCCCCAGGTTGGAGAGGTACCATTCGTGCCGTTCGAACAGGATGTCCCCCGGCTGGAGACGCTTTCCCATCGCCGTGACCTGTTTGGCGGAGATCAGGTGCTTATGTGGCCTCGCGACCTTTGTGTCACCCATCCACTCCGAGACCCCCTTCTGCAGCGGAAACCAGGCGCTAAACCCCGCCTTCTGCACCACGGCCAGGGCGTTCTTCAGGGTCAGCTCATGCCCCTTTCCCTTTCCCATCCTCCAGATGGCGGCACTATCTTCGTCGATGGCCGGCTGCAGCTCTTTTGCGCCGTCGGCATAGCTTTTGGCGATCACCTGGCGGGCGGCGAACTCCGTGGCGATGGCCACGTTGAGGAAGCGGAACTTGAAGCGGGCAAAGGTCCCGGCCGGGATCCCCAGCTCCGGCACCGCGTCGTTCAGGATGATGTCCAGGTCAGGGTTCCTGTCCGCCAGGGCGATGAACTCCAGGGCATAGCGGTAGCCGGCGAGAAAAGCGGCGTTGCCGAGTTGGTACGCCTCGGCCTTTTTGGCCTTGTCCCTGCCATTGGTATCCCGCTTTTCACGGCGGATGGCGTCGAGGGCCGCCTCGCTGTCGAGGACGGCGCTCCAGGTGGTCCAGACGGCCATCTTGTCGTTGCGGCTGAGGAGGGTCTTTTTCCCTTCCTTGTCCGGGGCGAACAGGTCGGGGCGGGAACGGGCGAACTCCACCGCGCCGCGCAGACCGCTGCGGGCAACCGTGAAGGGTTGTCGGTCGCGGGCCAGGGAGCGATTGTCTTCGGTGGCAGCCGTGACGGTCGATAAACACGTGAGGAGGCTTGCGGTCAGGACGAGGACAGCCAGGAGTTTGTTCATTATGGTGTTCGCTCCGTTACTTTCCATTTTCCACACCCATCAGCTCCGTCATGCGCACAAGCTGTGCGTCCTTGACCTTGCCGCCGTCGTGGTAGAAGGTGACCAACTGGAGGGGGCCGTCATTGGTAGCCTTCACCGCTACGTCATCCGGGGTGAAGGTAGTGCGGCCGAGGGATTTCTGGGTGGGCCAGTCGATGCCGCTGTAACACAGGTAGACGAGCTTTGAGCAGTATACGCGCTCCTTGGACTCCACGTCGAAGTTGAAGTCATACGGTTTCCCCACCTGGCGCAGGGCCTGGAGGATGGTGCGAGCCCGCTCTTCTCTGCCGAGCCCCGGCTTTCTCAGGACGCCAATGCTGTCGATGTTCATGAAGTGCTGCAGGGTGTTCATCTCCACCCCGGAGCGGAGCGCCTCGATTACCAGCTGCCCCTTTCTGATCTCTTCCCGATGTCGGGCCACCAGGGGATTGTCCCAGATACCCAGCTCCTTCAGTTCCGTCTCGGTGCCGAGCCAGACCGCCGCATGTCCCCAGTAGCCGGGGATGAGCTTGTCGGTCAGCCGGAAGGGGGTCTTCTCCAGGAGAATGTCGCCTGCCTGGAGGTGTTCGCTGACGTCTGCCATCACGTCGGCGCGACCGAAGAGCTTCCCCTTGCGTGTTTCGACAAGACCCACCGCATTGCCGAAGACCATGCTGAAAAGGCTCACCCCGTCCCGTTCGAAGCCGGTCAGGGTGTCGGTGGTCACCGCCCCCATAAAACCGAGCTTGCGGCCGACGACATAGAAGGGCGACCATTTTTTGACCATGCCGTAGGAGGGGCTCTGGGTGATGAGGGCGGCAACGTAGGCGGCATCCTGGCCTTCCGCCGTGACCTGCTGCATCTTCTTCGCTTCCTTATCGAAGAACTTGATCGCCTTCCGCACCCGCTGCCGATTGGTGACGGAATTGTAGTTGAGTGTCACCTTGGACAGGGCCGCGCTGTTCACCGCGTAACCGGGGTCCCGTTCGTTGAGGAGGCGGCGCAGCTTGGCATCCCCCTCGAAGAGGGTGATGGCCAGGAGGTAATTGTCGTACAGGACGAGGGCGGAGGAGAGGGAAAGGGCGATCCCCTTGAACCGGCTCTCCGGGGTGATCCCCAGTGATTTAAGATCCTTCTCAGAGGCATCGAGCCAGCATTCATGGGCTTCGGCCACGGGAAGGAGCTCTTTGCGAAGTGCAAGATGCGCGACAATCCCCCGGTTGAGCGTGTCCAGGTCGTCCCCCGACAGGGGCTTGCCCTGATCCATCTTCTCCTTGATCCGGGTGCCGACCTTGATGGTTTCCGCCCGCAGGGCCAGTGCCCGCTCCGCGAGGTTGCGGAAGCCGAAGATCTCCCGGTCGAGGGAACGCTCGACAGAGGTCCGGTCGGTGCCGTGGACGGAGACGAGGTGGCCCGGGCAGGCCTCCGTGGCAGCTTTTCCATTGCCCCGGGCAAGCTCCTTGAGCGATTGGGCCGGTGCGGATACCGGCAGGGCCAGGGCGATGACGAGCAGGGTGGTGAGCGGCGAGATGACGGGTTTCATGCGCATGAATCGTTTCTCCGTACGGTCCTGACAATTTCTTCGGGGCAAAGACTTTCTATTTCCTGAGAGTCAACTGTTCCCCATACTTCCGGATGAAGTGTTTGAAATTCACCCACACGTCGTTGAAGCCGAAGGCCTGCATCTCCGCCTCGGCGTCGGCAAGCCGCCACCCTTCCACCTTCATCCGGTAGGCGGCGACGACGATGCCGGTGCGGTCCTGGCCATGGCGGCAGTGGACGAAGACCGGCTGGTTCGCCGGGTCGGCCATGAGCGCCACCACCCGGTCGACCTTCGCCGCGAGGTGGTCGGTGGACATCTCCATCGGCACCTCGATGGAGCGCATTCCCGCCTCCTCCACCGCTTTCTTTTCACTCGCCGAAGTGCGCAGGTTGATGACCGTTTTGATTCCCAGCTTCTTCAGGGTGGCGTACCCCGCTGCGTCAGGCTGTGCGCCGCGGTAGACTCCGGGTGCCACCTTGCCGACATTGGCGAGTCCCGGCAGGGTCCCGTGAATGCGCGTGGAGGCATGGGCGCCATCCGGGAGGACAGCGGCTGCCGGGTCGGCAGGGGCACCGTTTCCGGCGAAGATAAAGCCGGGAGATGCCAGCAACGTGAGAAGGAAGATTGCCCAAAGAACGAGTTGGTTCATGCGGTCCATCCCGGTAAATATGAGTACTTGCGCCTTCATGGGTTTGACTTTGTCAGCAAGATACTGTTCTTTGCATACAATGACAATATCTTTTGTAGAGCACACTCATAAAATTATCATAACGTGAGGCCTCGCCCTGGAGCGATTTACCTCTTTTCCGCTCTCTCAATGCTGTAAAAGCTCCCGGGGGGTGGACGCCGTGAGCCGATCTCCTTCTCTGGCGGCCTTTTCCAGGAGGACAAAAGGTTATTGCGGTCGAGAATACTGTGGGAGTTTCATCCGCTCTATTGGCGGGTACCGTTTGTCGCACTCATCTGCCGCCAGAGCCGGGCCGCCATCCCGGCAAGGAGCACCACCCCGAGGACGAGTCCCCCCCAGAGGGCCGCCTTCTTCCACGTGGTGGCTGGGATGCGCGGCCGCAAGGCCGCCCTGCCCCCCAACGATTCCTGCGGTCCTGCGCTGGCCGGAGCCGGCTGGACCTTGTCCTGCCCGGGACTCTGGAGGGTAGTGAGGAAGGCGTCGTCCGTGGGGGCGCAGAGCCCTTCCCGGGCACTGCCGTAAGCTAGGAGAAACGGGGTTGGGCCGCGGGAGACGAACACGAGGCGGTGGGGGAACCAGCCTACCTCCAGCAGCGGCAGACCGGTGCCGAGGCCGCCGCCGCTATCCTCGATTCGGATCAGCCAGTAGCGGTCAGTAGTGGCCGGCAGGGCCACGGCGGTGCTTTCCAGCTCTGATCCTCCCTGGTGCAGGCGGTAGAGGAGCCCCTGGTGCCGGACCGTCCAGGAGGTTTTCTCGTCCGGCCGAGAGGAAAAGGTGGCCCGGACGAGGGTGTTCTCCTCGGGAAAGCGGAGACGGAGTCGGTCGATGGGGAGGTGCCCGCCGGTGTCGACAAGATACTCGCCAGGTCTCCCTTTCACGGGAGCTGCCGTCAGGGTGCGCCAGTGGCGAAGCGGTTCAGACGTGGTAGGGGCGAGCCGGGCCGTTGCGCCGATAAGACAGGGGGCTCCCTGCTCAGGAATCAAATAGAGGCGGTAGTATTTTGCTTTAACGACAGAGAACTCCACATTCTGCCGTTCCAGGGTCGAGCTTCCTGCCCGCAGGCTCGCCACGGCACCGGCGGCATGATGTGTCCAGTGCTCCATGTCATCGCTCACTGCGACCTGCACCGTCCCGAGGTAGTTGCCGGCCGGCACGGTCCAGGCGAGGTCGAGCCCTGCCACCAGCTGCTCCAGCCGTGTCGCATCGAGGATATAGCCAGTCGGGGGCCGGGCCGGCGCCTGTCCCGGCGTGGTCGTCAGGTTGACGATGGCGCCTGTTGCGTCGGTCTTCACCTGGAGCGCCATCCCGGTGGCACTGCCGGCACTGGCTGCCGGCAGGGGGAAAATCGGGAGGGGGCGGGTTTCGGCTGGAGCCTGAGGTGCGGTAGAGGGGACCAGGACGAAGGGGACCGGCTCGCCGCTGCCGTTGAAGATGCAGATGTCGGCCAGGTCCGGGCGGAGCGCGCCCTGGTAGGCCTTATCGGGGAGCGGCAGCTCGTGGAGCGCCTCGCTACCGGAGAGGGTCAGACGCATGCCGTAGGCGAAATCCTGAGGTGTCAGGGTGTCTGCCGGGGCTGGGGAGGCGATGGCAAACAACAGGGCCAGAGCCATCTGGCACGCAAAGCCGCAAAGTCGTAAAGTTCCCGCTCTCACGCCGCACCCCCTTCGCCGCTGCGCGGCGGGACTGGCGCGAACCAGCCGATGACCAGGAGGAGCACGCCGACCACGACGAAGGAGATAATCCGCTCCACGGTGCCGTGGTGGGCCAGGTCGACGAGGAAGAGTTTCCCAACCACCACGCCGAGGAGGGCGGCACCGGCGATCCAGAAGTGGCGCAGCCCCCTGTGAGTGGCAAAGGTCATCACCACCAGGGCAGTGAGGCTCCAGAAGATGGAGAGTGCCGTCTGCACGAGCATCGATCCGAACAGGGCGTCGGGGGTGAAGGCCACACCGCTCCAGTGGTGGATGGAGCGAAGCAGAATTGCGTTCAGCCAGAGGAAAAGGGTTGCCCCGTAAGCGACCCGCAGCTCCCGGTGGGGGAGTTCGGCGGCGAGGCCGGGGAGGGCATCCGGCACCCTCGGGTACCAGGCTGCCAGGGCGATCATGACGAGGAGCGTGGCGAGATCGAGGGGGTTCGCGAGCGGCAGATAGGGGAGGGGCCAGGGGTTCCCCGCCTGGGTCAGGCTGCCCACGGCCCAGAGCCAGCCGAAGAGCACGAGCGGGCCGCTGCCGAGGCCGAGGTACGTGGGGAAGTGACGGGACACCGGCCAGGGAAGGTCTTCGCCCTGGCGGGCGATGAGGAGTGCCAGGCCGGCGGGGAGCACACCCCAGGAGGTCAATGCCCAGGTGGCAAGTTGCGGCTGGCGGTGATCGATCTGCCAGGAGCATTCCCAGGCGGCGAGAAGTGCAATGAGCCAGAGCGGGGCGGCGTGCACGATGCCGGGGAGCGGGGGGCGCCTGTCGTCGCTGGCCCTGAGGAGCGCATACCAGACACCGAAAGCGACAGGCCAGACGAGGTAGCATCCTTGGACAGCCGGATGGCTTGCTCCGGTCAGGAAGAGGTAGAAGGTAAAGGCGGCCATGGCCGGCAGAAGGCCGAAGGCCGGCCAGTCGAGGAGCGGCCAGTCGAGGCGGGGGCGCAGGAAGCCGCAGACGCCGCAGGAGAGCGCGATGAAGGCGAGGTACGCGCCGTCGGCATAGGCGGGGAGCGTATGGAGGTGGATTTCGCGCAGCCCGCCCGCGAACCACCACATTATCCCCCAGGCGAAGAGTAGTGCTTCCATCCCTGTTTCCCATGATTCGAGCCGTTCGCTGTGGCGGCGGAGGAGGTAGGCGGCAAAGAGCGCTGCCCCGCTTACAAGGAGGCAACCGCTATAGAAGCCGTTCAGCACCGGTAAGTCGCCGCTGGGAAGGGCCGCCTCGGTGAGGAACGCCACGCCGGAGCCAATCAGCAGACAGTAGCCGAAGCCGCGGGAAAGCTGACGCTCCTGGCGAAGCCCCGCCCAGACCAAGGCCGCACCTTCCACGCCCCAGGCCGCGGCGGTCCAGCGGCCGTCGAAGGCGAGCGGGATGGCCAGGGTGGCGAACACCACGCCGAAGGCGAGGAAAGCGTCGCACAGGGAAAGGAGGGTTGAGGGGCTCTTCCGGAACAGGACCCCTGCGAGGGCGATGTAGTAGAGACCGAGGGCAAAGGCGCTCCAGGCAAGTCCGTACTCGAAGTGCTGCACGAGGCCGGCCTGGAGGGCGAAGGCGGCGATGGGCGTGCCGAAGACGAGGGTGCCGTCCAGGTACCCTTGCATCCCCTCCGGCCGGCGCGTGGCGAAGAGGATGGCGACGGCTGTGTAGGTGAGGAGAAACAGGACGAGGAACGGCTCGACGCTGGCAAAATGGGCGGCGGTGTAGAAGCGGCCGCCCCAGAGGGCGCTGACGATGAAAGTGCAGACAAAGCCGAGGATGTTCAGGCTTCGCCAGGCGCGGAACCAGGCAATACCGATGACGCCGACGTTGAGGACGGCGTAATAGCTGAAGAGCGTGACGGGGCTGCCGCTGCCGATGGAGGCAAGTTCCGGGGCGAGAAAGCCGCCGGCGGTACCGAGAACCGCCAGGGGCTGAGCGTCCTGGAGGACCGCAAGGGTGCCTGCCAGTGCGCAGATCGCCACGAGGAAGGCAAAACCGGCCGCGGTGGGAATGAGGTGGTAGAGGCGCATGGCGGCGAAGGTGGTGAGGTAGAGGATGCCGACCCCGCCCCCCTGGATCACCTGGGCATAGGTGGGACGGGCATCCCGAAGCCGCCACCCGGTGGCGAGGAGCACACAGCCGCCGAGGGCCGCTGCCGTAAGGCGAAGCTCCAGGGGGAAGAGGCCGTGCTGGGCGGCATACTTCACGAGGAACGCAACCCCGAAGAAGAGGATCACCACCCCGAGCTTGACAAGGAGGTTCTCGCCGCTCACCAGGCTTGCGAGCCAAGACGGGAGCGGTTCTCCAGCGGGTTCCGGTTGCGGCGGGGGGGTGTGCCGTTCCCGGTGCGGAGGGGGTGTTTGGAGGGGCGGCGCGCTTTCCCGTTTGCCGAAGGTGAGGGGCTCTTCGACCGGCTCGACCAGGTCGACGATGTCGCTGTCTCGTCGGTCCATGGCAGTTATTGTCCGCGGAGTTGCCGGCATTGCTACGTCCAGTCGTTTTTCCTGCGCCGGTTCCCGCCGCAGCCGGAGCTGCTCGATATCCAGCTTCAAGCCTTCAATCCTCTGGCGGAGGTGATGGACGGCATAGAGGAGGTAGCCGAAGCCTCCTCCCCAGAGCGCGCCGGCAAAGCCGGAATGGGTATCGAAGAGAAACCCGCCGATGAACATTCCTGCCACTATTGCCATCAGAGCCTGAATCATGACACGCCTCCTACAACCACTTGTGGGCCGCTGCGAGTGCAAAGGCGCGGCGGGCGGCGATTCCGTTCCGCCGTAATCGAAGGACGTTACGTTTCCGGGTCCAGAAGGCTGTTAGGGTAACAACAGTGACGAGGATGGCGAGGGGAATGACGGCGACGGCCAGCTTGATGAAGAACGTTTCCATGGGTGCCTCCCTGCTGCATTTCATTGTCTGCTGACAGGGGAATGGCAGGGAGCGTGCCAACTCGGGGGAATACGTGTAACGTCTTGCTATTGTTAGGGTTGTGTGTGCTGCGGTGCGGTTGGATAGGGAATGTGGTAAAAATTAATGGGCATTCAATGTACATTATATGTACTTTTAGTGCTGGTATGCGGCTACCAGGTTGCCAGCTCCGTCACCACTCTCCAGACGCCTGCCACTACGCGTGCCATTCGATCGTAGTCAAGCTTCTCCGGCGTATCCTCCGCTTCGTGGTAGAAGTGATAACGGAACGGCGCGGTGTCGGTGACCATGACGGCGGGGTACCCCTCCTGTTGGAACGACCAGTGGTCGGACCAGCCGATCCCCTCGATCCAACCGGGCGCGGCGAGCCCCTCGGAGGGAAAGCGCGTCGTTGTCCGGAAGGTACCGATGGCGCGGTAGAGAAGGGCGCGGGAGCCGAGGTCGCTGACAAAACCGATGAAGTTGCCGGTGTCGGGGTAGAAGAGGTTGAAGGGTGGCGGGTAGTGCTGGCTCTTCGGTTGGTCGGAATACCAGCCGATGGTCTCCAGGGAGAGCATGGCCACGATTTTCTCTCCCCGCTCCCTGGCGCGGCGGGCATAGACCCGGCTCCCCATCTGTTCTGTCTGGAACCAGGGGGGCTCCTCGTTGACGAAGGCGACGAAGCGGACGGTCCGCCCGGGTATTTTGTCTGCGAAGAGGCGGGCCAGCTCCAGGAGCGCCGCCACCCCGGAGCCGTTGTCGTTCGCCCCGGGCGAGCCGGGTACGGTATCGTAGTGGGCGCCGATGACGACGACCTCGTCGGGGTGCTGCGTTCCCTTTACCTCAGCCGCAAGATTCACCACCTCTTTGTCCCCGACGGAGTACGGATCCTCCTTGACTGTGAGGCCCAGTGCCCGAAAGCGGTCGGTGATGTAGGCTGACGCCTGCTGCAAGGCGTGATACCGGAGGGTGTTCCGCTCGCCGATCTCCTCCGCCAACACAACGACATGTCTCCGGAGCCGGTCGCGCAATTGCGCCTCATCGGGGGTAAGGGGCGGGAGCGGCCCCGTGTGGGAGTGCCCGGGCATGCGCATCATGCAGCCTCCTGCGGCGGCGAGGATGGCGAGGAGAATCACCACTCTCGCCGCAAATGATACTATCTCTTTTCGGCCCTTCGGGAAGAAGTTCATGGCGATGGTTTCCGCCGGATCTCCAGGGTGGTCATGAGCCCTTCGGGGGTAAAGGCGAGGCGGGCGTTGACCTTCTCCAGGCTGTTGACGAGCTTCACGGTCTGCGAGCTCCGGTCGGCCGCGTCCGGCTGGCGCGGGTGCCGGCGGTCTCCGTGGACCGTACAGACGACGGCGCCGCTCTTCTCGTCGATCACGTAGCGCCCTCCCGAAGGACAGTACGGTTCGTAGCCCCGCAGGGCGAAGGTTGTCACAGCGAGGTTGTTTGCCGAGGTATCCAGGTTCTTCAGCAGGATCGCCGCCAGCGGCAGGTTCTTCGCGCAGGCTTGGCGCAGGTCTTCCTGCCAGCCGAGGTTCACGTTCTCGGCGAGCTCCCTGAAGGCCGATCGGTAGACCGACAGCTCCATGTTTCCCGCGGGCTCCGCGGGCTTCTGCTTACATGCTTTCCCGTCCAGGAGGTCGGTAACGACGTCGCGGCGCGAGGCTACAACCAGCCGGTCGTTCACCACGGCGGCGTAGAGGCGGAGCTTCACCACCCAGAGGGTGAAGTTGGCCACGTAGAGCGGCTTGCCGCGATGATCCTCGATGGTGTAGGTATCGACGGCGAAATCGTCGTTGCGGGAACGCTTCGGACCGAGGGCCCGGAACAGGGCCGGGATCGCCTCCTCGGCCGTGTGTGGGTCGTTCACCCTGACTGTGAGGTAGGTGGGGAGGTTCAGGGCCGAGGCGAGGTAGCCGACGACGAGAGGCTCCATGGAGCTTCTTCCCACGTCCTGACCCAGAAGCCCCATGGCGCGGCCTCCTGCACTGAAGAGCACTTGGCCGTCGCAGAGGTTGAGGGCGACCTCGTCTCCCAGCCAGTCGAGGTTCAGGCGGTTAGCCTCGGTCAGGTGCTGCACGAGGTCGGTTTTCCGCAGCCACTCCGGCGCCATGTGTCCCCGAAGGGAAATCACGGTGCGGGGGAGAACGGCGCTCTCGGAGACACTTCCCGGCGTGCGGCCGGAGAAGGCGGCAAGCCCGTCGTACCAGGAATTCTCGATGAGGGGGAGGATACAGGTCTGCACGCGGATGGTGTCCCCCATCTTCACCCGGATGCCGATGGGGTCGAAGTACCGTGTCCAGTAACGGTTGTAGTTCTCGACGAACGCCTTGTATTCGGCCGCCTCCCCGGGGGTAACCGCGTCGAGCGTGACCTCTCCCACCGGGGTGAGAAGGCCCGGACGGTTGTGCAGCGAGCAGAAGACCTCCCCCTGCTTGTCGATGGCGTATGACCCGTGGTCAGGGCAGAGGGGCGGGTTCTTTCCGAGATAGCCGCCGTTGGCCAACTCGGCCATGGTCGGCTCGCGCCGCTTCTCGGCCCGGAACCAGAGCCGGGCGTTGGCGATGAGGGCCATGTTCCCGGCGCAGCGCATGCGGCGCGCCTCGCCGATCTTCCGGTGCGGCCCCACGAGTGCCCGTATGTGGGGATCGGAGAGGTAGATGAAGATGTCTTCCTCCGCGGCGTTCTCCGGGAAGATGGTTCGCATGTAGCGGAACTCGTCGGCCTGCGCCAGGGAGGGAAGGCGCTTTTCGTTGACGGCGACGACCCGTTCCAGTGCTCCCCTGCTCGTGGAGACCACGGCCACGTCGTCCATGATGAGGGCGTAGGAGGAGACCCGCCGGTCGGCCGAGGTCACGGCCATCCCCTTCCTGTCGCACACGGTGAATCGGGAGCGGACTGCGCCCCGTCCGGCGGCATCGGCGTAACGCTTCTCCAGCTGCTTGTTGAAGCGATCCCGGTCCCTGAGGGAGAAGAGGACGGTGAAGTCGGTCCCTTCCTTGAGGAACGGGTCGGCGCCGGTGAAGGCCATGGCCCCCACCACCCGGTCGCCGAACATGCGGGTGAGCCAGCTGTTCTCCAGGCAGAGCTGGCGACTCACCTTCTCCCTGACCCGGAAGTCGCGGGCTTCCGCCTCCATCTGCCGCAGGAGGTTGCCCCCCCACTCGTCCATGAGGTCGGCCAGTTCGATCTCCCGGTTGATGTTGCCGAAGAAGACGGCGTACTGGTCCTGCGGGATGAAGGCGGCAAGGGGTGGGATCTGCGGGTTTCGTCCCTTGAGCATTTCACGGAAGGGGTGGGACTTGACCGCCGGCCCGGCAAGGGAGGCGAGCGGCACGGGGTCATCCTTTTCCGCCTGCGCTTTCCTGACCGCATCACGCTGGGCCGGACTCCGGGGGGCGGAGCCGAGGAGATCCAGCTGGAGCGATTCCTGGATGGCGGCTGCGCCGGTGAAGACGCTGTACAGGTCGGGCGGCTCACGGCGGAAGCGCTCCGTTCCCTCGCTGCCCATGGGAGCAAGGCCGTAGCGCGGCGCGATCGCCAGGTTCCAGTAGTGACTGAAGGAGTCGTCCCCCTCTGGGTCGGCGCCCGCGAGGGCCGCCTGCTCCTGCTGCGCCCACGCCCGTCGCACCCCGGGGTTCTGCGTATCGCCGGAGGGGAGGCGGAAGACGAGGGTGGCGAGGGTTTTGAGGGTTCCGCCGTCGGGACGGGTGAGGATGGTGACGCGCGCCGGCCCCGGACGGACAAAGCGGCCGGTGACAGTGATCTGCCCTTCCGGTAGGCCTGTTTCCGGTTCTCCATCCTCCTCGATGCCGGCCGGGAAGGGGGTCGAGACGTGGGCCAGGAAGACGTCTCCCTCCTCCACCTGCGGGACGAGGGTGAGTGGTCCCCGCGGTGCATTCTGCGGAAGCGGAACAACGATGCGAAAGTACCCTTCGTCTCCTTCCCGGTGGATCTCCGGGGTAACGGTTGTTGTAACCGGGCGAAACCCGGGGACAGCGGCGACGGCGGCCAGCGAGACGGAAACGACAACGGCGGCCACAGCGGCGATGAGCTTCCTGGGTGACATGGGGTTCTCCTTGGCTGTTTTTATTCTATTTCAAGCTTAGTACCCGTGGCGGGGTCACGGGGGCGGTGAGAGGTGCGTCCCGGATGAATCACTCCCTGTCAGTGCCGCGTTGAAGAAGGCGACGAGCCTCTGCCGGTACGGAGATGATGGTTCGGCAAAGGCGGCGGTGTGACCGCCCCCTTCGATGGTCCAGAGTTGTTTAGGTTCCCGAGCCAGTGCGAAGAGCCGCTCTCCGTGACTATAGGAGACAACCAGGTCGGCCGTGCCGTGGATGATGAGGAGGGGCACTGGGGCGATGTCGGCCACCACCTTGTCCGGACTGTGATCATCGCCGATGAGGAGATGGGAAAGCGGTCCCTTGAGAAGGGAGAGGACGGGCATCTGGCCGAGCTTCTCCCGGACGATCCCCCGGTAGGAGGAGAAGGCCGATTCCACTGCCACCGCCCGGATGCCGGGAAATCGGGTCTCCCCCAAGGCGGCGATGGCATTGGCGCCCCCGAGACTCTGGCCGAAGACCAGGAGGCGGGTTCGGTCCGCGTCCTTGCGCGATGCCACGTATTCGAGGGCCGCAACGGAGTCTTCGTACACTCCCTCCCTGTCGGGCTTCCCTTCCGAGCGGCCATAGCCGCGGTAGTCGAAGACGAAGAGGTTGAACCCCTCTGCGGGGAGCCAGGACACAAAGGCGAAGTGGGCGGTCATGTTCTGGGCGTTGCCGTGGAAATGGATGACGGTCCCCCGCGGGGTGCCGACGGCGGGCACGAACCAGCCGGAGAGCATGGTGCCGTCCTTGCTTCGGAACGAAACCTCTTCGTAGCGAAGGTCGTGGCGGGCCGGGGTGTCATAGACCGTCCGGTCGGGATGATAAAACATCCTGCCGACGCATCCCTGGCAAAAGAGGGTGAGGAGCATGATGGCGGGAAGGGAGACGGTCTTGCCCATGGGGGTCCTCCCGGTGTGCATTGTATCCTGCTCTCTAAAGGATAAACGGTGTTTCGGATGCTTCAACCGTGCAGCGAAGATAAGAATGTGCTGCTGCTAACATACAGCAGGGAATGTGCCAAGGCGCGAATTGTCGATTAACCCCTGGTAATTGCTGAAATACAGAAGAAAGGGCGCGCCGTGATTTCGGGAGAAGGTATACATTTTATGTACACTGGAGGACTTTGAATGCCTGATCCATGCTTCTTGTGATTGGGACAGTGAAATTATCGTTGACAGCAGCCCGATTTTCCCTAGCATGGGGCAAGAACCGATGAGGAGGTGAACAGCATGCAACGCAGGCTCATAACCGTCTTCCTTGTCCTCGGCCTGCTGGTACCGCGGCCCGGCTATTCCCTCGACGTCTCCCGGCACCGGCAACTCGTGGTCGTCGTCACCGACTCCTGGAACGACTTCCATGCCACGCTATACCGGTTCGGCCGGGCCGGCGAGGGCTGGGAGCGTGCGGGGAAGGGGGTGCCGGCGGTGGTGGGGGAGAAGGGCCTCGCCTGGGACTCTAAGCTCCCCGAACGAAACCCCGGCGAGCCGGTGAAGCAGGAGGGGGACCGACGGGCGCCTGCGGGGCTCTTTCCGCTTTCGCGCGCCATGGGGGTCGCCCCGCTTCCTCCCGTTGGTGTCACTCTCCCCTACCGCGCCATCGCCCAGGGCACCCACTGCGTGGACGACCGCGACTCCCGCTATTACAACCGGATCGTCTCCGAGCAGGAAGTCGCCGGGAAGGCCGGTGAGCTGTGGCGCTCGTCCGAGCGGATGTGGGAGCTCCCCGACCTCTACCGGCTCCTCGCCGTCATCGACTACAACACGGCGGAGCCGCGGCCGGGGGCGGGGAGCTGCATCTTTCTCCATATCTGGCGCTCAGGCGCGACCGCCACATCCGGTTGCACGGCCCTGGCGGAAAATGACCTGACAGCGCTCGTGCAGTGGCTGAAGCCGGATGACGCTCCGGCGCTGGTGCAGCTCCCGCGGGAGGTCTACCGGCACGTCTGGAAAAAGTGGCAGCTGCCCCCGCCGCAGCTCCTGGAGGAGGATACGGGAGAAGTGAGGAAGGACCTGGTGGACGTGCGCTCAGTGGCGCCTGAGGTCGTGGTGGAGATGCGCTACACGGGGAGCGACAACTTCACCGGGCGGACGATCTACGACTGCGGGCGCTGCTTCCTGCGGCCGGAAACCGCGGCCAAGGTGGCGCGGGCCGAGGGGGAGCTGCGGCAGCGGGGGCTCTCCCTGAAGATGTGGGACTGCTACCGTCCCCTGGCGGCCCAGAAGCTTCTCTGGTCCATCGTGCCCGACCCCCGCTTCGTGGCCGACCCGCGCAAGGGCTCGCGGCACAACCGGGGCAATGCCGTCGACGTGACGCTGGTGGATAGCTCAGGGCGGGAGCTGGAGATGCCGACCAAGTTCGACGACTTTTCTCCCCGGGCGGCACACGGGGAAAGGAACCTTCCCGCGCACGTCCTGGAAAACCGCCGGCTTCTGGCGGAGACGATGGAAAAGGCGGGCTTCCGGCGGCTGGCGACCGAATGGTGGCACTACGACGACACTGACAGCGGTGGCGACATCTTGGATGTCCCCTTCGGCGAGCTCTGCAGGTAACAATATCTGCAGCAATGAAAAAAGGGGACAAGCCGCTGGAGCTTGTCCCCTTTTTTGCGTGTATCGAAACGCCTACTGGTACTGGATGTAGATCGGCTTCGGGTTCAGCTTGAGCACCTCCTGGGGCGTGAGGAGCGCGTCCCCCTTCTTGGTGTCGTTGTGGTAGAAGAGCTTGAACCCGGTGTACTGGACCGGCTCGGCCACCACGTAGTCCTTGTAGGAGTCGCGCTTCAGCCAGGGGGCGCCCCAGCCGTCCATGTTCATCACCATCTGTACCTCGGGGCGCAGGGCGATGTGCCTGGCGTTGGTGACGCCGTTGCGGGTGAAGCGGTGGACGATCATCACCTTCGGCGGCAGGTTGTACTTCTTCACCAGGTCCTTGAGAAAGCCGGAGGCGTAGTTGATGTCAGCGGCGTCGTAGGTGCCGATCTTCGTCCCCGGGATCTTCCGGCTCTTGATCAGGTTGAACTCCGGGTCGATCCCCAGATGGACGTCAGGGTTCTTCAGCAGCCACTCGAAGCGGGGGAGCACGGTGCGGATGTCGTCGTGGCCGGTCTGGATGTCGATGAACAGAATGGCGTTCGCCTGCTTGGCCCACCCGTAGACCTCGTTCACAACGGCGTCCGGCATGATCATCCGGTATTTGCCGGCCTTTCCCGGCTCACCCTGGGCCACCACCGCGATCAGGTGGAGTGCCGGTTGGACCGGGTGCGACGGGTCGGCCTTTTCCCACTTTGCCGCCTCCCCCTTCAGTCGGCGAAGCATGTCGTCCTTCGGGTATTCCCCCAAGGCGCCCATCTTTTTCGACTTGGGGTTGCCGTAGTAGGCCACGATCCGTTTCCCGGGGAGGATCGATCCGGGGAGCGGCTCGGGGCACTTCACCGGCCAACCGCAGGTTTTGGCGAACTCGGGGTCCTCGCCGGCGTTGAACTTCACCTTGGGGGCGGCGGGGGCCTCCTTGACTGCGGCCTTGTCCTTGCCCGTCTTGGCGGGAGCCTGCGCCGGTTTGTTCGTGGCGGTGGTAGCGGGCGCGTAGACCGGTGCGGAAGCCGTTTTGGTGGCGCTGCTCATGTTCGCGATCGGCGCCGTGACAGGCGGCGTTGCGGCTTGCGCTTGTGCGGCCGGCTGGCGTTTACTGTCGGAACAGGCGGCAAGGCACAGCGGCAGCGCGAGGAGGGCCGGCAGGATGCGGGTAAGCGTCCGGTGGGCAGGGGAAATGCTCGGATGTTTCACAAAGAACTCCATTGAAAGGATAATGGTGCGAAAAATGGAAACCACGGGAGGGTCCACCTATGCGTCTCTTTTATACCATTTTTCGGGGGGTGAGGGGAATGGGGAAGATGGGGGAAACGTAATTTTTTTGCCGAAGTGGTGAAGTGCGGTTTAACTTATGTAACGACCGCCGTTGACGCCGATGGTCTGCCCGGTGATGTAGCCGTTGCGGGCCAGCATGAGCGCCGCGTCGGCGACTTCCTCGGCCGTGCCGAGGCGTCCCACCGGGATGAGGTCGGGGCGCAGCTGCGGCAGGGCGGCAAGCATGTCCGTGTCAATGGGCCCGGGGGCAATGGCGTTCACCGTGATGCCCTCCCGGGCCAGGTGGGCGGCGTAATAACGCATCAGCCCCAGGATGCCCGCCTTGGAGGCCGCGTAATGGGGGCCGACGACCCCTCCCATCTGGGCCGCAACGGACGAGATGTTGATGATCCGGCCCCAGCCGGCGGCGCGCATGGCGGGGAGCACCGCCTGGGTGGCGAGGAAGGCGGCCTTGAGATTGACGGCGAGCATCTCGTCCCAGTCCTCTTCGGTGATCTCCTCGATCGTCCGCATTCTGCCGACCCCCGCGTTGTTCACCAGGATCGCGACTGTCCCGAACTCGCGCTGCACCCTCTCCACTAATCCGGCAACCGCCGTGGTCCGGCCGACATCCGCCTGGACCGCAATGCCGCGGCGGCCCAGTTTCTCGATCTCCCTGCAGACTTTGCGGGCTTCGTCCGCTTTGCTGCGGTAGTTCACCGCCACGTCGGCGCCAGCACCCGCCAGCGCTATCGCGATCGCCCGGCCGATGCCTCGGCTGGCGCCGGTGACCAGGGCTATCCTGCCGGCAAGTTCCTTTTTCATAGCATTTCTCCTTCGAGGTATTTGCAAGACATCCTCAGAAACACGCCCGGACGACCCCGCCGTCCACCCGGAGCGCGGCGCCGTTCGTCGCCACCGAGAGCGGACTGCAAATATAGGCGACCAGGGGGGCGACCTCGTCGGGTGAAGCGAAGCGCTTGAGGAGCGAGGTCGGGCGCACCTTTTCGAAGAACTCTGTCTCGAACTCCGCGAATGGCCGACCTTCACTCAATCTGGCGACGAAATCCTCGACCCCGGCGGAGCGCGTCGGCCCCGGCAGCACGGCGTTGGATGTCACCCCGGTGCCGGCGCACGACTCGGCGATCCCGCGCGAGACGGCCAGGAGAGCGGCCTTGGTCATGCCGTAGTGGACCATCTCCACGGGGATCTGGATGCCGCTCTCGCTGCTGATGAAGACGATACGCCCCCAGTTGCGGCGCTTCATGGCGGGAAGGTACGCCCGGGACAGACGCACGGCGCTCAGCACGTTCACCTCGAAAAACCGTCGCCAGTCCTCGTCGGTGATCTCCTCGAAGGGTTTCGGCTCATAGATCCCCAGGTTGTTCACGAGGATATCCACCGCCGGGTAGCGGTGCCCCAGCTCGTCTGCCGCGGTTGCCATGGCAAGGTCGCCGGCAAACCCTTCGAGCTTTGCCCCGGGATGCGTGCGGCGGACCGTTGCCATCGCTTTTTCGACTGAAACTTCTGTGCGGCCGGTAACGATCACCCGGGCGCCTTCGCCGGCCAGGGACGTGGCGATGGCAAGGCCGATCCCCTTGGTGGAGCCGGAAACGAGGGCGAGCTTGTCCTTCAGTTTGAGGTCCATGGGTGTCCTCCTCCATTGGCCGAACGGATACGCTTCAATCCATCACAACAAGTAAGACCGATCGTCCGTCAATGTCAAGAGGGGCTGCGGCTCTTGTCGGGGGGCAGACATGGCGTTGTGGACAGGGGAGATTCTCGTGGCCTGTGCGGGGTCTGAAGTACGGCCGATATCGGCTGACGTCATGAGATGGGAAGGCTTTCGGTCTTCCCATCCCGTGATCGCAGGGCCGGAATCATTTCTTCTTTTTGACTGCCCGGGGGGATTTGAGGATTTTGTCTGCCGGGGGGACTTCGGGAGGAGGCACGAAGGAGGATGCAGCGGCTGGTATCAGGGTGATGAAATGGGATGCTGCGATCTTGCGGTTTATGCCGTCACTGAACTGAATGGTCGCCATGGCGGCTGTCACCTCCAGCACCTTGCCGGCGCCCCATTTCAGTGCGCCTGTGTGGCTAACAATGTTGCCTGCTTTGATTGTCATTGGTTGTCACCCGTTTGATTCGAGGTGGTGGTAGGTCCAGCTGCAAAACCTCAAAAAAACATCAGTTGTTTATTAGTGAACGTTGGACTGTCATTTTCTGTCGATTTGCATATGTTTTATAATACTGCAAAACAGCATTATGTAAAAGATAATAATGATTCTGCCCATTTTTAACTTAGAGACAATAGTGAAGAAATAAAATAACATGCCGTATTTGCACGTTTAAATGTTGTTTGTGCAAATGCTTTTTGTCAATAATGGTCCGTAATTCAGAGGTCATCATGCTGCTTTTTACCGAATATGCCTGGAAATAAACTACCCCGCCGCAAGCAGCGGGGTATTGACTAGAACAAGGCAAGCTGATGATCTACGTGTAGCGCATGATAGGTTCTCCCCTGACTCTTCACGTAATTCCCTATCATGTTCTCGTTCCCAT
>JAMXLF010000071.1 GCA_024281055.1 Geobacteraceae bacterium
CCTTCTACTCCAACGAGGCCGGCGCCACCTTTGCCTGCAGTCTGGACGGGGCCGGGTTCACCCCCTGCACCACGCCGCTCACCTACACCGGGCTGGCTAACGGGAGCCACACCTTCCAGGTGCAGGCCGTTGATCCTGCCGGCAATATCGACCCCACCCCGGCCACCTGGTCCTGGACCATCGGCGGGCTGGTAATCTCACCCCCGAGTATTGCTGGCTCATTTACTTCAGGCACGATCGCCCTGAATACCACCAGTTCCCTCACCTTCACCATCACCAATCCGGTCAGCAATATAGACCCGTTGAACGGCACGACATTCACTGACATCCTCCCTGCCGGCTTGACGGTTGCCAACTCTTCGGCTACGGTCTGCGGCGGCACTTTGACCACCACGGCACCATCAGGAATCACCCTGTCGGGGGCGAGCATCCCCGTTAACAGCCAGTGCCAGTTCAGCGTTACAGTAACCGGCGCGGCTTTGGGCAATTACACCAACACCACGGGAAATGTGACCTCTACCAACGGCGGTGCTGGTAACGCGGCGACGGCTAATTTGACAGTAAACGACGTGCCGCCGTCAGTACTCACGTACTCGCCCAACTCCCTCACGTGCACGAAGGGCTTAGTGTGTTCACTGCCGGCGCCTACCCACAGCGGCGGCGCCGTTGTCTCATACTCGATCAGCCCCGCGCTGCCGACCGGCCTGAGCCTCAATACCGCGACGGGCGCTATTTCCGGAACGCCGACAATAACCTCGGCTGCAACGAGCTATACGGTGACCGCATCGAACTCCGGTGGATCGACGACCGCGATGGTGATGGTCACCGTGAACCAAGTGCTCCCAACGCTTTCAGCTCCCGCAACTGCGAACGTGGGGGCCAATCTGGCTACCTTGGTCCTGCAATCGGGCAGCGCCGGGACCAGCTACTTCACCCTGCTCCCCGGCAGCAACGCCCCCTGCGGCACCGGGGCACAGGTCGCGGCGGGACAGACTGCTACCGGGGCGGCAGCACCATACTTCGGCTCATTGCCGCTTGCCGCCAGCACGGCAGCCGGCTATACGGTGCGTAACCTGACGGAGAGCACTCCCTACACCGTCTGCTTCACCGCCGACAGCCCCAGCGGTTCGAACCTCAATCCGACTCCGCTTTCGGTCAACCTCTCCACCGCAGCGGCTGTGACCTACACCAACCCGGCCTGGAGCCCTGTGGGGAGCGCCGGGTTCTCTGCCGGAGAGGCCGATTACGACTCGCTTGCCTTCGCCCCGGACGGCACTCCGTTTCTTGCGTATTCAGACTGGGGCAATGGCCAACGGGCAACCGTAATGCAGTATATCGCCGGAGCCTGGAGTGTGGTGGGAAACGCCGGTTTTTCCGCCGGAGCGGTCTCTTACACCTCGCTTGCGTTTGCCCCGGACGGTACCCCCTATCTGGCTTATAGTGACGCTGGCCATGGTTGGAAAGCAACGGTTATGAAGTACAGCGGCGGGGTCTGGAATTTGGTTGGAAGTGCCGGATTTTCCGCCGGAGAGGCTGATTACACTTCCCTGGCCTTTGCCCCAGACGGGACTCCCTATGTGGCTTATGAGGATGGGGCCAACAGCAACAAAGCGACGGTGATGCGGTACAGCGGTGGGGTATGGAACACGGTAGGCAGCGCCGGTTTTTCCGCCGAGGAGGCCGACTACATTTCGCTGGCATTCGCTCCGGACGGCACCCCTTATCTGGCATATTATGACTATAACAATGGTAACCGGACAACAGTAATGAAATACAGCGGTGGCGCCTGGAGCGGCGTGGGGAGTTCCGAATCTCTGGCTGGAGCGGCCTTCCCATCGCTGGCCTTGAGCCCCAACGGCACCCCCTACGTGGCCTATCAGGACTGGACCAACAACGGCAAGGCGACGTTAATAAAGTACAGCGAGGGTATCTGGAGCGTTGTGGGGAGCGCCGGGGTATCTGCAGGTGCGGCAATCCCTTCGGTGGCACTGGCTCCCGATGGCACCCCCTATATGGTGTATCAGGACTGGGCAAACAATGGCGAGGCGACCGTAATCAAGTATAGCGGAGGCGCCTGGAGTTTGGCGGGGAACGGCTCCACCGGGCAGGCCTCTTACACTTCGCTGGCGTTCGCCCCGGACGGCACCCCCTATGTGGTATACGCGGACGGCAGTGATAGCGGTAAGGCGACTGTAATCAGGTTGATTGACTTACCCCCTCCAACCATTAGCGGCACTCCGGCCAGCAACGCCACCGCGGGCACCCTCTACAGCTTTACCCCGTCGGCCACCAACGCCGCCAGCTTCAACATCACCAATAAGCCTTCCTGGGCCAGTTTTGACACCTCCAACGGAGCCCTCACCGGCACACCGACCAACGCCGACGCCGGCACTTACAGCAACATCATCATCAGAGCCACCAACACCACGGGAACGGCAGCACTTTCGGCCTTCTCCATCACCGTAAACGCCGTTCATACCCTGACTCTTTCGCTCTCAGGAACGGGCAAAGGTTCGGTCACCGTATCTCCCGGTGCACTTGCCTGCAACACCAACTGTATTGGCCTTTTCGCAAACGACGAAACGGTTACCCTGCAAGCGGCTGCGGAGGAGTATTCGTTCTTCCAGGGGTGGAGCGGTGCCTGCACGGGAGCGGTGGGCTGTTCAGTCACCATGGATGCAGACAGATCTGTAACTGCCACGTTCACCTTCGACACCGCCCACAAGTCACGGATAGACGGAGCGCCGCCCGCCTACTTCTCCTCCCTGCTGGGCGCTTGCAATGTAGTCGCTACGGGTGGCACCGTCGAGGCGTGGGGGACCGATTTTCCGGAAAACCTGACTCTTTCCCAGAATAAGGAGCTTACGCTCAAGGGAGGCTATAACGCCGCCTATACGGACAATTGCGGCCTGACAAACCTCCATGGGGTTGTTACCGTCGAGACCGGCTCGTTGATCGTGCAAGGGGTCGCCATCTATTAGAACTGCAGACAGATGGGGGAGCGGCCGGGGAAGTTCCAGAAAACCCACTGATATCTGAGACCGAGGACTTCAAGAAGTATACGCGCAGCGTAGAAGTCATTGGCGGCAAGGCGAACCTTCTTGCAGCTGAGTTTCTGGACTGGTTCAACAGCCTGTGGCATGGGAGGTCGCTCGCCTACACGATAGCGGTAATCACCATCATCATATCCGGCGGAATGTTCTTCGTGGCCTATCATATGGAGCCCGATTCCGAGGATGGCAGATAGCATATTCCCCTATTTGCTTGTCTCTTAACAATTCAGAATGCAAACGCGGAAACAGGTCATGCTGTCCGCGTTTTTTGTTCCCGCCCACAAATCCTCTGTAACCTTTTCAGCCCGAATGCGTTCTTTTAAACATGTGAGAAACGTTTCCCAAAATCCCCATTTGCTCCCCATTTGCTCCTTATTTTGTCGCTATAAATGATATCAGCGACGTTCATTGAGGCGTGTTTTAGTGGATGCGCCACTTGTTCATGAATCGCAAGGCTCACAACGTAAAGGAGGATTTACAACTGTGAAGAAGAAAGTCTTCGTAATCACGTCTTTTCTCGCTACAAGCCAAGCCGTAGCATCCTTCGCCGGGGTTGATGTGAACATCAATGTCGGAATTCCGGCCGCTCCGCCTCCGGTGGTTGTAACTCAGCCCGCATATGCCCCTCCGCCTCCGCCGTCTGGATATGCAGCGCCGCCAGAAGTCGTTTTCGAAGCGCAGCCCCGCTTTATTTTTTCTCCGACATTGGGATTCTATGTGACCGTAGGAACGCCGTATGACATCGTCTATATCGGAAGCGCCTACTATCTCAACAGTGGTGGCTTCTGGTACGCCGGGCCAACTTACTCAGGACCGTGGAGAATAGCTAGGGACCGGGCTCTGCCGAAATTGCTACGTAAATATCCTTATGAGAGGATTCGCTTCTACCGGGACCAGGAGTATCGGATATACCAGCGTGACCCCGCACATTATCGTGGCCGTGTGTATGAACCTCAGTGGAAACGGCAGGAGCCCCGGAAGATTGCGCGTCCAAAAGAGGAACTTCGGAGGGAAGAACCACGAAGAGAAGAACACCGGGACGAACGTCACGAGATGGAAGAAAGACGTTAGCCTCTATCAAATAGACATCAGCAGCAGCACGGTGGAAAAATCATATTAACGGAGGACGAAAAAATGCAGAGAAATCGTATGGCAAAAATCGTAGTCATGGGGTGTGTCGCAGCGTTAATGGCTTTCGCCAGCATCGCGCAGGCTGACATGGGAGGGTGGGGCGGCAAGCATCGCGGCTTCAGAAAGATTGCCCACGCGCTGGCCCTGACCGACGCCCAGAAAGCTCAGGCGAAGGCAATCTTCCAGGCGAACAAGCCGGTAGTGAAGCCCATCTTCGCCAGCCTGCGCACCGAGCGAAAGAACCTGCAGGCGCTGATGCATGCCGACACGATTGACGAGGCGGCAATTCGCGCTGAGACGGCCAAGATTGCCGCAATCCAGGCTGACCTCAACGTGAACCGGGCAAATGTCGGTGCCCAGTTCCGGGCCATCCTCACTCCCACCCAGCTAGCTACCCTGAAATCGATGTGGCAAGGCCCAGCAGTTCCGGCAGCCACTCCCCCGGCTCCCGCTCCCGCCTCTTAACCAGTAACCCCGTATTGGCGTGGCCCTCCTTCCGCTAATACGGGGTGGCACGAGGCCCCCTGGAAACAGGGGGTCTTTGCTTCATTTTCACATTCGCAGGAGAGTGGCAAATCGATGAAAAGCGTTCTCATTGTTGACGACAACGAGCTATATCTTGGGATCATCGAGCAAATTGTCAAACTCGCCGGGTACAAGGTTCATTGCGCATCAAACGGAAAAAGTGCCTTGGAAATATTGAAGAAATGCCGAATTCCGGTTATGATAACCGACTTCAATATGCCCGGAATGAATGGAATTCAGCTCGCGGGAATGGCAAAACAGCTATTTCCGGAAACCTTGATTGTCATGGCAACCGGTGACTTGTCAGCCGAAGTCTGCTCGTTGGCTACTCAGGCGGGAATTGCGAAAGTCCTAAAGAAACCGCTCGATGCGCGGATAATTCTGAAAATTCTGGAGGCTACACACTGGGGATAGTCCATTATCAAGGAAGGAGGAAACGAAGGTGAAGAAAATCATTCTGTTCTGTTGTCTTGTTTTCAGTGTCAATGCGTATGCTGCCGATTCGGGGTACCACGTCTTCAAGAAGCTGACAGTCGGCGGCGAAGGCGGCTGGGATTGCCTGACGGTGGATGGACCGGCCCGGCGTCTGTACATATCCCGTGGCACCCATGTCATGGTCATCGACCTGGACACAGATAAGCTCGTAGGGGATATCCCCAACACACCGGGAGTGCATGGGATTGCCGTGGCCCCCGAGTTCAACCGAGGCTTCACGAGTAACGGGAAGGATAACACCGCAACCATCTTCGATTTGAAGACCCTGAAGGTATTAGGCCAGGTGAAAACAGGGGGGAATCCGGATATCATTCTCTACGACCCGGCCTCGAAAAGGGTGTTTACCTTCAATGGCCGCAGTCATGACGCCACGGTTATTGACGCCGTTACAGGAAAGGTGGTGCAAACGATTGCCCTTGGCGGAAAGCCGGAATTCGCTGATGCGGACGGCAAAGGCAAGGTGTACGTCAACATCGAGGACACCAACGAGGTTGTAGAACTGGACAGCATGAACGCCCGAGAGGTGCGGCGGTTTTCCTTAAAGCCATGTGAAGAGCCATCGGGTTTGGCGTTGGATGCTGTACGCGGCAGGGTTTTTTCAGGGTGCCATAACAAGATGATGACGGTCCTGAACATCAAGACCGGTAAGGTAATCGCCACCGTGCCCATTGGTGAGAATGTTGACGGGAATGCTTTCGATGCTGCGACGGGGCTCGCCTTCAGCTCAAACGGTGATGGCACCCTGACTGTCGTGCGGGAAATTTCTCCAGGCAAATTCGAGGTGATGCAAACGGTTAAGACTCAGCGCGGCTCTCGCACTATGGCGCTTGACCCGATAACCCATAACATCTATTTGCCCGCCGCGCAGTTCTCCGCGCCGAAAGCGTCCGGGGAGTCTGGCTCAAAACCACGACCAGAGATGGTAAAGGACAGCTTCGAGGTTCTGGTAGTCGGGCGTTAGTCGCAAATTGGGACATGAAATGAGCTATCGATTTCTCTTGGTTGCATTCCTTCTCTGCTTAACAGCAGGGCCTGCATTTGCAGGCCCTCCGCTCCTTACCGATGACCCCGACACCCCTGGAGACAAGCACTGGGAAATCAACACGGCCTTCACCCTGGATAAACGCAATAGCAGCACCACGATGGAAACCCCAATCCTCGACCTCAATTACGGCGTGGGGGATAACATCCAGTTGAAATATGAAGTCCCGATGTTGGTTCGCCATGAGCAGGGTATCGGAACGCAGGGCGGGCTGGGTAATTCGCTTGTCGGTGTCAAGTGGCGGTTTCTCGATGAGGACAAGTTCGGCATCAATATGTCTAGCTATCCGCAGTTGGAGTTCAATCCGCCAACAACTTCAGCTGACAGGGGGCTTGTTGACAGAGGAGCGAACCTGCTCCTTCCGGTGGAAGCTTCAAAGAAATTTGGGCCGGTCCGGGAGGAGCCCGATAACGAAGAAAAGCCGCACCCAATGATGGATGCGGCTTTTCTTTCTGGACCGGCATCGGCGATGTTACTTCGCGGCCGGGGCCTCAGCCGGAGCAGCAGCCGGAGCTTCTTCTTTCTTCTCGGCTTTCTTGGCTTTCTTGGCCTTCTTATGTTTCTTGTGCTTCTTGACCGGCTTAGCTTCTTCCTTCTTCATTTCGCCAGCGGCCGGAGCGGCAGGAGCAGCAGCCGGAGCCGGAGCTTCCTGGGCGAACACGAGACCAGCGAAGGAGACGGCGACAATTGCGGCTACGAGGGTGGAGAGAACTTTTTTCATTTTGGCACCTCTTGAGAGAGTTATTTACTTCCTGATTTGGGGAGGAGCATAGGCTGTGCCAAAGCCATAGGTTTTACTATCATGCTGATAATGCAGAGTTTCGGCGATGAGAGAAAACAAGCTACTATTCCCATGAACCTGAATTGCTCCAGCTGAAACCTCTTTTAGGGTACGGTAAATTTTGATGAAACCAGCTTCATCATTTTGTGGCTTGCACGGTCCAAAATAATTGTTAGATTTCTATCCGGTCTCATACTCAATGAGGAGTGGGAATATGAAAATCGAGATTATTGGAAGTGGCGGCGCAGTATGTAAGGCCCTTTTTACCAATGCCTTGGAAGCCTTGCGGGCGAGCGGCAAGAAGGGAAAGGTGGAGATAGTAAAGGACATCAAGAAGATAATGCGTTATGGTGTATTGTGCACCCCAGCTTTGGTTATCAACGGCGTTGTGATGCTTTCCGGCAAGTTGGCGTCCCCGGAGGAGATTGTATCGATTTTGCAGCGGAATTTTTCGACCTTCGTATGACTCGATATATACGCACACGCAAGTAGGAAGCCAGAGAGGCTGCGCTAAAGGAACCTACCTTACTCACCAGGGTAAAACGAGCCTTCGATTTTGCAGAGAAGCATAATTACCTTAATATGAGATAAACAATGTCTTCCGTCCTGGTAATCGATGATTCCAAGCTCTTCCGCAAGCAAATTGCTGATGCCCTGCGGAAAGCCTTACTTTTTGACGATTACCGTGAGGCGGAGGACGGCCTTGAAGGCTTCAAGATATTTTCCGACTCCAAACCAGACCTGGTTATATGCGACCTGGAAATGCCGCACATGGACGGGCTCAAGTTCCTGCAATTGAAGAGCGTCCGGCAAGACTTACAAGATATTCCGATTATCCTCTTGACCAGCACCCAGGACCGACTTGCCAAACTCAAGAGCCTCGAACAGGGGGCGAGCGATTACCTCACCAAACCGTTTGATGCCGCCGAATTAGTGGCACGAGTCAGAATCCACCTGAAAATGAAGAAACTGCAGGACGAACTAAAGGCCGCCAACGAACACTTCAAACAGCTTTCCACTGTAGACCCGCTGACAAACCTTTACAACCGTCGCTTCCTGACAGAAACCCTCGAAAACGAGATTCAGAGGGCCAAAAGGCTTCAATCAAACCTCTCACTTCTGATTTTCGATATCGACCACTTCAAGCAGATAAATGATGTCTACGGGCACCAGGCGGGAGACAAAGTGCTTGTGGCGGTCGCCGATGCTTTACGGGAAACTCTTCGCACCTACGATATCGCTTCTCGCTACGGGGGAGAAGAATTCGTGCTTGTTCTCCCCGGCACTCCGCTTGCTGGAGGACAGATAGTCGCAGAACGTCTGCGGAAAGCGGTGCATGCCCTCAGATTCCCGATTCCAATGGATAGGATTAAAGTGACGGTGAGCGCCGGGTTAGCTACGTTCCCGACCAAGCGTATTGCCGACTTCGATACTCTGTTCCGGTATGCGGATGAAGCCCTCTACCGGGCCAAGAAAAATGGCAGGAACCGGGTGGAGATTATGCTTGGTAATATGAATAGCGAATTGAAAAGCACATAGGAGCCATCTTATGTCCCTACGTAACCTCCAAATACTTACCGCTGTCGCCCGCAAAGGCAGTTTTGCCGCAGCTGCTGATTACCTCGGTTTAACCCAATCAGCGATAAGTCTGCAAATAAAGAATTTGGAAGAAGAGTTGGGTGTCCAGTTGTTTGAACGTGTAGGCCGCAGTCCCAAACTCAACGCGAACGGCAGACTTGTTGTCGAACGGGCTGAAGAGATACTTGCGATATACGAAGGGATAAAGGGAGAACTGAACCCTTCAGGCAATATCGGGGGGGTTCTGATTCTGGGGGTTGTGCCCACTGTGCTCACCGGCCCGCTCCCCTCTGTCATGGGGCGGTTGCGGAAACAGTACGAAAATTTGAATATAAGACTGCTTTCTGGCCTTTCCGTAGAACTGTTTGGCAAGGTGGAGGACGCCGAACTGGATGCTGCCCTTACAACTGAACCACCTTTTTCCGTGCCGCCCCAGTACGAATGGCGACCTTACGATGTAGAGCCGTTTTTCGCGGCAGCACCCAAGGGCACCGAGACCAGCAACGTGGAAGAGTTATTCAGGAGTTTTACCTTTGTGCGATTCGATAAGACCGCCTGGGCCGGTGCGATGGTGAATGGCCAACTGATGGCCCAAAACATCTACCCTCGTGACGTTTTGGAAATTGACTCTTTGGAAGCAACCCTCAGCCTGGTGGAACAAGGTCTCGGCATCGCCGTGGTACCACTCAACAAAAAGCGTCTCAAGCATGCTGAGAACCAGTTCAGTTTGACCAAGTTCGGCTCTCCCCAGTTGACACGGCGGGTTGGCATGTATCAGAGGCGTCATCATCCACGCAAAGTTTTAACGGAACTGGTGCTGAGTGAGCTACGTCAGGAATGCGATTACATAAATAATACTTGAGCATACATCAAGTATTATCAACTTTTATTTGCGTAATGCCGGTGTTATCTTCATTTTCAAGGAGGGTACACCGTGACTACCATAACTGACACACTAACACCCGTGCTGGCCATGATTCTGGCTGGCTTCGTCATTCAGCGCACCAATTTCCTGCATCCTTCTTTCTGGCCATCGGCAGAAAAGCTCACTTATTTCCTGCTTATGCCGGCAGCCTTGATTCACAGCTTGGTCGGCAAAAAAATCAGCGACTTGCCTTGGTTCAAGATTCTGTTAACTGTGGAAGGGGCGGTTGTGGCCAGCGCATTGCTGGTGACTCTCTGGTGGCTTGCAAACCGGCACATGGGTGGTCCAGCCTTCACTTCGTTATTTCAGGGAGGAGTCCGCTTTAACACTTTTGTTGCACTGGCGTTGGCTGAAAATATGTTTGGCAGCGATGGTCTGATGCTGGCCGCTCTCGGGGCAGGCTTCATGATTGTCATGGTTAACGTTTTGTCCGTTTCGGTCTTCTCGCTGGCACTCAATCACAGGGGTGGAATCGACCTGAAACGTCTTTTCAGCGACCTCATACGAAATCCGCTGATATTGGGATGTGTGGTCGGAGTGGGGTTGAATGCTCTGGGGATAAAGTTGCCGAAATCTATTGACGGCATACTTTTATTGAGTGGAAAAGCCGCCTTTCCCGTGGGATTGATGGCTGTTGGCGCAGCATACAGGTCGGGTCTCTTGATGGTTCACTGGCAACCACTTGTGGTGAGCAGCACTATTCAATTTATTTTTAAACCCCTGATAGCATGGTGGTTGGCAGCATATCTTGGGCTTTCCGGAGTGGCGATAAGTGTAGCGGTCTTACTATTCAGCGTACCGACTGCTCCTTCGGCATACATACTTTCCCGGCAGATGGGCGGCGACCATGACAGCATGTCTGCAATTATCACTGTACAGACCTGCTTATCGTTCGCAACTTTGCCGATTACCATCTGGCTGTTACGATGTTGATGCCGTATTACGCAAAAGAATTGAGGCAGTCATGACCCGATACATTTCCTGGAATCAGCTCTTCTACGACTACGACTGGCGGCAGGGCGGGTGTGGACTCTGCTTCTTCTCTGGATTGGCATCGCGCCGTACTGTACATCTTCTTCGAGCTTCAGTAGCGGTTCTCTTCCACTCCTACCTTCAAACGGATTCTCTCTGTATTTCTCGACTTCCTGCAACCACATAATATAATTATATAAAAACTATCGGCTTTTTTCGAGGAGAAGTCTGCCATGAGAAGAAAAGACATGGTGTGGCTGGTCCTGTTTTGCGTAGCCGCCGTACTCACGATTTCCCTGAAATATGTTCCGTATCTTCCCGGCGATGTCTTCACAACCCGACTAGTACAGTCGCTGCTCCCAGAATCCAAACGATGGGCTCAACTGTTGTCATCCTCGGCGGGAATGCCTTGGGTTCTTGTCTTGATTGCCGCTACCTTTCTCTTCTCATGGATGATTGCCGGTTGGCGAGCAGCTTTGTTGTCAATTGCAAGCTTTGCCGGATTATGGATACTGGGCAAATTCCTCAGCCCCCTCATCGCTCAACCGCGTCCCTCTCCTGACTTGGTACAGGTTCCCCGCGTACTTCAGGGCTCCGCGTTTCCCTCCATTTTTGCCCTCAACTATATTGCCACCCTTGGATACCTCGCTGTCGTCGCAGCAGCGAAAACGTCAGGAAAGACCAGATGGACCGTAACGCTCATCTGTTCAGCCATTCTGGTAATCGGATGGCTTGCCAGAGTTGACCTTGCCGCTCATTGGCCCAGCGACGTGGGAATATCTTACCTTTTGGGCATTCTCTGGGTAACGTTCCTCATTCGATTCATTTGACGGCAGGTGCTGGGTATTGGCCACAAAAGCGTCGTGAAGGAGGTAATTCACCATGATGGGTAACCGGGAGATCACTGTCGCTGTCAACAAGGGCCGGGCCGTATGGTTTCCGGCTCTTTTTCGTTGCGCTATCTGTGGAAAGGGTTATGCTTTGACGTGCTAACACGGCAGGGGGGGGGCCATGACCAGGAAGATCACTCGAAAGCAATGGGAAGCATTTACGCCGGCACAGCAGGCTATGTGGGTTATGCAGGGGATGGTAGAGCCACCAGAGCCAAGAATGAACCAATGAACAAAAGGGCCACCCGTATGCAGCGCGCTCTTGAGGATTTCCAGGGAACCATCGCGAAGCTGAGGACGAGGACGAATAGGCCGGGCACGAACCACACAACGAACCACACAATGAAGCACACATGAAGGGCACAATGAAGGGCGCAAGGAACGGGGTTTCAACCTCCCTGGTCGGATGCTCCATCCCTCTTCTCTCCGCATTTGACCGAGATTGCGGAATTGTGGTATAAAAAATTCACCGCAAGAAATAGGGTTAGCCTCAAGTTTTGGGGGTGTTTTTGGGGGTATGTCGGAAAATAGACTTTAAAATAAATCTGATATATCAAGGTGTTGCGCCATTGGTATGGTGGCCTGCACCCCAATAGCAAAACGACCCCTCCGTGAAAAGAGGGGTTTTTTTGTATGCGAATTTTGCTACTATGAACATCTACCGGCCGCAGTGCCGGCAGTCACGGGTCGGGGAAAAGTCTTGCTACGCACGGTGATGAAAACCATCAGGGAGCATGAGCTCTTCGGCTGCGGGGATACGGTGGTGGTGGCCGTTTCCGGGGGTGGCGATTCGGTGGCGCTCCTGGATATCCTCGTCCGCCTCGGGGAATTGCGGCTGCGTCTCGTCGTTGCCCACCTGAACCATCTGCTGCGGGGGGCTGAGTCAGACGGAGACGCTGCCTTCGTTCGGGAACTGGCCGCACGCTACGGTCTCCCCGCCGAGGTCCGTGCGGTCGACGTGCGGGAGCTGAGCCGCCAGAGGAAGCTTTCCCTCGAAGAGGCGGGGCGGAGAGCCCGCTATGCCTTCTTTTCGGAGATAGCCGGGAAGTACCGGGCGAAGTGTACGGCCCTCGCCCACCATGCGGATGACCAGGCGGAGACGGTGCTCATGCGCCTGCTGCGCGGGAGCGGTGGCAGCGGGTTGTGTGCCATGACGCCGAAATCTGAAGATGGCAGCCGTGTCCGGCCGTTGCTGCAGGTGGGGCGGCAGGAAATCGAGGCGTATCTCGCCGGGCGGGGCCTCTCGTTCCGCAGTGACAGCAGCAACAGGGACTTGAATTTCCTGCGCAATCGCATTCGCCACGAGCTCATCCCGCATCTTGCCGGCTACAACTCTGCCATCGCCGCCCGACTGGCGGACACCGCCGCGGCGCTGGGTGCCGACGAGATTCTTCTGGAGCGTATCACGGACCAGGCGATGGACCGTTTGGCCGCTGTGGCGACGGGAAGGGTGACCTTTTCCGTGACGGAGCTCGCTGTGGAGCCTCGCGGCATGCGTATGCGCCTCTTTCGCCGAGCGCTCCTCCTGGTCCGCGGGGACCTTGCGCGAATAAGCTTCCGGCATCTTGAGGCGATCGACGGGCTGCTCGTTTCCGGGCGTCCGCACCGGCGGCTCTCCCTGCCGGGGGATGTCGCCGTGACGAGAAGTTACGGCAACCTTGCCTTTGCCGCCACGGATGGTCCTGCTCCGGCCGGCCCCTTCGAGATGCTTCTGGACGGTCCGGGTAGCTACCCGCTCCCCGGCGGGGGAGTCTTGAGCGTCGAGGTAGCGAAGCCCCCGTCGGACTGGTCTGCGGTTTCCATAGATACGGCCTGGTTCGACTCGGGGAGCGCCCCGTTCCCTTGGCTGGTGCGGACATTCCGCCCCGGCGACCGGATCGTCCCGTTCGGCATGACTGGCAGCAAGAAGGTGAAGGAGCTGTTCATCGAAAACAAGATCCCCTTGAGGGAGAGACGAAGCATACCCCTCGTTTTCAGCGACGGGCGACTCATCTGGGTATGCGGGATGCGGGTTGGCGAAAGCGCACGGGTGGCGGCGGGGACGACGAACGGCATCAAGGCGGCCCTCATCGGCCGATCCCTTAATTAGCTTGTAAAATCGGGGCCGTTATGGTAGTTTTTAATATTTAAAGCGTCCGAATTCGCAGGGTAGACACGACGGCACGCAGCCGACCGACGGCGTCGTGCTCCACCACGGGGGTTACATTGAACCAGTTCTATAAGAATCTTGCACTATGGCTCGTCATCAGCCTCATGATGATCCTTCTGTTCAATCTGTTCAATAAGCCGAAACCGACCCAGGAAAAACTGAGCTACAGCGATTTCATCACCGCCGTGGACGGTGGGAAGGTGAGCTCCGTCACCATCCAGGGGAACGACATCATCGGCAAGTACAGCGACGGCAAGGAGTTCCGCAGCTACAAGCCGGCAGATGCCGAGCTCACCAACAAGCTCCTGGAGAAGAAGGTGCCCGTGTCCGCCCGGCCGGAGGAGGAGAAAGTCTCCTGGTTCTCGATTTTCATCTCATGGTTCCCGCTCATCTTCCTCGTCGGGGTCTGGATCTTCTTCATGCGGCAGATGCAGGTGGGAGGCGGCAAGGCGATGTCTTTCGGCAAGAGCCGAGCCAAGCTTCTTACCGAGGCTCAGGGAAAGATAACCTTCGAGGACGTGGCCGGGGTGGAAGAGGCCAAGGAAGAGCTGGAGGAGATCATCCAGTTCCTGAAGGATCCGAAGAAATTCACCAAGCTGGGGGGACGTATCCCGAAGGGGGTGCTGCTCGTCGGGCCGCCGGGCACCGGCAAGACTCTCCTGGCGCGGGCCGTTGCCGGCGAGGCGGGTGTGCCGTTCTTCTCCATCTCAGGCTCCGATTTCGTGGAGATGTTTGTCGGGGTCGGCGCCAGCCGGGTCCGTGACCTCTTCGTCCAGGGGAAGAAAAACGCCCCCTGCATCATCTTCATCGACGAGATCGACGCGGTCGGGCGACACCGGGGCGCCGGTCTCGGCGGCGGTCACGACGAACGGGAGCAGACCCTCAATCAGCTCCTCGTGGAAATGGACGGTTTCGAGTCCAACGAGGGGGTCATCCTCATCGCCGCCACCAACCGCCCCGACGTCCTCGATCCTGCGCTGCTCCGTCCGGGGCGCTTCGACCGGCAGGTGGTCGTTCCCCAACCCGATGTGAAGGGGCGGGAAGCGATCCTCAAGGTCCATTCCAAGAAGACTCCCCTTGCTCCCAACGTCGACCTGGCGGTCATCGCGCGGGGGACCCCGGGGTTTTCCGGGGCGGACCTGGCCAACGTGGTTAACGAGGCGGCTCTCCTGGCAGCCCGCAAGGACAAGAGCATGATCGACATGAGGGACATCGACGACGCCAAGGACAAGGTCCTCATGGGGGTCGAGCGCCGGAGCATGGTGATCTCCGATGCTGAGAAGAAGAATACCGCCTATCACGAGGCAGGCCACACCCTGGTGGCGAAGTTTATCCCCGGTACCGACCCGGTCCACAAGGTCTCCATCATCCCGCGCGGTCGGGCCCTCGGCCTGACCATGCAGCTTCCCATCGAGGACAAGCACAGCTACAACAAGCAGTCCCTTCTCGACAAGATCGCCGTCCTCATGGGTGGGCGCGCCGCCGAGGAGATCATCTTCAACGCCATGACCACCGGTGCGGGGAACGATATCGAGCGGGGTACCGAAATCGCCCGGAAGATGGTCTGCGAGTGGGGGATGAGTGAGAAGATGGGACCGGTTTCCTTCGGCAAGAAGGATGAGCAGATATTCCTCGGCCGCGAAATGGCCACCCACAAGAACTACAGCGAGGCCACGGCGGTGGAGATCGACAGCGAGATCCGGCGCATTGTCGAGGAGAGTTATCACCGTGCCCGCAAGCTGCTCAACGATAACATCGGCGTGCTGCACCAGCTCTCCACAGTGCTTATCGAGAAGGAGAACCTGACCGGCGTCGAAGTGGACGAGATCATCATGGCCGGTGGCGGCCAGGTTGCGGAATCCGTCTCTGCCGGAGCGACTCCGGTTCAATGAGCTACACCCTGCGGGAACTGGCGATCGAATCCCCGGCCGATGCCGAGCAGCAACTGGCCGCGCTGAGGGTCGATCCGTTCACCATCCGCAACCTTGCCCCCAAGATGGTGTACCGCCTGCTCCTGGTCAACGGGACCAGCGGTGAGGAAACGGTCCTGCTCAAGCAGGAGATGCTTGCCCTCGGTGGTGATGCTGCCGTGGCCGTGAGCCCGGTTGGCTCCCCTGCGGGAGGAAATGCCGTCGTTCTGATGGGGACTGAAAAGCAGCTCTCTGCCCTCTGCAAGAGACTCTCGACCCGCCCGTTCAATTTTCCCGCCCTCGCCCGGGATATCATGCGTACGCTCGATCTCCTCGCCAACCCGGCAAGAACCTGGAGATTCGGGGGGAGGACTCTCGACTTTTCCCGACGGCCGGGAATCATGGGGATTCTCAACGTGACGCCGGACTCATTCTCCGATGGCAGCCGTTACCTCTCCGTCGATCATGCCGTCGAGCGGGCACTGGAGATGGAGGCCCAGGGGGCGGACATCATCGACGTGGGGGGGGAGAGCACCCGGCCCAATGCACCGCCGGTTGGGAAAGAAGAGGAGCTTGACCGGGTAATCCCGATTATCGAGCGTCTGCGCGGCAAGCTCACGATACCGGTTTCCGTCGATACTTACAAGGCTGCCGTTGCCCGGGAGGCAATCGCGGCGGGGGCGGAAATAGTGAACGACATCAGCGCCATGACGTTCGATGATGGGATGGCAGACGTTGTTGCGGCGACCAATGCCGGCCTGGTGCTGATGCACAGCCGGGGGCGGCCCCTTGACATGCAGAAGAATACGGCCTACGCATCCCTCATCGGCGAGATAACGGCGTTCTTTCATACCGTCCTTGAGCGGGCGGTGACTGCTGGCATGGCTGAGGAGCGGATCGTTATCGATCCCGGCATCGGGTTCGGCAAGAGCGTGGCGGGGAACCTGGAGATAGTGCGCCGGCTTGCCGAGTTTACTTCCCTCGGACGGCCCATCCTGGTCGGCCCCTCGCGCAAGTCGTTCATCGGCACGACCCTGGGGCGCGGAACCGGCGAACGGGTTCACGGCACTGAGGCCGTGGTGGCGGTTGCCGTGGCGAACGGTGCTTCGATCCTGCGGGTGCATGACGTCAGGGAGATGCGTGATGTGGCGGACATGACCGCGGCCCTGTGCTGGACGTTTCTCCATAGCTAAGCCCGGATCGGTCTGCTGCTGGAACCGGCGGCACGCCCGATGCGCGGTTTCTTCCGGTGACATGGATGGCAGACTTCCTTCAAAATTCCCAGTGGCCGGCCGATCTGCTGGACATCGCGATTGTTGCTGCCATTATCTATCGCCTGCTCCTCCTGCTCAAGGGAACCATGGCGGTGCGCATCCTCACGGCGTTCGCCGCAGTGCTCCTCTGTTACTTCGTTTCCCAGTTCGCAGGTCTTCGGACGCTTCACTGGATCCTCGACAATTTCCTCGGTTCCATTATCATCGTCCTCGTCATCGTTTTCCAGAACGACATCCGGCAGGCACTGGTGGCTGTTGGCCGGTCTCGGGTCCGCACGGAACAGGCGAAAGACGAAACCCACGAGGTGATCGAGGAATTGGTAACCGCTGCCGCAGGCCTGGCTGCCAAGAGCATCGGTGCGCTGGTAGTCGTCGAGCGGGCGATGTCGCTCGAACCGTTCATGGTTGTAGGAACGGAAATCGATGCCAAGGTTACCAGTGAACTCCTGACCTCGATTTTCCTTCCCTATTCGCCGATCCACGACGGGGCGGTCATTATCCGGAAGGGTAAACTGACCAGGGCGGGGTGCTTCCTTCCCCTCTCCCAGAACCCGGAGATCAGCAAGACGCTCGGCACAAGACACCGCGCGGCCATCGGGCTTACTGAAATGACCGATGCCGTGGTGGTTGTGGTGTCGGAGGAAACCGGCGGGGTTTCCGTCGTTGTTGGCGGAAGGATTACCCGCGACCTGGAGCCGAATGCCGTGCGCAAAGTGTTGCGCAGGCTGCTGGAAACCCGGTGGCTGCAATGAACGTACGGGAATGGATTCTTCACAATCTTGGCCTCAAGCTGCTGTCACTTGCGCTGGCGGTATGTCTCTGGCTTTACGTGGCGGGCGGTAAAGAGGAGGAGATGGCGGCCGCCGTGCCCGTCAGGGTGACCAATCTTGCGCCGGGACTTGTCCTGGTCAGCCAGCCGCCTGACCGGCTCGATGTGTGCATCGTTGGACCGCCGACCATCCTCAGGCGGCTCCATCCGGACAAAATGGTGGTATCCTTGGACATGGGGAAGGTGAAAGCGGGGAGCGTTGCATTCGCCTCACTGGATCGGCGGATCCCCGTGCCGACAGGGATTCGGGTCGTGCGGGTCTCACCGGCAACGATCGAGCTGGCGGTTAAACCCGCAGGCGAGAAATGAGTATTCAATAATCAGGGGGCAGATCGATGAAAAAGCTTTTCGGGACCGACGGGGTCCGGGGGGTGGCGAACGTCTATCCCATGACCACGGAAATGGCCATGCAGATCGGCCGGGCCGCGGCCTATATCTTCAAGAACGGGCGCCAGCGCCACCGGATCGTGATCGGCAAGGATACGCGCCTTTCCGGATATATGATTGAGAACGCGCTATCGGCGGGGATATGTTCCATGGGGGTCGATGTGCTCCTCGTGGGACCGCTGCCGACCCCGGGGATCGCCAACATCACCTCCTCCATGCGCGCCGACGCCGGCGTGGTCATCTCCGCCTCCCACAATCCCTTTCAGGACAACGGCATCAAGTTTTTCTCCCGGGACGGCTTCAAGCTCCCCGACGAGATGGAGCTCCGGATCGAGGAGCTCATCTTCTCCAAGAAAATCGACTCTCTCCGCCCCATCGCCACCGAGGTGGGAAAGGCGTACCGGATCGACGACGCGGTCGGCCGCTTCGTGGTCTTTCTCAAGAGCACGTTCCCCCGCAATCTCGACCTCGCCGGCATGAAGATCGTCCTCGATTGCGCCCACGGGGCTGCCTACAAGGTAGCGCCCGCGGTGTTCGAGGAGTTGGGCGCCGAGGTGATCCCCCTGGGGGTGAAACCCAATGGCACCAACATCAACGCCGGCTGTGGCTCGCTGCATCCGGAGGTATTGAGCGAAGCGGTCAAGGAACATCGGGCAGACCTCGGCATCGCCCTGGACGGCGACGCCGACCGGGTCATCTTTGCCGACGAATTCGGCAATGAGGTGGACGGCGACCACATCATGGCGATCTGCGCCACGGACATGCTCAAGCAGAAGAAACTCCGGAAGAATACCCTGGTGGCCACGGTGATGAGCAACATGGGGCTGGACATCGCCGTGAAGAAGGCGGGGGGCAAGGTTGTGAAGACCGCCGTCGGCGATCGTTACGTTGTTGAGGAGATGCGTCGCGGCGGTTACAATCTTGGGGGGGAGCAGTCGGGGCATATGATTTTCCTCGACCATAACACCACCGGCGACGGGGTCCTCTCCGCTCTGCAGGTCCTTGCCATCATGCGCAGCAGCGGCCGAACCCTCTCCGAGCTGGCCGAGATCATGATCCCTCTCCCCCAGGTCCTTGTCAACGTCCGGGTGGCTGAGAAAAAGGACATCATGACCGTTCCGGAAATCGCCGCGCTGGTCAAAGGGATCGAGGAAAAACTTCAGGACCAGGGGCGCATCCTGATCCGCTATTCGGGAACGGAACCCCTGCTCCGCATCATGCTCGAAGGGCAGGACAAATACCAGATCGCAGGATGGGCCAAGGAAATTGCCGACCTGGTCGAGAAGAAGATGGGAGGGAAGTGAACGTGGCGAGACTGGGAGTGAATATCGACCATGTGGCCACCATCCGTCAGGCACGGGGAGGTGCGGAGCCCGATCCGATTGCGGCGGCGGCCATCGCCGAGCTTGCCGGCGCCGACGGCATTACCATTCATCTGCGCGAGGACCGGCGTCATATCCAGGACCGCGATCTGAAACTGCTGCGACAGACCGTGAAGACCAAGCTCAACCTGGAGATGGCTGCCAGCGAGGAGATGGTCGGGATAGCCCTGGTCGTGAAGCCGGACATGTGCACTCTCGTGCCTGAAAAGCGGCAGGAGCTCACCACCGAAGGGGGGCTCGACGTGCGGCTTAACATGGAACTCGTCACTTCAGCGGTGGAACGACTGCAGGACGGCGGGATTCCCGTCAGCCTCTTCATCGATCCGGACCCGGACCAAGTCAAAGCGGCCAACAAGGTGGGGGCCGACTACATCGAAATCCACACTGGCGCGTTTGCGGGGGCGAAAAATTGGAAAAGCGAAGAAGAAGAGCTCCGCAAGATCGAGAATGCCATACGGCTTGCCGCGAAGCTGGGGCTCGGGGTGAATGCAGGCCACGGCCTGAACTATTCCAACATCCGTAAGGTCGCTGCTCTCGGCGGCATCGTGGAGTTCAACATCGGCCACTCCATCATCTCCAAGGCGGTCCTGGTCGGGCTCGACCGGGCGGTCCGGGATATGGTGGACCTGGTGAAGTACGCTTAGCACGATGATTTACGGCACCGGTGTCGACATCGTTGATATCTCGCGCTTCGAGCGCTACCTGCGGGACGGAAACGAGGCTCTTTTCCAGCGTCTCTTCACCCCCGGGGAAATCGACTACTGCGCCCCGAAGAAGTGGAGCGCCCAGCACTACGCCCTGCGGTTCGCCGCCAAGGAGGCGTACGTCAAGGCCCTCGGCACAGGTCTCCGGGAAGGGATGGCGTGGCGGGAGATGGAGGTGGTGAACGACCAGTCGGGCAAGCCGGAGCTGAGGCTCACCGGTCGCGCGGCAGAACTGTTCCGGGAGAAGGGCCTCGCGCGGAGCTTTCTCTCTCTGTCCCATGATGCTAACGTGGCGGTAGCATTCGTCGTACTGGAGAAGGAATGAAAGTCATCACCGGAGAGACCATGCAGGCCATTGATCGGCGCGCCATCGGCGAGTTCGGCGTGCCGGGACTCACCTTGATGGAAAATGCGGGGAAGGGGTGTGTCGAGGCGATTGTTGCCGCCTATGGCGGGACCGCCGTGCGCAAGGCGGCCATCGTGGCGGGAAAGGGGAACAACGGCGGGGACGGTTACGTAATCGCGCGCCTCTTGAGGGAGCGGGGTTGGCAGGTGGCGGTCCTCATCCTGGCTCGGCCCGAAGAGATTGGCGGTGATGCCCGCGCCAACCTCGACTGTCTCGATGAAGCGACCCTCGCCTTCTGCCCGGAGCAGGAGATACTTTCCCGCTATGCGCAGCTCCTGAAAGAGGCCGACGTGATCGTCGACGCCCTGCTCGGCACCGGCCTCAAGAGCGAGGTGCGAGGCATTTATGAGAAGGCCGTGGCGCTGATCAACGGTGCCGGTCGACCGGTGGTGGCGGTGGACATTCCCTCCGGCATCGACGCGAATACCGGGAACGTGCTCGGAAGCGCGGTCATGGCCGACCTGACGGTGACCTTCGCCTTTCCCAAATGCGGTCATCTTCTGTACCCCGGCGCTGAGTACACTGGCCGGCTCCAGGTGGTGGACATCGGCATTCCCCCGGAGGCGGTTGCCGGGATGGCAAGCTGCGAGTTTCTCGATGTTGCGGCGATAAAACCGTTACTGCAGCGGCGCAACCGTAACAGCCATAAAGGGAGCTATGGCCATTGTCTCATCGTTGCCGGCTCGACCGGCAAGACCGGCGCGGCCGCCATGGCGGCCAACAGCGCGGTCCGGAGCGGCGCGGGGCTCGTGACGCTGGCAGTGCCGGCAAGCCTCAACCCGATTCTCGAGATCAAGACTACGGAGGCAATGACCCTTCCGCTAGCCGATGGTGGGAAAGGTCATCTGGGGGAAGCTCCTCTGCCCCCCCCGGAGAAACTCCTCGCCGGCAGGAATGCCGTAGCCCTGGGACCGGGAATTGGCTGGCACCCCGAAACCGCCCGGCTCGTGCGGCAATTGGTTGCCGAGATCGACCTCCCCTTGGTGGCGGATGCAGACGGGCTGAATGCCATCTCTGAGGATCCGTCAGTGCTCCTGAAAAAGGCATCTGCCGGCATGATTCTCACACCCCATCCGGGGGAGATGGCGCGCCTGGCGGGCACGACGGTTACCGCGGTCGAGGCCGACCGGATCGGTGTTGCCCGGGAGTTCGCCGCCAGGTACCGGCTCTGCCTCGTGCTGAAGGGGGCGCGGACCGTCATCGCCGCGCCGGACGGCCAGATCGCCATCAACGGCAGCGGTAATCCCGGCATGGCCTCGGGGGGGATGGGCGACGTCCTGACCGGCATCCTGGCGGCGCTCCTCGCCCAAGGATATGCCCCGTACGATGCGTGCCGGTTCGGGGTTTTCATCCATGGCCACGCCGCCGACCTGGTGGCCGCCGACAAGGGGGAGATCGGGATGTCCGCCGTGGACGTCCAGGAGCGAATCCCCTATGCGTTCAAACACCTCATGGAATCATAGGAGATTATATGCTTACTGCCGCCGATATCATGACCAAGGATGTCATTACGGTCAGCAAGGAAACCACCATTCGCGAACTGGCGGAAATTTTCACCCGTCACCGGATCAGCAGCGCCCCCGTTGTCGATGCTGATGGCTCAATGATCGGCATCGTCACTGAAACCGACTTGATCGAGCAGGACAGGAGCCTCCATATTCCGACGGTCATTTCCCTCTTTGACTGGGTCATTTACTTGGAGAGCGAAAAGAAGTTCGAGAAGGAACTGAAGAAAATGACCGGCCAGACCGTGGGGGACATCTATTCGGAAAAGGTCGAGACGGTTGCGCCGACGACGCCGATCAGCGAAGTTGCGGACCTGATGAGCAGCAGGAAGATGCATGCCCTGCCCGTAGTTGAGGGGAAGAAGGTGGTCGGCATCGCTGCCCGTATTGATCTCATCCGTACCATGGTGCCGCAGGCGTAACGATGTTGTCAGTCACCACCCGCAGCGCCGCGGAGACGGCAGCTCTCGGGAGACGTCTCGGCGAACTGCTGCAACCGGGGGATTTCGTTGCTCTTACGGGTGAGCTCGGCGCCGGCAAGACCCAGTTTGCCCGAGGTGTGGCCCTCGGGCTGGCCGTCGATCCCGCTCAGCCTGTGACCAGCCCCACCTATACCCTGATGAATGTCTACCACGGCCGCTGCCCGTTCTATCATTTCGACCTCTACCGCCTGGCCGGGGATGACGATGCGGCGGAACTCGGGTTTTCCGAATATTTCCACGGCGATGGGGTCTGTCTCGTGGAATGGGCGGAGCGGCTGATCTCGGAAATGCCTGCCGAACGTCTGACGGTCTCCTTTCACCATGCCGGAGATGATCTGCGTCGGATCGAGTTCGCGGCTTCCGGCGACCGATACCGTGAGCTCGCAAACACGCTTTTTGACCGGCGGTAAAAAAATGTTTTGACCCGGAGCTGAATTGTTGTTATTAACAACATTTTACCGCTCGCGCAGCATGAGGTGCGGTAAGCCGGGCCTTACGAGAAAAATACGATTACACTGTCAAGGAGGAATAAATGGCACTGGTGGTCCAAAAATACGGCGGCACCTCGATGGGGACGGTTGAACGCATTCGCAACGTTGCCAAGCGGGTCGCCAAAACCTACGACGCCGGCAACGACATGATTGTGGTCGTGTCGGCCATGTCCGGCGAGACGAACAAACTCGTGGCCTTTGCCAACGATATGTGTGAATTCCCCGACAACAGGGAATACGATGTCCTGGTGGCATCGGGCGAGCAGGTTTCCATAGCGCTTCTCGCCATGTGTCTCAAGTCGATGGGCTACAAGGCCAAGTCCTACCACGGCTGGCAGGTGCCTATCGTTACCGACAGCGTCTTCAGCAAGGCGCGCATCGAAAAGATCGACGACAAGAAGGTTCGCGCTGATCTGAAAGACGGGACCATCATCATCGTCGCCGGGTTCCAGGGAGTAGACAAGGAGGGGAACGTCACAACTCTCGGTCGCGGTGGTTCCGACACATCGGCCGTGGCCATGGCTGCCGGCCTCAAGGCCGATGTCTGCGAGATCTACACCGATGTGGACGGGGTGTACACCACCGACCCGAACATCTGCCAGGATGCCAGGAAGATCGACAAGGTTTCCTATGACGAGATGCTCGAACTGGCGAGCCTCGGGGCGAAGGTCCTGCAGATCCGCTCCGTGGAGTTTGCCAAGAAGTTCAACGTGGACATTCACGTCCGTTCCAGTTTCAATGATAATCCAGGAACCATGGTTACCAAGGAGGATAAGGATATGGAAACAGTTCTCGTTTCAGGGATAGCGTACGACAAGAATGAAGCCAAGATCGCCGTGATGCACGTGCCGGACAAGCCCGGCATCGCGGCGAAGCTCCTCTCGCCACTGTCCGACGCCAACATCTCGGTGGACATGATCGTCCAGAACGTGAGCGAAGCGGGGATGACCGACTTCACTTTCACCGTCACCAAGGCCGACTTCAAGAAGGCGCTGGCCATCACGAAGGAATCGGCCAAGGAGGTGAACGCCAGGGACGTGGTGACCGACGAGAACATCACCAAGGTGTCCATCGTCGGCGTCGGGATGCGGAGCCATGCCGGTGTCGCCACCACGATGTTCGAAACCCTGGCCCGGGAGGGGATCAATATTCAGATGATCTCCACGTCGGAGATCAAGATCTCCGTGGTGGTCGACAATAAGTACACCGAACTGGCGGTACGGGTGCTCCATGACGCCTTCGGTCTTGCCGGCAAGAGTGCAGCGATGGAATGAACCATGGTGTGAAAGTGCGCGGTGAGACAGTCGGCTCTCCAGGCCCTGCTGCTTCACCTCCTCCATCTCCAGTCCAATAGGCAAAGGTGACCACATGAATATCGTGAAACTGTATGACACGACGCTCCGCGACGGGACCCAGGCGGAGGATGTCTCCTTTCTGGTCGAGGACAAGATCCGCATCGCCCGCAAGCTGGATGAATGCGGCATTCACTATATCGAGGGAGGCTGGCCGGGAAGCAACCCGAAGGACGTGGCGTTCTTCAAGGATATCAAGAAGGAGAAGCTTGCCCAGGCCAAGATCGCAGCCTTCGGTTCCACCCGTCGCGCCAAGGTTACGCCGGACAAGGATCAGAACATCCGCACTCTGGTTCAGGCCGAACCGGATGTCATCACCATTTTCGGCAAGACCTGGGACTTCCATGTGCGCGAAGCACTGCGCATCTCCCTCGACGAGAACCTGGAGCTGATCTTCGATTCGCTGGAGTACCTGAAGAAGCATGCGCCCGAGGTTTTCTACGACGCCGAGCACTTCTTCGACGGTTACAAGGCAAATCCTGAATATGCCATCAAGACCCTGCAGGCTGCAGAACAGGCGAAAGTCGACTGCATCGTGCTCTGCGACACCAATGGCGGAACCATGCCGTTCGAGCTGGCCGAGATCATCAAGGAAATCCGTAAGCACATCAAGAGCCCCCTCGGCATCCATACCCACAATGACTCTGACTGTGCGGTGGCCAACTCCCTCCACGCCGTGGACCAGGGAATCGTACAAGTCCAGGGGACGATCAACGGTTTTGGCGAGCGGTGCGGCAACGCCAACCTCTGCTCTATCATCCCAGCCCTGAAGCTGAAAATGAAGCGGGAGTGCGTCTCTCCGGACCAGTTGAAAAAACTCCGCGAACTTTCCCGCTTTGTCTACGAACTGGCCAATTTCTCGCCCAACAAGCACCAGCCCTATGTGGGGAACTCGGCGTTCGCCCACAAGGGCGGGGTGCACGTGAGCGCCATCCAACGCCACCCGGAAACCTACGAGCACCTTCGCCCGGAGCTGGTCGGGAATACAACGCGAGTCCTCATCTCTGACCTTTCCGGACGATCTAACATCCTTGCCAAGGCCGAGGAGTTCAACATCAATCTCGACAGCAAGGATCCGGTGACCCTGGAGATTCTCGACAATATCAAGGAAATGGAAAACCGCGGCTACCAGTTCGAGGGGGCCGAGGCGTCCTTCGAGCTCCTCATGAAACGGGCACTCGGTACTCACCGGAAGTTTTTCTCCGTCATCGGGTTCCGGGTGATCGACGAGAAGCGGCACGAGGACCAGAAGCCGATCTCCGAGGCCACCATCATGGTCAAGGTTGGGGGGAAGGTGGAGCATACCGCCGCCGAGGGGAACGGACCGGTGAACGCCCTCGACAACGCGATCCGCAAGGCGCTGGAGAAGTTCTACCCCAAACTGAAGGACGTGAAGCTCCTCGACTACAAGGTGCGAGTCCTGCCGGCGGGGCAGGGGACGGCTTCGGCCATCAGGGTACTCATTGAGTCCGGCGATCGTGAGAGTCGCTGGGGAACGGTAGGGGTGTCCGACAATATCGTCGATGCGTCGTACCAGGCCCTCATCGACAGTATCGAATACAAGTTGGACAAGGGCGAGGAACACGAGACTGTCAGGTAACTAAATGGAACGGTGCCAACGTTTCGTCCTGTGGAGCATAGGTGCCATTTTGGCAGTGCTGTTGTTGTGGAAAGGCCACGGAGAGACCCGTTACGGGGAATCCGTGGCCTTCGTGCATTATTCCGCACCGACGGTGATGGTCAGGCTGAGGGGCGACGAGGTTGTCCCGGGGGTGTATGGATTTCCTGACGGTGTGGATGTGTCGGCCGTCATAAATATGACGGCACCTTCCTTGGCTGCTCATATCGTTGACGTGCCTAGACTGAGAGCTCCCCTGAAGAGCGGCGCCATCGTCGATTTGCCTCTTCGCGGGCATCAACGCAGCGAAATACGAATCACCACCATGACGGCAGGCGAGAAAATGCTTCTCGGCATTCCTCTTCATCCGGATGCCATGGATGTTGCTGACTGGGACTGTCTGCCGGGTATCGGTCCCGGACTAGCCCAACGTATCGTGAATGACCGTCAAAAATATGGCGTTTTTGGTTCGCTCCAGGCCGTAGAAAGGGTGCCTGGAATGGGCAAAGGAAGGATTTTTCGAATAACTAAATATTTTTAATTTTTATAACTATTTGTAATAATTTAAAAAAAACTGATGAAATGGGAGGGATGGACAGCATTCTGCTTTTCGTGGGCTACTTTGGCACGCATGGTGAAATAATCATTCGTACCTGAAAACCGTACAATTCCCACGTGGAGGGTGTGCCCATGAAATGTCCGAGATGCAAAGGCCGCATGTTTGCCGAGAAGTTCTATGATTTCGTCAGGTCCTTTGATGCCTGGAAATGCACATGCTGCGGTGAAGTTCTGGACCCCACCATATTGAGCAACCGGGCCAGGAACTACAATCTGTTTCTTGGTTGATTCTTCATATAGTTTCAGCAATTACCCGCAAAGAGGGGAGAAGAAATTTCTCCCCTCTTTTTTGTGATGTCCCATGGAGGTCTGATGAAGGAAGGCGAACGACAACCCGACGTAAACAAAGGCATCGATGCGGTTCTCGACTGGGTTCGGGGGAAGGGGAAGGTCGCCATAATCGTCCATGACAATCCTGACCCCGATTGTCTGGCATCCGCCATGGCGTTGCGTCACCTCTTCGTGATGAAGCTCAACAAGGATGCAGTCATCACCTTCTCCGGGATGATCGGCCGGAGTGAGAATCTCGCCATGGCAAAGGAGTTGGAAATTCCCCTTGTCCCCCTTCCTCTTGTCGATCTGGATGACTACCAGGTCATCTGCATGCTGGATACCCAGCCGGAGACCGGCAACAATTCCCTGCCGCCGGGAAAGCGTGTCGACATCGTCATCGATCACCACCCGATCCGCGAATCGAGCAACAGGTGCCGCTGGGTCGATGTCCGGGAAGGATATGGGGCAACTTCGACCATTCTCTACGAATACCTCCAGGCACAGGATGTTCCTGTCGGGACGAAACTTGCCACTGCCCTGTTCTACGCCATAAAATCCGAAACCCAGGACCTGGGGCGTGAAGCAAGCAGAGCCGACCGGGATGCATACTTGCACCTCTTCACCCTCACCAACAAGAAGCTTCTCTATGAAATCACCCATCCCAAACTGCCGATCGAATATTTTGCGACGATCGATAGCGCTTTGGAAGGTACAAAAATTTACGGAACGTTGTTGATAACGAATCTCCGGGAGATCATGGTGCCTGAGTTGGTGGCGGAAATGGCCGATTTTCTCCTGCGTCTCGAAGGAATCGAGACGGTGCTCTGTATGGGGCACTACAACGACGGCATGGTCCTCTCTTTGCGCACGTTGCGCCATGACATCAACGCAGGGGAGGTCATCAAGCAACTGGTGGCAGGGAGAGGGGCCGCCGGAGGCCACGGCATGATGGCAGGGGGGAGGGTGGATAATGTGCCGGCAAAGCGCCGTGCCATCAGCGAGGTGGAACGCTTCCTGACCGAAAGGATCCTGTCGGGGTTGTCCGTGGGCAAGGTCAAGCCCCGGAAACTTGTTCGGCAGTGGCGTTGACAATAGCGGGCGCTTTGGGATATAAAAACACGTTACGTAACTAATGGACAGAAGGGAATTTATGCGTTCGAACGGTCGGGGGGCGGGCAGCCTCAGGGAAGTGAGCATAACCAGAAACTACATCAAGCATGCCGAAGGGGCAGTTCTCATTTCCTGCGGGGACACCAAGGTCATTTGCACCGCTTCGGTCGAGGAGACGGTTCCCCCGTTCCTTCGGGGCAAGGGAACGGGCTGGGTCACTGCCGAATATTCCATGCTCCCCCGGGCAACCCATACCCGTTCGGTGCGAGAGTCCTCCCGGGGGAAGGTCGGTGGCAGAACCCATGAGATCCAGCGGCTGATTGGCCGCTCTCTCCGTGCAGTGACGGATTTGGCGATGTTGGGGGAGAGGAGTATTCTCATCGACTGCGACGTTATTCAGGCCGATGGCGGGACCCGTACCGCTTCGATAACCGGCGCCTACGTGGCACTTGTCGATGCCGTCAACTGGTGTGTAGGCCGTGGCCTTCTCAGTGTGTCCCCGATCCGGGAGGCGGTGGCGGCTGTCAGTGTCGGTATCGTCGGTGGTGAACCGTACCTCGATCTGGATTACTCGGAGGACTCTTCGGCCGAGGTTGACATGAACTTCGTCATGACCTCGTCGAACCGTTTCGTGGAGGTTCAGGGGACCGCCGAGGGGCAGCCGTTCACTGTCGCTGAAATGGATGCCATGCGCTTACTGGCGATGGGAGGGATCCGGAGACTCTTCGATATTCAGGCCGAGGTCCTGTCGCGATGAGGGAGCTGTTTGTCGCGACGCGGAACAGAGGCAAGCTGAAGGAGTTCGAGGTTCTCTTCACCGGCGTTGTGGACCGGCTTCTGTCTCCCGCCGACATTCCCGATGTGCCCGAAGTGACGGAAGACGGCGCCACTTTTCAGGAAAACGCCGTAAAAAAGGCGCGCGCTGCTGCCCTGGCCATAGGCAAACCGGTGTTTGCCGACGATTCGGGGCTGGTGGTTGATGCTCTGGGGGGAAGGCCGGGGGTCTATTCGGCGCGGTTTGCCGGTGAGGGTGCATCCGACAATGACAACAATGCTCTGCTCCTTCGGGAGATGTCCTCTGTTCCGACAGAAGAGCGTACGGCTGCATTTCGCTGCGTGATCGCCATCTGTTTTCCTGACGGTTCATGTCGTACGTTCGATGGCGAGTTGGAAGGGGTTATCCTGGATTCGCCGCGTGGAACGGGGGGGTTCGGCTATGATCCCCTGTTCCTTGTGCCCGAATACGGCCAGACTCTGGCGGAACTACCTCTGGATGTAAAGAACCGCATCAGTCATCGGGGGAAAGCTCTTGTAAAACTGAAGGAGTATCTTCTTCTTTCGTGAATCCGGGAGCGGGCTGCCATATAAAGAAAAAGCTTGCATCCGCCTCTCTGGCGTGATATAAAAATTACTTTCCAATCGGGGTGTAGCGCAGTCTGGCTAGCGCACCTGCCTTGGGAGCAGGGGGTCGGAGGTTCGAATCCTCTCACCCCGACCAAGACTCTGCGCCTGTAGCTCAGCTGGAGAGAGCAACGGCCTTCTAAGCCGTGGGTCAGGGGTTCGAATCCCTTCAGGCGTGCCAAATTCCTTTATGGTGGCTATGGTGAAGCGGTTAACACTTACGACTGTGACTCGTACATACGTGGGTTCGAATCCCACTAGCCACCCCATGTAAAACAGGCCCCGCACCATGCGGGGCTTATTATTATCAAAGACGCAGAGTCGCGAGAGTGGCGGAACTGGCAGACGCACTGGACTTAGGATCCAGCGGGCAACCGTGGGGGTTCAACTCCCCCCTCTCGCACCAAGTTGTAAAATCAAGGGGTTAGCTCTCAGGGGCTAACCCCTGTTTCGTTTGGTGTCGAAAATATGGACCATATATGGACCAGCATGGGTGAGGGTGACGCTCATGATGTTTTTATCTCCGATTTAAGAGCATCGAGGAGGGCTTGCTTGCGATCGGCATCGAGGGTGCGGACCGTCTTGATCAGCTCAGCGGTAAGATCGTCGTCTTCGCTGAGGAGCTGGGAAATCGGCTCCTCGAAATATTTGCTCATCTTCAGCAGCTGGGCATAGCGGGGTTCGGTGCCGCGGGTGACGTAGTCGTGGAGACAGGGTACCGGAATGTTGTCCAGGAGCCGGGAGAGATCGCGGAAGGAGAGATCCTCGTTCTCCATCTCCCGTTTTAATAGGTCGCGGAAGCGCATCAGTGTGACTCCTTCTGAAATTAGTCAACCCACCCACCTCTTGGGTAACTCCACCCGGAAGGTGTCAGCCTGGCAACCGATCCAGTAAAACGATTGATTCGCACAGGGCAAGTGTAGCCGCTGCCATACTTAAGATGGTCATATCTGTAGAGTGTTGGCCATACTGTCCACAAAAAGAGAATTGCCCCGATTATCAATAGCTTTTTGAAAGTTATTCTTGGTTTAACGAAGAACCTTTGCAAAAGCGTCCTGATCTTCATCCAGAGCTTACCAATAGACGCTAAACAAGGCATTTTTGCATACTCCCTCCAGTACCATTAATAAAAAATAATGCGTCGGAAACTCAGACAGTTAAGAGTCAATTATTACTTTTTGGAAAAGTTATAATGTCAAAACTGTAATCTAAGTAATATATAAATAATCCTCTTTAATTTTTCCCAAGGAGGAGAGTATGAATGCAATGGAAGCATGGTATAAGATGAACCTTATGAGGCAATTGGCGCGTGAAGGAGTTCAACCTATGGTTTTGCTCCTCATGTTCCTGTACATAATTGCCCCAGATCGGGAAAAGTTTCGAAAGAACATGATCGAACTCAAGGAGGAATTCACACGCATGAAAATCTAGCTACCCAAAAGGAGCACTCCTAGTGCTCCTTTTTCTTTTTCTTGTCCTGAGACAACTTCAATACCTCGGTAACATATGCTTCCTGCTCTTCAATGTTCATCCCATCAAGCGTACTCTCCATGGCCCTCCTCAAAATCAACTTAAAGGCATCGGTCTGGGTAACGTCTGCCCGACCCAGTTTATCAAATTCTTCCTTGATGGATAAAGTTGCAGTTTCCTGAGTCCCCGGATATTTGTCTTCCTTAAACATCTCGCCTTCGCCCTCTTCCCACCAAAGACGATTTACGTTGAATGTTGAAATTATTGATTCTTCAACCTGCCATGACAAATTGGCGGTTCCGTTCAATAGCATGGTTATTAAAGACTTGTCCTTACCGATCCTCTTGGCAAATGCAGAGTTGGTCTTAGTGGTTGAAATAATTAGTAATTTCAACCTTTTCAACTTTTCTTCGACATTTTTAACTTTAGATGTTGACAATGTTGAATCCAGAGTTTAATATTTTGAATAAAGAGTTACCAAATGTTACCGAAAGTTACAGAAGACACTAGCAAGAAAATGAGGAAAAAACAATGGAAAACAATGAGTTTGTAACCCGTAACGAGGCTATGCGGATACTTGGCGTCTGCGGAATGACCATTATTCGCTACCAGAAGGAAGGGCGACTTACCCCGTTTCCAGGTGTGAAAAAGCGGAGCGTGGTGTTCCGCCGGACAGAGATCGAAGGACTTCTCCCAGGCAATAACAAGGCTGCCTAGTTCGTGATACCGGAGGAACCAACCATGAAAAGCCACAATGCAATGGCGGATGCCATCGCCCACGATGCGGCGGCGATGGCGGAAGAGATGGGCCTGAAACCGGTCACGGTGAGAAAGTGGAAGGAGTCTCCAGAACAGTCGGGCTCGGTGAATCCCCTGGAGCGGGTTGCTACTGTGATAAGAACGGCCCTGAGCCTGGGGAGGCCACGTTATAAGGCATTGCGGCCTCTGTATTGGCTCGCGGCGCAGTTCTCTATGATCGTGTTCCCGGCGCCAGAGAGGGGTGTGGACCTGGCCGGGGCTACTAACCGGTTGGCGCATCTCATGCGGGAGTTCGGCGAGTTCGTGTCTGCCGTGGCCGGGACGCTGGAGCACGGGTCGCTGACTGCTGAGGAGTACACGACGATCCGCGCCAAGGGTGCGGAACTGATGCAGGCGCTGGCGCAGTTTCTGAGGCTGTTGGGCACGGGGCAGAGTAATCATCATTGAGAGCCTAGCTTAGATTTTGCTAATTGCAAGGGCAGTTCGTAGTTTTGATGAACACCTTCGCACAGAAAAGCCGTTTCGCAAAGCGATAAGGAGCGCGGGTGCAGGGTGGGCACTGGGACGAAAGTTTCCTGTGCAACCGGGGAGGATATGACATTTGGATGATACGGGACGCATAACCAGGAAGGAACGACAAGCGCTGATTCTGACCGGCGGGGAGATCAACCCTGATGCGCTGCTGGACGACTGCGAGGTGGCGGCACTCCTCAACTGCTCGGTGCAACAGTTGAGGATCGGCCGTGCCAAGGAGGGGCGGATGCTGCGCGACGGGAAAGAGCATGTGAAGAATCTGCCGCCCCATCGCGTTCTGTGGGGGCGGTTGGTCCGGTATCGCTACGGTGATCTTCTGGCATGGATGGCAAATGCCGGATAAGGGGGGCGCGATGATCCTGATCGGTGACAAGACGGCGGTGATCGGTGACTACGCGATCCGACTGACCGGGCCATACAGTGTCTGGATTACGCTTATCGAGGGAGGCCGGGCCGGAGAAGGTGGCCAGTTTTTGCGGGCGGCGATGAACGAGGCCCTGTTCCCGGGGGAACTGCGCGACCTGTTTGCCGGGGTCCCGGATGGGGATACGCAGGACGCCCTGGTGCACCGACTCGATGCGTTTTATTGCGAGAATTTCTAAAAGGGAGGAATTCCATGGGGTTGCGTGATGAGATCGAGGCAGCGAACCGTCGGGCCGGCATCGGCAGACAGCATGCCTTTGCAAAGAAACAGGTGGTGCGGCAGTCGGATACGCAAATCATCGACATGCTCTGCGCCCGGGCGAACGAAGTGGGCACCGCTTTCTACAAGGAGGACGCGCCAGCACTCCGAGATGCGGTGAAAAACCTCCTGCGGGCGGTGGTCATCGCCGGGAAAAGGATGCAGCAATGAATAACGACGGGAAAAGTCCATCTTATCAGTCGTTTTTAGAGACGGTGCCGACGCTGACCGATGCACTAAAGAGGACCTACCTGCTGGGAGGATTCGAGGCGAAGGAAATGGCGCACATGATGGGGCACCGCTACGCAGATTTCAACCGGTACTTCAACCCGAATGATGCCCGCTATCTTCCCACGGACGACCACCTAAAACTGATGGTCAAGAGCCGCAACCATTTCGCTCTGGACTGGCAGGCGCGGCAATTGGGGCTCTGTCTCTATCCTCTGGAAACAATGAATATCCTGGACGAGATCAGGCGCGCGCTTTCGTCCGAAGGTCGGACGGTGCGCTTTGCGTTGCGGCAGGAGGGGCCCGGACTTGCCGGCGTGAATGAGGCGCTATGGGAACGGCTGTTTCTGCTGGCCGGAAAGGGACGGTGATGACCATGGGAAGGGAACGGGTATCGTTGCCGGCGTGGCTGGCACTGGCGGTGGTGTTCGGCGGCATGGCGGTGGCGGGGACGATGGAATGCGACGATTACCAGAAGGCTCAGGAGTTCCGCCAGGAAACCCGCGTGGTGACGGATGACCGGGGGGAACCGCAGCTGGTGGACGCGCGGACCTGCGACCGGCAGGTACTGGAGATGTACGGGTATGGGGAGGGCCAGGGTAATGGCAAAAAGACGGCCGAGACACGCGGGAAATAATCAGCAGATTCGGCTCCGGTGCGATTGGTGCGGGATTGCCATGGATTGCGCCGGTAAGGTCGCATACAAACGGAAGGTTCTTGCCAGCATAGCGGACGATAGCCCATGGGGGGTACCTGGTTGCCCCGATCACGTGGAGATTCCATTCCGGGGGCTGGCGGGGTGCGCGGCTTAACGGCAGTTTTGAGTTCTTAGTTTTGAGTTTTGAGCTAAAGAAATCCGGTCTGAGCGGCCATGAAAAACTCTGAGGGCCTCCACCACCGCACGTATGCCGCGACGGGTGGAAACAGGCGCGAAGGTCAGACCGTAAATTACAACCGAGGAGGTAGAACGTGGAACAGGAAATTGTCTTGAAACTCAACGTGGGGCAGGTGAACGCCATACTTACGGCGCTCAGCGAACAGCCCTACAAGTCGGCGGCGCCGATCATTCACAGCATCCAGGCGCAGGCCCAGCCGCAGCTCAACCCGGCACCGGCAGATGAGGGCACAAAAGCGCCGGCAGGGGTGGGTGCGGTCGTGTCGGAAATCCCGGAACTGCCGCTGTACCAGTGCCACAAGCAGGTGCGGGCCGCAAAGATCATTTCTACCGGGTCGGGACGGGTGCCGGGAGAGGTCGAGCTGTTTTTGGATGGCGAGGTGATGGTCACCGTTGATGTCGCCTGGGTTGCCCGCAATCCGCAGCTCGAAAGCGGCGGCTACTTCGTCCACTACCAGGAAGGGGACGACTATACGACCTATTCCCCGGCTGGCCCGTTTGAGAGCGGCTATACAAAGCTGTAACGATTCTGACCAAGAGTCAGTGAGGAGGTGAAGGGATGTTTACGGAAGATGGAACAGTAACGCTCGACACACTGAAAGGTGGAGCCGCACTTCAGCTGTTCCAGGAGGAACTGGACAAGGTGGTGGCGAACATCATGGACCCGAACACCGATGCCGAGGCGGTGCGGGAGGCGGTGATAAAGGTCCGAATCAAGCCGGACAAGGACAGGTCGGGGGGGGCGGTGCAGATTATCCCGTCGTCCAAACTGGCGCCGGCCGTGGCGCTGGGCACCCGGATGTTCTTCGGCAAGAAGGGTACGCGATTCATGGCGTTCGAGCACAACCCGCAGCAACTGACTTTTGCCATGGAGCGCGGCGATGTTTCTGTGGTGCAGGGCGGCAAATCAAGCAGCGGGGAATAACCCCGGGAAAGGGAGGGAGTTTTGTTAGAAAAGGCGATCAACAGGATCCTCAGCCTGGCAGACGTGAAAACACTGTCGTTCGGGGGAAGGGATTACACCACGGCTGCGCTCCAGCCAGTGAAAGAACCGACGCTGCCGCTCCTGGAAGTGAACACGCTCAAGGGTCTCGTGGACTATCTCAAGAGTGGTCTCGACCTCAAGGAGATTGGCAACTATGTCAACGTAATCGATGGCGGAGAAGTCCCGGAAGATTACCTCCGGGTGGCGCTACACATCGTGTCTCCACTCCAGGTGCTGGCGTTTCTGCCGGTAGAAGGACCCTGGAAGAAAAGGGTCCCGGTCGTCCAGGCAACATGGAACCGGCGCACATTTCCTTTTGATGATTTTCTTTCCCAGGAGAATTTCGTCATCAAACTGCTTGCGACGGTGCAGGAGGGAGCTGATACCGACCTGGAAAAGGTGCTTGAATTCGCCGGCAAGATCGTCTGCGAGGACAAGGCCGAGATTACTGATAATGGCGTCTCTCAAGCCGTGACAGTACAGCGCGGGGTGCGTCAGGAGTCGGGGAGGGTCCTGCCACTGCGGCCCAGTTTAAAACCTGTACGAACCTTTACGGAGGTTGAGCAGCCGGTGAGCACGTTCGTATTCCGGATGCGGTCGGAACCTGTCGCACTGGCCCTTTTCGAGGCGGACATGGGGGCGTGGGAGATGGTGGCGAAGGAGAACATCAAGAAGTACCTGGAGACGGAGCTGCCGGGCGTGCCGGTGTTCATGTAAATCAAATCCCCTTCGCGGGGGCATTTCACGGTTGAAAGGAGTAGGAAGATGACGTGGAGCGCAAGAGTAGTAAGGAGTGATGGGACGTTGCCGGATGGTGATTATACCGCTTGTCTGAGCTGCGAACATGGCGGCAAAGTCTGGCCGCCACCCTGTTTCATCAATCGGGCAGTCGGCGCGGTGGGCAACCTCCTGACATCGATCGACACCGGCGCCGATGGCCACATGGCGAGCGGCCAGGCTGACCTCAGATGCAACGGTTACACGGAGGCCAAGCCCGAGCCGATCAGCGAGACCGCGGAAGCCGGTGCAGTGGAAACCGACGTTGACCAGCAGCCAGGAGCAGCTACAGAGGAAAAACCGGCAGCGGAACAGGTTGAAAAGCCGGCAGAAGAAAAGGCGACCTTTGGGGCACCCGTTTAGCCGTTGAAGTCCGGGGCGAAGGTCCGCCTTCGCCCTCTTCTTGAGCGGTTGAACTTGTGATGCGGGAGGGTCCGATGTTTCCGAAGACGCGGTTTATTGACACGAATGGGGTGTGGCGGCAGTTCTTCCATCTTCATTCGAAGATGTGGGGAGTCTTTTGGGCGCTGGTGTGGCGCGACTGGCGACATGCGGCCCGGAGACTGGCGGACTTGCAGCAATCGGCGGATACGGAGCGCCATGTCATTCAACGCCTGCACAAGGTGGATGTGGCCATGGAGCGGGCGCTGGTGATCCAGCGGAACAAGTTGCGGGGATACTACCAGGCGTAATTTATGTGGCAGGGCCATTTTAAAAGAAAGGGGAAGATGTATGAAGCAGATTGCAACTGTAGTGGACAACAATCAACCGGGCGGCCTGATTGTTGTCGAAACGGAGCCTAAAGTAACACTACCAGTAGGAACCAGGCTCTTTCTTGCCGAACCCTTCGCAGAGCTCGGGTCTCCTCTCGGAGGCGGGTTCTTCGCCGGAGAGTTCGTTCTTCAGGGGGAACGCTATGCCTTGGTGGTAGCGCCGAAGACCGAAGGTGAAAAGATGGAATTGCAGTTCAAAAACCGCAATACCGCCGACGGCACCGACAGCGATGAGGACGGTCTGGCCAACAGCGCCCGCATCAACGACGCCAATCACCCGGCAGTGCAGTTTTGCCGGTCACTCAGGATCGGCGGTTACGATGACTGGTACCTGCCGTCACGAGATGAACTGGCTATGTTATGGCGCAACCTCGGCCCCAGGCGGAAGAACGTTCCGGAGCTGTTCCGCGAAGGCGCAACGGAGTCCTTTGAGACGGACTGGTACTGGTCCAGTACAGAAACCGCCTCCTACTCCGACGTTGCCTGGATGGTGGGTTTCGACTATGGCTACCAGGACAACTACGGTAAGGACAACTATTGTGGAGTCAGGGCGGTCCGCAGATTAAAAATTTAACTCTTTACCAATTGAGGAGGGAATCGTGACAAAGCAACAGATAGAGATCCCCGCGATCGGCCAGCCCTTTGCCGGTGGTTTTTTCGCTGGCGAGTTCATCCTGGAAGGGGAGCGTTACGCTCTGGTGGTGGCGTCGAAGGCGGAAGGCGAGAAGCTGGATCTGCGGTACAAGAAAACCGACCGCAACATCTCAGACAGTGCCGACAGCGATGACGACGGCCTGGCAAACAGCGAGCGCATCAACGACGCCAACCACCCGGCGGCACAGTTTTGTCGGTCGCTTCTGATCTGCGGTTACGATGACTGGTATCTGCCGTCTCGGGATGAACTGGCCATGCTATGGCGTAACCTCGGCCCCAGACGGAAGAACGTTCCGGAGTTGTTTCGCGAAGGGGGAGCGGAGGCGTTCGCCCTGGCGTGGTACTGGTCCAGTACAGAAACCGCCTCCTACTCCAACTATGCCTGGGTGGTGGATTTCGACTTTGGCGGCCAGAACGACGTCTATAAGGACGACGGTTGTGGAGTCAGGGCGGTCCGCAGATTAAAAATTTAACTATTTAACAATTAAGGTAACAATCATGGCCCTGGCTTCGACACTCCCGATCTATCGCGTCACTTACGAGCTTTTGCAGGTGGTCACCCGCATAACGAAAGACATGCCGCGAGACTACAAGCAGTCCCTCGGCAACAAGGTGCGCGAGGAGTGTGTAGAGCTGGTAGTTCTGATTTACCGGGCTAATTGCTCCCGCGACAAACGGCACCACCTGGAGGAACTGCAAGAACGCCTTCAGGTGGTGATGCTACTCCTCCGGTTGTCCAAGGACATGAAGCTGATCAGCACCGGGCAATTTGCCCAGACAGTTGAGCTCACTGACCAGATCGGGAAGCAGTCGTCCGGTTGGCTCAAGTTTGCATCGTCGCCTGCTGCATAGCCGTTACGGCGGTTATGCCCGTGCGAAAATAATCTGGTCGCGCCCCTGGGGAATAACCCCACGGTGATGCGCCGACAGCGAAACCGGCGGGCAGGTGTCCCGCAAGGTCGTGGCGCAGTTTCATGACGGATCGGCCCGACCTTCCGCCATGCGACGTGAACAGCACGACATTACGCCTCCTACTCCAACAATGCCTGGATGGTGAATTTCAACAATGGCAACCAGAACAACAACAATAAGAACAACAATTGTGGAGTCAGGGCGGTCCGCAGATTATATCGATGCCGATTTGACGGTGAACGAGCTCTTGTGTGCCTACTACGACTGCCGCAGGCACAAGCGCAATACCATGAACGCCTTGAGGTTCGAGGCGAACCTGGAGCGCAATATCATGGCGTTGTACCGGGAGTTGATGGACGGCAGCTATCGCCCTGGTACTTCCATCTGTTTCGTGGTGACCAGACCGAAACCCCGCGAGGTCTGGGCGGCCGATTTCCGGGACCGGGTTGTCCATCACCTGCTCTACAACCGGATAGCCGACCGGTTCCATCGCTCCTTCATCGCCGACAGCTGCGCCTGCATTCCCGGGCGCGGTACTCTGTACGGTGCGACGCGCCTGGAGCACAAAATCAGGAGCATCACCCGGAACTGGTCGCGGGACGCCTATTATCTGAAGCTGGATCTGGCAAACTTCTTTGTCAGCATCGACAAGAACATTCTTCACGGCCTGCTGGCACGGAAAATCACGGAACCGTGGGTCATGTGGCTTACCGAGACAGTTCTCTTTCATGACCCACGGGAGAACGTCCGCATCAAGGGGACGGCGGAAATGCTGGACCTGATCCCGCCACACAAGAGTCTGTTCAATCAGCCTTCTCACCTGGGCCTTCCCATCGGCAACCTGAGCAGTCAGTTCTTTGCCAACGTCTATCTCAACCCGCTCGATCAGCACGTGAAGCACCGCATCGGTGCCCGGCATTACATCCGCTACGTGGATGACATGGTGCTGCTGCACGAGTCGCCTCAATGGCTGAACCATGCCGCGGTGGAGATCGGTGATTTTGTGGCGGAGCGTCTCGCTCTCGCTCTGAACCCTCGCAAGACGGTCATTCAGCCCATAGAGCGAGGGGTCGATTTCGTCGGGCAGGTTATAAAGCCCTGGCGCCGCGTGCTCAGACGTACGACTTTTGAAAACGCGATAACGGCTGCTTCCAGTAAAACCGGTGACGATTTGATGCGAAGCGCCAACAGTTATCTCGGATTGTTGCGGCAAGCGGACCATAGCCACAGTGACAGGGCACGGCTGGTGCGGATCACACTCCGCAAGGGACATTGTGTGGATGGCAGGTTCACGAAGATTTTCAGAAAACGGGCGGATGTCCCGAAGTTTGAAAAGTTTCTCTATTTTTGATTGTATTTCTGGAGGGGATTGATGACGCCTGCGATTCTGAAGTACCGCGACCGGTTTCGCCGGTTTCCTCAGATGGGGTTCAATTTCGATGAGCTCACCATCGATAACTTCGCCGGCGGAGGTGGTGCCTCGACCGGCATCGAGGCGGCCTTGGGACGGCCAGTCGATATCGCTGTCAATCACGACCCGGTAGCCGTGGCGTACATCCGGACACTGAAAGACAAATGGGGACTCAGGGAAAATAACGTGCTGACACTGCAGCTTATGGAGCAGTTTCCGTGCGGCATGTTGCCCTTGCGGGAAAATTTCTACGCCTGGCTTAAGGTGTTCGGCGAGACGTATAGCCGGAACCGCAACGGGCGAAAACAGGGGGTCGTGTCCGGGTGGGTCGAGGTGGATCGGTACGGACATCGGCCGGAGAGGTTTTATCCTTTTGTGCCGGGAAGCAGCACGGCACAACAATAAACCGGAGGCAGTATGCAACTCAGAGACGATCAACTCCAGGCCTTGCGGCACATGCTGGGCATCGACAAGCCAGAGGAGAAAGAGCCGACGTCGTACCGTAATTATTACTGCGCCTGTCTCGGCGATCCGTTGATGAATGGGTTGCGCCACCTTGGCTTTGTCCGTCTGTACAGGGTTACTGAAAAATATGAGTGGTTTTTGGCGACTGAGACAGGTATTGCCGCGGCGTTCGCAAGCCACAAGCGCATCTGCTGGCCGAAGTCAAAGCGGATGTATTCGAAATTTCTGGACCTGAAAGACTGCTGGCCAGACCTCACCTTTAAACAGTTTCTGACGGACCCTGAACTGGCGGAAACGCGAAAAGCTGTATAACGGTTGGAGGGTGTGGGGCATTAGCCCCCACCACCCGATTGTTATGTCACGAATCACCCGCTGTCGGAATTCCGGCATCGGAACAAAATCGAGGAGATAAGAACATGAACAAAGCACAGATTGACAAAATGGTTGACCGTTTCCTTTGCTGGAAATTGCCGGAGGATTTTGCCCCCGACTGCGGTATCAGTTTCGACGGCAGAAAAGACGACGAGTGGAACAAAAATAAGACATGGCCTGTCGGTACGAACCTGCTGACGGCAGAGCAAGCGCGGCAGATGTTCCTGCACGTTACCACTGAATGTGCCGACGGACTGCAACCGCATCAGCAGCGTGTTGTCACCGAAAAAGTTGAATTGGATGAAAAAGCCAAAGCACTGAGCGAGTTCATTGGGCACAGCCCTATTTTTGAAACGCTTGATCCGGCAGAGCAGGAACGGCTGAAAGAGCAGAACGAAATCATGTGGCAATACTCCGAGATTCTCGGCGCTCGTATCGCTGCATTCGCAGAGTGACATAACATATCTTATCCCGCCACAATGGCGGTATAACCAACCAAGCTTTAATGGAGGTGCGACCATGAAAGCAGGGGAAATCATCGAGAAAATGCGGAACACCATGAGGATGCAACGGAAGAGCGGGAAAAGCGTCAAGGCTTACGTAGGTTGGATAAAGAAGTTCTTTGCCTTCGTCGCAGCCCGGCCGGCCGGCGAATCATGGGAGGATAAGGTAATTGCCTTTCTCACCAAGCTGGCGGTGAAAGACCACGTTTCCGCCTCCACTCAAAAACAGGCCCTTTGCTCGATTATCTACCTGTTTAAGCGAGTCGTAAAAAAGGAGCTTGGCGACATTTCCTCCTTTGTCCGCTCCAGTCTCCCCTCCCGGATCCCGGTTGTATTCAGTCGCCAGGAGGTGCGGGCCATACTTGACCAGCTAAAAGGGCTCGGCGAATTATGGGGCATGCTTATGTATGGCTGCGGGATGCGGCTCGGTGAGGTCTGCGCCCTGCGCGTCAAAGATCTCGACTTCGACCGCCGCCAGATCACCATCTGGGACGGCAAGGGGATGAAATCGCGCATCGTGCCCATGCCGGAAGATGTAGTAATCCCCATGCAGAAACATATTCGCAACCTGCGGGCAGTCTGGGAACGCTATGCTCGGCAGGGGATACCGGTTTCCGTCCCCGATTCTCTCGGCCGCAAATACCCGAAGATACCATTCGAATGGGGTTGGTTCTGGGTTTTTCCCGCTTCCGGTCCGGTAGTGAAGAGCGACAAGCACTGGCAAGACCCGGCCTGGATCGGGAAGCTGTGGCACATCCATGATTCAGCCATTCAGAAGCAGATCGGCCGCGCCATCCATGCCGCCGGAATCCTGAAAAAGGCTGGCTGCCATACCTTCCGGCATTCCTTTGCTACCCACTGGCTTGAAAGTGCCGGGAGCGCCCAGGAAGTAGCGATCATCCGCCTGCAACGCCTGCTCGGCCATAGCACCCCGAAAACTACCATGATCTATCTTCATTGCATCAAGGCGCAATCGGACGTGCCGAGCCCGTTGGATACCCTTAAAGAAGAGGTCAAAGAAGAGTTCCGGAGGGCCGCTTGATCTTTACCTGTCCCTGCTGCCATGCCCGCTATTCCCTCGATGCCGCCAACCAGGACGAAGCGGCCCGCGAGCTGCTCGCCCTGCGAGGCGAGATGCCGCCGCGGCTGTGGCATCCGATGATTGCCTATCTGGGCCTGTTCCGTTCCGAGTCCCGGGCGCTTGCCTGGGACCGGGCGCTGAAAATTTGCAGAGAAGTACTGCAACTCGGCGCGGATCCGGATCGGCTGGAAACGGCGCTCTGTGAGACGGTGGAATCACTGAGGCTAAAGGGCGGCAAGCCGCTCAAGAATCATAACTATCTGAAGCGGGTGCTGGAGAACAGCGCGGGTTCAAGGTTTGAGGTTCAAGGTTCAACGTTGAACACCGAACATCGAACATCGAACGGCGGAAAGCGCACGCAGGCGCTGAACGCAGTGCTTGAATGGGGCTCTGCCTCATGGCTGCACCAGCGCATCAGCCTCGGCTTTGCCGCCCTGATCGCCCGCTCGCTCAAGGGCCAGCCCGGGGCGGACACGATTGTCCTTTGTGCCGATACCTGGCATTTATCGCTCAAGAAGATTTTGACCATCGAGGAGATCGACGCCGAGCGCTGCATGAAGGCGTTCGACCGGCTACTGACCGAGGTGACCGAGTGGCCGCAGCCGAAGCGGCTGATAGAGCTTCTGCCACGTCGCCCCGAGCGGGCGAAGCTCCGCGCGCCGGAACCCAGCGCGGAGGAACATGCGGATAACCTGGAGCGGATGCGGAAGCTGCGGGAAGAAAGCGGACTATGACCCAGCAAGAACTTGCCGAAGAAAAACTGAAGGGTATGCTTAAAGCGGCGGAGCTGGCGGTGAAAGCCTCGTACTGCACGGGCGAGGTCTGTCGGATCCTCGGCATCCACGAGCGGACTTTCTGGCGGCTGCTGGCCAACTACGAGCGGGATGAGCGGGGCGAGCTGCGCCGCCCCGACTGCCTCGACTCCTTCACCCTGGCGCAGAACCGCAGGGTCACCTTCGTCGAGCTGGTAGCGTTCCTGGTGCGCAATAACACCTACACCCGCCAATACCAGGTGCATCCGGACCAGATGGCGCTTTTTACTTGACCCCCTTCGACGTTTCGTAGTACAGAGGCAAAATCGCCCCACCTCCATCCTTTGAAATTCACCCTGCAATATCCCCCCAAACCCCTGACAAACCGGAACAAACCCCAGCGCCGAAAGGCGCTTTTTTTGTCATTATCCCCCCAGATCATGCAGCACCTCCAATGACATCGGCCGGCGGCCTCGCACCCCGCCGGCCACCTTCCTGTTCACCTGGCGAGGAGGTGATCTCCATGCACACTCGATAACCCACGGAAGGGCGGCACGGTCCAGACTCCGCGATCCTGGCCGGGATAAGAGATTTCCCACCGCCCACGGCTCCTTCGGCCACTGACGCCGGACGATGGGGGGAGGCGCAAGCCTCCCCCAGCATCATGAGGCTCGCATGCGAAAGCTGATTTTTGCTCTGGTTTTTGCCGTTTCTTTTTCTTCGGTCTCTTTCGCCGCCGATTGCGGCATTGCTCTCTTCGAGCCGAGCTACGGCATATTCGCCCATGAAGGCGGCTGGCAGAACAGCAGAAACGACGGCGGCAACTGGTCTTCCGGCAAGGTGGGAGTCGGGCATCTTTGTGGCGGCACCAAATACGGGCTGGCCTGTGCCTACCATCCGAATCTAGACATTCGCAATCTGACCAAAGATGCGGCAGCGCACGAATACCAACAGAACGAATGCCGGGCAATCCGGATCAAGGATCTTCTGGGCCAGCGCGATCCAACCTTGCTGCTCGATCTGGCCGTCAACATGGGAAGCGGCACGGCGAATCGGATGTTCCATAAGGCCCGCAACGCCTGCAAGGGGGAGAAATCAGATCCGGACGTGTCGATCTCTACCGAGCTGAGTGATGACGATGTCGCCTGGTACAACGCTTTTACCGCAGAGTTCAATCACCGCAAGCAATTCCTTTTCGCTCTGGCCCTTGCCGGCATCGATCGCTACACCGATATCGTCGAATCCAATCCGAAGAAAGCCCAATGGCTGCTCGGCTGGATCGTCCGCGTCAACCCGCTCAATGACTGAGCCAACCATAGGAGGTATCACGATGAAACGTCTTCAGCTTCTTGTTAACACGCTTATCTTGTTTGCCCTCGCCCTGGTCTTTACCATCACGGCCTTCGCCGCTGACGCCGCCCCGGCCGCATCGAGCGGTATCATGGCCGGCTTTCTGAACGGCACGGTCTTTCCGCTGGTCGGCGCACTGCTCCTCGGCCTGCTCACCTATGGTCTGAGACTCTTTGCCACCAAGTACAAGCTGCAGATCCTCGCCGACAATAACGACATGCTTATGAAGCTGGCCGCCCAGGGCATCGCCTTTGCCGAGGAAAAGGCCGCCACCTACGCCGACACCAAGGTGCCGCTTAACGGTAATGACAAGATGACCCACGCGGTATCGTACATCCTCAAGGCCATGCCGAAACTGACCCCCGAGCAGGCCCAGGACGCCGTGCATGCCGTTCTCGCCATAATCCCGGGTACGGGTGCCACCGGCGCGAATTCCTTTGTCCCGGCCGCACCGGCTGCCCCGGCTGCACCGGCCACGCCTCCGGCGGTCTGACATGGCGGCCGGGGCTTTGTCATCCATTCTGGCGATCCTGGCCTACCTTGTCCCGTTCATCGTCGACGCACTGAAGAAGTACCAGGTCACCACCCAGGGGGGGAATCACGATGCCAACATCCAGGAATTTCGCAAGAGCCTTGCTCAGAATGATCGTGTCGGCATTGCTGCTCGCCTCGCTGATCAGCACGACCGGGTGCGCGCGGCGCTACGTGGCCGTTGACGCAGGCGCCCCGGCCAATGCTACCCAGGGCGACCTGGACCGCTGCTTTCAGGACAATGAACTGCTGCTGCAACGTCTGGAATCGTGCGGCTGTAAATAACATGCAATGACGGAGGACTTCTTGACCCCGACCGACCTTCAAGCCCTTAACGCCGTAGTCGCCATTCTCGGCGCCGTGAAGACCATGCCGCTCGGCACGCTGGCCATCATCCTGGCCTTCGGTCCCGACATCCTGCTGATCATCTTCTTCTGGATGCAGACCCGGAAGCTGGAGCAGATCGTCCGGGAGAATGAGAAGCGGTTCGAATCGGTGGTGAAGATGTACGAGTCGAACGTGGAGCTGGTGAAGGATTACCAACAGATGACCCGCGAGCAGCAGCGGCTTGCCGGCGACCTGGCCGGGATCATCACCCTGAACACCCAGGCACAGACGCACCTGATCGACGCCATCAAGAACAACACATTCTGCCCGCGGGTGCGGGAACTGTCGGGGGGGAAATAATGAGCCTGGAACGCGCCGCCATGCGGGGGAGATTGTCCGAGGCAAAGGAGAAGCGGGAGCGGCTTCGCTTCCGGATCAAGGGAGAGGCGGACGCCATCCGCGCCAAGCTCAACACGGTTTTGACGCCGCCCGATGACCTGGACGTGCCGGTGATCGACGAGCAGTGGGACCAGTTGAAATCCGCTTGGGCGGAGCTGGCTGTGGTGAACGGTGAAATCGCACGGCTTGAGGAGGCGCTCAGGTAATGGCGGCCAAGGGTGACAGGGAACGGCTGGAGCCGGTCGCGAAGATGATGTACTGCGACGGCCGGAGCCTCACCGCCATCGAGGAGACCCTGGGCGTTTCCCGCCAGAGTCTCACCGAGTGGAAGGAGTGGGGCGGCTGGGACGCGGCAAAGGCGGCCAAGGACAACTATGAGGCGCAGCTCCTCACCGCCCGTGACACCATCATGGTGCGGATCACCGAAGCGCCCCTCCAGGCTGCCACCCATATCGACACCCTGGCCAAGATCGACGCCATCCTCGACCGCCGGGCAAAAGCGGCCCGGGAAGCGACCGAGGCGATCGCGAAGCAGAAGGGGGAGATGTTTCTCGCCGTGGTGCGGGATCTGATCGAGTTCAGTCGGATCGGGGCGCCCGATCTCTGCTCGGCGCTCCAGGAGCACTTTGACGATCTGACGCAGTATGGACGGGAGAAGTATGCCGCCTAGCACCGCCAGAATGAGGGCTTGGGATCGACAGATCGAGGAGCTGCGCCAGCTGGTGGTGGCCTCGACAAAGCCGTTTCCCAATGACTCGAAGGCGCAGAAAGAACGGAAGCGACGGGCTTCGGAAGACCCCGAGTTTTTCGGGCGGACCTACCTCCCTCACTACTTCGACCGGCCGTCGAGCCGGCTGCACAAGTACCTGGCAAAGAAGTTCAAGGATCTGATCTTCCGCGCCATTGAGACGGGCGAGACTGGCAAGTCCGCCGACGGGGCGCCCCGCGGCAATGCCAAGAGCACGTGGGCAAACCTTCTTCTCCCGCTCTGGTGCATCGCCTTCAAGTACCGGCGGTTCATTCTCCAGGTATCCGACACCGCCTCCCAGGCCGAGGCGTTCATCGAGTGCATCAAGATCGAGCTGGAGTGCAACGAGCGGCTTGCCCAGGACTTCCCTGAATTGTGCGGCGCCGGTCCGACCTGGCGGGCGCGCAAAATCGTAACGCGCAACGGCGTCCAGGTCCACGCGGCAGGCGCCGGACAGTCGTTACGCGGTTTCCGCCGCGGCAAGGACCGTCCCGATCTCGTCATCGGCGATGACCTTGAGAATGACGAGGACGTGCTTTCTGAGGACTTGCGGGGCAAGCTGGAGAACTGGTTCTTCAAGGCCCTCACCAAACTCGGCCGACCGGGGTGCGTTTATATCGTGGTAGGTACCGTGCTCCACGACGAAGGGCTGCTGCAAACGCTCCTCAATCGACCTGGGTGGCTCGGCAAGAAGTTTCAGGCGGTCATTCGCTGGTCTCCGGCGGAGAAGCTGTGGCAGAAGTGGGAAGAGATCTTCTGCGACATCTCCATCGGCAAGGAGGAAGCGGTAGCTGCTGCCGACAGCTACTTCGAGCAGAACCGGGAGACGATGCTCGCCGGTACCGAAGTGCTGTGGCCCGAGGAGGAGTCGTACTACTACCTGATGAAGGTCCGGGTGGAAGACGGCGACCTCGCCTTCCAGAGCGAAAAGCAGAACAACCCGGTCGACCCGAAGAACGCCATCTTCCTGGAGGAGTGGATCCAGTATTACGACGAAGAGGACATCGACCTTTCCGACACCAAGCACGGCTGCGCCATAGACCCGTCCCTGGGCAAGCAGTCGAAGAAGGCCGACCCCTCCGCGATTCTCGGCGGCAGGATGAAGAGTGGCATCATCTACCTGACCGTGGCTGACATCGAGAAGCGCCACCCGGACAAGATCACCACCGACACGCTGGACTACCACGCGCGGGACCCCTTTGACGAGGTGGACATCGAGGAGGTCCAGTTCCAGGAGCTGTTCAAGCAGCAGTTTGAGAGCGAGGCGCATAATCGCGGCCTTACCGTAGTGGTGAAAGGGGTCCGCCCCGACAAGGACAAAGACCTGCGTATCCAGTCTCTCCAGCCGTGGATAAAGAACGGCTGGATCAGGTTCAAGCGTCACGGCATGGGGACACTGATCAGGCATCTCCTGAACTTCCGGCTGCGCAACAAGGGTGGCCATGACGACGGCCCGGACGCGTTGGAGATGCTGAAGAAGCTCCTGGAGGGCGGGTTGGTCAAGGCCGCATGCGCCAAGCCCGCGGCGGAGGAAACGGAAGGTCGCCCCGAAACGGGGCTGCGGATGGGCAGGCTGGGCAGGTTATTCAAAGGGAGGCGCGCTGCGTGAGCATCAAAGACCGATTGATAAATGCTTTTCTTGGCGATCGCATCCAGGCGGCAGCCGAACAGCGGATACCGGCAATGCTCCCCGCCCTGGTCGAAGCCGAGGTGGTGAAGCGCCTGCCGGCCGCTTCCGCCGGGGTCGAGGTGGACACGCAATGGCGGCGCCTGTCGGGCAATTCCATGCGAGAGCTGCCGATCGCCGAGTGGGCGCGCCAGGTTGAGGTCTGTTACTGGCTCTGGAAACTGAATCCCCTGGGCAACTGGCTGATCGAGACGCTCACCTATTTCGTGACCGGCCAGGGCTTCACCTACACGGCTGATGATCCGGACGTAAAGGCGCTGATCGACAGCTTCTGGAAAGACCCGATCAATAACCTGGACCTCAAGCTGGAAGACAAGGTGCGCGAGCTGTCAATCTTCGGCGTCCAGTGCTGGCCTGTCTTCAAGGGCGAGCAGACCGGCCGCATCCGCCTCGGCATGGTCGACCCGGCCCAGATCCAGCAGATCTATACCGACCCGCAGAACGCCGAGCTGCAGATCGGGGTGAAGATCGCCAATATCCATACGGGCACAATCAGGCTTCTGAAGACGATCCTGGAAGAAGAATCGGACTCGGTCATGAGTGAGGACGCCCGGCAGCTGCGGGAGACCTTCACGGACGGCGAGTGCTTCCTCTTCAGCATCAACCGCGTTTCCAACGACCCCTGGGGCACCTCCGATATCTTCGTCCTGGCGGACTGGCTCGATGAGTACGAGGACTTCATCTACAACTACAACCTGAAGGCCCGCAAGCAAAACGCCTATATCTGGGACGTAAAGGTCGACGGGGCTAGTGATGAGGAATGCCAGGCCATAGCTAACAAATACCCGACCCAGGGTGATGGCGCGCTGAGAGTCCACAACGAAAAAGTCACGTGGACAGCGGAGGCCCCCAACCTCCAGGCGATTGAGATCAAGGAAGCAGCCTCGGTCTTCCGCAACCACATCCTGGGCAACAAGAACATGCCCGAGCAGTGGTACGGCGGCGGCGGCAACGTGAACCGTTCCACGGCCGCGGAATCAAACGAGCCGATCCTCGCCTTCATCCGCAGCCGGCAGAACCGCGTCAAGGCGATGCTGAAGCAGATCATCACCTATGCCATCCGCAGCGCCCTGGACGCCCGCTACCTGACCGTGCCCGAGGAAGAGGCATTCAAGTTCGATATTCAGATCCCCGAGTCGACCAACAAGGACCTGGGGAAAATCTCCCAGGCGGTGCAGCAGATCGTCGCGGCCATCGTTGCCGGCGCCAGCCAGGGATGGATCGATCAGCTGACCGCGACCAAGCTGTTTGCCTTCGTCATCGAGATGATCGGGTTCAGTATCGACGCCGACGCCATGCTGGAGAACGAATCCGGTGCCCAGGATTACCCCGGAAAAGGGAAATCGGGACCGGAAATTCCAAAAACACCAAAATCGCCCGCTGTTGCGTCAGGGTCCGAAAATGGGCCAGGACAACCCGGAATTGATTGACACGGTGTTATAAACGCGATTTCGGCGTTTGACGACGAAAACGGAAGGGCGGTTCGGGTGAATCCTAAGGTGCAATTCCGATTGATACGAAAGAGTGACTACTAATGGCCATAAAGGTCACCACCAAAATCAAGGAAATTTTGAAGAAGCGGGACGCGCGGATCCTCTCCGGGACGGAATACGTCCAGGGACTGCTCGCCGAGGTGAAGAAAGAGATCCTCGCCGAGCTGGCCGCTACCCCTTCCGACAGCTACAGCGCCTTTTACCTGCGCCAGTCGCTGGCCAGCATCGAGAAGCACCTGTCCGCTTTCGAGAGCGCCGCCGACCGGGAACTGGGCGCGGGGATCTCTGCTACCTGGCAGGAAGGCGAGGAGATGCTCCCGGCCGTGGCCCAGGTTGCCGGTGAGTCGGGCATCCGGTCCGGGTTCGGTCAGCTCTCCGGCAACGTGCTCGATACGCTCAAGGAGTTTGCCTTCTCAAGGGTCACCAAACTATCGAACTTCGCCTTCACCGAAATCAAGGGGCAGTTGACGCTCGGGATCCTCGGGCAGAAGACTCCGCAGCAGGTGGCCGCCGAGATCGCCGGCAGCCTCGCCGGGCCGTCCATCTTCAAGACGATCGGCGAGCGGGCCGAGGTGATCACCGGGCTGGAGATGGGGCGGTCCTTCTCCATCGCCAACCAGAAAAGCATGGAGCAGGCGGCGGACACCCTGCCGGACATGCAGCGGATGTGGCTGCACGCAGGCCACCCGCGGATGCCGCGCCAGGTTCACCTTCTTATGCACGGCCAGGTGCGCGGCATCGGCAACCCCTTTTACCAGGCGGCGGACGGCACCCCGGTTATGTATCCGCGGGACCCCGGCGCGCCGATCCAGGAAGTTATTCGCTGCGGCTGTACCCATGTGCCGTATATGGCGAGCTGGGGAGATGCCAAGACGTTCGCTGCAAGCTGGGACCAGGCGCAGTATCAGGCGAGCTATAAAAAGGCAGCATAAATCACAAGGAGGTTCACTCATGGCAGGTGAAAAACAGAAGGAAGTTGGAGTGGTCGGCATCACTCTGGAGCAGGTGAAAGAGCTGATCGCCGAAGCGCTGAAGGGATTGGCGACCGAGGAAGGAGTTAAGATCCTGATCGTCGACGAGAGCAAGAACATCGGAAAGCTGATCGCGGAATCGCTCAAGGGTCTGGTGACCGAAGAGCGTGCGCGGGAGATCTTCCAGGAAGAACTCGATGAAACCTTTGTCCTCGGTAAAGAGCTTCACCCGCTTGCCGCTACCATCGGCGTTATCGGCAAGGAGGAGGAACCTCCCCTCGATCCGGAACACCTGGAAGGGCTGATGTTCCGGGGAAGCCGGCCGAAGAAGACCAATGACGGGACCGTGCATGTCCCCTTCGAGCGCGCCCTCACTCCTGACGACGTGCACGATTACCGCGATGACGGCACGCACATGGTGATCGTCGCCAAGGACGGCCAGAAGCATCGGGTGAAGAAATAAACCGGAGGGGGTGACCCGTGAAGGGCAAGAACAAGGGACAAATGAGCTTCGGCGAGATCAGGGAGCTGGTCTGCAACGCCATCTGCGCCAAGGAAAGTGCCGACTTCTCCTGCTACATCGAGGACATCTTCCCCGATTCGGTGGTGTACGAATCGGTCGGCAAGGACGGCGTGGAGAAATGCTACCAGCGCTCCTATTCCATCACGGACGGCCAGGTCACCCTGGGCGATCCGGTGGAGGTGCAGAAGGAAATCTCCTACATGCCGATGCAGGGTGCCTCGCAGATCATTGCCGCCGTGGGTGAGAAGGGCTCCGAGGAGTACGGCTACGTCTGGCACGTCCAGGTCAACAAGTATGGCCCCGGGAAAGACGGCCGCATCAACTGGACACGGGAGCCGCTGGTCGCCGCCATTCCCCTCATCGAGGGCGCCCGGGTCTTTGCCCTCAACGAGAGCCAGCACCAGGCGGCGAGCAAGCCTTTCGGCAAATCGGTCAAGGAGATCGTCGGCTGGCTGAAAAACGTCTCCGATACCGGCACCGCCATCGAGGCCGATTTCTTCATCCTCAAGAGCGCGTCCTGGCTGCGGGACGGCCTGGTCGACAGCTTCGAGCGCGGCAAGCCGGATCTGTTCGGTCTTTCGTTCGATGCCCTGGGGAGCACGGTGACCAAGATGGTGGCTGGCCGGAAGATGAAGGAGCCGGTGAAGATCAGTGCAGTCGAAGTGGATGTGGTGTACGACCCGACCAACGACGGGAAATTCATACGTATGGCCGCAGCAGTCGGCCAGGAGGAGGAGCAAATGCTTCAAAAGCTTTTGGCCGCTCTGCAGAAGACGCGGCCCGATCTCCACAAGGAGATCACGGAGAAAATGACGGCAGGGACCCTTAATGATGACCAGGCGATCGAAATGATCGCCGCAGCCACGGTCAAGGAAGCGGGCGGAGATGAAACGAACGCGAAGCTGGTGGCGTCCGTCGTTACCAACCTGACCGCCGCCTTCACTACCCAGACGGAAAATGAGACGGTGAAGGAGATGAAGCTCCTTGCCTGCGGTATGAAGCTCGACGCCGCCCTCACCGCCTCGAATCTGCCGGACGCCTCCCAGAATCATATCCGCTTGCAGTTCGAAAAGCGGGTGTTCGAGGAGACAGAGCTGCAGGCCGCTATCAAGGGGATGAAGGAAATGGTAGACCAGCTTACCGCATCCGGCCAGGTGACCGGCCTCGGCGGCGTACGGGTCGGTTACGAGAGCTCCGACAAGCTGCAGGCAGCATTCGACGGCATGTTCGGCGTGAAAGTCGAAGGAGACCTCGCGGGTATCAAGCCATTTCGGTCGTTGCGCGCCGCTTATGTGGAGATGACCGGCGACCATGACGTGACCGGCGTCATCACCCCGGATAACTTCCGCCGGCTGCAGGCCGCCTACGGCGACACGAGCTTCGCCTACGTCCTGGGCAATACCCTCTATCGCCGCATGGCCCAGGATTACCGCGAAATCTCCGACTACGGCGTGTCGCTCCTGGTCGGGAACAACATCCGCAACGCCGTCGACTTCCGCAAGCTCGAAACGATCCGGATCGGATACTACGGCGATCTCCCGGCAGTGGACACCGACACCGAGGATTACCCGGATCTGGGCGAAGTGACCGACGAGCAGGTCGAGTATGCCCTGGCAGAGCGCGGCGGGATCATCACCATCAAGCGGCGCACCCTCATCAACGACGATATGCGCCTGGTCGACCGGATCGTCAGCCGTCTCGGCCGCGGCGCCCGCCGGGGCCTCGCCCGGGTGGTCTGGACTCCGTTCCTGACCAACGCCACCTACAAGGGCGACAACAAGGCCATCTTCCACGCCGATCACGGCAACCTCGGCTCCGCCGCCTACGCAATCGCCAGTGCCCTGGCCGGCCGCAACGCTATGCGGGTACAGACCGAGCCGAACAGCGGCGAACGCCTGAACCTGCGACCCGTGACCGTTGCGTTCCCGACGGAACTGTTCGGTATCGTCTCCAATGTCAACTCCTATCAGCCGCAGGCGGTCACGGTCGATAACGCAAACTCCATGTACCAGTATTTCAGGCCGGAGAGGCTGTTCGAGAACCCGTTCATGATCGACGCCAACGACTGGCTCATGTTAGCCGATCCGAACGAAGTGGAGATCGTCGAGCTTGCGTTCCTGAACGGCCAGCAGGATCCGCAGATGTTTATCGCCAACATGCCGACCCAGGGCCAGATGTTCCTGAACGGCGCCATCCAGTACAAGATCCAGCACGACTATAACGCCGAGGTGGTGGACTTCCGCGGCGCATACAAAGGGGTGGTGGCGTAACGGCAGTTTCGAGTTGTGAGTTTCGAGTTTTGAGTTAAACCCAGGGGCCGGGTTTCCCGGCCCCTGAATCAAATGTGAAAAAGCGAGGAGAATCCATGAAAATCAAAACCCTGTTGATAGCGGCGCTGATGCTGGTCCTGTTCGTCTTGACGCTTGCTCAGGCCGCCACGAAGAACCCGCCGCCTGGCGCGCCCGGCTATACGCCGGTGGTGTTGTCGATTCCCGGCTCCTATACCAGTACCGCCTCCGGGGTGGTGAAGTTCAAGGCGCCGGCCGGATACCGGATCGTGACGGCCAATGCCAACTCCCGGACGGTTTCCGGGACCAACCCGACGCTCAAGGTCAACATCAAGAATGGCATCTACAGCACCTACAGCGGTACGGTGAGCACCGCCGCAACGCCGAAGGATCTGACTGCAGCGACCGATACCACCATAACCGACGAAGGAAGCGTAGCGGTTGACCTGACAATCGGAGGCACTAACACGCCAACGTTTACGGACCTGACGGTGTTCCTTTTGCTCAAGCGATTGTAACTGTGCATGGGCGACCGGACGGTCGCCCCTACCGATCGAACCACGGGGGCTCCGCCCCCTACCATTCACCATTTATGGGGTTCAGATGCTCATCGACCTGGTCAAAGGAAAAGTAAAAGACGATTCCGGCAGGCTCACGGATCCGGACGATTACCAGAACGCGATCGCCGAGGCGCTGAAGCGCTACTCGAAATGCCGGCCGCAGGTTCTGGTCGAGGACATCATGGGCCTGGGCGTGAACGATTACGACCTGCCGGACGCCTGGGCGCCCGAGTTCTCCGTCATCGAGCAGGTGGAGTATCCGGCCGGCCTCGTTCCCGAGCAGCTCGTTGACCCGAGGGATTACAAGCTTTATCGCACCCCGTCCGGGTTGCAGCTGCGGCTTCTCGCCGCGGCTCCTGCGGTCGGGTCTGCGATCCGACTCACCTTCACCGCCCTGCAGACCGAGGCGACCCTGCCGTCCGCCGACCTGGAAGCAGTGGCGAACCTCGCCGCGAGCGTGGCGCTGCGGCAACTGGCCGCGGCCTTCGGTCAGACCGGCGACCCGCTCATCCAGGCGGATGCGGTCAACTATCGCAGCAAGGGGGATGAATTCGCCCGCCGCGCCAAGGAACACGAGGGGCTATATAACGATCACATGGGAATCGGTAAGGATGCGCCGGTGAAGGCGGCTATGGCCACGGCTCCAACGCCTGACAGTGAGCGGATGCGGTTGACGCACGGTCGGCCGCTGACACCCGAGAAGTCCGGCACACCGGCCACGGGTGGCAATATCGATGGAGGGGAATTTTGATGCGCAGCATCTTCGTCATCATCACAACGGTCATGATCGCCTCGACGGCAGCGGCGGGGCCTGACATACAGTTTCTCCGCGGACCATGCACGCGGCTGCCCGCCTCTGCCGCGGTTGGTGAGCCGATCTGGTGCACGGACACAAAGGAACTGTATATAGGTAACGGCCCTGGCAATCCGCTCACCAAGGTTAATAGAGACGGGGGAACTCCTCCCTTCACACTGCTTCCCGCTACCGCCTCGATTCTCGGTGGCATCAAAGTAGGCGCTGGGCTTGCGATTACTCTGGACGGCACGCTCAGTAATACAGGCATTGCGGGAGTTGCGAGCTTTAACGGCCGCGGCGGCGCGGTAACACCTCAACCGGGAGATTATTCCGTTGCGATGATTACCGGACTTTCGCCAGTCGCTTCTTCCGGGTCATATATCGATCTCATCAACAAGCCAACACAGGTAAATAGCGACTGGAACGCGACCAGCGGGGCGGCTCAGATTTTCAATAAGCCTATCATTCCCACGCTGCTTTCACAACTCGGTTCGGATACGACACACCGCACCGTTACGGACGCCCAGATAAACGCATGGAATAGCAACGCATCCCCAGTGACATCGGTATTCGGACGGACTGGAGCTATTACTAAGCAGCCTGGAGACTATACAGCTGTTGATGTCGGGGCGGATCCCCTCGGCAGTGCTACGAGCGTCCAGGGGAACCTTGATACCCACGCTGCGCAGACCACCTCGGCTCACGGAGGCATAGTATCCTCGTCAGATCCACGGCTTACCAACGCCCGTCCTGCAAGTGATGTATATGCCTGGGCCAAGGCTACGACAAAGCCGAGCTACACGGCGACGGAAGTGGGAGCTGATGCTTCTGGAGCGGCAACGGCGCAGGTAGCCACACATGAGGGTATATACAACCATGTCGATCTGCCGACCGATGCCCAGAAAGCTGCCCTTGTCGGAACCGGCACGCCGGGGAGCGGGAACAAGTATGTCACTCAGGATACGCTGGTCAGCGGACTAGCGGGGAAAGCGGATGCTTCTTCACTTGGCACAGCCGCAACCCAAAATATCGGCACGACAGCTGGCACCGTAGCCGCTGGGGATGACAGTCGGTTTTCTGATACCCGTCCCGCCAGCGATGTCTATGCTTGGGCTAAGGCTGCTACCAAGCCGACCTACACCGCCTCGAACGTGGGGGCGCTCCCTGCCACATCCGCAAGTGTCTGCGTTTCCCGTTCTGGCACCCTCATTCGCACGGCCTGGAAGTACACCGAGAATCAGGACATGTGGCTGGATTTTGTGCCTTTCGGACCGAACAACATTACCATGTTCAGTCAGTGGTGGTTGAAACCCAACCAAGGCCCGATTTACTCGGATGATTTGGCTACCGGGGCCACCTCTCTGGATACGTCCGCAACCGACTGGAACGACGGGCCGTACACTTTCCAAGCCTCGGGGCGCACGGCGGCGGCAACCTATCTGGGAGACTTAACCGGTGGGAACCACGGGCTGATTAACCACGGCGGATCGGGAACCGCCAATTCCCCGACAGCGCGGCAAGTCAGCATAGCGGTGACAGTTGACGGCAACGCTCTGTCCAGTGGCATCGCTTGTGGGCAGCGCGCCGATATTACCGTGGTGAATAATGTCCAAGCCGATAACACCGTTGCAAGGGGGAGCAATCCCGGTCAAGGGCCTGGTACGGACTACTCAGACGACACCGGGGCGGAAATCCTGCAAGAGATAGTCCACTACGCCATCACTGGAGATGGTAACGTTTTTACCGATACCACCGCCACAGCCTTAGAAGGGCTGTATATCAGAGTGTGGTACGGTCCAATGGGAAGCCGCAGAACGGGGATATGGGATGGCACGCTTTTCTGGAACAATGCTTCTTCTCTTGTCCCGGTTTCCTATACAAGCGGCTTGACGACAAATGCTGGCACGTACAGCAGTTATCCGAATGTTTGGCAGTATTCAATCCGGGGAACAAATCACGACCAGATAGGCTGGATAGACACCTCTTATGGACTCGGTACGGGGTCTAATATCGCAGCGTCAAGTAACCGCGCTTTTACTACCTCCGCCAATAAGACCTATTTCTATATGGTGTCCGGTTCCGCCAACACGGCAACGCTTACCACGGGACAAAGCGTGTCGTGGCGCGGTGGTTACAAGTTTATCCCGCATACAGCGTTGAACAATCCTCAAGACATCATCCCGGCTTCGGCGCTCCCGGCAAGCTACTATCTGCCCACGACCACCGATCAGAGCGCCTGGAACGCAAAACAAGCCGCGCTTGTTTCAGGAACGAACATCAAAACAGTTGCCGGTGTGAGCCTTTTAGGGCCAGGGGATATCGGTGCTATCGGTGACAGCTACATCTCGTCAGCAGAAACATGGAACGCCAAGCAAGCAGCCATTACAACGGGAACCACCGCTCAGTATTTCAAAGGGGATTTGTCCCTCGGGACGCTTAATCAGGCAGCCGTAGCGGGGCTTACCACGTCAGATACACCTACTTTTAAGCAAGTCAACACGATTTCATCTACTCAGTACGTTCAAGGGCCTACGGCAGTATACGCCTATGCTGACAATAACCCCGTAACCTTCAATATGAGTAAAGCCGGGAAAAGCGGTGGCACAAATTTAGACGCGATTCCCTCGGGAGCATTTATCGCCCAGCTTAACATGAAGGGTCTTACGTCAGGGTCAACTTACACCATAACAGCCCAAATTCAAGCAACTGCGGCTGAAAATTTCTCTTCGTCATCAGCGGGCGGAAACCTTGCGTTTAGTATCGTCCCTTATGGGGTATCAAGCGTATCCCTATCTAAAGCCTTAGTCCTATCTAAAGCATCCACCACGGATACAACAATAAGCCTTGGCGATCAATCTGGCGGCACGGCGACACTCCAAACGACCTCCCATGCCACCAAGGGACTCTTGACTATTCCGAACGCGGTTAGTGTTACGGGTAACATTTCCGCCTCCGGGCAAATCATATCAACGGGTGACTCTTTCAACGGCTATTCCTATACGTTCACCGGCACGAACACCACCGGCAGTAGTCTCGCCGCCCACATTCTCGTTGCCCTCGACACGGGCGGGGCCAGGAAAATAACTACGGCGGCGACTTCGGCCACCAACGTCATCGGGGTCCTGGTGGATGCCACGGCTAACAGTGCCACGGGCCGGGTAGCGACCCAAGGGGCAGCGATCATAGTTAATGATGCTACGGCTTGCTCCATTGGCAACTACGCGTATGTCAGTTCCACCGTAGCAGGGACGATCCATTGCACCACTTCCGCCCCTGCTTCAGTTGCCGACCTGAATACTTTTGTCGGCTTGGTAAGCACAGCAGGGACCGCCTCTACATCGGTAGAGGTGATATTGAGGCGATAATGGTCATCCCCAACCCGAGTGCCGGAGTAATGGTCTGTGATGTCTAACTCATAAGTAAATGGAAGTGAAATGCCATGAACCTCTCACTCCGCATAGAAACCAAGGGCGCTCTCCTCTCGGGCCAGGCCCCGCAGATCATCCAGGGGAACCTGGATGGCTTTGTCACCGAGGTGACCATGTTCCTCCTGGGCGAGGTGAAGAAACGCACCCCCCAGGGTGTCTTTGGCGCCCAGGGAGGCCTGCTCGGCTCGGAGCAGGCGGAGGTTTCCGGCAAGGGAAGCCCGGTGGTGAAGGGCGTGGTGATGAGCGCCCAGGCGTATGCCGAGGTGATAGAGAAGGGGCGCACGGCCGGCAAGGGGATGCCGCCGAAGGGAGTCCTGGTCCGCTGGCTGGAAGTGAAGCTCGGCCTGTCCGAGACCGAAGCTGCCCGGATCGAGTACGTGGTCCGGAGAAAGATTGCTCAAAAAGGTTTTGATGGCGCCCACATGTTCGAGCGGGCCGTGACAGAGAACATGGCGAGGCTGGACGCGATGGCAGAGGCTCGCGGTTTGCTGATCGTAAAAGAATTATCGTAGGGGCGACCGGCGGGTCGCCCATTCCGCAGCAAATTCAGGGCGACCGGCCGGTCGCCCCTACGGAAGGAAATGTAATGTCGGAAGCAGCGATTCGACAGAAGATCTTCGATATCATCAGCGCCGTCCCCGACACCGGCATCGGCCACCTATACGAGCGCTGGGCGGTGGACTGGGGGAAGTTCATCGAGTTCTTCAAGGATTCTGCCTCCGGCCGGATTCTTGGCTGGGAGATCACCCGGCCGGGCGTGGCATCGCAGCGTCTCAATAACATCGAGAACCAGGACGATCACCGCTACGTGGTCAAGTTCTACATGGGCGTGAAGGATGCCGACGCGACGGAGCTGCTTTTCGAGGCGAAGATCGAGGCGATCCGTGCCGCCTTCCGCTTGAACATCACCCTGGACGGCGAATGCAACGGCACTAGCGCCATGTCCAAGACGGCCGGCGACACCCGCATGTTCGGAAGCGTGCTCTGCCACTATGCGGAGCTGACGATAACCGCAACAGAGTTTTGAAAGGAGCGACAATGGCAAAGATCAGCGTAAAGGTCAGGTCGGACATCGGCGACCCGGGTGTGCACCGCAAATACGGCGCGCTGAAACCCGGCGAGACCATCAGCATCGATGAGGAGGATTTCGGCGCCGGACTGTTCGAGCGACCCGCCGGATTCGTCTCACCCCATGAACAGGCGGACAAGGACCGGGCCGCCGAGTTAAAGCAGCGGGTGGGTGATCAGGATCCTCCGCCCGAGGAAAAACAGAAAAAGAGCGCCTCGGCGCCGACCGTAACCGAAGGAAAGGAGGGGTAAACGATGCTACCGACCGCACCATCAACCGGAATCATTCAACGCCTGGCGGTGAAGAAGGCCGCCGCCTGGGACACTGCCGTCGCCTGCGGCGCGGGAGACGAGGTGCTGATGCTCACCTCTCCCATCAAGACCAGTGCCCCGCAGACGGTGGACAACTCCCGCGGCTTCGGGTTCGCCAAGGACGGAACCCTGGGCGAGATAGCTTGTTCCGCCACGCTCACCATGAACCTGCGATATGTGGGGCTTGATGTGCTGATCGCCGCGTTCATGGGCATTGCCGGAGCCCCGACGCAGCAGGGGGCAACTACCGCCTACAAGAATGCCTACAAGTTCAACCCCGACGTGTACGGCATTTTCGTGACTCTGGCCAAGCTCATGGGTCCGTATATTCAGGAAGTGCCCACCGCCAAGGTAACCGGCATCACAGTATCCGGTCAGGTCGGACCGGATCCCCTGCAGCTTGCCGTGGACGTGGTGGGCTCGCGACTGGAGATCGCCAGCCTCGTGAACACCCTGGCTACCTTCGCTAACGTGACGCTCGCCACCGGCGCCGACAAGAACGCCGTGCTGTTCGCCCAGACGGTCTTCCGGATGAACAGCCAGTCGGGCGCGGCCCTGGGGGGTGGTGACACGATCTATCCCAGCAAGTTCACCCTGGCCCTCAAGCGTAACCTGAAGGGTTATTACACCGGCCGGTACCGCACCGCCACAACGATTCCCCAGGATCTGATCGACGAGCCGACCAACGAGGGACTCCCGGACCTGAAGCTCACCCTGGAGTTCCCGACGCACACGACCAGCACGTATCTCTCCGACTGGGGCAATGACGCGCGCAAGAAACTGGATATCACCAGTACCGGGACCGTAATCTCCGGGGTCTACAACTTCCAGCACCTCATGCAGTTGCCGCATCTGGAGATCATCAACGATGATCCTACGGACGGCAACGGTCGGATCGCCGAACCGGTAGAGTTAGCCATCCTTGGGGCGAGCGCCTCGCCCACCGGCATGGCCGGGATTACCGACCCGCTATGGTGGTCTCCGATCAACACGCGGACCACGGACCCACTGGTATAATTCGACAACGTAGGGGCGACCGGCCGGTCGCCCTGACTTCATAACATGCACGGGAGGTGCGCAATGGCAAAAGTGGCAATTTTCGACGATGAACAAGTGAAAGTCTTTGAATATGACGACGATACTAACGTTGAACTCGCCTATCTCTCCAAAGAAGAGGCTCAGGAATTGAGCAAAAAGGTTGACCAGATCGTGTCCCGCACCGGCTCACTCTGGAGTAAAGTCTGGAACCAGAAATTGGGCGAGCGGGTAGTGAAGAGATGGTTCCATCGCACTAATCCGGATCATCCCGGCCTGACCTTGCCGAACGGGACGCCTATCGCTTTTACGCCGGAAAACCGCGACATGATGATGATCCGCTGTCGCGAATTTTCCCTGTTTGTGGGTGAAAATACTACCTCCGCCAAGGAGTTTCTGGCCGAGAAAGAACAAGTTAGCAAGGATAAACTGAAAGTAAAAAACGGCTAAAAGCGTACCTGCTGGCGTGCGCCGATTTCCCAAAGGTACGCTGTTATTACTGTCGGAAAGGTTACGAAGAGGAAAAAAACGAAGCAATCTGTGTGACGGGGACATGTCCGACAGGGTTCGACACACTCCCTGATGAAGCGCACCGGATACTGGAGATTCGCGGGCTTCTGGTTGGGCTCCATGATTTGAGAATGTCCGAAACGATCTGCCGGGAATATCAGGTAGATCGAGAGGATCTGGAATGGCTGGCACAGGTCGAGGACATCATTCGGAAGACGGCTCGGAAGCCGGAGGAAACCGATGGCTGACGTAAATCTGACAATAAACGGGGAGGATAAATCCTCCCCCGCCTTCAAATCGGTTGATCAATCCATCGGTAAGACATCGAACTCTTTTTCCGACCTGAGCGGTGCGGCCGAACTGTCGGGTAAGGCCATTGCCGACAATATGGACGTGGCGCGCGATTCCATTGATGGCGTCAGTCAATCGGGTAATGGCCTCAAGGCATTTCTGCTGGGAATCGGAGCCGCGATCGCGGATCTCGGACGAAGGATCTTTGAAGGGATCGCCCCCGAACTGGCCTCTGCCGAGAATGAGGTCAAACAAGTCGGCACTTCTATCGGTGAGCATATCAAAAGCTGGGCTGAACAATCCGTGGCGACGGCGGCGGCATTCCGTTTCTTCGGATCGGAAGTGGCAATGGCGGTGGGAATTGCCTTTAACGCCATTGCCGCTCTGACCATTGCTTATAAAGGGCTCAGCTTTGCTGTCGGACTCGTCACCGGGAGTAGTTACAAGAGCGAAAACATTGATGCTCTGGTCGCCACTAACAACGAAGTCAAATCCCTTCAGAAACAGCTGCAGTTAACGGCGGTCGACGCTAACGCTCTGAACGATGCCCTCCGGAGAACCGGGGCCGATAAGAGCGATTTTGTCTCCGTGTATCAGAGCGTTGAATCCGCCATCCGTTCCAACGGTGATGAGCTTGATCGGCTTGGCATCAAATACCAGAACGCTGATGGCTCGATGATGGCTACGCAACAGATCGTCCAAAACGTCAAGAACAAGCTTGATGAATATACGGCCGGATGGGATCGAAACCAGGCCGCCGCCGCCATTGGCATGGGTACCTATGACCAGATTAACAATTACCTGAAGACCAACCAGCAAGAATTCCAAAAGTCCAAAGAGCGCATTGACGAATACAACCTCGGGATCGGCACTGAAACCCAGAATGCTGTCGATAATTACCAAAAGGCAATGCTGGAGTTTAACAACGAGGAAAAGTTGATGAGCGAAGGCTTCAAGCGTGCCATCGCCGACAACATCATGCCTGTACTCACCGATTTCGCCATGTTCTTTAAGGACGGCTTTCCAAGCATCGTCGGGGTATTTCGGTACACAATGGCAACGCTCACGTCGCTCCTTTGGGGGTTGAAAACATCCGTAGACATTGTAGTTGATACCATCAAGCTTGGGTTCGGCGGGGTAACGGATATCCTCATCGGCGTTGCCAAGGCATCAGCCCTGGCATTAACCGGTGATTTCAGCGGAGCGACTGACGCCTTGGTGAGCGGTTGGGAGAATGCGAAGAACCGGGCGGCCAAAGCGGGTGCCGAGATGGTGACCGATGCCCAGCACAATGCCCAGGCCATGAAACTCGCCTGGGGCTTCGATAACCGTCAGGCGGGCAACGGCAACCGACCCGTGAAGGGCGGGAAACCCTGGGAACCCGGCGAAACTGAAGACGCAGAAGACTTGGCCGCATATCAGTCAACACTAAATGCCTACAACGATGCCTATGCGCGGTATTCTAAGGCGTTCGAGGAAAACCGAGCGGCACTCACCAAGCAGGGGAATGAAAGGATCGCCGAGCTGAACCAGATCGATTTCGACAAGGGGCTTGTCGATTTGCAAACATACCTGGACAAGAAGCATAAGCTGAGCGAAGAGGTCATTCAAGCGGACATTGATTCAAAAAAGAAAGAGCTCCAGGAAGCCCAGAAGGCATTCGTAGAAGCGGATAAGACCGATAAGGTCGACGGCGGCGATATCGGTACGCAGACGGCACGTATGAACGCCCTGGCCAAAGTAACCGAAGCACAGGGGGCACTGAACAAGGTTACCGGTGACTATGCCCTTCTGCAGATCAAGAACGGCGAAGAAACGCGGAAAATGGCGGAGGCTGCCACGGCAGCTTATAAGAATATGCAGATAGCGGCCCTGGAAAGCGCTGGCGATTTCGAAGCAGCGGAAGCTCTCAAACAGGAAGTCTATCGGAAATCCGCCGAATACTTGAAGTTGGAAGCGGACGCCCTGGCCGGAAACGAAGAGGCTTGGAAGGCGATGATGGCAGTAGAAAAGCAGGAGGCGATAGATTTTATCACTGCCACAAATAGAAAGAACGAAGTGCAACGCCAATATGCCGATGATATTGCCAAGATGCAGGATGAGATTGACGCCCTCAACGGAAAGGATGCCAGTCGTATCAGCATTGAAGCCAAGATACGCGACGGTCTTTCTACCGAGGCGCAGTTGCGTGATAAATTGAACCTGGCTATTGCTCAAGGAAACAGCCTTGAGATAACTGGTTTGACCGAGAAAATCCGGCTTCAAACGCTTTTGAATCAGCGTTTGCAAACTGATCTTGCCTTGCAACAGCGTAAAGCTGAATTGTTGGGCCAGATAGTAGGATACGACGGTAATAGGCCGATTTATGCGGACGATTATCAGAGAGAACAGAATCAAACTCGGTATATCCCTAATGATGAGCTTACCGGTTCCGGCTCAAACTCCTTTACTATGGACCAATGGGGCAATCATCCCGGAAGCCCCTATTATGTCGGTAACGGTTATTCCACAGGTTTACCCCCTATGGGAAGTAATGTTAATTCCAATCAAGCGCCGAATAATGCTGCCGTCAGTGCCACTTCCGTTTCCATTGCCGCACTCCACGTCAACGTCCCCGCTGGCACGACGGACGAACAGGCCCGGCAGGTAGCCGTCAAGGTTAACCAGCTGTTGACCCAGCGCATCCGGAAAGTCGCGTAAATGCCTGCCGCCTCCTTCTCCCATGACTCCGGCAGTATCGAGTTCACCTATCCCCCGTTGCGTCCGCCCGGTTCCTTGGACTTTCTCCAGGCGGAGGAGCAATCCGCCGGCGGGGTGGGGTTCGGTTTCCAGTCCTACGCGACCAACGACCTGTTTGAGCTGACCGTGCGGCTTACCAGGGCCGAGGTGGACACCTTCAAGGACTTTTACCTCAACAAGGCCCACGGTCTGGCCAACCCGTTCACCTATACCGACGTGCTCGGCACGGCCACCACCGTCAAGTTCCAGAAGGTCGGCACGATCGTCGAGCGCGCCTATAACGTGTGGAGTTGCCCCGTGCAACTGAGGGTCCAATGAACCGCTTTGTCCTGCGCACCAACGTTGTCCAGTTCGTCTCGGTTCGTGAGCGGTCCGGCGGGGAGACCATCGAGCTGTTCCAGCCGAAGGGGGTCGACTCGGACGGCAATGAGTATGTCTACGACAAGTCGCTTCTCTGCCGCTCGACCCATGACGTGGCCCTGCCCAACGAGACAACCGCCAGCCTCGCCGCCATCAAGGCTTTTTTGATCGGCCCCGCCGGAGGCTGCCGCTATAAGTTCACCTGGGAGGACGAAGAGGACGTCGGCCATACCGTTCGCTACGCGGCCGGGAGCTTCCGATCGACGCCGATAGGGCCGGGCCGTTTCCGGGTGGAATTGCAGCTGATAGAGGAGATCTCCTGGGAGGCGCTCGCGGCGCCGGCATCATTCGAGGACGCGCTTGCGGCAAAGACGGGCGTCATGCCGGTCTGGATCCTGCGCGTGAAGATCAACGGCACGGACTATTTTCTCTCCGATTGCGCCTTCAGTATTGCCCCCACGGCAATTGTCTCTACTCCTGGCTGGCCCGCCGGCGTGGCAGTCACCACGTTTCCCCTGGTTAAGAGCTGGGGCGAGATCCAGGAGCAGCTCTCCGGCAACCTTAACGAGATCCGGATCAGCGACTTTTCCTGCGAGGTGATCAGCGACCCGTTCACCACCCTGCCTGCCTTCCACGAGCTGGTGGAGGCATACCCGATCGAGAAGGATGCGGCGGAGTTATACCAGTGGTATATCTGGCTCGATCCGGCCACCGACCCGCCACGACTTCGTTTTCGGGGTTACTGCAAAGAACCCGGGATCTCGCAGGGAGAAACTTCGGTCAGCCTGTCCATCCAGGACGAATCTCTCAAGATGCAGAATTTCAGCGTCGGGACCCTGATCGACGCCACGACCTACCCGACCGCTGACCCCTCCGCTATCGGCAAGGTCGAGCCGATCGTCATCGGCACGCCGGGTTCGAAGGCGCCTCTGCTCCTCGTTGCGAACGGTGCCGGCGGCGCGGTGTTCATGGCCGCCGGGCGTCCCCTGTCGAGCCTCCCCAACGTCTACATCCGGAACAATGGCACCGACACCAATATCAATACACAGTGTTTCCGCTACACCGGCCAGACCGGCAACGTCCATCCGGACTATCCGGGCAAGAGCGTGGTGTACCTGACCCCTGCACAGGTAACGGCCGTTCTCGCCCTTGGCGGCATCTCGCTTACCGACCCGGAGCATTCCCATGATACCGGCAATTATGTGGTCAACCAAACCGGCACCGCGACTGACTGGTCAGATTCGGGCGGGACAACCTTTCCGGTGACGGTTGCGGTAAACTTTACACCTATAGTAGGGACCTTTGTAGCTCAGACCGTCGATATCGAGATAAATTATAACGCCTACAATCCCACTATCGTTATCGGCGGCGTTTCGGCCCCTTCCGGAGTGCGTACCTGGTCGCCCGGAGCTGGAAATACCTTTTATGTCGTGGTCACTCCGGGGAGTGGGGGCAGAGTTTACAGCGTCAGTATTGTTGTAAAGAAACGCGATTACACCTACATTCCCGGAACCGCCCCGGCCGCTACCGGCATGACCCTTTCAGGGAATACCGGCCCCGCTTCCATCGGCGCATGTCAGCTCCTGGCCGACGTGGTGGGAGTAAACACGGCGCCGGGAGATGTTGTGACTGAGATCCTCGGGCTCTATGACGAATCCATCACCCTGGATGTCGCGGGTGCCTTCCCGACAGGATACACCCTGAATGGCGTCATTACCGCCCAGATCAACATCCTCCAGCTGCTCCACACTCTCGCCTTCCAGTGCCGGGCCTTCTTTCACCTCGCCCTCGGCGTGGCACGGCTTATTGTCCGTCCCGACACCCTCACCCCCACGGCCACCATCCCGGCCGTAGCGGTGGGAAGCGACGGCCGAAAGATGATCACCAGCAAGAAGACTGTCTTTTCTGACATCCTCAACAAGATCGAGGTCCGCTACAACCGGGACTGGACCAAGAGCGGCATCGGTGACGACGCCTATCAGTCCCTGGCCAAGGGAAGTGGTACCGGCATCTTCGGGGACCCGGCATATATCTACCAGCTATCGGTCGATGATTACGGCCAGAGCGAGCAGCCGGACCTTTTCCGCTTCGATTTCGTGACCGATGCCGACATGGCCGAGAGTGTGCGCGCCTTCTACCTGGCGTACTATTCCCAGCCCCACTGGCAGCGCACCATTCAGGAATTCCTCGACCGGGCCGCGCTCCTCTTCGGGGATATCGTGGCCCTCGGCTTCAAGGGGGACGAAGCGGGCGTGGTTGTCTCGGCCGGGCTCTCCCCGGGCAGCAAGGATGCAATCGATACCGTTAAGCTGATTATAGAAACCCCGATGAGTATGTTGCATTACGTTGATGATGACTACGTGGCGACCGATTACATTGAGCCGTAACAACTAAAGGAGAACGACATGAAAAAGCTGATTATCGTGGCAGGAATGATTCTAACGGTGCTGTTGCCCGTGCTGGGCTGCGCCGAGACCAGTATCACCACCCGGGCCGGCAAAGGGTCTGCCCTCACCTGGGCGGAGATGGACGCGAATTTCATCAACCTGCAGACGGTATTGGACGGATACATTTCTTCCAATGACACGGCTATAGCCGGTAAACTTTCCGCCTCCGGAGGTACGGTATCCGGTTCCATTGTTATGGGGGCGGACATCCAGATGGGAAGTCACAAGGTCACGGGCCTGGCCAATGGCTCTGACTCCACGGACGCCGCCGCCTTCGGCCAAGTCCCTAGGGCTTATAGCAGCAGCCCGGCGATGAACGGCACCGCGAGCGCGGGTACATCCGCCAGCTACGCCAAAGGCGATCATATACATCCGTCTGACACAACAAAACTGTCTCTATCCGGCGGTACCATGACCGGTAGGTTATCAACAAAAAAGCTGACTATAATCCCCGATTTTGCCGACACGTGTAATTCGAGTTCTGGGGGTGCTATGAATCTTGTAGACGATACCCCGCAAGGGCTCTATGTTTGTCTGAGAAATCTTGATGGTACATATTCTTGGGTGAAAATTGCTACCGGATCTAATTGAAAACTGAATAAACGAGAGAGCGGCCGGGCCGTGCTCCAACACGACCCGGCCGCCCGACACACAGACCAAACCTGTGAGCCAAGCCAAGGCTCCCCCACCACGTCGACGCGGCGGGGTGAGCTTATCAAATCTATTTTGATAATTCAAGGAGGCTCACCATGTATCAACCGATCATCCCCTGGATCGGCGGCAAGCGCCGCCTGGCCAAAACCATCCTGCCTCTCTTTCCTGAGCATACCTGCTACGTGGAGCCGTTTGCCGGCGGTGCCGCGCTCTTCTTTCTTAAGAAACCATCCCAGGTGGAAGTACTGAATGATTGCAATAATGACCTCATTTGTCTTTATCGCGTCCTACAGTATCACCTTGAGGAATTTATTCGTCATTTCAAGTGGGCATTGATAAGCCGGAAACTCTATGAATGGCTGAAGATCACGCCCGAGGAAACGCTGACCGATATCCAGCGCGCGGCCCGCTTCTATTATTTGCAGAAGATGGCTTTCGGCGGCAAGGTGCACGGCCGGACATTCGGCATCGCGGCGGACAGCCCACCAAGGCTGAACCTCCTACGCATCGAGGAGGATCTCAGTCAAGCACACCTGAGATTGGCCCGGGCCTACATTGAGCATCTGGATTGGAGGAGATGTATCGAGAAATACGACCGCGATCGCACGCTCTTCTTCATGGATCCGCCATATTGGAAGACCGAAGGATACGGAGTCGAGTTTCCCTTTGAGCGCTACATAGAGATCTCTGAGGCAATGAGAAACATAAAAGGCAAAGCGATACTGACGATCAACGATCATCCGGACATGCGAAAAGTATTCGAGGGATTCAGGATTGAAACGGCAAAGATCAATTACACAGTCGGAGGGGAAAATAGAGGAACGGATCGGCAGGAAATGATTGTGATGAGCTGGTGAATCAAAATAAAATTGAACAGGTCAAGCGTTTTTGCGCGGCGAGTTATGACGTGTTTTAAGGTTGAGTTATGACGGCGCGTTATAGGGCGCGGCATCCTGCCCGAAGGTCCTTGTTTTCTCCGTTCTTTCTGGTACATTCGAAGATAACCGCCTAGTGTCTTGTGCGGTTAGTTATATCTAAATATTATCAAGTGTGCTATTGTACTTTTCATGGCACGCACACCCGAAAACTATGAATTGACAGTGGCCGACCGGCAAGCGCTTGAAGCACTGCTTC
>JAMXLF010000072.1 GCA_024281055.1 Geobacteraceae bacterium
GAAGCAGTGCTTCAAGCGCTTGCCGGTCGGCCACTGTCAATTCATAGTTTTCGGGTGTGCGTGCCATGAAAAGTACAATAGCACACTTGATAATATTTAGATATAACTAACCGCACAAGACACTAGCATGTTTCGCCGCAAATACCCTGTACGAATAGATGGAAGGAATTCAGACTTCCCCTGCCGCGACTACAGCCTCGCGCTCCCGGTCCTTGCTATGATCGCGGGCGATGAGCATGTAGATGGAGGGCACCACGAAGAGCGTGAAGAGAGTGCCCACGAACATCCCCCCAACGAGCACGAGACCGATGGAGTTACGGGCCGCAGCGCCGGGACCGGTGACGAGGGTAAGGGGAAAGTGCCCTGCGATGGTGGCGGCGCTCGTCATGAGGATGGGCCGCAGCCGTGTCATGGCCGCCTGGCGCACCGCTTCCAGCTTGGCAATTCCCTGGAGCTGGAGCTTGTTGGCGAACTCCACGATGAGAATGCCGTTCTTGGAGACGAGCCCCACGAGCGTCACGAGCCCCACCTGGGAATAGATGTTGAGGGTGGTGGTCCAGCCGCGGGTGAAGAAGGGGACGTTAGGATCGGGCATCTTGAGGAAGGTGAAGATAAGCGCCCCGAACATGGCAAGGGGCACGGAGCCGGCAAGGATGACGAAGGGATCGCGGAAGCTGTTGAACTGGGCCGCCAGCACGAGAAAAATGAGGACGACGGCGAGCGCGAAGGCAGGGAGGAACTTGTTCCCCTCGGTTCGCAGCTGGCGTGACTCGCCGGTGTAATCAAGGACGTACCCCTTGGGGAGGATCTTGGCCGCTTCTCCTTCCAGGAAGCGGAGCGCCTCGTCCAGCGGCCGCATGGCCACGCCGCTGATCTTCACGGCGTTCAGCTGCTGGAAGCGGTTGAGGGAGCGCGGCACGACCGATTCCTGCCGCGAAGCGACGGTGCTCAGCTGGACCAGCCGGCCATCCGGACCGGTAACGTAGATGTTCTCCAACTGACCGGGGTTGAGTCGGTCGATCCGCTGGATCTGCGGGATGACCTTGTAGCTGCGCCCCGAGATATCGAAGCGGTTCACGTAATCCCCCCCCACCATCCCGCTCATGTCGTTGCCGATCTGCCCCAGGGTAAGGCCGAGAGAGCCTACCTTGTCCCGGTCGATGATGAACCGGGTCTCCGGCTGGTCGATCTTCACGTCGATCACCGGCGGAAAGGCGAACATGCCGCTCTTGATCGCCTTTGCCTGCAACTGCTTGGCGAAATCGAGGATCTGCCCTGACTCGGCCGTGGACGCGAGAATGAACTCCACCGGGAAATCGCCGCCGCCGGGAAGGGCCGGCGGCGTTACCGGGTAGATCTGGATGCCGGGAACCGCCTGGAGCTTCTTCTGCACCTCGGGCATGATCTGGAAGATGTTCCGCCTCCGCTCGCTCCAGGGTTTGGTGACCATGCCGCTGAAGCCTGAGTTGGGGAAGGTGAGCTGGAAAGTGAAGTCGGTCTCGGGAATGCTCTGGAAGACCCGGTTGGTGGCGGCCGCGAAGAAGCTGTTCTGGTCGAGGGTCGAGTTGGCCGCCGAATCGAGGATGCCGAAGATGACCCCCTGGTCCTCCGCGGGGGCCAACTCCTTGGCAGACATGACGAACATCGGCACGGTGAGGAGACTTACCACCAGCCAGACCGTGTAAACAGCTGGCCGTGCCTTGAGGGTAGCATCGAGACGACGACCGTAGGCTTCCCGCAGGCGCCCGAAATCCCTGGATATGCGCCCCGCCAGGCCGCGCTCCGCAAGCCCCTGCTTGAGAAGCCGCGCCGACATGACCGGCGACAGGGTGAGCGCCACGATTCCGGAGATGGTGACCGCCCCGGCCAGGGTGAGGGCGAACTCGCGGAAGAGCGAGCCGGTGAGCCCCCCCTGGAAGGCGATGGGGACGTAGACAGCCGCCAGGGTGATGGTCATGGCGATGATTGGCCCCACCAGCTCGCGGGCGCCGGCGAGTGCCGCCTCCAGGGGCGATTGTCCCAGCCCCAGGTGCCGCTCCACGTTCTCCACCACGACGATGGCGTCGTCTACCACGAGACCTACCGAGAGGACGATGGCCAGGAGCGTGAGGAGGTTCACCGTGAAACCGAAGGCCTGCATGAGGAAGACCCCGCCGATGAGCGACACGGGGATCGCCACCACAGGGATGAGGACCGAGCGGAAGGAGCCAAGAAAAAGGAAGATGACCACCATGACGATCATGAGCGTGTCGCCCAGCGTCTTCAGCACCTCGTGGATGGCGTTGGAGATGTAGTTGGTGGCATCATAGGCAATGCGGGCCTTGAGGCCCGTGGGGAGGTCCCGCTCGATGGTCGCCATCTCGGCCCTCACCCGCTTGATCACGTCGAGGGAATTGGCGTTGGGAAGCGGCCATATCCCCATGAACACGGCGGTCTGGCCGGAAAAATGCACCTCGGAGTCGTAGTCCTCGGCCCCGAGCACCACGTCAGCGATGTCGGAAAGCCGCACGATGACGCCGTTCGCCTCGCGCACCACGAGACGTTTGAAGTCGTCCACCGTGGAGAGGTTCGTATCCGCGGTGAGGTCCACCTGGATATATTCCCCCTTGCTCCGGCCGAGGGCGGAGAGAAAGTTGTTGGCGGCCAGTGCAAGGCGCACCTGGGTCGGGCTGATGTTGAGGGCGGCCATCCGGTCCGGTTTCAGCCAGATGCGCATGGCAAAGGTGCGCGCTCCGAGGATGTCGGCCCGCTGGACCCCCGGGATGGCTGAGAGACGGGGCTGGACGATCCGCACGAGGTAGTCGGTGATCTCGTTCTGCTTGAGGATGTCGGAGGAAAAGCTCAGATAGGCTGCGGCGAACCGGCTGTCGGCCGACTCGACGTTAATGACCGGCACCTCGGCCTCGATGGGGAGGTCGCGACGCACCTGGTCCACCTTGGTACTGATCTCGGCCAGGGCCCTGGTGGCATCGTAGTTGAGCTTCAGGCGGATGGTTATGGTGGAGAGACCGAGGGTGCTCTGGGATTCCATGTACTCGATGCCGTCGGCGGCGGCGATGGCCCGTTCCAGTGGCGTAGTGATGAATCCGCGCACCAGTTGCGCGCTGGCGCCGACGTACACCGTGGAAACGGTCACCGAGGCGATCTCGCTCTTCGGGTACTGGCGGACATTCAGGGTCCGGATCGCCTGGAGACCCGCGATGACGATGATGAGGTTCACCACCATAGCAAGCACGGGGCGGCGTATGAAGAGATCGGTAATTTTCATATCATCTCAATAAAACAGATTTTCTCCTCCTCTTAGTTAAGGGGAGGTCGGGAGGGGTTACAGTCCATAACTCCCCCTCGCCCCCTCTTAACTTAAGAGGGGGGACTCTTAAGTGAATTGAATGCCTCATGGAGCGTAGTTCTAGTTATTCTCCGGTTTGGGCGCCAGCTTGAAGGGCGGCGCGAGGCGGTTGTCCACCACCACCGCCTGGCCGTTGCGCAGCTTGAAGGCTCCGGTGCTGACGATCTCCTCCCCCACCCTCACCCCGCTCGTGACTGCGACGAAATCGCCCCGTTTCTCGCCAAGGCGCACGAACTGCTGGCGCAGCACCTTTCCCCCCTTGTGCTCCGTATCGTCAACGATGACGAAGACCGAGTCGCCGTACGGCGCATAGAGGACGCCCGTGGCCGGGATGACGAGCACCTGCTGCCGCGTGGGAAGTCCCACCGCAACGTTCACGAACATCCCGGGACGGAGCCTCTCCCCGCGGTTCTCCATGGTCGCCTGGAGCTTCACATTCCGGGTATCGGCATCCACGAGGGGGTTCATGGCCGTTATACGCCCCTGGGAAGCCACTCCCGGCAGTGCATCGCTCGTCACCCGCACCGGAAGATCCCGGTGCAGACGGCCGATTTCCTGCTGGGGAAGACTGAAGTCGACATAGATCGGATCGAGGCTTTGCAGGGTAACGATGGCATCACCCTCCTTGAGCATCTGGCCCAGGTTCACCTGACGGATGCCGAGCCGGCCGTTGAAGGGGGCACGGATCGTCTTTTTCGCAATGGTCGTGCGGATGTTGTTCGCCTGGGACCGTGCCTGCTCGTAAGCGGCAACGGCAGCGTCGTAGTCGGCCTGGGAGACGATTTTTTTCGGCAGCATCTTCGCGTCCCGCTCGCGAACGGTCAGCGCCTGTGTTGCCTGGGCCTCGGCGCCGGGAAGCTGTGCCTCTTCCGAAGAGGTATCCTGGCGAACAAGGATGTCCCCCTTCCGCACCTGAGAGCCCGATTCGAAATCGATCTGCACGACCTTGCCCGCCAAGTCGGCAGCAACGGTAACCCCCTGGACCGCCGTGAGCGACCCCACTGCCGTAAGGGCGTTTTCCCACAATTCGCTCCTGACCGTGGCCGTGGTCACGGTCTCGGGGGGAGGGACCATTTTCTTTCCACGCGCCACCATGGCGCCGATCTGCGTCGCCTTGATGCCGGCGAGAATCGCGATGAGTACGATAAGGCCAAGGACGGCAATGAAGATGCGTTTTTTCATGTACGATAGGCTCCAGTAAGAATTGCATGCTTCTCTGCGGCATTTGATCGGTGAGAAGCGTTCCTGCAAGGAATTGATACTGCCTTTCTCCCTCCCCCGACCCCTCCCATCGAAGGGAGGGGAGAAAATCCCCTCTCCCCTTGTGGGAGAGGGTTAGGGAGAGGGGGGGATAACCGCCCGGTTCCACCACCCGCCGCCCAAGGCCTGGAAGAGCGCAGCCGTATCGGCAAAGCGGGCGGCCCGGGCCGGTACGACGGCAAGGCGCGCCTCCTGGTACTGGCGTTCGGCATTGAGCAGCGTGAGATAGCTTACCGCTCCGAGGCGAAACTGTTCCCGCGCCGCCTCGAAGCTCTCCTGAGCGGCCTTCTCCGCCTCCGTCAGCGCTTTCAGCGCGGCGGCGTCATCGCTGAGGGCGCGAAGCACGTCGGCGACGTTCTGGAACGCCTGGAGGACGGTATCACGGTACTGGGCAGCGGCGGCATCGTAGGCAGCGATTGCGGCGCGTCGCTTGGCGGTTAGCTCCCCGCCGTGAAAGATCGGCTGCAGAAGCCCGGCACCCAGGCCCCAGACGGAGGTCCCGGACGTAAAGAGCTTTTCGATGTGGGTCGCTTGGGAGCCGAGGCTCCCGGTGAGGGTGATCTGGGGATACAGATTCGCCGTGGCCACGCCGACATCCGCGCTCGCGGCATGAAGGATCTCCTCGGCGCCGCGGATGTCAGGACGCTGCCGAACAAGCGCGGAGGGAAGGCTCACCGGCAGTTCCTGCGGCAGCTGCATTTCGTCGAGGGCGAACACGGGGAGCCCCCCATCGCCGGGAAAGCGGCCGGCAAGTACCGCCAGCCGGTGGCGCGTCTGCTCCAGTTCCTTCTCAAGCGGTGGGAGTGTCGCGGTCAGCTGGGCGATCTGGGCCTGCTGAGCGAGCAGGTCGGTGACGGGAACTGCGCCGAGGCGCAACTGCTCGTCCACCAGTTCGAGTTGCGTTTTCTGGAGAGCCAGCAGCTCCCGCGTCGTCTCAATGCGGGCACGCAGCGACGCCTCCTGGACGGCAGCGGTGACGATATTCGCCGTCAGCGTCAGGTGCGCCCCTTCCAGTTGAAAACGCTGATAGCCGACCTGTGCCCCAAGCCCCTCCAGTTCCCGCCGTCCGCCCCCAAAGAGATCGAGGGCATAGGAGACGCTCACCGAGGCATCGTAGAGAGTCAGGGCGAAACTGGTGCCGGGCTCGCCGAAGGAGGCCCCGGAGATCTGCTCCCGATTCCACGAGAAATTGCCGTCGACTTTCGGATAGAAAACCGTACCCTTGCGGGAACGGAGGTTCTCCTGCGCCTGGCGAAGTTTTGCCTGTGCTGCGGCGAGCGTCGGGCTGTCGACCAGCGCCTGTCGGATCAACCGGTCGAGAGGCTCGCTCCGGAAAAGACGCCACCATTGTTCGGGTATTTCCCCACCGGGTACAAGGCGCTGCGCTTCACCGCCGGCTCCTGCCACCGCGGCTGTTTCTGGCTGCAGCGGCGTTGCCGTGTATGCGGTCACTGCCGGAGCGGAGGGGGACCGGAAATCGGGGCCGACGGCACATCCTGTCAGCGCAGCCGCTGTCGTTGCCACAACAGCCATACGTCGCTTCGCGGCACGACAATACCTCCTGCACTGGCGTAAAGAATGCAATATAACTACTGATACTGTCGACGCTTCTTGTTGATTACACCACATTTATGGTCACTTTGTTCAATTCGCCATCTCCATAGGGGACGGTTCGATTTTCCATTCCCATTAATTGTACCAGTTTTTCGGGAAGTCGCTTTCCTGGTCGAAGCACGCGCTCAACCCGTGATCACAAGTTCGCGCTCTCCGGCGTTACCGGGTTACTGCGATGGTCGAGTCCGGCGGAGTCGGTACCGTCAAACAATTATCGTCTGAGCGAATATACAAGTATTTTCACCAGATAGCGGCACCGCGTGCGTCAATATTGTGACGGATTGCAGAATAAAAACAGAAAAGTGGACAGTTTCACCATCTTTTCACCAAAAGGCTTGCGTACCGGGCCGCTGTATCAACAAAATCTGTGGATATCTGTGTTGATAACAACGATCCGTACAAACAACGAGACGAAATTTTTTCGTTTTTTAGCCTTTTGCCCAAAAAAACGGCAGGCCACACGAAAGCGTCTGAGCAGTATTTTCAGCAAGAAAACCGACTCACAAGGTTTGCTGCCGGACAATCAAGGAGTTCCGGTGTTCTCGGCCAGACTTTTCACCACCACCTCGAAGACGTCGCGGGGAAGGCCGGGGAGTACCCGGATCCGCTCCAGTTCCTTCCGCATGAGCACCCGCCGGGCCGGATCATAGCGGCGCCAGCGGGTAAGCGGCGCGAGGAGGCGGGCTGAAACCTGGGGATTGAGAGGAATGAGCCGGATCAACTGGTCGGCAAGGAAGCGGTAACCCGCGCCGCTGGCATCGTGGAAGCGAACCTGGTTCATGGAAAAGGCAGCGACCAGGGCGCGAAAGCGATTCGGGTTGGCGAGCTCAAAGGCGGGGTGGTCGAGGAGAGCCGTCACCTCTGAGAGGGTGTCAGGGAGGGTCGAGGTGGCCTGGAGCGTGAACCACTTGTCCACCACCTGACGGTCGTCCTGCCAGCGACCGTAGAAATCGACGAGGGCCTCGCGCCGCTCCGGGCAGTCGCAGGAGGCAAGCGACCCGAGGGCACCCATGGCATCGGTCATGTTGTCCGCCGACCGATACTGCTCCATGCAGAGCGCGATTGCGTCCCGGTCCGCCAGGGTCATAAAATAAGCGAGGCAAAGGTTGGCGAGGCGCCGCTCCCCGGAACGTCCATCGTCGACAGCGTAGGGCACGGTGCCGCGGCAGACGGCACGCACTGCCATGAATTCCTCCCGGAGCTTTTCAGCCAGGGTCCGACGAACGAACTGGCGTACGGCAAATATCGCGTCCGGGTCGGCCACCGCCATCTGCTCGGCAAGATACGCATCGGTGGGAAGCGTCAGTGCCTCGGCAAGGAAGGCCCGGTCCCCTGCCCCACTCGCCAGCACGGCCCGGAAGGCGGCAATGAATCCGGGATCGAGACGGAGCTCGCGCCCTCCCTGCCGATCGGCGACAAGAGCGAGCATGATCTGGACGGCCAGCGTCTGCCCCGCCTCCCAGCGGCAGAAGGGATCGGGTTCAGTGGACATGAGAAGAACGAAATCGTCGTGACGGTAGGGATAGGAAAGCTTGACCGGCGCCGAAAAGCCGCGCAGCAGTGCCGGCACCGGCGCGTTGACAAGGCCGGTGAAGCGGAAGGTTTCCGCGGCGTTCCGGAGCTCCACGACCCGCGTGGTCGGCCCCGGCTTTCCCTCCCCCGCCAGGGTGACGGGAAGTTCCCGACCGTCCGGCCCGAGGAGCCCCATGACCAGCGGGATATGCAGCGGCGCCTTCTCCTCCTGTCCCGGCGTGGAAGGCGTGTGCTGGCGCACGGTAAGCGTAAAGGCGCCGGCAGCAGGGTCGTACTCTCCGGTTGCATCCAGCTGCGGCGTTCCCGCCTGGCCGTACCACAGGCTGAACTGGCCCAAGTCGATTTCCCCCGCGTCAGCCATGGCCCGGATGAAGTCATCCACGGTGGTCGCCTTGCCGTCGTGTCGTTCGAAATAGAGGTCCATTCCCCGGCGGAACCGCGCGGGGCCGAGGAACGTGCGGAGCATCCGGATCACCTCCGCCCCCTTGTTGTAGACGGTGGTGGTGTAGAAGTTGTTGATCTCCATGTAGGAATCGGGGCGGACCGGGTGGGCCATGGGGCCGGCGTCCTCGGCAAACTGGATGGTGCGCAGGTAGCGCACATCCGCAATCCGCTTCACCCCCCGGGACTGCATGTCGGCGGCGAACTCCTGGTCACGGAAGATGGTGAGCCCCTCCTTGAGTGAGAGCTGGAACCAGTCGCGGCAGGTGATCCGGTTGCCGGTCCAGTTGTGGAAATACTCGTGCCCCACCACCTCTTCGATCGCCTGGAAGTCGTCATCGGTGGCGGTAGCCGGGGTCGCCAGCACGTAACGGGAGTTGAAGACGTTGAGCCCCTTGTTCTCCATTGCCCCCATGTTGAAGTCGTCCACCGCCACGATCATGTAGAGGTCAAGGTCGTACTCCCGGCCGAAGATCTCCTCGTCCCAGCGCATTGCCTTCTTCAGTGAGCGCAGGGCATGGGCGCACTTCTCGCGGTTTCGCTCCTGGACGTAGACCCGTAGAGTCACATCCCGTCCGGAGACGGTGGAGAAACGCTCCTCGTTACAGGCCAGGTCACCCGCCACGAGGGCGAAGAGGTAGGCGGGTTTTTTGAACGGGTCGTGCCAGACGGCGTAGTGGCGGCCGTCGGAAAGCTCGCCTTTCTCCACGGGGTTCCCGTTGGAGAGGAGCACCGGGTAGCACTCCCGGTCGGCGACGATGGTTGTCGTAAAGACCGCCATGACGTCGGGACGGTCGGGATAGTACGTGATCGAGCGAAACCCTTCTGCCTCGCACTGGGTGCAGAACATCCCGGCCGAGCGATAGAGCCCCTCGAGAAACGTGTTCTCCTGGGGCCGGAGCTCGGTTTCCACCTCCAGGGTGAAGACGGGCGGCACTGCGGGGATGGTAAGCGTTTCTCCATCGACAGCATAGAGCTCCGGCGCGAGCGGGACACCGTCGAGGGAAAGCACGCGCAGTTCGAAGCGGTGTCCATCGAGAACCAGCGGCCGGCCGCCCGTCGCAGTATCGAAATTGGCCCGGATACCGAGCCGGGAGTGGACTCGCGTTGTTTCCTCCCCCAGCTCAAAGCGAAGCTCGACAGTGTCGACGAGGTAGTCTGGAGGTGTATAGTCCTTGCGGTAGATTGTGCGGTGCGTCGTAGTGGTCATGGTGTCCTCGCGGAGATTGGGATGGCTGTATGTGCGTCAGAAGAGATTGTACCATCAATCGGGACGGCCGCAAAGCACTCCATGCGGACGGACGGCGCCGGATATCCCGGATAGCGGTTACTCTCCGCCATAAAAGACCTCCGAGGTTTCGAAAACCGCGGAGGTCTTCAGACATAGAGGGAACGCGTCACCCTCATGTCGAAAGATTAACGTTCACCATTCCTTGTTTGATTGACATCCCGCACCCGAGCAGGTAAGCTGTAAGACATACATAACGTCTCCGAGACATTCACAAAAAGAGACCGTTTCAGCGTCAGAACCTGGACATTACACATGGATTGCAGCCGCTCGGATCAGGATGCCGATGGAGCGGCTTTTTTTGTCGCCGGCTTCGGGCCGGAAAGCGGGACAACAGGGAGAAGAGCTATGATCACCAGGAAATTGTCGGCGGGAGACATCATCGAGGCCCAATGCACGCGCTGCCGTAAACTATTGAACCACACGATCGTTGCCATGGTGGAAGAACGGGTGGTCCGGGTCCAGTGCAATACCTGCGGCGGGGCACACAACTACCGGCCGATTGCGGAACCCAAGACACCTGCCGCCCGCGCCACCACCCGGAAGGCGGAGACGGCTCCCCGCACGTCAAAGAAAGACCAGGGTGCCGCTGAACGGGAAGAATGGGAATCTCTTCGGCCGGCCCTGGAAAGCGGTCAGTCCCTCCCCTACGACATGAACGGCACCTACCGGGTAAACAGCGTGGTGGCGCACCCCGTGTTCGGCCTCGGCGTGGTGAAGTGCGTGATCAAACCGGACAAGATGGAGGTCCTCTTCCAGGCCGGGAAGAAGTTGCTCCGCTGCCGCTGACCAAGGAATGCCCCACCTCCGTCTGTCATCAGGCCCGTGCCCGGTTGTGGGTGGAACGCAACCTGACGGGTTACACGCTCGATTCGCTTAATAGTTGTTCCAGAGAACCGCATGTTTAGCATCTGAGGAAGTGATGCTATAGCCTGCTACCTGTCCTCTATCGTTGATGGCGTAAGCGGCGCTGTGAAACCCACCGAGCGAGGCGAGGTCAATAATAACACCGCCTCGCCAGACAAAGCCATAAGTGTAATTACCTTCATATTTGGCAGGAGAGTAATAGCCTGCAACATCTCCTTTATTGTTGATGGCCTTCGCTTCACCTGAGCCAAGAGTCCCGATGGGTGTTACCACGCCAGCCTGCCAGACTACCGGATCGAGGGCATAGCTGCTCCAGCCAACCACCTCCCCTTTGTCATTGATAGCATTGGCGCTGCCAGAATTCTCATCGGATACAAGCGCCCCGAGGGAGGCCATCACGCCGTCCTGCCAGACAAAGGCATACCGGGTCTGAGATGAGAGGACACTCAGCCCTACCACTTGTCCTTGATTGTTAATGCCGAAAGCAATGCTGTCACCGCCGAGCGTTCCGAGGTCGGTCATCACGCCGTCCCGCCAGATAAAGGCGTGCCATGCACCGGCAGAGGTTATAGTCTGGCCCACGACCTGCCCTTTATCGTTGATGGCACAAGCGCGACTGAAATTCCCGCCAAGTGTCCCCAGGTCGGTCATCACGCCGTCCTGCCAGATGAAGGCATGGGATTCGCCGGTGGAGGTAACGCTTTCCCCCACGACTTGCCCCTTATTGTTGATACCGTAGGCACTGCTGTAGCTGTATCCCAAATACTCTCCAAGGGTCCCGAGATCGCTCATCACGCCGTCCTGCCAGATGAAGGCATGGGTGGCACCCGAGGCGGTAGTGCTTTCACCTACCACCTGCCCTTTATTGTTGATGCCGTAAGCGTAGCTACTCCCGGAATCACCGCCAAGCGTTCCCAGATCGGTGACGGTGGCAGCTTTCTTCGCTACGGCAGAAGCGACGCCTGAAACGCTGCCGCCATCACCACCGCCCCCGCAACCCGCAACGGACAGAATCAGAGAGAGCAGACACAGCAACGGTATTATCTTCGATCCGCTCATGGCCGGGTTACCTCCTGTGTCTTGAATTGTGCTCTGCCCATAAACATGAAAGGCCGAGCCCGCCGGCAGGATAGCATCCTTCGGCAGCTCGGCCATCTTCATGACTGAAGACCCGCCGCTTTCCGCACCCTCCTCGCGAAGGGGTTGGCTTTATCGGGAACACAATTTCTGTGTTACTGTTGTGATTAACTTGTAACACCGAAAGCATGCCGGTCAAGACACTTGAAAAATTAATTCACAGATGTAATAAGAAGACAGTTCTGCGCTATAATGTACGGCCCAGGAGGCAGTCATGAACTACATCCTCGCCCTGGACCAGGGAACAACCAGTTCCCGGGCCATCGTCTTCGACCATAGCGGCACGGTCCGCGCGCTGGCCCAGAAGGAGTTCCGCCAGATATTCCCCCGGCCCGGCTGGGTGGAACAGGACGGCCTGGAAATCTGGTCATCCCAGGTGGGGGTGGCCGCCGAGGCCATCTCCCGGGCGGGACTCACCGCCGCCGACATCGCCGCCATCGGCATCACCAACCAGCGGGAAACGACACTCGTCTGGGAGCGGCAGACCGGCCGCCCCATCCACAACGCCATCGTCTGGCAGGACCGGCGTACCGCCGCCGACTGCGACCGTCTGCAGCGCGACGGCCTGGCGGAACTCTTCCGGGCGAAAACCGGTCTCGTCCTCGACGCCTACTTCTCCGGCACCAAGCTCGCCTGGCTCCTCGACAACGTCGCGGGAGCCCGCGCCAGGGCCGAGGCCGGTGAGCTCCTCTTCGGCACGGTGGATAGCTGGCTCCTCTGGAACCTGACCGGCGGGGAAGTCCACCGCACCGACGCCAGCAACGCCTCCCGAACCCTCCTCTTCAACATCCACAGCGGCACATGGGACGCCGAGCTGCTTGAGATTCTCCGGATTCCCGCCGCCATCCTCCCGGAAGTCTCTTCCTCCAGCGAGGTATACGGGGAGACCGCCGGCAGGCTCTTTGCCGCCCGGATCCCCGTGGCCGGGATCGCCGGCGACCAGCAGGCGGCCCTCTTTGGCCAGGTCTGCACCCGTCCGGGAATGGTGAAGAACACTTACGGCACCGGCTGCTTCATGCTGATGCATACTGGCCAGACGCCGGTCACCTCACGCAACCGCCTTCTCACCACCGTTGCCTGGCGGATCGGCGACCAGACCGACTACGCCCTGGAGGGAAGCGTCTTCATCGCCGGGGCCGCAGTCCAGTGGCTGCGCGACGGGCTGGGGATCATCCGCTCCTCCGCCGAGGTGGAATGCCTCGCGGCAAGCGTCCCGGACAGCGGCGGCGTTTTCCTCGTCCCCGCCTTCGCCGGGCTCGGCGCGCCCCACTGGGACCCCTATGCCCGCGGCACCATCACCGGCATCACCCGCGGCACTACCGCCGCCCACATCGCCCGGGCCACACTTGAGAGCATCGCCTTCCAGGTGACCGACCTCCTGCGGGCCATGGAAGCCGACGCGGGCGTCCCGCTGGCAGAGCTTCGCGTGGATGGCGGCGCCACCGTCAACAACCTCCTCACGCAGTTCCAGGCCGACCTTCTCGGCGTCCCGGTGGTCCGGCCCCAGGTGAGCGAGACCACCGCCCTCGGCGCTGCCTACCTGGCGGGGCTGGCGGTCGGCTACTGGAAAGACCGGGAGGAGATCGCCAGCCACTGGCAGATAGAGAAGACGTTTACCCCCGCCATGGAGCGTGCCCGGGCGGCCGAGCTCTGCCGTCAGTGGCAGCGGGCACTGGAGCGGGCGAAGGGATGGCAAGAAGCGGAAGGATGAATTATGAAGTCCGAAGGAAAAAACGTGAAAGAAGCAGATTCAAGGTTCAGGTTTTCATTTCATAATTCATACTAAGAAATGCGTTAATTACTCGACAACCCTTTTGCCCCCACCCTCACCCTCCCCCGCTGGGGGAGGGCAAAGCGTTCTCCCCCCGGAGGGGGGAGGAAGGAGGGGGGCTGTCGAGTAGTCAGGTTAGTTGTTAGTAATTCATACTCCGTACTTGAGGCTTTTATGACCCGTGAAGAGATGCTGCAACAACTCGACGACCACTCTCACACCTGGGACATGATCGTCATCGGCGGCGGGGCGACCGGACTGGGGACGGCCGTGGAAGCGGCGAGCCGCGGCTACCGGACGCTGCTGCTTGAGCAGGACGACTTCGCCAAGGGGACCTCAAGCCGGAGCACGAAGCTCATCCACGGCGGGGTGCGCTACCTTCAGCAGGGAAACGTGGCCCTCGTGCTGGAAGCCCTCCACGAGCGGGGGCTCCTGGTCGGAAACGCTCCCCACCTGGTGCACGACCTCGCCTTCGTCGTTCCCCTCTACGACTGGTGGGAGGGCCCTTTCTACGGGATCGGCCTCAAGATGTACGACGTGATGGCCGGCCGGCTCGGCCTGGGGCCGTCCCGGTCACTCTCCCGAACGGAAACTCTGGAGCACCTCCCGACGGTCGAGCCGAAGGGGCTTCGCGGCGGCGTGATCTACCATGATGCCCAGTTCGACGATGCCCGACTGGCAATAAGCCTCGCCCTGACGCTTGCCGACTTGGGTAACGTGCCCCTCAACTATCTTCCCGTGACCGGTCTCGTTAAGGAAGGCGGTCTGATAACAGGAGTTACGGCCCGCGATGAGGAAACCGGCCGGGAATACCGGCTTCGCGCCCGGGTGGTCATCAACGCCACCGGCGTCTTCACCGACAGGGTCCGGCATATGGACGAGCCCCTGGCCGCACCGGTCATCGCCCCGAGCCAGGGGGTGCACCTCGTGCTCGACCGCGCCTTTCTTCCCGGCGACAGCGCCATCATGATCCCCCACACCGCCGACGGCCGTGTCCTTTTCGCCGTTCCCTGGCACGGCCGGGTGGTAGTCGGCACCACCGACACCCCGGTCGCCACGGTCTCCCTGGAGCCGCGGCCGCTCCAGGAGGAGATCGACTTTCTTCTCGCCCACGCGGCCCGCTACCTCACCAGCCACCCGACACGAGACGACATACTGAGCGCCTTTGCCGGACTGCGGCCTCTGGTGCATCCGGGTGACGGCGAAAAGACCGCCGCCATCTCCCGTGAGCACGCGGTCCTCATCAGCGCCTCCGGGCTCGTCACCATCACCGGCGGCAAGTGGACCACCTACCGCAAGATGGGAGAGGATACCGTCAATCAGGCTGCCGCCGTGGCCGGGCTCGATTCGCGGCCCTCGGTTACGGCCGACCTGCACATCCACGGCTGGCAGAAAGGCAGTACGCCGGAAGCGCCGTTGGATGTGTACGGTGCCGAAGCCGAAGCCGTCAAAATGCTTGCCGTCGAAAACCCCGCATGGGGAGAACCGCTCCACCCTCGCCTCCCCTACTCCGCCCGCGAAGTGGTCTGGGCCGTGCGCCACGAGTGGGCGCGCACGATTGAGGACGTCCTGGCGCGGCGCACCCGGGCGCTCATCCTCGATGCCCGGGCGAGCATGGACGTTGCTCCGAAAGTGGCCGAGCTCATGGCCCGGGAACTCGGGCGGGATGAGACGTGGCAGCGGGCGCAGGTGGAGAAGTTCTGTGAGCTGGCGCGGGGGTATCTGGCGGGATAAGGCATGTCTGCGAGACGAAAAAGGCTCCACGGTAAAAACCATGGAGCCTTGATTTTACTTGAAGCAGAACGTGGGAGAGTGCAGCGGCGAAGCGGAGACCGCTGCCACGCTTGGATACTATGTAAGGCCCCCCTTGGGCATACATTTTCGTGTATGCTCGGCTTGACGAGAACCAATTCCAATTGGAATCCAAAGGGGGCCTTACGCATGCGATTTTACACGAAATCA
>JAMXLF010000073.1 GCA_024281055.1 Geobacteraceae bacterium
GAGCTGCGGGAGAGGGTGAACAACTCGTAAGGGCAGCCTGCCCGGGTGGCGGAATTGGTAGACGCAAGGGACTTAAAATCCCTCGCCGGCAACGGTGTACCGGTTCGACCCCGGTCCCGGGCACCAAGTAAGAGTGCAAAGGAATACAAAGCGGTACATGAAGCCCTGAGAAATCAGGGCTTTTTCTTTTTCTGTTGTCCGGATAAGTCCAATTAAGTGCCTTGACATCCGCTTATTCTGGGGGTAGATTTGGAACATCTACCCCCACTTCCAAAAACACTAACCCCCAAAATGGTTGCAATGCCTTGTGTGTCAAGGTATTGCGTGGAAGACTGCTCCAGGAGGCGAGTCATGGCACTTACCGATGTGAAGGTCCGGAACGCGAAGCCGGCTGAGAAGCAAGTGAAGCTGTTCGATTACGACGGGCTGTTTCTCTTGGTCCTGCCGCCAGGCAGGAAGACCCCCAACGGCGGTAAGTGCTGGCGCCTCAAGTACCGCTTCAACGGCAAGGAGAAGCTCCTGGCCCTCGGCACCTACCCGGAAATCTCTCTTGCTGAAGCCAGGGAACGTAGAGACATCGCCCGGAAACAGCTGGCCAACGGGATAGACCCCGGAGAGGTGAAGAAAGCGCAGAAAGCCGCCAGAATCGAGAATGCGGCTAATACTTTCGAGGCGGTCACCCGGGAATGGCATGAGAAGTTCAAGAGCCAATGGACCGAGAATCACGCCGGCCGATTGATGCGTCGTCTCGAACTTGACGTGTTTCCCTTGATCGGGACGCGACCCATCGGCGAGATCAAAGCGCCTGAGATCCTGGGGGTATTACGCAGGATAGAAATGCGGTCCCTGGAAACTGCGCACCGGGTAAGGATTGCCTGCGGCCAGGTCTGCCGCTATGCCGTGGCCACCGGGAGAGCGGAGAGAAACCCCGTCGAGGATATACGGGGCGCCTTGCCGCCGGTCAAGAATAAGCATTTCTCCGCACCCACCGATCCGAAAGATGTTGCTCCTCTCCTCCGGGCCATGGACGGCTTTACAGGATCGTTCGTCGTGAAGTGTGCCATGCAGCTTAGTCCTCTGCTTTTTGTCCGACCAGGGGAGTTGCGCCACGCAGAATGGCAAGAAATCGACTTTGAGGCCGAACAGTGGAACATTCCCGGTGAGAAAATGAAAATGAGGGAGCCGCACATCGTCCCCTTGTCCCGACAGGCCCTGGAAATCTTTAAGGCCCTGCATCCTCTCACGGGCACCGGCAAGTATGTTTTCCCCTGTCACAGGTCCCCGCTGCGCTGCATGAGCGAGAATGCCGTCAATGCCGGGCTCCGTCGCCTCGGCTTTGAAAAGTCGGAGATCACCGGGCATGGTTTCCGGGCCATGGCGCGCACGATCCTTGATGAGGTGCTCCAGGTCCGGCCTGACTTCGTTGAGCATCAACTCAGCCACGCAGTGAAAGACCCGAACGGCCGGGCCTACAACCGGACGGCGCACCTTGCCGAACGACGGAAGATGATGCAGACCTGGAGCGATTACCTAGACGGGCTGAAGGGCGGGGCGAAGGTGATACCGATGAGGAAAGCAGAGTAAGGGGCTTTTGTACCTTTTATACCTTTTGTACCATGCAGCATGTGAGATGAGAGCGAGGGGGGGGCTTTTGTACCTTCCGTACCTTTTGTACCCTATCTGTAGGTCAGGAAATCATATACTGAGCCGGGGATTCTTCGGGCAGGTCCCGGTTTTGCTGCATGACGTAGAATCTCGCCGATCGTTCCGCCATAGCGATGCATCGACGCTGCAATGAGCGTCGCCGAATGTCTCCAACATATTCGCCCCAATTCGCCCGTTTTCTTTTCCTATCAAAACTTAGCAAAACTTCCTGACTTTTCTGACATTTTATGGCTTTTGTTGTATTTAATAATAATTATTATTTTCAAAATATCTATATATTTCACGCGAATCAGCCTTGTAACTAGCTAAAAATACGTTGCAAAATATGGCATTTTTGCCTGACTGAATGTTACTTTTCCCCGGCCACCTTCCAGGAGTTTACACACTCACGGTACAACCGTCTTGCCCGGTCGATTACCTCTTGAAGCTTGCCCGCGCACCGCTCCAGAAAGGCCGCGTCGATCTCGATCATGGCCGTCATAAGCTCCCGCCATTTGTCGGCAAGGTTCACCTTTACCCACTCCCAGCACCCGCCGCCAGGATCGAGCCGCCCGAACTCGCTGACCAGGTTGTCGATCTCGCCGCGCCAGTGCGGTTTATCGAAAGGGGGGCCAGCGTCTTCAAGGTTATTCTGGCGGGGCGCCGGAGGCTGTGACCGCAGCACCGTTTCTCTTTCGTCTCTCCATCCCATTATTATTTTCTCCTTCCGGTACTAGACCAGGGTACAAAAGGCATAAAAGGTACAAAAGGGGTTTTACGCTTGCAACCTGCTGTTTTTTGGGGGCTTCTTTTGTACCATGCCGCGGGACAAAAGAAACTGAAAGGTGGTACAAAAGCCATCTCTCCGGGAGTATTCCGTCTCCCGGAGATGGTACAAAAGGTACGAAAGGTACAAAAAGGGGGTGGCTATGAACCGCCCCCTTTTCGTTCATCATGGTTCCGTTGACCTGGCAGAAGGGAACACACCAGGATTTACCGCGTACAGAATCGACGGCCGGCCGCCGGTCTGCCGCTTGTACGGCTCGCTGATAATGTGTCTGCCGGTGAGGATCTTCAACGCCTGGTCGAGGCGTTCGATGGTCCGGAACTGGCGATTTTCCTTTATTGCCTCGTTCTGCCGGAATGACGGTTGGCCGCGGGCGATAATCCACCTGAGCACAATCCGCGCGTCATTCTGCGCCGGCTCGCTTCCCATCATGTCGAACGCGGCCCGGGCATGGCTGATCAGCAGGTCGCACAAGTCAAGAGCCCGCTCGATGGTTGAATCGCTGATATCGGAAACCGCTTCACCATGTTCCACCACATGGAGCAATCCAGCAATCCGTATGGCGGCGCCGGGAAGCTTGCTCGTCCAGTCCTGGAAACTGTAAAACTCTCCGTCTGGTCCCTGACGGTCCTCGACGTACTGGGAGAATTGGGACCATGCCTGCAACGCTTTCGGGGTCAGAGTCAGCAACCGCGGCCGGTCCTGTCCCCGCTCGTCAGTCGCTGGACCGATGGCCAGACGACTCGCAATCCCATCACGGAATGCCATCTTTACCGTTTCCGGGGTGGTGATCCGCTGGGTTACGTCCCGGGTGCCCACGGTGGATTTCGGAAGGCAGTAAAGAAAGCGGGCAAGGAGGCCGTTACTCCGGAATCGGGCCTTGCTGCCGCTGCCGAGGTCGCCGATGATGCCAGGCTGAACCATGAGGCCGAAGGTAAGCGCTGGCCGGTTAATCACTACCGAGCGCCCCTGTCGGTCAACCCGGATTGGCGCGCCTGCGTGTGCTTGCAGAAAAACATTCAGATTCGCCTTGCCGCCGCTGTACAGCCCCGCCATGACCTCAAAGATACCTCCTTCATCGGACAAGAGGGCCATGCGTCCCCCGTGGTCAAAAAGCAGGGTCTGGAGCCTCTCGGGGGTGACATCATCCACCCAGAGGCGCGGGGGAATCATTTCGTCAGGTGTTGCCGCCTCGATGTCAAGAATTTCCCGTAAGAGCTCTTCACGTCCGGTCGGCGTGGTTTCCGCCTTGGCAGCCCGGGCCTTGATCTGCTCGATGGTCTTCTGATTGATTTCGCGCTGATGTCGGACTCTCTTGATCTCCGGTTTCAGCCTAGAGGACTCTTCGTGCTCCCAATCCATCAGCGGGCCGGTGAAGGCCTGCCGGACTGCCGTTTTTCGGTTGCCGGGATCGAGGGCCGTGACTGTCCAGAGGTTGCACGGTTCGATGTAATCGGGATAGGGGCATACCTCGAACCGTTTTTGAAGACAGGTGGCAACCGTGGCCAGGGCGAACATGACGGAGAGCCCCGGTGGGGTCTGGGTCGTGGTGGCAACCGCCTTGCAGTACTCCCCCAGCCACCCCGGCAGGAGGTCCGCAGGTATCTCCGGGGTGTCGATCTCCCCGAAAAGAAGCGGCTCCGGCCACGGCCTCCCCGGCACTACCTGATCATCGGCTGAGTCCTTCCCCAGCTTCGTTTCGGGCGCGCCGACAGATTTTACCGTCGGCACCGTGGCTGACGGGGGCGCTTCCAGTATGGCCGCCGTCTCGATGAGCTCCCGCACCCGGTCCAGCGATTCCAGGACGGCGAGGTCGTTGAAATCGGTCGGCTGGCTGCTCGTGTCCTGGAACACGGGAACGGCGAGGAGTCCGTTGACGGCCTGGGCCGATTCGCTCGCCTTGGTTATCCCGGGGTTTCCGTCTGTCCACTGGTCGTTATCGGCCGCGATCACTATTCGATGTTCCGGCCGCCGCGCCCGCACCGCCTCGGCCACCGCCTTGAGGTTGCCGCTGTCGAAGGCCACAAGCACGCAGTGGCCGGTTGCCTGGTGAATGGTCGACGCGGTGGCATATCCCTCGGCGATGACGACGGTCTTGTCCTTCGCCTTGCCGATCGTGTGGAAATGCCCGGTCTTGTTCGTGCCGGTCTTGAATTTCTTGGATCCGTCCGGACTGATGAACTGCAAGCCGTGCAGCGCCCCGTCCATGTCCTTCACCGGGACGAGGAGCGACTCCCGCAGAAGTTTCAGGCCGTAGGCGTTGGCCCCCTTTTTCTTCAGATAGGAATGGTCGTTGCTGGCATCCTTCGCACCCCTCCAGGTATCGATGCACCATTTACGGCATTCCGCATGGATGCGTTTCCGTTCCGCTTCCCGCTGCCGCTTCGCCGTCTCCATATTGGCAGTGAACCGGGCTTTCTCTTCCGGCGTGAGCCTCTTGTACTCTTTAGCGCACCAGCTGACCGGCTCCTGCAGGTGCTTGTGACAGGCAAAAACGCCGTTGGCCGGCTCGTCGCCATGGAGCAGGTACCAGCCGTTCTGGTTACGTTTGGGCTTGCAGCTGCAGGAGAACCGGCGCAGAACCCCGTCGGCGAAGATCTCGCTGGGGGGCTCGACGCCGGCCTCCCGCATGGCGTCTGAAAACTTTTCGATGATCGTCACGGCCGCACCCCCTGGCCCGTGCGGGCAACCTCGCGAGCCCGGCGATACAGCCAGGAGCGGTTTGCCGCCAGCCGCCGGACCTCCTGCAACAACCGGCCGGCGGCATATTTCAGGGCTACTTCCTCAACTGTTTCACTCGGGGGGAAAACGAATTCAACCAACTCCCGGCCCGGGACGATCTCCAAGGGTTTCTGATTCAACGCGGTCATGATGGCCGCGCTCAATTCAATGTCTGTCGTTCTGAATTCTTCATGTCTCACGGTGCACCCCTCCTATCGTTGAAACTTCTTAGCGAGGTATTCCTCTGCTGTCGTCGGTGGTTTGCCAGCCGGCGACATCCGCATGAAGGAGGAAAGAGGTGGACGCTTGCCGACCGCCGCGGTTATGGGACCTGGAGGCGGGTAAGAGCTGGACGTCGGCTGAGCGCTTCCGGCGCCGGTCGACCCGATCGGCGGAACGTTCTGGATGTTGGCAACAAGCTTCGCAACAGCCTTCTCCCCCGGTGTCCCCTGAGCCGCCCGCAGTATCTCGTCGGGGGTCCAGCCGTTCTGCAGGGCGCTTCCCACGAGGTACTCGTAGTCGGTGCCACCAACCTGACCGATGAGGGGAATGTTAAGGCCGGAGGAGGTACCCGCAAATTTCTTACGCAACGAAGAGATGTCGCGTGCCACGGGCAAGCCGGCGCCAACTCCCCCCTGGCTTGCCCCCCAATCGTAGAACTTCTGCGCGGTGCTCTTCGCTCTCTCCGCCAGTTCATCATCGGAGGGGAGGTTTCCGTCTGCGTCCGGGAGAGCGTTCTTCTTCATATCGGTGTAAATTCTGGCTGCGAGCTCTGACGGCTGTATCTTCCCTTGGAGGACGTGGTTCGCCAGATCCTTCTTCGGGATCCCAAGGACCTTGGAGTAATACTCCAGGTTCTTGATCTCGGCGGTGTTGTTCTCGTTCCCCTCGTAGAGCGGCGAGTTCGGGTCCGCCTTCAGATTGAAATATTTCGCATGGGCGTTTGCCTGTGTTGCGTCCGCTAAAGCCTTATTGGTCTCGGCAGCAGTGAGCGCAGCCACCCCCTGAGCCTTCAGGGCCTCGATGGGGATCAGCCCCCGTTGGTACTCTCCGGTGTCCTGGGCAGTCAGGAGGTGCGCCTGGCCGGTGAGGTCGACCGCCGAGCCTGCCAGCATGTCCTGGTACTTGGCCGGGTTCTGATAGTAGTCAGTGGGAAGAAAGCCGAACTTGGCGCGGACCGCATCCGCCGGGTCCCGCATGGACGCCATGGCGCCCGTGAGGGGTCCCGTCGCGTCCTTGACCGGATTGTACGGTGTGCCGCTCGTGGTGGTCATGCCGATGGGGGGAACGTCAGGGGCTGTGGCCAGTCCTCCCTTTGCCGCCTGGCTGAACGCATCCACGGGCGTGTCGTTTGCCGGCAGGGCTGAAGCGCTGATAGGGGGGACCGTCGCCAGATCGATGTCCGTTCCCCCTGTCGTGGCACCGCCGGTCCCTTTGTCAGTAGCGCCTCCGATGGGGGGAACGGATGCGAGCGCAGCGGAGGTTGAGGGAAGTGCCGTCGTCTGGTCTCCACTGACACCCCCGATGGGGGGAGGCGTTGAAGTCTGACCGTCGCTTCCCCGTGAGGGGTCATAGGTCGCCAGTAGCGGGTCCTTGCCCTTCACGCCGATGTCCTGATAGTCGACGCTCTGACCATCAACCGTGGCGGTCCCGGCGCCGATCGGGCGGATCGGATCGACAGGGCCGCCCAACTCCCGCCGACCGGCAAGCCTCAGTCTGGTGGCCGGGTTGGGAACAATTTTGCCGCTGCGATCTGGAACGAAGATTTCGGGGCCGTTTTCCCCGACGACGTAAGCATTACGCGTGATACCTTTTCCTATATCTTTTCGCATGTCTGAAGTCCTCCTTGCTTGAATTTGTTAAACCCAGATCGGCTCCTCGTCGGTCGGGATGGGCAACGGCGGCATGCGCATCGGCGCGCCCGAAGCCTTGAAACGTCGCAGCCCTTCGAAGAGCTCGTCGACAAGACGCTTGTTGTCATCCGTTTGGGCAAGGCGCATCAGGGCGGCACGGTCGTCCGTGGACAAGTCCCGCATCATAATTGCGCGGTTGACCATCTGGGCGAACTGCACCCGCTCGCGTCGCGCCTGGACGTGCTGGGCACCACGCTGCAAGAGAATTTGCAATTGGGCCTTGTCCGCGTCGAGCTGCCGCAAGGCCAGGGCGGTTGGGCCGTCGAGCATCATCCGCAGGCGGACGACCTCCATGATCGAGCCGTCGAGGTCTTTCTCCTGAAGGGTCCCTTTTGCAATGTCGATCAGCTTACCCGCCACGGCGTGTTCCAGCTCGGCAATCCGGCCCGGTGCGGCCTGTTGCCAAGCGATGAGGGCTGCGCGGGTCTCGTCAATCTGCTGATCATCATGTCTCACGTCGTCAAGTAATCTCATGCCTGCACCTCCTTCTTGATTCCGTTCTGGATGACTTCCATGAGATCGTCCGACAGCATGGCGCTCGTGCGCGGTCCCAGTTTGCGCATAGGTGGTAAAAGTTTTCGCCGTATCAAGTCGTAAAACTGGGAATTGCTGATACCGAGGTATTGCTGAGCGATTTTAGGTCGCACAAGCCTACCGCGCTGAAGAGGGGGAAGGGATTCGATGGTTTTTGGCATTCGTAGCTCCTTGTCTTGTGCGCGGCGACAAAAAAACGGCGCAAGCGCGCACGGTTGGTGTTAGTCCAACTCGTGACGCCTGCGCCGTCGTGGGATGTCCGCGCCCGTCTACATGGTAGCGGGGGATGCACGGGGAGCAAGGAGTTATGGTTGACCGCGACGAGTCCAGCGCGTCCTATGGATGGCGCCAGGGGCGGGCAGTCAACCGCTTATGAGGTTATTTGGGGTTGGGGAGGCCTCGGTTCAGCCATATTCTTACATCCCTACGACCTTCCTGAGGGATCAGCGGTGCCAGTTTCTTTGACACCTCTCGACAGTTCCGGCGGTTCAGTGCTGGAGGCATCGCCGGGGTGGTAGACAGTATTCCGCCGTTGTACGAGCGGATATCAAGCGGGCCGGTATAGCCGGTGCCCACTATCTCGGCAATGCCTATTACGGCCAGGGTTTTTTCCTTATCGCTGCAGTCTTGCCACTTTTTATTTTCCATCTTTATCCCCTATCTGCAATGATTATCCATGATTGTCGGCGACCGTAGCGCAACATAAATCTGAAAACAAGCATTTTTTACGTCCTCAATTATCCACATTCTGCAATGATTATCCCAGATAGTCCGTTACTTATCGCAACATAAATTTTATAACAAGCACTTTTTTACGTCCCTCCAAATAGCAAAAGGGGCGCGATGAAGCCGCACCCCCATATCAATAAACTTTTTGCTGACTGATCAATCCGCTGCAGTTGCTCTTACAAATGGAATATGGAATATCACATCGCTCTTGCCTGGTTCGCTAGGCTTATGATCTGCTCCGTCGCGTCCTTCGGAGTTGTCGCCAGGAGCTCCGGCGGGACCTCAGTGCACGGGTCATCCAGGTTAAGGAGAATTTTCACCGCAACCCGGGGTTTCCCCTGCATGGTCAGATAGAGGAGCTCGTCAAGAACTGGTTGCGCCTGTGTCGTGTCCAGATGGTAATGCGGTGCCGCGTCCTCCACCGCCCACTGCAGAAGCGCCAGAACTGCTGGCACCCCCGGCGCCTGGGGAGCCTTGACCAGCTTCAGGAGTTTTACCGCTTCCCGTGTCGACGGAAGCGCCGCTATCCAGGACCGGGCCTTCTCCAACTCCGGCGTCACGTCAGGGATGTTCCTCACTGTCTCTTTCCCCTTTTTACCTTTGGTTCGCAACCCTTCCGGTAGAGTTTCCCTTGCCGTTTTAACTCCAGCGCCAGCGCCTTTGTCGCCTTCTTGCGTTCCTCTTCGGTCAGGGCAGCCAGCTTGAGCGGGTCAAGGGGCGGCGCTGAAGGCTTAATAGAATCTCGCAGCTCCTCACGAATGACCTCGCGGATTGTCTCAACGTCTCCTGGTATTTGCCTGCGCTCTAGGTACGGCCGCAACTGCTCCACTACCTCCGGCACCACCAGCTTTGCCACTGTCTGTGCTATCGACTGGATATCAGCAGGGTCAAGTTTCATGCGGTTGCTGCCTGCCGTTGCCGTGTCGTCGTTTTCTTGCGCGCCTTTGCTTTCACCGGCTGCTTAGCTTCTTCGAATTTCCGCATCCACTCCTCATAATCCTTTGGCACCCTCGTTAAACCCTTATCTGTCATGCTGTAGTATGAAGAGCTGCCGATAATGATATGATCAATCACCCTTATCCCGATAATCTCCCCCGCCTCCTCCAGGCGCCTGGTTATCTCACGGTCTTCTCTGGAAGGAGTCGGGTCACCGGTCGGATGATTGTGCAGCAGGATCAGTCCAGCGCTATTGTTATGTACTGCCGCCTTGAAAACCTCGCGCGGATGAATGATGGTCTGGTTAAGGCTGCCAATGGAAATGGTTTCCTTGGCAATGATGCGATTCTTACCGTCCACATGCAGCACCACAAAATGTTCCCGGTCCAGCTTCATCATGTTCCGGAATCCGTCGTACACCGTAAGCGAGCTCGTGTACCTCGGCGCATCCTCACAGATCCTCCCCACCCTCACCAGTCTCAGCGTTTGCATGACTACCTCCCGTGTGTTTGGATTTGCGGCACGAAAAAGCGTGCCAGGACTATCCAGGACACACGGGTCCCCGCCCGCCTTGCGGTTAGGGCGCATCCTGACACGCTCACTGTAGATCGTGCCTGACTTTCAAGAACTTGTGTGCTCGTGTCCTTGAAATAAAACAACCGCTTCAGGGGAGCGGCAACCCCGTGTGTTTGGATAAAGGAAGATTAGCGGTGAATCATTTGCTTGTCAATGGGAAAAGCGCCACTGGTGCTGTTCAAAATAACTTTGAACAAGAGCGACTAAGATTATGTGTTGACTTTCGAGGCGTTTTTATTTATTTGATAAAAAAGGGCTAAGCGGAGTCCTGCCGCTCGCAGGCGTCAACGCCGTGGTAAAGCACATCGCACCCGCAAGCAAGCCAAGTTTTTCTCATCTAAATCGAACGACAGCTAACTTCCAAAAAGGGCTGTTCGGTTCGTCAATGCGAGCTCACGAAATACCGGACGGCAACCATCTTTTTGGGAGGTATAGCTATGTCCGTTTCCCCGTCAGATTCCCCTCTTATTGTTGAAGCAAAGAAAAAAGCCAAACACCTTCAATCAATTCTCCAGCCACAGTTGCCAGACATAAGTCTTGGTGAATGCCTGAATTTCTTATCAAGACTTGAGCGTGAACGAGATTGGAATACCTATCGCGCCAAGCTGAAAAAGAACATACTGGATGACGATCACAACGCTGAGGTTGACGGTTACATCAAAAGGACAGCCCTGCCGTTGATCGTCAGCACCGCCGCCAGGCATAACCTGCAAGTCATTGCCGATCCTTCTAGAATCGAAAACGGTAAGGCTATGCGCGGCCACTTGGCCCCGCGAAGGCTCCCGCTGCGCATAGAACCTCGTGGTCAACAAACCGGCGATACTTACTGTGAGTCCTTTCTTGATGTCTCCATGACCTCGCTGCGCATTGAGTGCGATCCGTTGAGCATCAGCCTCAATTTTGTGTTTCCTAAAGAGGCCTTTTCTGTGGTGGCGCAACTCCTTTCAGGCGACAAGGTTTTCGGCGATGCCGAACCACAAGTACTTCGATTCGAAAGCCAGCAAACGCAATACTACATGCTTACGGTCAATACGAGCGGTATCAGTGATACTGCGGACCACGGCTTAAGCATTCTTACCGATCCAGTAACGCAACGTGTCTTACAAAAGGAGCTTGATCGGTTTTTCACAGGATATGGCAGAGCAGTGAAAACCTTCGCCGCTTTACAAGGAAGATGGGGCAATAAGAGACTTGTAACGGATTTTGAAAATTCCCTCTGGAAGCTGAATAACGATGCCCCCGCTTATATGGCTGCCTCAAACAAATTTTACTCAACCACGATAGCCGGTTTGCAGCTTAATGGCATTCTCACCAGTGAAGGGCCACATATTGCCGGGGAAGAGGGCTCGGTTGCAATTGGGGTATGTTCAATTATCCAACTTGACGATGGTGAAGAAGGGAAGCCGGCTGGATACTACATCGCGAAATACGGCGACAAGTGGCAGACGAAGATCCGCCTTACGGGATTCACTGAAAGTGAGGTCGTCAGGGTCACAGGTGCATTCGGGATACCCCAGGGCCGCTTCCCGGAACAAGACACCGCTTTCTACCAAACTCCCGCGTTCGAAGGTCTCTGCACTTGGTCAGGGGAGCATCCCCAGTTTACCAAGAGAGTCGGGCGAAACGGTGGCCGGTATCTCCCAGGCTGGTATGATCAGGTGGTGAAAAAAAAGGCGGCAGAGTGGGTACAGCCTACAGAGCAGGATTTCTTGAACGCCATTGAAAAAGAGCCCTATCTGATCGACTCCGGAATCCGATGCAGTTACCATATCGATCGAAAAAAGACCGCAGCAGAGAACAAGGCCATTTATCATGACCAACGTGATTCATTTGCCCATTCGGGCTACCGAGAATTTAGCCTTTGCTGTGAATGGCTGCAGGGCTGCAAACCGAGGAAAACAATCAACACATCCATTAGTAGTTATAGGCTGAAGCACATGGTGGAGGCCTGGGCGAGAAAGATCGATCGAGACGATTCTTACGTGAGCAACGGAGCCTTTATTGCAGCTGCAATCCATATGGGTTTCGACTGGAAGCCTGACTTCGATTCACCGAACGTCCGGTTCAACATTTCCGGGAAATCTCCAGCCATTGTTGCCTTAGAGGGAAACTCTATAATTTGACAAAGGAGGTCTCTCTTCATGGACAAGAGGGGGTGCCTGGGCACCCCCCATTTCATCGGCGTGCGTAGTCTACCTGAGAAGAGCCGCGATCTCCGCGGAGGCAGTCCCAAGAATCGCCCCGAAGAAAAGCCATGCTGCGCCGATAGCGGAAATATGAAAACCGCCGGTCCCTGTGGCTTCCAGCATGTCACGAATTGCTTTTTCTTCAATGCGTCTTGATTCTTCTTCATGCTTCAACGCTTGGGCTGCCTTTCTCAATTCAGTTCTCGTATTCGTCTGAACTTGGCAGATACTTTCATGGATCATGATCACGTTCTTTTCCAAGGCATCGCGCAGCGACTCGACAGTGGGGTTATCTCCCACCTTGACGTAATGATACGCAGTGGCTTCCAAATCGCCGACTGCACTAAAGGTCCCGTTAATTTCCAGACGCGTTTCACGCTTTAGTAGAGGAAATCTGCCAATCCAGCCTTTTACCTTCGATGCGAGAGAGGGGTGGCCAAACAGTGCCCTCGTCTCGCTTATACCCCAGGCAACAGTGAGAATGCCAAGTATTTGGAGGGCAAGACCGGTGAGGCGGATAGTGGGCTCTCCCGTATGCGGACGAAGCGCAATATACAGGGACACTATTATGACTGCAGCACACATAAAGGCATGACGGGCCTCGTGAAGCCATGGGCCGATAGCTTTTATCCTGGATAGGCTGAAAAACATAGTCTCCCCCTATTAATACCGCACCAGTAGCGACTTATAATACCTTTACTTTATGCGATTTTGAAGGATAATTATTCCCCCGGAATGGTCAGGGAGGGGTATGAATAAGTTTGAACAAAAGCGCCTCCATCACATTATCTCGATTATGGGCGTGCTGGCGTACTGCGGGACGTTTATTTGTCTAGAGCAAAGTAAATACATAGGCGCTGCTTTCATGGCTCTTATTTCCGGGGTGTCTCCGGGGTGTCTCTTTATCATGCCTTCACGAAAAAAACGGTATATGATTGAGCGTTCAATCCGGCAAAAAAAGGGTAGCCTTTAGATCGTGGGGGTACAAATGGGGGTATGTGCCAAAACGCAGCCCTGCCAAACTTCACGATAACGGTATGTTATGTAAACAGTGTGAAGTCGGTCCCGACCACGTACTAACAATCTAATATTGTTACGTTGATACAAGAGGAGCTATGTCGATGATGTAGCTCCTCTTTTTATTGTCTAGAGCAAGTGGATCGAATAATGAAAGACGCACGCTAGATTATATTCATAAATCCCCACTTCATGTCCCTTTCACCATGCCTCACCAACCACATATCCGTCGATAGCCATCCTGGTTTTTTTCACTCAAAGTTTATCCCTATTGTCGACATTGCTTTCCATGTGCTAATCCCCATCAAGTGTTCCTGTTTCAGGATGTTGTATTTCTCGTGAGCGGCCAGTCCACGGCGGATGACAAACCATACTCCGCTCAATGAGTTGCAGTGGATTAACATCAGCTAAATGGCAACGCGTTTTAGCTAGATGACTTGATCGGTCGTATCAGATATTCAGAATCTGCATCGTGTGGAAGCATCCTATTTAAAATGTCAATACTTAATATACTAATAATACAATGTAAAGCTAGGTAAAGGCAAAAAAGGGTCACGGCCATGGCATCTAAATTGCTTAACTATAATATTTGAATTAAATTAACTATGGAGAAAGTCTCACATTGCTTCCTAGAATCAGGCACATTTGGGGGGCGGAAAGGAGGGAATCAACGGAAGCATGTTCATCGGTAGCGCAGTACCCCTCACAACTTTCGTTGAGGGCAAGCAAAAGGCACGTTGGTGCCGGAACGGGATCCCACGATCCCCAATGTTCAAAGAAAGGAGGAAGAATGAAGCTGAGAAAACTAGCATGCGCACTGGCTGTCGCAGCCATTGTCGCAACGACCGCGGGTATTTCGTTTGCCGGGTCCGGTCCCCAGACAGGTGTGAACGAGTCCTGGCACGACATTACCTACCTGGGCAAGAACGGCAGCTACCAGCAGGACCAGTTCCAGAGGGTCTGCGTGTTCTGCCACACCCCGCACAACGCCCTGCCGAACGGCAGCGTTCCTGCGCCGCTGTGGAACCACGCACCGTCCAACGTCG
>JAMXLF010000074.1 GCA_024281055.1 Geobacteraceae bacterium
GGCGAAAGAACGTCGAATAGAAGAACTCCTTCCTGAATTCCGGGAATTGTTCGATCTTTTTGTTGAGCACACTATCAAGGTCCCTTTCGGGAAAATATCCCATGCAAAAGGTGGCCGTTTTCATATAGGCAGAAAACTCATCCATACGCTTCTCCCGTCTGGCCACCATTGCCCGCGAGAGATATTCCAGCGTCTGATAGGTGCTCGTTGTGACATAGACATTGATCAGCTTGAAATAGTCCTGGAGTATGAAGTCGATCATGTGCTGGGTGGTAACCACATTGACGCTGTTGGAATATTTTCTGAGCTGGGCCTTCTGATACCCTGATGGAAGCAGGAACTTCTCTGTCTGTCCATCGATGGAGACCTCCCATTCCAGCACATTGTATTCCTCTGCAACCTCGCTATCCCCCTCCGTGATTTTCGCGTAGTTGGGAACCTTGAATCGGTTGGCGATTTTACTCCCGGAAAAGTCCGAGATGATATCGATTTGAAGGAGCCTCCTGGCTTCGTTCAGGGAAGAGCCTGAAGACATGAAGCATATGTCGTCATTGCGGAGATAGTATTTGTGGAGGGCACCGATGGCATAGGCCGTAGTTTCGGCAATGTGGTGGCAGAGGTAATTGGCGTTTATCAGGTCGTAGAGGAGTTGGTGAACAGTGATGGGCGAGTTGTCGGGGGTCTTGAATAATTTCTGGCAAAAGTCGTTGAATTTGTCCCTGGTGCACAGGGGGCCCTTGCTGCCGCAGTAGAGCTTGCCGAGATAATATTCCTCTATGGACAGCAGGGAATCCCTGACGTCTTGGCGCATGATCTGGTGCTTGCTGTGTAATTTTACCTTTAGAAGGATGGGGGTGACATACCTGGTGATGGAATCGCTGAAAATGCCCTTGCCGAAAGAGTTGATCTGAAATGCCACTATCTGGAACACTCCGCTTTCGATTTTGTTAATGAAAGCAAAACCGTCACGGCAGTATATTTTGCCGTCCACATCAAAGGACCTGTCAGCCATGAGGCTTTCAGTGAACTGATCCAGTTGTTCCTCGGTTATCCTTTTCCCCTTCTTGAAAAGAGCGAGTTTTCTTTTTACCGCCGTCCTGAACTTCTTATACTTGGAAGAGAGCATGGACGCCTCGCTTTCGAGTGGAAGTGATGGAAATGACAGGAGTTTACTCAGCGGATTCCCGCTAAAAAGTTCGTGCCAACTAAAACAACTGATCAATTTATCAAAAATGTAGATGAGAATTTTGTCATGTCAAGGGCACAACAAAAAATGATCCTGCCATAAACGATACAATGGAATTTCAACCCTGGATTGCAAATAGCCATATCTATTAACGCAGATTGCGCAGAAGGGTAACGGCATCCCTCAGCCCCACCCGCATCCCCATCATCCTCGAATTTGTCCTCAGGACCCGCGCCTCCCGGAGCCCGACCCGTTTCCCCGAGCGCAACCGGTCGATGACGCCACGCTCATTCCTCATCCAGCGGAATTCGTCGAGGAGCGACTCCCGGTACTGTATTGGACTGTCCCATGCGTCCAGAAGCATTTGCACGCTGCGCATCCCGGGAACGATGCCGTCCCCAGCCAGCGGCGCCACGCAGCCGATGGCTTCGCCGACCCCCCAAATACCTTCCGCACACCCATCGCCGACGAAGGGCAGGGAATGGTGGGGACCCGTCACGCGGATAGTTCCGGCACAACCGCAGAGGGTTTTTGGGTCATGCCGCGGCGAGCTGTGTGCCAGCCAGCCGAGCTCTTCAAGAATCTTCCCTGGTTCCGCAACCAGACTGCCGCAACCGATGTGATAGCGGTTGCCGGACAGGGGAAAGCACCAGGCGTAGCCGATGCTGCCGAGCCTGATCCGGTTTTCGAGCGGCTCTTCCGTCTCGACGAGGTACTGGCAGCATCCCAGGATGATGTCGTCCGCAATGGGGGGGAGGAGCGCCCGGGCAACGCCGGTCGCGTCGATCACCCGGTCATAGCTCCCCACCGGCAGCGGCGCGGAACGGATCTCCGCATCCTCGATAAGGTCCCGGACGAGCCGCGGTTTGTCGAAGGTGATGAGGTCCGCCGCGATCCGGACGTCGTCGATCAGCACGTGACCGAGGCGCCGCAGGATATATGCTTCCGCGTCGAGCCCCGCCTCTGCCACCAGCTCGACGAAGCCCGCGGACGTTCCCCAGGCGCAGGGTTTGAGGCCGCACCCGGTGCCGTTCTCCCGATCGTAGAGATGAGCCTCGCAGCCTGCGTTTTTCAGGAGCCGGTACAGGTACGCCCCCGTCATCCCAGCGCCCGCTATGGCCAGCTTCATTCCCGCATCCCCCGACTTCGCACTTCTTCCCGTCACTCAAGAGTATAGCAAAATCGCGCACGACAGGAAGAATGCCGGAACGAAAAAGGCCGGGCTGCTTTCCCTGGTAAAGCGCCCGGCCCTTTTTCCCCTCATTTTTCCGTGTATTCAGGCGGTAACGGCTATCACGTCCGGCAGATACCACCCGGCCACGACATGCAGTGTGCGGCCGTCGGGGTGCCTGCAGTAGTAGCTGAAGGCAAACGCAAGGGCATGGGGGCAACGGCACCCGTCAGCCGCCAGACACTTGTACACTTCTCCATAGACGTGGCGCGTCCTGCACGAAGTCGCGTCAGGAAATGATCGGGACTCTTCCACCGTTTTCTCCTTCACGCCTCGCCCCCAAGGTAGCCGTTGATGGCCGCGGCGGCCCGTTTGCCGTCCCCCATGGCGAGGATGACCGTGGCGCCGCCGCGGACGATGTCGCCCCCGGCAAAGGCTCCGGCAATGCTGGTGGCGCCGCCGGCATCGACAGCGATGTTCCCCCACTGGTTCAGCTCCAGGTCAGGGGCGGTGGCGGTGAGGAGCGGGTTGGCCCTGGTGCCGACGGCGTTCACCACCACCCCGACCGGGATGTCGTACTCCGAGCCGGCCACGGCAATCGGCTTTCTGCGTCCCGATTCGTCCGGCGGCCCCAGCTCCATTTTCTGGCAGCGCAGGGCCGTCACCCACCCTTCCCAGTCGCCGACTATCTCGAGGGGAGCGGTCAGCATGGCAAACTCCACCCCTTCCTCTTTGGTGTGCTTGATCTCCTCGACCCGGGCGGGCATTTCCGCCTCGCTGCGCCGGTAGACGATCAGCGCCCGTTCCGCGCCGAGCCGCCGGGCGGTGCGGACGCAGTCCATGGCGGTATTCCCGCCGCCGATGACGGCAACCTGGCGCCCCTGAATGATGGGCGTGGCCGAGTCGGGATTGCGCCCCGCCTCCATCAGGTTCACCCGGGTGAGAAACTCGTTGGCCGAGTAGACCCCCTTCAGGTTTTCCCCCGGGATGTTGAGCATGGTCGGCAGCCCCGCGCCGTTGGCGATGAAGAGCGCGTCGAACTGGTCGCGCAGCTGGTGAATGGTCATGGTCTTGCCGACGATGACGTTGCACTCGATGGTCACCCCCACGTCGAGAAGCCGGGCGACCTCCACATCGATGATCTCCTTGGGAAGGCGGAACTCGGGGATGCCGTAACGGAGCACCCCGCCCGTGTCATGGAGCGCCTCGAAAATGGTGACGGCGTGGCCCTGGCGGGCAAGCTCACCGGCCGCGGTAAGACCGGCAGGACCGCAGCCGACGACCGCCACCCTTTTGCCGCTGGCAGGGGGAAGAGCGGACTTCGGGAGCTCCGCCGCGTTCCCCATGGCCCAGTCGGCCACGAAGCGCTCAAGGTAGCCGATGGCGACCGGCTCCCCCTTCACACCCCGCACGCACTTCGCCTCGCACTGGCTCTCCTGGGGGCAGACCCGGCCGCAAACCGCCGGCAAGGCATTGTCCCCCTGGAGGATCCGGGCGGCCTCGGGAAGATTTTCGGCGGCCAGGGCGTCGAGGAACTCCGGAATGGAAACCCCCACCGGGCAGCCGTCCACGCAGGGGCGGTGCTTGCACTGGATACAGCGCCTGGCCTCCCGGACCGCCTCTTCCCGGCCGAGACCCCGGTTGACCTCCTCGAAATTCCGGCTCCGGATTTCAGGGGCGAGCTCGGGCATGTGCACCCGCCCGATGGCGAGCCGCTCCTGGATCGTGAGATCGTTAGCCATTGGCCACCTCCTTGAGCCGGCAGTCGGTGGCGGCATGGCGGGCGCGCTCCTCGTGGCCCTGGTACATGGTGAGCCGGTCCTTCAGACTGTCGAAGTCCACCTGGTGGCCGTCGAACTCCGGGCCGTCCACGCAGGCGAATTTCGCCTCACCGCCGATCACCACGCGGCAGCCGCCGCACATGCCGGTCCCATCGATCATGATCGGGTTGAGACTGACCACGGTCTCGATGCCGTGGGGCCGGGTAAGCTCCGCCACCGCCTTCATCATCGGCACCGGGCCGATGGCGAAGACGGCAGAGGGGCGATGCTCCGGGTCGGCGATCAGCTTCGCCAGCTCCAGGGTGACGAACCCCTGCCGCCCCAGGCTCCCGTCCTCGGTCGTAACGAGGAGCCGCTCGGAAAAGGCCGCCAGCTCGTCGGCCAGGATGATGTACCGGTCGGAGCGGCCGCCGATGATGGTGGTCACCCGGTTCCCCGCCTCGGCCAGCGCCCTGGCCAGGGGGTAGAGAACTGCCGTGCCGACGCCACCGCCGAGGCAGGCCACCCGTCCCCATTGCCCGATATGGGTGGGCATCCCGAGGGGCCCGGCCACGTCGCGCAGATGCCCCCCCGCGGGAGTAGAGACGATCCGTTGGGTGGAGGCGCCGATCGCCTGAATGAAGAGGGAGACGGTTCCTGCTGCCTGATCCGCGTCGCCGATGGTCAGGGGAATCCGCTCCTCCCCCCGGTCGGCACGAACGATGACGAACTGCCCCGGCTTGCGGGCCGATGCGATACGCGGCGCCATCACCACCATCCGGTGGAGGTTCGGCGCCAGGATTTCATTGCTGAGCACTTCAAACATTGGCTGCACCTTTCGAATTGTAGGGGCGACCCGGCGGGTCGCCCGGTTGTAATGCCAGGACGGGCGAGGCAAGATCGGGCGAGGCACCGCCTCGCCCCTACGAGTCAGACGTTTCGCGTCCCGAACCAGGTTGCGTCACCAGCCGCGTCCGTATTTCATTCGATAAGTCACGATTTTTGATGCCGCCTTCTTATCTTCAACCCTTCTGCCACTATCTCGGCAATATCCCTCACCCTCACATCACTACTCTTCTCATCCTTGAGGCCATCCTCGAACATGGTCATGCAGTAGGGGCAGGCGACGCAGACCGTGTCCGCCTCGGCCCGCAACGCCTCGCCGACCCGTTCCCGGTTGATTCGCGTTCCCGTGAGCTCTTCCAGCCACATGCGACCTCCGCCCGCGCCGCAGCAGAAGGAATTGTCCATAGTGCGCCCGAATTCGGCCGGAGCGCTGCCGGTCACTGTGCCGAGGACCTCCCGCGGGGCCTGGTAGACGTCGTTGTGTCGACCGAGATAGCAGGAATCGTGAAAGAGGATGGTGCCGAGGTCGGCCACCTGCCGGTTCAGGGCAAGCTTCCCTTCCTCCAGGAGCTGCCGGATCAGCTCCGTGTGGTGGATGACGTCGACCTCCAGCCCGTACTGGCGGTAGTCGTTCCTGAGGGTGGAGAAGCAGTGGGGGCACTGGGTAATGATCCTGGTTACCCCCCGCTCCCGGAACAGGCGGACATTGTCCCTGGCCATCCGGTCGAAGACGAACTCGTTGCCGAGCCGGCGCAGGCTGTCGCCGCAGCACTTCTCGTCCTTCCCGAGGATCCCCCAGGAAACTCCGGCCGCATCGAGGATAGTGGCAAGGGCCACGGTGACCTGCTTGCTGCGGGGATCGAACGCGCCGGCACACCCCACGAAGAAAAGGTAGTCGGTCTCCCCCTGGACGAACGGCCGCACCTCCAGTTGGGAGCACCACTTGCTCCGTTCGGCGGGAGCAATCCCCCACGGGTTGCTCCGCCCCTCCATGTTCTCGAAGAGGTTGAGGAGCTCCTCGGGAAAACGGGCCTCCATCTCCACCAGGTGGCGGCGCATGCCGACGATCTTCGGCATCTGCTCGATCATGACCGGGCAGGCAGCGAGGCAGGCGCCACAGGTGGTGCAGGACCAGATGGCTTCCTCCGTGTTCGTCCCCTCCCCTTCTTCGCCGATCAGGGGGAGCGCCGAAGAGTTGCCCTTCCCGTTGGCTGCCCCCTTTTTCAGGAGGGGGGCATTGGCCAGGAGGTTGGTCTTGATGGCGTGGACCACCTGACGCGGGTTGAGGGGCTTGCCGGTTGCGGCGGCCGGGCAGGCATCCTGGCAGCGGCCGCACTCGGTGCAGGAAAAAGAGTCGAGCAGGTCCTTCCAGGTGAGCTCGCGCACCTCGCCGGTCCCGTAACCCTTTCCCTCCGCAAACTCTTCGCGCGGCTGGGTATTGGGCTTCTCGATGCTCGCGAAGAAGCAGTTGGGGATGGCGGTCAGGATGTGCATATGCTTGCTGTGGGGGAGAAAGCAAATGAAGGCGAGGAGCACGAGGGCGTGGAGCCACCAGAAAGAACCGGCAAGAGGAGTGAGGAGTGAGGGGTGAGGAGCGAGCAGTCGCGCCACGAAGCTGGAAACCGGCATCCACGCGGCACTCTCATCGTTGCCGAGGGCTATTGTGGCCCCGTGCAGCCCGAAGTAAGCGAGCATGAGAAGGCCGATGAAACCGAGAATGAGGAACGCCTCGAAGCTCTTCGCCCGCACGTACCGGCTGTCCAGGTAGGAGGGCTTGAACAGGAGCCTTCGAGCCCCGGCCATGCCGACACCCGCAAGCGCCAGGAGCGAGACCAGGTCGAAGGCGAAGAGCAGGCCGTGGTGCAGGGGAGTGGGGAGGAACGCCAGGGAAAACCCGGGAAACACCCCGCTCACCAGGAACTCGCCATTGGCGAGGACGAGGACCAGGAAGGCCCAGAAGATAACGGCATGGTTAAGGCCGAAGGGGCGGGCCGTCACCCGTTTCTGGCCGAAGGCGACGACGAGCGTATTCTTGAGCCGGGTCCCGATGTTGTCGAACCGGTTTTCAGGCTTCCCGAGCGCAACCAGGGCCAGGCGCCGCTGGCAGCTCCAGGCGAAGAAGGCGATGGAGGCTATGAACAGTGGGGTAAATATGGCTGGGTTGGGTGTCATTATAACCTCAGTTTTGAGTTATTAATTTTGAGTTTTGAGTTAATAACTCTGGTTTGCCGGGCAATTCATAATTCATAATTCATACTTCAACATTTGGATTGTGATCGCTTCGCTTTCCGCAATTTGTCCGTAATGGCCGGCACCACCTGGAACAGGTCGCCGACGATGCCGTAGGTGGCCACCTCGAATATGGGGGCCTCCCGGTCGCGGTTGATGGCGATGATGGTGTCCGAATCCTGCATCCCCACCAGGTGCTGGATGGCGCCCGATATGCCGCAGGCGATGTAGACCTTCGGCCGGACGGTCTTTCCGGTCTGCCCCACCTGCCGCTCGGGGGGAAGCCAGCCCGCGTCGACGGCGCTGCGCGAGCCGCCGATCACGCCGCCGAGCTCGTCGGCCAGCTCCTGAAGCATGGCGAAATTCTCCCGGGCCATGAGGCCGCGCCCCCCGGAGACGATGAATTCGGCCCCGGCGATGTCGACGGCATCCTTCCCCTTCTTGTCGGTGATGATCTTGAGGACCTTGGTGAAGATATCCGCCTCGCTCGGGGTATGGGTTTCGCGGACGATCGCGCCGCTCGCCCCGTCGCTCTTCTCCGGCAGCGGCATCACTTGGGGACGGACGGTGGCCATCTGGGGACGGAACCGGTCGCACATGATGGTGGCCATGATGTTGCCGCCGAAGGCTGGACGGGTCTGCATGAGGTTGCGCTTGTCGTCGATGGCGAGGCCGGTGCAGTCGGCGGTGAGCCCGGTCTTCAGCCGGGTGGCGACCGCGCCCGCCAGGTCGCGTCCCATCCCGCTCGCCCCCATGAGGACGATCTCCGGCTTGTACCGGTCGATCAGGTGACAGCAGGCATCCAGGTACGGCTCGGTGCGATAGTGCTCATAGACCGGGTGGTCCATGAGGTAGGCTTTGGTGGCGCCGTAACCGAAGGCCTCGCGGCAGAGGTGCTCGACCCCGTTGCCGATGACCACGGCACAGAGCTCAACCCCCAGCGCCCGGGCCAGTTCACCCCCGGCGCCCATGAGCTCCCAGGAGACACGCGCCGCCTCCCCCTCGGTCTGCTCGACAAAGACCCAGACCCCGCGAAAACCGGCCACGTACTCCCGGCGCTTCTTCTCCTCCTCGTCGATCTCTTCGGTGGGAAGGCTCCCCTGCCGCTCCAGCTCGGCGAGGTCGGCAAGCTCCTCAGGAGTGTAGAACACCTCCAGGGCGCTCCCCGGGCAGGCCTTCACGCACTTCACGCAGCCGATGCACTTATCGAGCACTATCTGCGGCTCGCCCGCCTCGCTCATCTCGATGCCGTTCACCGGGCAGACACTCTGGCAGCGGGCGCCGCAGGCGATGCACTTGCCAGCAACGAGGCGGACCTTGCCGCGGGGTCTCTTAAGAAGTTTCTTTTCTTCGGTCATGAATGTTTCCCTTCTGTGGATAGATCGTAAGGAGTGAGGGGTGAGGGGTGAGGAGAAAAAGCCGTTACGCCTTACGCCTTACGCCTTACGCCTTACGCCTTACGCCTTACGCCTTACGCCTTACGCCTTACGCCTTACGCCTTACGCCTTACGCCTTACGCCTTACGCCTTACGCCTTACGCCTTACG
>JAMXLF010000075.1 GCA_024281055.1 Geobacteraceae bacterium
GCGCCTGTATTTTGCAGGAAAAACCAAATGGTACAGCAACACCGTTACGTTGTGGCTTTTATGGATGTACTCGCTCATCCAAACATTTTACGCCGCAAGCGGCGGGGAATTCAACCCGAAGAGATTAAGGAACCCGGCTATCATCGCCCCCGTGACCGCTCCGGTGGCACTTCCCATTTCAAGCCACATGGCCACCCTTGTATTCGTCAGTCTGTCCTGCAGATACGTAACCGCCGCTCCCGTCGATGTGGCGATGATGGATACTGTCGACGCCGCTACCGCTGTGCGCATCGGCACGCCAAACAACAGAGTTAGGGAAGGCACGATAATGATGCCGCCGCCAAGCCCGAGCATGGAGCCAACAACTCCCGCGCTAACGGCAATCATAAATAGGCCAATCACAGAGTTCTCCCCGACCACGCGGTTGATACCCAAGTCTTAGGGAAATTTCCCCGGTGGCTTTCTTGATAAGCGGTATTAGTTCATGATTCATACGCCAATCAGACGCATGGATGGGCCGGATATAGTCACCGCACCGACGACTTGCCTCGTACAGTCCCTGATAGGTGCACCGACACATTTGACGCCGACGTCGAGTTCTTCATCGTCAACGGCGTATCCCAGCTCAGCAATATTGCGCAGGTGATGTGCGAGTTCATATGGATCGCTAATGGTTTTTTGGCGTAAACCTCTTAATGCCTCCGTGAAGCGTCCTCTAGTTTGGCTTGTAAATCTTCAAGAGCGCCTGCGCCATCTCGGCCGGGCTGGCTGCCACGCTTATGCCACAATCCTCGAGAACAGCCACCTTCCCCGCCGCCGTCCCCTTGCCTCCGGAGATGATTGCACCGGCATGCCCCATTCTTTTGCCCGGCGGAGCGGTGCGACCAGCGATATAGGCAGCCACGGGCTTGGTCATACAGTCCCTGACGAAGTATGCCGCTTCTTCCTCGGAATTGCCGCCGATCTCGCCGATCATTATCACCGCCTCAGTCTCCGGGTCCGCCTCAAACATCTCCAGACAGTCGAGATGACTGGTGCCGTTGACCGGGTCACCGCCGATGCCAACGCAAGTTGACTGGCCGAGGCCATAGCCGGTAAGCTGCCAAACCGCCTCGTAGGTCAGGGTTCCGCTTCGAGAGACAACCCCCACCTTCCCCGGTTTGTGGATGTAGCCAGGCATGATGCCGATCTTGCACTGGCCGGGGGTAATGACACCGGGGCAGTTGGGACCCACCAGGCGGGTGCCCTTGTCGGCCATGTACTGTTTGACCTTCACCATGTCCAGCACCGGGATCCCCTCGGTGATGCAGCAGACCAGCTCGATCCCGGCATCCACCGCCTCCATGATGGCATCCGCGGCGAAGGGCGGCGGGACATAAATGACCGATGCGGTGGCGCCGGTCTTGTGCACCGCCTCCTTGACCGTGTCGAACACGGGAAAACCGTCAATTGTCGTCCCCCCCTTGCCAGGGGTAACGCCACCGGCCATCCGGGTGCCGTAATCTCGTGCCCCTTGGGCATGGAAGAGGCCGGTAGCGCCGGTGATCCCCTGGGTAATGACTTTGGTATCGCAATTGATAAGAATGCTCATCGTGCTCGCTCTCCTTTAGCAGGCTGCCACAGCCCGGACGATTTTCTGCGCTGCGTCAGCCATGCCGTCGGCTGCCACGATGTTGAGGCCGCTGTCGGCCAGGAGCTGCTTCCCCTTTTCTACGTTGGTACCTTCCAGGCGCACGACGAGGGGGACCTTGAGAGACACCTGCCGGGCGGCCTCGATGACCCCGTTAGCGATCACGTCACACTTCATGATGCCGCCGAAGATGTTTACCAGGATTCCTTTGACGTTCCGGTCGGAAAGGATGATCTTGAAGGCCTCGGTAACCCTCTCGATGGTCGCCCCGCCCCCAACATCGAGAAAGTTGGCCGGGTCGCCGCCGTAGTGCTTGATGATGTCCATGGTAGCCATGGCCAGGCCAGCGCCATTCACCAAGCAGCCGATGTTGCCGGAAAGCGATATGTAAGAGAGGTCGTGCTGGGAGGCCTCCACTTCATTGGGGTCTTCTTCGTCGTAGTCCCTGAGATCCGCAATCATTGGATGGCGGAACACTGCGTTATCATCGAAGCCAAACTTGGCATCCAAGGCCAGGAGTTCGCTCTCCGTGGTCACCACGAGGGGGTTTATCTCCAGCAAGGAGCAGTCGCAGGCGATGAAGGTAGTGTAAAGCCCCTGGAACAGGCTCACCGCCTTGCCGGTCAGCTTTCCGGTCAGCCCCAGGCTGAAGGCGAGTTTGCGGCACTGGAAGGCGGTCAGGCCGACCAGGGGATCCACCGCCTCCCGGAAGATCTTGCCTGGGCTAGCAGCTGCCACCTCCTCGATGTCCATACCACCTTCGGTGGAGGCAATAACCGTCACGCGGGAGGTGGTCCGATCAACGAGGAGACTGACGTACAGCTCACGGGCAATCTTGCAGCCTTTTTCCACCAGGACGCGAGTGACGACTTTGCCATCGGGGCCGGTTTGGTGGGTACGCAGGGTCATGCCGAGCATGTCCCGGGAGGTGGTGCGCACCTCCTCCGGACTAGTGGCGATTTTCACCCCGCCGCCCTTCCCCCGTCCTCCGGCATGTATCTGAGCCTTCACCACCCAGGGGCCGTCTCCCAGGCGCTTGGCCCACTCCCGGGCGCTGGCGCCGTTATAACAGACGTGTCCATCCGGGACCGGCACGCCGAACTCCCTCAATATCCCCTTTGCCTGATACTCGTGAATATTCATCACACGCTCCCAAGATAAAATTCAACAGCCACAGTGTGAACCCAATCACGCTGCTCAAGAGAGACCCCCTAAAATGGAGGCCTCATCTGGCAAAGTTCGGTCAATGCTCCCTGGCTGCTCTCCGGCTGGATAAAGGCAACCCTTGCCCCGTGTGCCCCTGGGCGCGGGATTTTATCGATCATCCTCGCGCCGGATGCTTCAAGCTTCTTGATGGCAGCCTCAACATCCTCCACCTCGTATGCAATGTGATGGATGCCCGGCCCGTTCTTATCAAGAAATTCAACAAGAAAACTCTCTTTCGACGTCGGTTCCAGGAGCTCGATCTTTGACTCGCCGATCTGGAAAAAGGCCACCCTGACCTTGTATTCGCCGACCTCCTCTATCCCCTTGAAGGTCATTGAGAGGGTCTCTTGGTAGAAGGGGATCGCTTCGTCCAGAGTACGAACCGCAATCCCTATGTGGCTTATCTTTGTCAGCATAGTTTCTCCGTTCTACGGCCACATGGCGCAAAGCGCCATGACAGTTTCCGTGCTGCCCAGGCAGTACAAAGAAGCGAGGCAGGCCCGTCGACCTGCCCCTGAACTGCAGAAAGAAAGGAGTATTGCCAGGGAAGGACGGATGCGTCACGCGTGCCCTCTCTCGAGAGTTTCGAGGAGCATTCTCTGAATATCGTCGATCGAGCCACTGCCATTGATTGTCCTGAGCAGAGACTCTTCCGCGTAATAAGCAACAAGGGGTTCCGTTTGCCGCTCGTAGACGTCTAGACGCCTCTCCATTGTCTCTTCCTTGTCGTCGTCCCGCTGGTAAAGTTCCCCGTCGCAGCCGTCACAACGGTCACCCGCTTTCGAAGGACCAAAGACAGCATGGAACCCCTTCCCGCAACTCCGGCAGGTAAGACGGCCGGTAATCCTTTCCAGCAACTCTTCCCGATTGACGTCGATGGAAATCACGTGATTGATCGCCTTGCCGCAGACCCGGAGCATCTTTTTCAACTCGTCGGCCTGCTTAATCGTCCGGGGGAAGCCGTCAAGGATGAAGCCTTTTTCGCAATCAGGCTCTGCCAGCCGTTCCTCGACGATGCCGATCACGATCTCGTCAGAAACCAGGACACCCTTCTCCATCAATTCTTTGGCCTTGATTCCCAAAGGAGTCTGTTCCTTGACGGCACATCGGAGGATTTCACCCGTCGATATCTGGGGGATACCGTAGCGATTCGTCAGCATTTTTGCTTGGGTCCCTTTACCGGCACCCGGAGGTCCGAGCAGGACAATGTTCAATGTGGTCCCTTCACGCATCATCTTCTCCTTTTTTCAATCGGCGTTCATTCCTCATCCGGCGCCGGATGCACGAGACAGGCTGCCGATTCCTTCTGGGCCACATCGCCAAGCCTGATTTTGCCTGCAACAATTTCAGCCTCGATGTAGTGCTCTCCAAGGTACGACAGCACCTTTATCTTGCCGACTTCGGTTCTTTTGATGGCGCCGTAGGCATAGACCTCCCGGTAAACCGGGATCACGTCTCCCACGCAAATAGTCTTTCTCACATCCTGGGTGCCGCTATGAAAAAGTCGTACCTTCTTCCCCGATTTCGTGTCTACTTCCCCCCGCAACTCCTGTTGCTGTTTTGTGGGTTGGGCAACCGCCGGCGCGTATGCCATAATCGTCATCATCAAGCCCCAGATCACAATGCCAAGTATTTTCATTTTCCTATCTCCTCTAGTGTTTCCTGCATCACCAGACATACGCAATCTTGAAGTAAAACGCGTTGGTTACCGGAGTATTCTTGCCTTCGATGCCATAATCATACCTCATGGTAAGACTCATCGGATTCGTGAAATGGATCATCAGCCCGCCACCAGCAGTCAATTCACTACTGGCAGAATTGGCGATATCCATCCTGGTCACATCATCCGTCGAAGTCCCTGTAGTCTGGTAGTCAACCGCGAGGAACGGTTCCAGGTACTCATGCACGCGATAGCCAGCCCGCAGGTTTGCGTGGAAGGTGCTACCCGGATTGACATCGTTGGTGCCACTCTGGTGTCGGGTCGACTTGAAGATCGCGCCGACCTGGCCGTCAATATCGAGGTCCCCCAGTTGCACATCACCGACAATGGTCGTAAGACTCCCCCACGTCTTGTCGGACACTGCGTCGTTGCCAACGGGAATCGACAGAAAACTCTGTACCCCCAATGTGCTGTTCTTGCTCGGCTTCATCCAGACGGCCAGACCGGTCAATGGGTCTCCCAGGCCGGTTGCGGAGACGTGAGGTCCCTGGATGCTGATCTCCGGCTCCAGAAATTCCCAGGCAAAACCGACATCCGGGAGTGACTTGAAGGTAAAGAACCGCACGTACTTCGTGAAACCGACCGCGGTGAAGGTACCGGGTCCGGCAACCCTCTTGCCCGTGCTGTCGAAGGCCATGTTGTCAGTCTGCACGAATGCATACTGAGCGACCGCGTTGAAGGGTTCGTAGTTTACGGGAAGTGCATACTCGTGCGGTCCTATCACAGCCAGAGGGATATTTGAAGCTTCGACACGCGACGAAAATGCGAGAAAGACGAAAATGATCGCCGTAAATGCTGCCAATGTATTTTTACTGATGACCCATGTGGTCTTTTGCATGAACGCTCCCTTTCCAGACTACAATTCGTTGGAATTCAACCCTCATTCGAGTTCTATTGCATCTTTGGATAGATTGATCTAGAGCCGGTATTACTGATCCTCTATGAACCTAAAAATGGGGTTATCCCTTTCATCTGCTGCCAAATACTCCACTTCCATTCCGATGTTTACCTGGGTTTCTTCGGTATACCCTTCGACACGAGCAAGCCTTATCCGCCGATCTTCTTCCACCAGGGCGACCACGTATGGCGTCTTGTCTTTGAAACTGTCCGTACCGCTATGAATGATCGAATAGGTATATATGGTGCCGCGCCTGCTCATTTCCTACCTCCCTCGGAAGATGCTCACAACGCAGGTGGCCGCAGTGCCACCTATGTTGTGGGTCAAGCCGATTTCCGCGTTCCCCAGCTGCCGTGCACCGCCCTCTCCCCGCAGTTGGGTCACCACCTCGTAGATTTGGCTCAAACCGGTTGCCCCGATGGGGTGTCCCTTCGCCTTGAGTCCACCGCTGACATTGATGGGAAGTACCCCGTCCGCGGCGGTCTTTCCTTGCGCTACGGCAAGCGCCCCCCTCCCCTTTTCGAAGAAACCCAGGTCCTCGATGTTTATAATCTGGGTGATGGTGAAACAGTCGTGCACCTCGGCAAAGTTGACAGCAGAAGGCTTGATCCCCGCCATGGCATACGCCTGCCTGGCGGCGTTCACAGTGGCATCGAATGTCGTCAGGCTCCTTTTGGAGGCTATGGTCAAGGTGTCCCCGGCCTGTCCGCAGCCGACCACCTCCACGATGCGCTTCTGGGAAACCGCCTTTGCCACGTCGGTCGCGGCGAGTACCACGAATGCGGCCCCATCCGAGACCAGCGAGCAATCGAAAATTGTCAGAGGAGATGCTATCGGCGCCCCATTTCTGACCTGATCTACGGTGATTCTCTTCTGCAACTGTGCATCAGGATTGAGCAGAGCGTTCTCGTGGTTTTGTACCGCACACATCGCCATCTCGTCCCGGACGTTACCGTGCTCGTGGAAATACCGGTTGGCGATCATGGCGAAGATCGACGGAAACGTCGCGCCAAGGCCAGCCTCCAGTTCAACATCCGAGGCACTGGCAATCCCGGCTGTTACGGTCTCGGTCGCCTGATGGGTCATCTTCTCCACGCCGCCGACCAGCACGACATCGTACAAGCCCGATGCCACGGCGATCAAAGCCTGCCTGAAAGCCAGACTACCCGAGGCGCACGCACCTTCGACCCGGATCGCGGGGATAGTGCCCAAGCTCAGAACTTCGGAAGCCAAAGGTCCGATATGTCCCTGGCCGCAGAGGAACTGGGCATTGAAGTTGCTCATAAAGAGAGCTTTGATGTCCTCTCTTCCGATTCCGGCGTCATCGATGGCCTTTCCACCTGCCTCCAGGATCAAGTCTCTCAGTGACCGTTCCGGAAATCTGCCCATCCTGGTTTCGCCAATACCTATGACCGATACGCTGCGCATTTCCTACCTCTCTCCTCGTATGGAATCGAGTGTGCGATACGACGTTGAGTTACAAACTGTTTCCGAGATTTCTAAACTTCGATGAGCTTCAATTCTGGAGCGACATGCAATTCGGTTCCCGTTGCCTGCAACACGCACTCTACCGTTAATCCGGGGGCGATTTCCTTCAGCTCCAATCCGTTTTCGGTGACATCGATGACGGCCATGTCCGTGATGATGCGGTGCACCACTCCTTTACCCGTCAGGGGGAGCGTACAGTTTTTCGCTATTTTCGGCTGACCGTTCTTGTTGCAATGCTCCATGATCACCACGAGTCGTTTTGCCCCATGTACCAGATCCATTGCGCCCCCCGGTCCTTTCACCATCTTGCCCGGTACCACCCAATTGGCCAGATCCCCTTCCGCCGAAACTTCCATCCCACCCAGTATGGATAGGTCTATATGGCCACCGCGGATCATGGCAAACGATTCCGCACTGCAGAAAAGGCAGGAACCCGGGATCATCGTGATCGTCTCTTTCCCCGCATTGATCAGTTCCGGGTCTATTTCCTCTTCCGTCGGATAGGGTCCAATCCCGAGCAAGCCGTTTTCGGACTGTAAAACCACGTGCTTGTCCTTGGGTATGTAATTCGGGATAAGGGTGGGAATGCCGATACCGAGGTTCACATAAAAGCCGTCTTCAATTTCCTGCGCGGCGCGTTGCGCAATCTGTTCTCTTGTCAAAGACATCGTTGTATCCTCCCTAGGAGCGAACCGTTCTCCGTTCGATTTTCTTTTCATAACCCGAGCATTGAATGATCCTCTGCACGTAAACTCCCGGGGTGTGGATGAAGTTGGGATCAAGTGCTCCGACTTCCAGCAGTTCCTCCACTTCGGCAACGGTCACCTTGCCGGCGGCCGCCATCATCGGATTGAAATTGCATGACGTCTTGTTGTAGATGAGGTTGCCCGCCTTGTCCCCCTTCCATGCCTTAACTAAGGAAAAGTCCGCAGTCAGCGCGGTTTCGAGAACATACTCTTTACCGCCAAAGGTCCGCGCCTCCTTCCCCTTGGTAAGCTCTGTACCCACGCCGGCTGGAGTGTAGAATGCCGGAATGCCGGCGCCTCCTGCCCTGATCCTCTCCGCGAGCGTACCCTGCGGGACAAACTCCAGTTCCAGTTCACCGGCCAGGAATTGTCGTTCAAACTCCCTGTTCTCACCAACGTACGAGGCGATCATCTTCCGTATCTGCCTGGTGGTCAAAAGGGTGCCAAGGGCGTAGTCGTCGATTCCGCAGTTATTGGAAATGATCGTCAGGTCTTTGGTCCCCTTTCTCAGGAGCCCTTCGATCAGCTTTTCGGGTATTCCGACGAGACCAAAGCCCCCAACCATGATGGTTGCGCCGTCGGGAATATCCAGAATGGCCTCTTCTATTGAATTTCGGACTTTCATACCTGTTCTCCTTGCAAAAGGTTCTATCCATGCCACCAGGAATGTTTCAGGCCATTCGGGCGCGGCAGCGATTAACGTGGGACTTCAGTAACGGGCCGGGCATTTCTGCCCGGCCCGTTCCGCTCTAGTCGGCACGCTCCGGCACCGGCAGATTGACCCACTCGGTGTAGAAGGCCTCGATGTCCGGCTCGAAATCATGAATCACCGGGTACCAAGGTGTCGGCGCCTCAACGTCGAGCATTACTCCGCACTCTGGACAGTAATACTCACGGTAGACCTGCCAGTCGGTATCGGGAGCCATAAGCGTCGGATATACATCACGCATTGTCTCCGGGTTATCGCGTACATAAATGGCGGCGTTAAGTTTCCAGTTTTCACGGTAGTCGCCAAACTCGTGGCCACAGTCGCACTTGGTCAACCACTGCTTGGTTTTGGCCGACTGGACGATATACAGATGTGGCCCCAGTGGCAGCACGATCTTGTCTTTCCATGGCACCTTGGCCTGCAGAACTTCCAGGTAAATGCTGAAACGTTCGTTGTCCTTGGGCATGGACAGCATCCGCGTCGTCGTGTCCCAGTCGAGTTTTCCTTCGGTCAGGTTCTTTACCTGTTGTTTGGTATAGGTCGACATGATGTCTCTCCTTTCGTCGATTCACCGCCTGCATCTGTCGGTGATTGATATGTTGGCCGTCGTTCTATTCTTCCACCAGCACCACGGTATGGACGTCCGGCAGCTTTGACAGATCCTCGCGGTACTTAGACCCGTAGGTCGGGATGTCCAGATCGTCCTCGTTGAGGGTCCAGTCCTCGGGGAGGTTCCAGAAGGTCTTGAACTCTCCCAGGAACTTCGGTGACAGTGCGAAACTAGTGGCGTACATCTGCTTCACCGCCGTAATGGCACGGCCGATCAGGATGCGGTCACGCTCTTTCTTCATCCACTCGCGGGTGGGCAGCGCCCTGGCAAGCCGCGCCTTGCGCTGTTCCGCGCGGTTGACGATGGTTTTCTTAACATCGACGCTCCAGACACCCTTGTCGTCCTGCTCGATGACCGCGCCATGGACCTTGCGGGCATACTCGGGGAGCAGCAAGTTGTTGTTGAGGTCGCGCGCGATCGCCTCGGGTTCCCGCTCGAGGGGGTCGCCGAAGCCGGGGCCGCCGCGTAGGTAGTTGAGGTAAAGGTCATAGTTTTCATAGCAGTCTTCAGTGGTCATGCACTGCTTGTCGCGCTTGACCTTAGCTCTGACATTGATGTGATTTTCATAGTCCGCGTCGGCCGGGTTGAGATCGGCCCCCAACGGCAGCGTGTCACCGTAAGTAATACGTTCCTTGAGCCCGGTGTTGTGAGCCTCGAAGCGATACCCGGTGGCGGACGGGTACCCGCCCATCATCCCCCAGTCGCTGTTCATGTAGCCGTTGCCCATGAAGAACATGGTCCAGTCTTGGGCGTTCCAAACCATGCGCAGCGTCTCGAAACCGGTGCCGCCGCGGTACTTGCCGTAGCCGCCGGAGTTGCACTTGGCGCTGCGCCCCAGGTAGACGAGCGGTTCCGCCATCTCCCAGATCTCGATGTCGCCCATGTCCCCTTCCGGGTTCCAGATCGCCGCTGCGTGGTTCAGGCCATCCTTGATGGCTCCCGCACCAGTGCCGCACGCACTCGCCTCGAAGCTGTTGACGGCGTGGATCTCGCCGTCCTGGTTGATGCCGCCGCCCTGCAGCCAGTTGGAGGTGTTGGCGTTGCCGGAGTTGACCTCCTCAAGGTAGCCGCGGCTGAAATAGCTGTGGGAAAGCGCGCGCCACATGGCACTCCACCCCGAAACCAGGAAGTGCCAGGCGTAGGCGTGGCCGGTGCGCCGGTCGTCCGGGTTCATCCAGGTCCCTTTCGGGAGCCGGAATTCGGTGCCATAGTAGGCGCCGTCGTTGATCCGCTGCGTCGGCACCAGGGTCTGCGTCATCATGACCCAGATGCCGCTGGTGAAGGCCACCTGGTGCGCGTTGTAGGAATGCCAGCCCCAACGGCTCGAGCCTTCGAAGTCGAGCCGCCACGAGCCGTCCTTGCGGATGTCGATCTCGACCGGCTGGTGCATGATGGTGTCGATCTTGGCAAAGGCGTTCGGGGTCTGCACGTCGGAGTGGGCATAGGGGACGTCCACGAAGGCGGCCTTGCGGTACTTGCCGGGGATCGTCATCGCCTTGAGGCGGCTCAGAAGGCCGCGACGCCCTTCCTCGATCACTTCGAAGGCGAACTTCTCGTACGCCTCCAGTCCCTCCTCGGCGACCACTTCCTCCACCAGGGCGCGGATCATGTGGCAGCCGGCGATGCGGGTCTTCTCGTCGAGGATCCAGTACTTCGGCGTACGCACCGCCCGCTGGCTCTCGTGCAGCCAGTCGCGCAGCGGCTTGTCGTTCACGCCGGTCTTGCGGCAGGTGATCATGAAGCCGTCGCCGAAACGCTGCACCTGCCCCGTCGACATGGAGCCCGGGGTGATCGAGCCAGTATCGATGACGTGGGTCACTCCGCCGACCCAGCCGACCAGTTTCCCCTGTATGAAGATCGGGACGATGGTGGCGATGTCGCACGGGTGCACGTTGCCGATCGAGCAGTCGTTGTTGGTGAACATGTCGCCGGGATTGATGCCGGGGTTACTCTCCCAGTCGTTCTCGATCATGTACTTGATCGCGGCCCCCATGGTCCCGACGTGGATGATGATGCCGGTAGAGGTGAGCACGCAGTCGCCGGCAGCGTTGTAGAGGGTGAAGCAGAGTTCGCCTTCCTGCTCTACGATCGGGCTTGCGGCGATCTTCTTGGCGGTCTCACGCGAATGGACCAACCCGCCGCGCAGCTTGGAAAAGAGCTTCTCGTAGCGGATCGGATCGCTCTCGCGCAGGTCAAGGCGCTCCAAGCCGTTGTAGAACCCGGTCGTTTTGGTGCGGTCCTGGATGGCGTCGCGATATTGCTTGAGGGTAAGGCCATTTCCGAGCAGGCCGCCCACGGGCTCTTCAGCGGCTTTCGTCTTCTTCGATGTGCTCGCGTTAGTTTTCATGTTGGTCTCCTTTTTGTTATTTCACTTCCCTGAGATGGGTTGGCCGCTGTTTTACCTCTTTGAGATGGAAAAGGCGGTGTTTATCGACGTAGGTGGCAAAACCCTCCGGCACCACGAAGGTAGTGGCGTCCGATTCGATGATGGCAGGGCCGGTAATCTCATTACCCGGCCTGAGAGCTTCCATCTTCCAGAGCTTGGCATCGACCCACTTCTTGTGCCGATAGAATTTACGGGTGCCCAGGAATGCGTCCTTCGGCGGGGTAGGTCCCTCTTCAGGATCTTCGGGAAGGGTGGGTTTCTGCACCGGAACGAGACCACGCATGATCGCACCAGTGACTGAGAAGCCGAGCTCGGGCGAACGTGCCGAACTGGCATATACCCGCGCGTAGGTTTCTTCGTAAGCCTCCACCATGCGGTCCCAATCCTTGGCAGTAGCTGCCATGGTTATCGGCGAGGTGATTTCCAGATCGTTCAACTGGCCCATGTACTGCATACGGAAACCGGGCTGCAGGATTACTTCATTACGCTTGAAGCCGTTTATCTCGAACTCCTCAACGACCTTGGCCGCGAGTTCCTCCCAGGCCGTCTGGATTGTTCTACAGGCCGCCACCTTGTCTACATCGCTACCGTGCTGCGGTACTGCGATATCCACGCTCTTGTCATAGCGATACTCAAAATCAGCGCAGGCACACCCGAAAGCCGAAAAACCTGCCGCCCAGGCCGGGACGATAACGTCCTTGAAGCCGGCCCCCTCGGTGTAGCCATAGGTGTGGACCGGGCCCGCGCCGCCGTAAGAGAAGCAGACGAAGTCGGCCGCGGAGTACCCCTTGGCGCTGATGTTGGCCCGCAGGTAATCGCGCAACTGCAAGTCGAGAAGCTCGATGACGCCGGCTGCCGCGTCCTCGATCGAGAGTCCCAGCGGGTCGGCGATCTGCGCCTTGATATGCTGCCGCGCACGCTCGACGTTCAGCTTGATCGCGCCCCCCAGGAAGTTTTCCGGGTTGAGGTAGCCGAGCACCACGTGACAGTCGGAGACGCTCACCGTGTCGAGGCCGCTTTCCGGCCAGCAGGTTCCCACACGGTAGCCCGCGCTGTCCGGCCCCAGCTTGATGCCGCCGCTGTAAGGATCGATGCGCACGAAGCTCCCCGCGCCGGCCCCCACTGAGTCCATCGCCACCAGCGGCAACGAAAGAACCAGCCGGGCCATGTCTGGGTCGGAGATGATGGAGAAGTTGCCCTTGGTGATGAGCGCCATGTCGAAGGAGGTGCCGCCGATATCCGAGCAGGCAATGTTCTCGTACCCCAGCACCTCGCCGAGGAGTTTCGACCCGATGACCCCGCCGATGGGGCCGGACACGATGGTGCGCGACAGCTCCCTGGCCTTCCACGATATGGTGCCGCCATGGGTAGCCATGACCCGCAGGTCGAACTTAGAGCCATGCTTCTTGAAGCGGTCGCTCACTTTCTGGAGTGTCTTCCGTGAAGGCTCCGCAGCATAGGCTTCCAATATGGTGGTATTCATCCGGTGGCTCTCCTTGCGGGAAGGGTAATAATCCACTGAAGCGAACACCGGGATATCGACACCCATCTTTGACAGCTCATAGCGGCAAATATCTCGGGTACGTTTTTCGTTCGTACCGTTCTTGTGGGATTGCAGTAGGCAAATTACGATCGCCTTTGCGCCGGCATCGACCAGTTCGCGGGTAGCCTGACGAACCTCGTGTTCTCGAAGCGGGATGACGACCGTGCCCTGTACATCGGTCCGTTCGGTCACGCCACGGGTTCGCGACAACGGCACTAGGGGTTCGTCATAGCGATGCGTGTTGAGGTGGATGCGATCCTCCAGCGCGTAGCCGAGGTAGCTCTGGATAGCACGACCCATCGAATGCACCTGCTCGAACCCCTTGTTGCAGATCAAACCGACATCCATCCCCCGCCTTTGCACCACCCGGTTCAGCATGGCAGTGCCGGAATAGACGCAGGTCAGCAGCTCCGGATACACCTGATCCACGTTCCGTCCCCAGTGGGCAAGAGCATCCTCTGAGGAGTTGAAGATGGCGAGCGATTCGTCTTCCGGATTGCTCTGTGCCTTTCCGACGACGAATCTTCCGTCCTTGCGCACGAAAAACGTGTCGGTCATCGTGCCCCCGGCATCGATTCCCATTACCTGCACTGGCGAATGTTGAACTTGCATGAATTGCCTCCTTGCTGAATGATTTGCTTCGTTGTTGATAACTTCCCGTTTGCGCCATTTATCAGTAGTTAACTTTCTTTTCTGCACCTCCCTTTGATATTTATTTGTGCTGGCTCCCAGACTGTTAGTTTTTTCAAACAAACATTGTTTTGCTTTAAGCCCTATTGAGCAATCGCCGTGCCATTAGATTTTTAGGGCTATTTTTGCGATGTTAAAAGCGTAAACAACCTTGATTTGCGCGTAAAAAATGGTTTTCACGACAGCCCAACAGGTATTATTATTTTTTAATATAACATTGTTTTGTCTAAGACTTGAGACTGAGACCGTCTCATGTCTGAGACGAATGTAACGGCGGCGAAAGCACACTATGGCGAGAGAAAAGACGAGCGGAATGATAGCCAGAACACCAGCCCAGAGAGAGATCTGGGGGCTTCAGATATGGGTTTAGGAGCCAATTTCTTAAATTGGTACGATGTTTGTTTAAAATTTTATATGGCGTTGTATTTTTTGCATTCGATGTGCTAGAGTTTAAATAGAAAACAAAAACATTGTTTTAACTAACACTAATAAACGAGTTTAAGTTTTAGAAGGAGGCAGCCGATGTCTCTTGTAAACCCGTACATCACTTATCCGAAAGATCGCGGCAAGATCCATAAACTTCGCGACAAATTCGAAGTCGGGCGCATCTCCGATGAACAGCTCGATCCCTATGAAAAGACGCTTGTCCGGGACTGGACTCGCTGCAGAACTCTCGGCGTCGATCCAAGCATGCGCAAGGGCCTCATCCTCCCTTCGGATGAATACGAAACTGTTCTTGCACATAGCGGTTTCATCATCGAGAAATCTGAGCCGATTCTGAAGAAGGTCTCGAATCTTCTTGCCGGCGTCCCGGGTATCCTTATACTGACCGACAGCAAGGGCATTATTCTGCACGTCATCGGTGATCCGTCCGTGCGCTTGAGGGCGGCCGAAGATTCCGGCCTGGTTGAAGGAGCCTGCTGGCTGGAGTCGTCAGCTGGCACTAACGGTATCGGAACTGCCATAGCCCAAAAGGAGGCCGTCCACGTTTACTCCAATGAACACTTCTGCGAAGGTTGGCACCAGTGGTCATGTGCGGCAACGCCGATCCTTGACCCCTTCACCGACGAGATTCTCGGAGTCGTTGATTTCACTACCTTCGACAAGGACTACAGAGAGGATGCGGTTGGGCTGACCTATTCGCTTTCTGGCCATATCAAGGCTGAATTGAGACTGCAGTTGGAATTGGAACGCATGCAGCTGATCCATGGCTACGCGGACTATTCATCCCGTTATCCCCATGACGGAATAATAGTTCTGGATCGAATGGGGCGTGTCGTCAGGTGCACTGAAGGACTTGATCCAGGCGAATGGGATTTGTTCCTGGGTAGCAAGGGTAATAAAGAGGAACCCAAAAAAGTACAGCAGATTTATTTCCCTGGTACCGAAATGGAAATCGGCTCTCTTCTGGTTGTTCAACGGAAAAATCCAGTGACTATCTCATTGCCGGCTGAGACAGCGAGAATTCGTTGCGTAGCCACGTATGGAGAGTTTGTAACTACTAACGAGAATCTCAAACTGATCATGGAGCGGGTCAAAAAAGTCATCCCATCCGATATCAATGTATTGCTGATCGGAGAAACCGGAACGGGCAAGGAGATCATTGCCAACTACATACACATGCAGAGCAAGCGCAATTCGGGTCCTTTCGTAGCGGTGAACTGTGGAGCCATCAGTAAGGAGCTTTTCGAGAGCAAATTATTCGGCTATGAACGGGGCGCCTTCACCGGGGCCGATCCCCGGGGAAGACTGGGACTTTTCGAGTGTGCCAACCGGGGTACTCTTTTCCTCGACGAGATCGGAGAGATGCCTTTAGACATTCAGGCAGCCCTCTTGCGAGTACTGGAGACAGGTCGCTTCAGACGCGTTGGTTCCGACAGGGAGATCTCCACTGACTGTAGGATTGTCGCTGCTACAAACCGATCGTTGTCCGAAGAGATTGAGCGAGGTAACTTCAGGGCTGACCTGTACTATAGACTCGGTGTTGCGAAGTTCGACATCCCACCGTTGAGAGAACGGCCTGATGACATACCTATTCTCATTCAACGCACGCTGGTATCGTTATGCCGCAAGCACGACATGGCTCCCCCAGCCATTGCCCCTGAGGCGATGGAGCTGCTTACCGGATACAGCTGGCCCGGAAACGGACGTGAGGTAAGGAACGTCATTGAGTCGGCCATGATTTGCGGGGGGGATGTTATCTCCATCCAGGACCTGCCGATGAACATCAAATATTCCCAGAAGGGGGCTCAGAAGACATCTTTTCAAGCGGAGGAGAGTCAAACTGCGGCGCTGGATGCCGAATCCAACGTCGTCGATTACAGGATCAACTCAAACATCTCGCAACGCGAGGCGAATCTGATTAAGGCCACACTGGAAAAGTACAAGGACATAGCCCTTTCCTGTGAGGCGCTTGGCGTATCGAGGGCAACCTTCTACCGAAAATGCAAGGCCCATGGGATTACACCGAGCGAGTACACCTAGATAGGTTCAATAGCAGAAATTGCAATCACATCAAACGTTAAATCCCATCGAAGGCTGGTGGGATTTTTTATCGCATGTTCAACTCCACCTGGCCAACTGGGCCGGGGAAAGAACGGAGTGTCCTTTTGACAAGACCTCCAAGGGTGCTAGTATTGCCAGCATGAGGTAGAGTAAATAGCCTTGGGCAAGACTGGTTTGCAAAACACCCTGTAGAACACTTCCACTGGACTCTTCTCTTCTCGCAAGGAACAGGGATGAGTTATCATGGGTAGCAAAAAGAAACTTTCAATATCCAGCATCCCTGAAATTCTGGCCAGCCTCAAAAGCTCGATGACGCATCTCGGTCTCGTTCTGACCCTGCTCTTCTCCCTCACAGCCATATTGATCGTAACCTATTTCATTACCTATGAGTCAGCCAAGGAACAGGTGCTTGACGTCGGCGGTGAAATGTTCACCAAGGTAGTGAAGGACGTCATCGGCTTCATGACGATGATGGACGCGAGGGTCAAAGCCGGCGAAATAACGCTTGCGGAAGCACAGGAACTCGTTCGTACGTATGTTAACGGGCCTAAGAAAGCGGACGGCAACAGGGATATATCAAAATCAAAGATGTCGGTAGATGACTACATGTATGTGTGGGCTTTCTCCTATAAGCATGACAGAGGCACGCTCACCATGCATCCGTTCAACATGGAGGGCGCAAACTGGTGGAATTATCAGGTGAGAGGGCGCTATACGGTTCGAGAATCCTGGGACAACATCAATAATACCGGACACATTTTTCGTCAGATTTGGAAAAACCCGGGAGAACCTGTTTACACATTCATTGCGTACCAGGAGTATTTTGCGCCCTGGGACTGGATTGTGGGGTGTGGTGGAAGAGAAAAAATCATTTATGAAAGAAGATTGGAGGGGCTCAAGGGGAAGTTCCTGATAGTAGCAGCGATCTTCGTATTGATCTCTGTAATTCACGTTTACTCCTTCACGCGTGTCGAGATTGCCCGCAGGCAGCGAGAAGAGGAAGTAAGGGAACTGAACAGAGACCTTGAGCAGCGGGTGAAGGAGCGAACGGCACAATTGGAGGCCACGAACAGGGAGCTCGATGCCTTTGCGTACTCCGTCTCCCACGACTTGCGGGCTCCACTGCGCGCCATTGACGGATTCAGTGAGGCTCTTCTCGATGAATACAGGGACAAGCTTGATGAGGAGGGCAAAACGTACCTGCGCTACCTGAAGGAAGGGAGCCATGAGATGAGCGACCTCATCGACGGTCTCTTGAAGCTCTCCCGGTCCACGCGCGGAGAAATGACCCTGGAACAGGTTGACCTATCGGCAATGGCAGCGAGCGTGGCAGAGAAACTACGCAAGTCGGAACCCGAGCGGCAGGTGACCGTTCACATTGCGCCGGGCGCGGAGGCATGGGCCGACCCCCGCCTGCTCAAGATCGTCATGGAGAACCTCCTGGGCAATGCCTGGAAATACACGAGCCAGACGGCCGATGCTCGCATCGAGTTCGGCGTTGAGGAACGGAAGGGGGAGACTGTTTACTTCGTCCGCGACAACGGCGCCGGCTTTGACATGGCCTATGCCGACAAGCTCTTCCTCCCCTTCCACCGGCTGCACAAGACGAGCGAGTTCCCAGGCATCGGCATCGGCCTGGCCACGGTCGAGCGGATTATACACCGCCACGGCGGGCGCATTTGGGCCCAGGCGGTGGTAGGAGAAGGAGCCACATTCCACTTCACTTTAGGAGCCTATCGGACTTAACCGGGAAAGACTAAAGATGGAAAATCGAACAATCCTCCTGGTGGAGGACAACCCCAAGGATGAGGCCCTCACGCTGCGGGCCCTCAAGAAATGCAATCTGGCCAACGAAATAGTGGTCACGCGTGACGGTGCCGAAGCGCTGGATTATCTGTTTGCAACGGGCGACTACACCGGCCGTGACGTGGGCGACCTCCCTGCGGTGGTTCTGCTGGACCTCAAGCTCCCCAAGATCGATGGCCTTGAGGTCCTGCGCCGGATCCGGAGTAATGAGCGGACACGGCTGCTGCCGGTAGTTGTCCTAACCTCTTCGGACGAAGAAAAGGATATCATTGCCGGCTATGAACTGGGCGCTAACAGCTATGTACGAAAGCCGGTGGTGTTCTCCGATTTCGGCATGGCCATCGCTGAATTGGGGCGCTACTGGTTGAACATCAACGAGCCACCACACAAGGAAGGGGGACGGGCGAAATGAACGCGCCTCTCCGTGTATTGATCATCGATGATTCCGAGCGGGACGCGCTCTTGTTGGTCAGGGCCCTGCGCAAGGAAGGCGTTGAGGTATATTCGGAACGGGTCGACACCGCTGAGGCTATGGAGCGGGCGATGACAGATGGAAACTGGGACGTGGCGATTTCCGATTGCCACATGCCAGACTTCACTGTCGAGGGGGCTTTGGCGATCTGGCAGAGAGCGGGGAAAGACCAGCCGTTCATCGTGGTTTCGGGTGCCATAGGCGAGGAGGAAGCTGTGGCGCTCTTAAAGGCCGGAGCCCACGATTTTGTCAGGAAAGACAACCTCGCCCGGCTGGTACCCGCCATTGAACGCGAACTGCGGGACTCGGCGGATCGGCATGGCCGAAAAGAGGCGGAAGACGCGTTGCATCAAAGCGAGCTGCGCCGCTGCCAGCTTCAGACGGAATTAAACTGTGCGGCCGAGATGCAAAAAATGCTGCTTCCCCAGGATGCGCCGTCGTTGACCGGTTTTGAAATTGCCGCGTATTGCACGCCGGCCCGCCAGGTTGGCGGTGACTTCTACGACTGGTATGAGACGATTCCGGGGATCGTCACCCTGACATTCGGTGACGTCATGGGCAAGGGAATGGCGGCAGCCATGCTCATGACAACCGTACGCGCCACCCTGCGAGCGGTAACCCTGCGCGTACAACCGTCGATAGCCGTTCAACTGGCCGAGCAATCGCTGCACCACGACCTGGAAGTTTCCGAAAGCTTTGTGACGCTGTTTTTGGCGCGGCTAAATGTGAATGCGTCCCTCATGACCTACGTTGACTGCGGCCACGGCTATGCCTTCCTGCGCCGCCATGATGGGAGGGTTGAAGACCTCCTCCCGCGGGGTCTTCCATTGGGGGTCCCATCCCACGAGAAATATGAGGAAGGGGGATGCACATTTCAAAGGGGGGATACCCTCGTTTTGTACAGCGATGGATTGATCGACGCCCTGCCGGAATTGGCTCTCGACAACGCCTCCATTGCCGCACGCCTGGAAGGGGCAACAAATGCCAGAGAGATGGTGGATCGAATAACGACGATGGTTCCTGCCGGGACTCCTCTTGCAGACGATTTGACCGTTTTAGTATTTCACAAAAATTTGGATGGCTAGGCGTGCCATCCATATAAGTGATGCTATATCGTTCCGATTAATAAACCATTTTCCTTGCAATCATTATTACGCACCCCCCAAAGCTACCCCTACTATCGGGTTCCACCAAAATTCTTTTTTTTGGGGGTATTTCACACGTTCACATGCCCCCCCAAATATTGGATTTTGATAGACCCTATAGCACACTATTGGACAGTTAGCAACAAAAAACCCCTGATTTCTCAGGGGTCTTTGCACTACTCCGGTCCTCATTAGACCTTTAAATGGTGGAGGTGGCGGGAATCGAACCCGCGTCCGAAGATCATACACAGAAGGCGTCTACATGCGTGTTCCGGCCTTTAAAGGTTTAGCGGTCGTCATCTCCGCCGGACGGGATATTCGGACCGCGATCCTGCTAAGATTTCGCTCTCCATCCGCAGGCGCTCCGGAGAACTATCTCACGTAATTGACGTCTGTCCCTCGCCCGTGAGAAGAACTCAGGCAGACGGGTAGCAGGTTATTAAGCTGCTACAGCGTAGTTATAATTGTCGGCATTTGTAGCCGTGTGGGCTGTTTTACGGGGCCTGCCCACACCCCGGCATGCAACCT
>JAMXLF010000076.1 GCA_024281055.1 Geobacteraceae bacterium
GGAACGAGAACATGATAGGGAATTACGTGAAGAGTCAGGGGAGAACCTATCATGCGCTACACGTAGATCATCAGCTTGCCTTGTTCTAGTCAATACCCCGCTGCTTGCGGCGGGGTAGTTTATTTACTCTTGACAGGCCATACATATTGTGGTTTATTTCATTCAGTGCCACAAAATATGGGGATTCAGATTAGAATGCGCTAAAAATGCAATATTATTTTACTTGTGAGGAGAAACGTAACCTATGGAATCTGCTAAAGCGAAAGGGGTAATCGCGGGCCTCTCGAAAAATGCGCAGACCGTCCTGGAAAAACGGTATTTGAAACGGGACAAGGAGGGGAAGATTCTCGAAACCCCCGTTGACATGTTCAGGCGGGTGGCGACCACCATCGCTTCAGCCGAAAAAAATTTCGACAAGAAGGCCGACGTGAGCGGCCTGGCCGATAAATTCTACGCCATGATGACCGGTTTCGAGTTCCTTCCCAACTCCCCCACCCTTATGAATGCAGGCAGGGAGCTCGGGCAACTCTCCGCCTGCTTCGTCCTGCCGGTCGGCGACTCCATGGAGGAGATTTTTGACGCCGTCAAGTATACCGCTCTCATCCACAAGTCGGGAGGCGGCACCGGCTTCTCATTCTCCCGGCTGCGGCCGGCCAACGACGTGGTCCGCTCCACCTCCGGCATCTCCTCGGGGCCCATCTCCTTCATGCAGGTCTTCGATGCCGCCACTGAGACGATCAAGCAGGGAGGGACGCGGCGCGGCGCCAACATGGGGATCCTGCGGGTCGACCACCCGAACATCATGGATTTCATCATGTGCAAGGACGACCAGAAGCACCTCAACAACTTCAACATCTCGGTCGGCCTCACCGAGGCGTTCATGGAGGCGGTGGAGCAGGATGCCGAGTACGAGCTTTTCAACCCCCGCGACCGCCAGCCCGCCGGAACCCAGAACGCCCGCAAGGTTTTTTCCCGCATTGTCAAGCAGGCCTGGAAGAACGGCGAGCCGGGGATCATCTTCCTCGACCGGCTCAACAAGGACAACCCCACTCCGCAGGTAGGGGAAATCGAGTCCACCAACCCGTGCGGCGAACAGCCACTCCTTCCCTACGAGTCGTGCAACCTGGGCTCCATCAACCTCGGCAGGATGGTGAAAAACGGCGACGTCGACTGGAAGCGGCTGAAAGAGGTGGTTCAGCTCGCCGTCCGCTTCCTCGACAACGTCATCGAGGTGAACAGCTATCCGCTCCCCCAGATCTCAGAGATGACCCGCGCCAACCGCAAGATCGGCCTCGGCGTCATGGGGTGGGCCGACATGCTGATCATGCTCGGCATCCCCTACAACTCCCCCGAGGCGATCGCGCTGGGCGAGAAAGTGATGAAGTTCATCAACGACGAGGGGCACGCCGCTTCCCGCGAGCTCGGCAAGGTGCGCGGTCCATTCCCCAACTTCAAGGGATCGGTCTACGACCGGCCGGGGCAGGGACCGATCCGCAACGCCACGATCACCACCATCGCGCCCACCGGCACCATCTCCATCATCGCCGGCGCCTCCTCCGGGGTCGAGCCCCTCTTCGCCGTCTCCTTCGTGCGCCAGGTCCTCGACAAGAATATCCTCGTCGAGGTAAATCCCCTCTTCGAGGAGATCGCCAAGGAGCAGAAATTTTACTCCGACGAGCTGATGCAGCGGATAGCCGAGCACGGCACCGTCGCCGACATCGACGACATCCCCGACGACGTACGGCGGGTCTTCGTCACCGCCCACGACATCACCCCCGAGGTGCACATCGAGATGCAGGCGGCGTTCCAGAAGCACACCGACAACGCCGTCTCCAAGACCGTCAACTTCCCCAACTCCGCCACCATCGACGAAGTGGAAAAGGTCTATCGCCTCGCCTACAAGACCGACTGCAAGGGGGTGACCATCTACCGCGACGGCTCCCGTGACGAACAGGTCCTCTCCACCGGCAAGAAGGAGGAGAAGGGTGCGGCACCCCAGGTAGAAGAAAAGAAGGCCATCAAGCGGGAACGGCCCCGGGCACTCCAGGGATGGACCTACCAGATGCAGACCGGTTGCGGCCCCATCTATATCACCATCAACGAGGACAAGGCGGGGCTCTTCGAGCTCTTCACCACCATGGGGAAGGCGGGCGGTTGCGCCGCCTCCCAGTGTGAGGCGATCGGGCGGATGGTGTCCCTCGCCTGGCGGAGCGGCGTCCAGGCGCGCCAGGTCATGAAGCAGCTCCTCGGCATCTCCTGCCACGCACCGAGCGGCTTCGGCGACAACCGGGTCCTCTCCTGCGCCGACGGCGTCGCCAAGGCGATCCAGGCGCACATGCTGGCCAAGGGATACGACGTCAACCTCGAACTCCACGCCCCCGAGCGGGGAGCCTGCCCCGAATGCGGCGGTATCGTCGAGCACGAGGGGGGATGCGCGGTGTGCCGGGTGTGTGGCTACAGTGAGTGCGCGTAGGATTATGAGAGATCGATCGGAAAAGCCCCGCAGAGATGCGGGGCTTTTTTCGGGCCGGATTTCGGCAAATGGTCAGCAAAGGCATGCCGCAAAGGGATTGCATTGAAAACTGACACCCCAAAACACATCATCGTCGTCAGCTGCCTGATCCGCGACGCCGCCGACCAGGTCCTCCTCGTCCGCCACCACCGGCGGGGATGGGAAATGCCCCAGGGAAAGGTCGAGGAGGGGGAAAGCCTGACCGAGGCGCTCCACCGGGAGGTACTGGAGGAAACCGGGGTCACGGTCGAGGCGGGTCCGCTGGCGGCGGTCTGGTCAAAGCTCTCGCCCCCGTCGGCGCTCATTCTCGGCTTCCTCGCCCGCTACCGAAGCGGCGAGCTCACGACCAGTGACGAATGCCCGGAGGTTGGCTGGTTTGAAACCTCCCGGGCGCTGGAACTGGTCACCCACCCCGTGAACCACGACCGCCTCCGGCCCCTCCTCGACTTCTCGGGCAAGATCCTTTACCGCGCCTATACGCCAGACCCTTACCAGGTGCACGGGGAGGAGATTCTGGGCGGCTGACCCGGCACGCATCCACCCGCGTACGGCTCATGCCTCCGGTGCGGACGGTTCGAAGCGTGGCGTGCGGAGGAATCGCCACCTCGGCGCAGTGATCAGCCGAGACGCTCACGGGCCGTCTCCACGAGGCAGTCGAAGACCTCTTCCCGGGTAGAGATGAACCGCGGCAGATCCCGATTGAGGATATCCTCGATGAGGTGAAGGACCCGCCCGTCATCGGTGCCGAGGGCGTCCATGACCGCCGTGAACATGGGAAGCACCTCGTAGAGGTCGTCGCGGTTGAACGGGGTTGGGTCCGGCTTGCCGGCGAACTTGGGAAGATCGCGACGGGCGATATCCCGCGGGTATTTGTACTGGAGATCGGAGGGCTTTATTGTGATTCCCATGGCATGGTCTCCTGTCGTTTTCTTCGGCATGACGCCTGTTTTTGCGGCACCCTGATCTGGCGCCCCACCCGGGGCACCTGCCACTGCGCTGATCCGGACGTTTGTCAATGACATTACCAATACCTAGCACGATCCATACCAGGGGTTTCCGTCCTCCAGCCAGGCCCATTCAGGTGAACCGACAAACGACTTCGCCCCTTGACTTGCGACCTCCACTCTGTCAATATCGCGTTCGATTTCAGGCCCCCGTACCGCCCCCTTCCGTATCCGGCGTCAAGCCGGTCGTCATGCGGCAATCAAACGGTGATATGAAATGAGGAGGAACCATGCACGAAGTCTCCACCATCGGCAGCGTCGCCCACGTCATTCAACTGGCCATTGCACCGGTGTTTCTCCTCACGGCCATCGGCACGTTGCTGTCGGTAATGACGAACCGGCTGAGCCGCATCATCGACCGCGCCCGGTTGCTGGAGACAAGGCTGGAAAGCGCGCCTCCCGAGAGCGCATCCGATATCCACAGCCATCTCGCCACCCTGTCCCGGCGGGCAACGCTCATCAATCGCGCCATCACTCTCTGCACCGTCACCGCCCTGCTGGTCTGCACCGTCATCGCCATCCTGTTTCTCGGCGACTTCCTGCACTGTACCATCACGCTCCCCGTCGCGTTCCTGTTCATCGTAGCGATGCTGTCACTGGTGCTGGCACTGCTCAATTTCCTTCGTGAAATCTTTATCGCCACCGTAAACCTCCGTATCGGACCGCACTAGCTTGCCTTCCGGCAGAGCCGGACGTGGACCGACTCCAGCCGGTTGATCAATCAGCCGGTACCTGTTACAGTGTATGTGTCTGCCCGTAAAAGCTGGTGGCGCTGAACATAAGGAGGGCGCATGTCGCGAGGGAGGGTCGGGGTATCTGGTTTTTCAGGTACCAGGGAGGGTCTGCATGTCGTGCGAACTCTGGCGCGAGGACGATAACGGGAATCGTTTTCTGATCGACATCTACAACGATCGCGCCGCCGCAGAGCAAAAGCTGGCCGAGTTGACACGCACCCCCCACAAGCAGAGCTACTGGATCACCGAGAAGAAGGACGACTGAACGCCGTACCTTCGAGACCGTGAAAGGAAGCAGGGCTTCTCAGGACTGCGCGTATCAGGAGAAATTACGGGGAGGCGGTAATCCCCCTCCTCTCCGGAGGATTCGTCGGACCGGCGCTGGGTGGGGTCGCTTCGATGTTCGTCCTGAGCTTTTCCAGCGCCTTGGCCTCTATCTGGCGAATTCGTTCACGGGTGACGCCAAAGCTGCGGCCGATGGTGTCAAGCGTCTGCGGCTCTTTATCGTCAAGGCCGAAACGCAGGCTGAGGATCATTTTTTCATTGTCGGACAGAGTTTCAAACCAGGTGCTCACCACATCAAACTTGTTCGTATTCTCGAGAAGTTCGGCGGGAGACACCGTGGAAGTGTCCTCGATGGTATCGAGAAGAAAATAGTCACTATTTTCCCCCATGGGGCGTTCGATGGAGAAGGTCTTTTTCAGGAGCACCATGAGCTTGCGGACGTAAGCGGGGTTTACGTCCATTTCCGACGCCACTTCCTTGACCGACGGTTCACGGTCCATCTTCTGCACCAGTTCTCGCGTGATCCGCAACATCTTGTTGATGTCGTCGGAAACATGGACCGGCAGGCGGACTGTCCGTGACTGGTTAACCAGCGCCCGCTCGATCGACTGACGTATCCACCAGGTGGCGTAGGTCGAAAAGCGGCATTCCTTGGATATCTTGAACCGCTCCACTGCCTTGATCAACCCCATATTCCCCTCTTCGATAAGATCGAGCAAGGGGAGCCCGCGATTTATGTACCGTTTGGCGATCTTGACGACCAGCCGGAGATTCGCCTCGATCATCCTGTCCCGCGCCGACTTGTCGCCCTTGGCAATACGGGAGGCAAGCTCCTTTTCGTCATCTGCGGTAAGGAGTCTGGTTTTCTGTATCTCTCGCAAATACAGTTTGATGGCATCGTCGAAATGCTCAACTTCAGCGGTTTTTATTTCATCATCTTCGCTGTCATCATCGGGACCGGGGAGCTGACGGTCTTCAAAAACTTCCGCCGATTCCTGCCCGTCATCGCCTGCTGAAAGGGTAAAGTCATCACTATTCATCTCGACTCCTTGGTTTATCAGGCCTGGGATGGCACATCAGTGGATAACCCATGAGCGCTGGTTGACAGTCATGGGAACGAACGTTGCACTGACAGAAAGTGAACTGTCGTGCACGACATATATTAATTTTATTAAACATTCGATTTTGTTCACTATTTTAGTTTAACAGGCTTTTCAGGCCTGTCAACATCAACACATCATTTACTTCTCCTCCCCGAGGTCGGGGAATGTGATCTTGTTGCCTCTACATGTTATGCAACTGAATCACCACGTCGGCGACGCTGTTCGTTTGCACGAAAAAAGACCCGCAGAAGCGGGCCTTGGTGGACTGCATGATGAATTCAGGGTCCTTACGGGTGTATGACATACCCTGCCAGGGCCATCTCCACCTTGCGGATCAACCCTTCGCGAGTAAATGGTTTCCGGAGATAGCCGCTCGGCTTCGTTGTGATCGCCCTGCCGATCGTGTGTGAAAAGGCACTGATGAACAGAATCGGTATGTCGGCAGATTTCTTGATCGTTTCCGCGGCCATTATGCCGTCCATTTTACCCCTGAGCTTTATATCCATCAACACCAGGTCGGGGTGTGTGGCAAGAGCCGTCTCGACTGCGTCTTCCCCCGTTGTAACGATGGAACTAACAACCAGGCCGTGGTTAACAAGAATTATCTTGATGAGCTGGGCAATTTCATCTTCATCCTCGACAATCAGAACCCTCGCCGCTGCATCCGCCATGCCCACCTCCGTTGTCGGCCTATTCCGTCGCCGGTTCTTTTGTTTATTGTAGCTACTTGACGACGCGTATGCAACTTTTTGCGAAACATTGTGCGCAGCAGCACCATCATGACGCCGGCACAAAGGGGAACTCACCGCGAGAGATTTGACAATCGAAGGGGCTGTGATATGCGTACAGCAGAGCATACAGACAAGGAGGCCCCATGGTTACCGAGGTTTTCGTCATGTGCGATGGGGCGAACGATTCGCACGGCAAGTTGAACATTCTCGGGGCATTTGACATAATCGTGGCGGACGAGTTTCCCTTTGTCCATCCCCATTGCGCCGTTGCCGTCAGACTCAGGTACGGTTGGACTGACGAGCAGGAGCAAAAGGTCAACCTCGTCCTCAAGAGTGACGCCGATAGCACCGTACTGGCAAGCATCGACACCACGCTGAAACGTGGTCTCTCTCTCAACCCAACGTCAACCGGCAATCTTATCATCCACATAAACTCGCTGCGCTTCGAAAAACCGGGCGACTATTCAATCGTCCTCCAACTTGGCGGCCTTCCGGCCGCGATCACCCCATTGTACATACGCTCCTCCCACACGGACAGCGCCCGCTGAATCCGATGATCAGTAATCAGAAGTCCAACGGGCCACATTCAATCTTGACTTTCATTTTCGTTTTTATATAATTGTACTTAGAAGAAAATGCATAATAAGGAGGTGTAAGGTCATGAGTAAGGTCATGAGAAGACAGACAGAAGTCAGAACGGCCTCCCGCGAAACGGGGAGTATCCCGGTGAAATCTGTCAAATCAGGCGCTCATGAAACCTTGCCGGCAACGACGCTGGAAAGAAGAATCCTCTCTTCCATCAACGAGATGGAGAGAATGATCGAGGATACCTTCCAGCGTCCGTTCTTCGGCATGAACACGCAACCGTTCCGGCACCTGTTCCATGAATTGGGCAGCTTCGGCGACATCAATCCTTCCGTCGACATCTACGAAGAAAAAGGTGAAGTGGTAGTGAAGGCCGAACTTCCGGGCCTGAAGCGGGAAGATGTTAGCGTGAAGCTCATCGACAACAACCTGATCATCGCTGGCGAGAAAAAGACCGAGGACAAGGTCGAACAGAAAGACTATCTGCGACTGGAACGGGCACACGGGTCATTCAACCGGACCCTGAGCCTGCCCGAAGGGATAGACTCCGAGCGTGTCTCGGCGAATTTCAAGGACGGTATCCTCGAAGTGCGGGTTCCGATCAAAGCAGGGAAAGGAACGTCACGGGAAATCACCGTGAACTAGCGAAGAGGAAAAGCACACCACGGGAGGGGAAGCGAAAGCTTCCCCTTTTTGTAGTGCACCAGGCATGACGCAGGCGCATACGAAAAAAACCCCGGATTGCTCCGGGGCTTTTTTCGATCAACGCAAAAGCTCTATTAGCCCCTGGTGACGTTGGCGGCCTGGAGGCCCTTCGGGCCGTTCACCACGTCGAAGGTCACTTCTTCACCTTCGGTAAGGGACTTGAAACCGTTGCCGTTAATGGCCGAGAAATGAACAAAGACGTCCGGACCGTTGTCCTGCTCGAGGAAACCAAAACCTTTGCTTTCATTGAACCACTTTACTTTACCCTGTACCATTTTTCCTGTATTCTCCTGCTTGTGATATTTCCGACTCGGTGGCCGGATCTGGAATCTTTCCCCTACGGGGAAATTTCCAAGATATTTGCCCGTTACTTGTTATGCTGCAAAAAAAAACCCGGCAACTTTCAAAGATGCCGGGCCTGCTGAACTTCAAAAGGTGTATTCACAATAGCATAAAAAAAATGTTTTGCGTAAAAAAAATCATTGACTGGAAAAAAAGTCCGCAGACAGGCCTATTTCTGCATCATCACTCCTCCTTTGCTAATCCTTCAAGACAATCCCGTGGCGCTCCCTGAGCAACTCCCGGACCCGGGCCATGAACGCCGGCCCCGGGTCGACTTTGGCGGTAAACCGGTACGAGCGGTCGTCCTCCCGGAAGAGCCGATAATGGGGAAGCCCGGTCTTGCGGTACTCGTGGTGGCCGATGAGATAGGCGATCGACGGGTGACGGGCTACGAGGCGGCTGACCAAGTCGGCGGTGGCCTGGGCCTGGGCCTCGGTCAGGTCGGCGGCGTTGCGTCCCACGTTCTCGATACCGATGGCGGTCCGGTTGAAACCGATGGTGTGCCGGCAGACCACGTCGTCCGGTGCCAGCTGCAGGATCGTCCCGTCCCGGTCAAGCAGGTAGTGGGCCGAGACATTCACCACGCCGCCCCCTTTGATGTCGCGCCGGGACACCGTGTCAAGGCGCGTCGGCGCGAAGAAACCGAGTGACTCGTCACGGGTCGCGAATGCCGTGTAGTGGACGACGATCATCTGCGGCTCGCGCAACTCAGCACTCTCGATGCCGTAATGGGTGAGGCAGTAGGCGGCGGTCAGACGAAGACGCTCGTTGTTGAAAATGGTGCGAAACGTCGCCTGCGGGTCGTAATTGACGCTCGCCCCGGCAAACCCCGTCAAAATTGCCAGGGCAATGAGCGCGCCGACCAGAAGCCTGCGGGGTTTTATGGTGGAGTTAACGTGCTTTCGCATTCCAGGAGAGTTCCGTACAGATCAGTATGAATCATCAGGAATTATGATACTATTTTTACACTATTTTTTTATGGAGCCCTTATGAAAAAATACTTCTCACTAATGATATTCGCTGTTGCGTTGCTCATGGCCGCTCCAGCTAAAGCCGAAGTGCGTAAAGGTGCATTCTCCCTATTCCCCTTTGTCGGCGGATACACCTTCGACGGTACCCAGCACCTGGAAACCAACGTCGCTACGGGGGTGGCGCTCGGATACAACATAACTGAAAACTGGGGAGTGGAGGGGCGGTTTACCTGGGTTCCGCTCCAGACAACCCAGGGGGATATTCCTGGCGACTACTCACTGTTCAACTTCCGTGCGGATGTGCTCTATCACTTCATGCCCGAGGGACGACTGGTCCCCTATGTGGCGCTGGGTGGAGGGTGGTCGAGGACGGAGTGGCAGAAAGGTGACAACGATGACGCCATCCTCGCCTACGGCGGCGGCGTGAAGTACGCTTTCAACGACTGGCTGGCCCTGCGGGGTGACATCCGCCAGATACTCTCTTTTCACTCGGACAAGTACGGGGCGACGGCCTACTGGAACAACTTCGAATATACGTTCGGCCTGGCCTTCCAGTTTGGCGGGGTAAAGCCTGGCACTCCCCCGGCAGCGGCGCCTCAGCCGGAAGCCCAGGCCCCGGCCCCTGCGCCGGCTCCCCAGGCCCAAGCGACCCCGCCTGTTACCTACACACCGGCAACTCCGCCTGTTACCTACGCGCCGGTGACTCCGCCTGTTACCCAGGCCCCGGTGACTGCTCCTGCTACCGGGACTCCGGTGACTGAGCCTCCTCCCGAAGCCCCGGCGCCTGCGCCGGCTCCCACTGCGCCAGGGCATCCTGCACCGGCCCCCGAAGCAGCAGCGCCACCAAAGCCTCGCCAGGCGCCTTCTCCGCCCACGGAAGGGCAGACGAGCTGGCAGGCCAGGGAGGGCGCGATCAAGGTGTCCGAGGGGAAAATGGTCCTGACCGGGATGTCCGTCAGGTCGGATGGTCTGGAGATGGTATTCACCAAAGGCTTCTATTACGAAATCCACGCATTTTCCAAGCCGTCCCGGCTGGAAATCGATGTCCGTGACGCCGTGAACGGCTTGGATGTGGACACGGTCACGGTCAACAGACTGGGCATTGCCACGGTCCGCCTGGAGAACAAAGCCGACTCGCTAAAGGTTATCCTCTACCCCGTGGCAGGATACGCCCTTCCGTCCCGGATCGACGTAACCAACAATTTCCGTGGGCTGCTGATTCATACGGCATCCTCCGTGGAAAAGAAGTAGCGGCGTACCCCGAGACCCATGTTCACAAGGCCTCCGTCACCTTCTTCTCCTTCACGAACCGCCCGACCGCGCGATCCATCCTGGAGATATGCTCGATGAGCCAGCCATTGATAGCCAAGGTCAATGAACCGGCAAGGCGCTGGGTCGGGCCTTCTTTTACGAGCCGTTCCCTGAGGGCTTCGACCTGTCGGATAAAGTCCTGGTGCATATCCCGATGCTTCGGGTAATCCGGGAAGCCGATTTTCTGCATCAGGCGCTCCTCGTCCCCGAAATGGGTCACCACGTAGGTGGCGAGAAACGAAAAGAGCCGCTGCACCTCCTCGGCGCTGGAACCGCTGTCGCACGCCGCCAGCAGCGCGTTGAACTTCTCGAAAAGAAGCTTGTGCTGATCGTCGATCTCCTCAACTCCCACCGACAGATACTCTCCCCATTCGACCTTCATCCCAAACCTCCGTATGCAATCCCGATCCTCTCAGACGATATCATCGGGAGAGAGGGGTAAGAAACTGGAGTCCCATTCCATAGGGAAGGGACTGCTTTTTTAACGTGTGGGGTCCGTTTGTCCATGCCACCCTGGCTTTACATGCCATGGGCGTTTCCTTGCCCGGCAGCATGAGTTCCACCATGAGCAAGGTATCGACAGGGAGCAGTTCAGATGTTTCGATAAACATTCCACCCGTGCTCATGTTAACAACATAATTGCTGATGGTCTTATTTTGATCAGGGCCACCGGAAATGGTAAGGCAGACTTGGAACCTGGAATCGTGTTCTTGTTCATGCTGTTCGGCGCTATTTGTCACTGTGAAGCCTCCAAACCTTCTTATAAACGGTAATAACGGTTCACAAAATTTGGGGTCCTCGGCGCAGATTAAACGGACATCAGGGGTGAGGCTACCGTCGGTATTAGGCAACCTGGCAAAATGATACGGCTCATTCTAGGACTTTTAAAAATTTCGTCAACGCAAAATCGGGTGATTCCCGTACAGTCTGACGTTACCCTGAATTCAAATAAAAAAGCCACCGCTCGAAAGCGATGGCTTTTTCAATTGGTGGCGACCATACAACTGATTTTATATCTTAATGCATTTACACGGCTTCCATAGTTCTATTTTTGATGCATACCCCCAAATACACCCCCATACTTTCAGGGCTAACCTGCGCATATCTGGAAAGAGGGTGAGGGAACATCCATATAGAGTAGCATTTCATAAAGGTTTACTCACCATTCCCCAGCAAAATACCAGCCGTAAGAGTACATAGAACAACGAAACAAATTATAAAGAAAAGCCAGTCCTTTTTTTTAGCAAAGACAAGGCCAGCCACCAGCACCCTCATGACCGGCGTTGCCAACATTACCAGCAAGCCGGAAGTGAATAGCCGCGGCGCTTCATTCAAATTCCCCAGGCCCATGGAGAGCATCCCAGCGCCCAACAAAATTGTGGCAATAACCGAACCGATACGAAGCAATCGCGCGAGAATCGCTTCAATCGAAATAAATTCCGAATCATTATCCTGCTGAGTCTCGTTCACCACCACTTCACCCCTTTGTAGATCATTTCCATGGCCGTATAGCCAACCAAAGGAACAAAGAGTTTTCGGATTGTGGCCGCTGACATGCGAACCATGAGCCTAGTGCCCAGCATGGCGCCCAGCAGCACGCCCAAAACCACAGGCCCCGCCACCATTGGCGCTACATCGTCCCTAGCAAAGTAGACCACTGCACCTGACGTTGCGGTAACGCCGATCATGAAGTTAGATGTCGCGGTTGAGGCTTTCAATGGCATTCGCATTACTTGATCCATGGCCGGCACCTTGAAGATGCCGGCGCCAATGCCCAGGAGTCCTGCAGCTATCCCGGAAAAGTACATGATGATCAAACCGGGAATTGTTCTGGTCACTTGATAATCTACTTGGCTACCTATTGCCTGGTCGTAGTATGAGCCGGACAGACAAAGCATCTCGGACAATGCATCCGGTACGACATTGGCTGGCAATTCGGAACCGCGGGCCTTGAACATATTGTAACCAGAGTAAGCCAGCAGAGTACCGAAGAGAATGAACAGCAATCGCTGGATAAACTACCCCGCCGCAAGCAGCGGGGTATTGACTAGAACAAGGCAAGCTGATGATCTACGTGTAGCGCATGATAGGTTCTCCCCTGACTCTTCACGTAATTCCCTATCATGTTCTCGTTCCCATGCTTGCCAACAGTGCTTGCAAAGTAGCCGTCAGTCCAGAATTCGCCTCCCCAG
>JAMXLF010000077.1 GCA_024281055.1 Geobacteraceae bacterium
GGAACGAGAACATGATAGGGAATTACGTGAAGAGTCAGGGGAGAACCTATCATGCGCTACACGTAGATCATCAGCTTGCCTTGTTCTAGTCAATACCCCGCTGCTTGCGGCGGGGTAGTTTATTTACGCTGATATCATAGTTTACTGTTAATTGCAGGCTTGCGGCCTGACTTTCAGGATGCAGGCAGGATCGAGTTGATGTTGAAGCATTTGCTCTCTGTCGTGTCAGAAACAGGTCCACTATGGAAAGGCACAAAAAAAGCCCCTTCACTCCAAGGCGGAATAAAGGGGCTCCGAGAAATGATCGCTCTCATCGCTACTCGGTCACTCTCGCGGCGCTCCCTGGGGCGCCGGTTCGTAGTCCGGCGGCGGTGGCGGTGGTGTGGTTTTCACGCGCCGTTTCCGGTATACCACGCCCGGTACCTGGTTTCCCTTGGCGTACATGCACTGCACATATGCGTGGTCGTACCGACGCTGCAGCTCATAGCTGGAATACTCGCCTGCGTTGGCGCCCGAGGCTGTTCCGAGGAGCAAACCGCTTCCCGCGCCGATGGCCGCACCGGTGCCGGCGTTACCCGCGGCGGCGCCGATGGCCGCCCCAGCAGCTGCACCAACGACGGTACCTACGGCTGCTCCCGAAACCGTGCTTTGCGTCGCCGCCTCCCCCGGAGATATCCCGATCTGGTAGTTGGCCCACTGCCGGCAGGCTATGTCATCGGCCTGGAATACCTCGAAGGGTTTGTTGGGAGCTGGCAGCACCAGCACGCTTGGCCCCGTCGGTACGGTAACGCATCCGGCCGCTACCAGTAACGTCAGGCCTAGCAGTAATTTCTGCATGCGCTCGATGGTTGTCATATCATTCCTCCTCTGGTTCACCTTTGGGCACCGGCTTCGGGACAACTTTCAGCCATCCCTTCGGGCATTGCTTCACGTACGGATAGTAACCCTTCGGATTCTGGCAGAAGTACCAGTAACTCGGCGCCTCTGGCTCGACGTATTCATACTGTTGCTGCGGAATGGTGGGCGGCGTGTAATAGTAAGGGTAGGGGTAAGAATAATAAGGGTAATAGGGGTAATAGTATGGATACGGATATCCCCACCAGCCCGGGCCGATAAAGACACCGAAGCTACTATGCCCGTGTCCGTGCCAGCCACCACCGTGCCAGCCGCCGCCATGCCAGCCGCCGCCGTGCCAGCCTCCGCCACCGTGCCAGGCAACACCGCCTCCGCCCCGCACGCTACCGCCCGCGGGCGGTCCTGCGTATCCGGGGAAGGAATTCGCCAAGCAGAGTGCTATTGTTGCAAGGGCAATGCAAATGAACTTTTTCATCGTCGGCCCCCTTTTGCACGTAGTAGTTCACAAAATTATTATACCGCAAATCGGAAGCGCAGCGAAGCCGGAAAATCCTTTGTCGTTTTGCAGTAGAGCTCCGGAATGACGCGTTTTATGCTGCATTGACAGAAGCCAATGCAGCAATGGGTTTCTTGGCATCGACCTATCAGCATTAGTTTGCCTCCGACCCCGCAGGACTACGAATTGACGGAACAGAGGCGTGCTATATAATTTGTGAATAGGCCAGCTTGAAAAACAAGAATATCTGGAAAGGCGAAAATCCAGCACCAGGAAAGGAGGTTTCCATGACAGGGCGTATTTCACGGCGACGGTTTCTGAGGACTACGGGAATGGGGACGGTTGGGCTGGCGCTCGGACCGGCCATCCTGACGAGCGGCTGCACGAAGAAGAAGGCCGCACGGCGTACCCTGCGGCTTCTCCAATGGAGCCATTTCGTTCCGCGCTACGACAAATGGTTCGATCCCTACTGCAAGAAATGGGGCGAGGAGCACAATGTGGACGTGATCGTCGACCATATAAGCCTCTCCGACCTGCGCAGTACCTTCGCCTCGGAAGTGGCGGCCGGCCGGGGACACGACCTCATCGAGTTCATCGATCCCCCCTCCGATTTCGAGCCGAGCGTTCTCGACCTGAGCGACCTGAACCAGGAGGCGGTCAAGCGGTTCGGCGCTCAGCTGCCCGCTACCACGAAAAGTTCGTACAATCCGTTCACAAAGAAGTACTACGGCTTTTGCCACGGCTGGACCATTGACCCGGGGGATTACCGCAAATCTCTATGGGAGAAGGTGGGGATGCCGGATGGCCCGCGTACGTGGGAGGATCTCCTTGTCTATAGTGCCAGGATCAAGAGCCAACTGGGCGTGCAGAACGGCATCGGGATCTCCCAGGAGCTCGATTCGAACATGGCTGAGCGGGCGCTACTCTGGTCCTTTGACACCGGTACCCAGGACGAAGGCGAGCAGGTGATCCTCGACAATCCGAAAACGGTGGAGGCGGTGAAGTACATGACCGAGCTCTACCAGAAGACCCTCACCCCGGAGGTCTTCAGCTGGAACCCGGCCTCGAACAACCAGCTCCTCATCGCCGGCAAGGCGTCCTACATTCTCAACTCCATCTCCGCATACCGCTCCGCCCAGAAGGATGTGCCGGAGATCGCCAAGGACGTTTTCTTCACCCCCGCACTGAAAGGGCCTCGGGGATCGGGATGGGCCTGTCAGCACGTCATCTACGTGTCGGTCATTCCCACATTCGCAAAGGCGAATGCTGACCTGGCCAAGCAGTTTCTCCTCGACCTCTGTGCCAACTACGATCGGGCCATGTGGGAGAGCGAGCTCTACGCTTCGCCATCATTCTTCAACGCGCCGGTGCCCGAAGGGGACCGGGGGTACACGCGGGTTGAGGGGGCAAAGATATTGAGGGACGTCTTCAATGCGTGGTTTGCGAACGACCCCTACGCGCTGCCGGGAGAGGCGAAAGGGAAGCTCCTTCCCCTCCAGGACGCGGAAAAGTGGAGCGCCAACGTGGGACACCCCGGACCGGCAAGCCCGGCGGAAGGGGAGATCTTCGGCACTTTCGTCCTCCCCAACATGTTCGCCCGTGTTGCCCAGGGGAAACAGAGTGCCGAGGAATCGGTCAAACAGGCGGCTGCGGAATGCCGCAAGATCTTCGACAAATGGCGGGCACAGGGACTGGTCGGGGGGAAAGGATAAAGGATGGCGACCGTCGAATTCCGCGGCGTCACGAAGAACTTCGGCCAGGTGAAGGCCACGGACGGCGTCGATCTGGCGATCAAGGACGGGGAGCTGCTGGTGCTCCTCGGCCCATCGGGCAGCGGCAAGTCGACGCTCATGCGCCTCTGTGCCGGGCTGGAACAGCCCACGTCGGGGACGATTGCCATCGACGGAGTCGTGGTCAACGACGTGTCACCCCGGGAGCGGGGAATTGCCATGGTCTTCCAGAGCTATGCCCTCTATCCCCACAAGACCGTTTTCGACAACATCGCCTTTCCGCTCACGGTGGAGCACATGGCGAAGGAGGATATCCGCAAGAAAGTGGAATGGGCGGCCGGGCTGTTCGGCATCGGCCGTCTGCTCGACCGGATGCCGTCCCAGCTCTCGGGCGGCGAGCGGCAGCGGGTGGCCATAGCTCGGGCCCTGGTGCGCCGTCCACGGGTGCTCCTGATGGACGAGCCCCTCTCCAACCTGGACGCCAAGGAGCGGCACTATGCGCGGGGCGAGTTGAAAAAGTTCCAGCGAGGGATCGGCGTCACCACTATCTACGTTACCCACGACCAGGTGGAGGCGATGGGGCTCGGCGACCGGATAGCGGTCCTCTGCGAGGGGCGGTTGCGCCAGGTAGGCACCCCCGAGGAGATTTACGACCGCCCGGCCGATATCTTCGTTGCCGGTTTCATCGGGATCCCTCCCATGAACTTCATCGAAAGGGAAGGGCGAATCGCCGGCTTCCGCCCCGAGGTGTTCCGCCCCCTGGAGCTTGTGCAGGGCGACGAGCTGATGCGACTCAGGTACCGAATCGAACGGGTCGAAAACCTGGGCGGGTATCGCGTTGCCTATGGTGTGGTCGACGGGACCCCCATCCTGGCCAAGCTGCCCCATCGGTATCCAGTCACTGAAGGGGAAGAGCATGACTTCGCCGTCTCGATCCGGGATATCCACTTTTTCCATAAAGATACCGGACTGAGGATCGAGGGATGAAAACGAAACGGCTCCTTGACCGGGACGAGGTCCTCGGCCCCCTCTGTCTTCTGCCGGTCGTCATCTATATGGCGCTTTTCATCGGCTTTCCCTTCGTCATGTCCTTCGTCTACAGCATCAGTAATGTTACCATAGGAAATCCCCACTATCGGATCGTCGGACTGCAGAATTTCATCGCCATTGTCGAGGATCCTGTTTTCCGGAAATCCCTGGTCAACACCTGCATCTTCACCTTCGTCTCTATCTCCATCGTGATCGTTCTCGGCCACATTCTCGCCGAGCTCCTGCGCAGGGAATTTCGCGGCAAATGGGTCGTTCGATTCCTTGTCATGCTTCCCTGGACTGCGCCGATCGCCCTCGGCGCCATCGGCTTTCTCTGGTTTCTCGATTCAGTCTTCAGTCCCATCGACTGGCTGCTCCGCACCTGGGGGCTCCTCGGCAGCCCGGACTCACTTTTCGGAGCACAGAGCAACCTCTACTGGCTCGGCAGGCCGGAGCTGGCCATGACTTCGGTCATCCTGGTCCACGTGTGGCGCATTCTTCCCTTGGCGGCGGTCATCCTCCTGGCCGGGATGAACGCCATTCCCCGGGAGATCATCGAGGCCGCCCAAGTGGACGGCGCAGGGTATTTCCGGCGTCTTTTCCACATCATTCTGCCGCTCCTCTTCCCGGTGATCGGGGTAACGATCCTGTTCGCCACCTTTTTCACCTTTACCGACATGACCGTTGTCTGGATCCTTACCAAGGGGGGGCCGCCCCCCAACAGCACCCAGGTCCTGGCGAGCCTCGCTTTCCTGAAGGGGATTGCCGGTGGGGACCTTGCCCAGGCGGCGGCGGTGGCGCTCTTCTTCTTCCCGGTTCTGGCGGGAATCGCCGCCATCGTGCTGCGGCTCGTGAAAAAGGCGGTGGTGACCTGAGAAACGTCACTGCACACAGAGGTGGCCTATGAAGAGATTCCTGGCACGAAGTGGTTTCTACGGGGGGCTCACCTTCTTCGTCCTGTTCGCTGCGGCACCCTTCTATATCATGCTCATCACCATGTTCAAGCGAAACCACGACCTCCTCAACCCGGCGAACAACCCCTTCTTCTTCACCGAGCCTCCGACCCTGGACCATGTAAAGCTCCTCTTTCTGCAGAGCCTCTACCCTGAGTTTCTCCTCAATACCCTGCTGGTCGGCATTGCGGTGGTCGCGATCACCCTTGTTTTGGCCGTGCCCGCGGCCTTCAGTCTGGCCCGGATTGCCGGCGGGTGGGGGCAGAATCTGGCGATCGGGATCTTTCTCACCTACCTGATTCCTCCGACCCTGCTATTCATTCCGCTGTCGCGGATCATTTCCTTGTTCGGGCTGGAAGACTCGCTCTGGTCCCTCATCCTCGTCTATCCAACCTTCACCGTCCCGTTCTGCACCTGGTTGCTGATGAGCTTTTTCAAGTCTATCCCCAAAGATATCGAGGAGCAGGCGCTTATCGACGGCTGCAGCAGGGTGGGGGCCTTCTTTCGGGTGCTCTTCCCCCTTGCCCTGCCTGGGATTGTGACGGTCATCGTCTTCGCCTTTACTCTGGTGGCGAACGAATACATCTACGCCCTTGCCTTCATCCAGGACTCCGCCAAGAAGACCATCGGGATCGGGATGACCACGGAGCTGGTGCGTGGTGACGTCTTCTACTGGGGGCCGCTGATGGGAGGGGCGCTCATCGCGAGCATTCCGGAGGCGCTTCTGTACACATTCTTCCTGGACCGGATCGTCGCCGGACTCGCCGCGGGGACGACGAGGTGAGTGCCGTTACCAGCGGCTGAGTGCCGGCGGGTACGGCATACGCTAAAGCCAGTCGGAAAAAAGGTTGCCCAGCCATTCCTTGATTCTGGGCACCAAAGGGCGCTCCTTCCACCCCTCCAGTTTGATCTGGTCGCAATCCTGAAGATCCCTTATGAACATCTTTTCCATCTCGTCGGCGAACTGCCGGCTCAGAATGATCGCATTCATCTCGTCGTTCTTCGTGAAGCTCAGAAAGTCCATGTTTGTGGAGCCGACCGTCGACCATACCCCGTCGATGACGGCGGTTTTCGCGTGGAGCACGGCATTGCGCCGCTCATATAACTTAACTCCGGCCTGGAGGAGCTTGGAATAATGGTAACGGCCGGCGTTCAATGCCAGCCATGAGGAACTGTGCCGGGGAAGGATAAGTTTCACGTCGACACCACGGCCTGCGGCATCGGTGAGTACCTGGACCATCTGCCGGTCGGGCACGAAGTAGGCGGTGGTGAGGTGGGCGTAGTTTTCGGCAAAGGCGATGGCAGAGAGATACATGATGAATGTGTTCCTGTTCAGTTCCCCGGGAGTGTTGCCGACCACCTTGACCAGGGCATTGCCTTCCTCCTTGAGAGTCGGGAAATAGGTATGCTCTGCCAGTTTCGGGCCTTTTTCCCGGTGCCAGGTGTCGAGAAACAGTTTCTGGAACTCGGCCACGGCAGGGCCTTCGATCTGGACATCCGTGTCGCGCCAGGGGATTTCCTCCTCCTTTTCCTCTTTGACGCCGAAAAGTTCGCCCGAATAGACCTCGCTGATGTTGACCCCTCCGGTAATGGCGATCCTGCCGTCCACGATCAGGATCTTGCGATGATCCCGCTGCGTTATCCGCCAATTGCCGTGGGCCAGCAACGGATTGATCGGGTTGAATTCGATCACCTGCACGCCCCCGTCGCGAAGGCGTTTGAAGAGAGCGGCAGGAGTCCCCATGCTCCCCACGCTGTCGTACACGAGATTGACCGAGATACCGGCGGCCTGTTTTTGCAGCAGCAGATCGACCAGGCTTTGTCCCGTTGTCGCATCCTTGACGTCTTCGAATATGTACGATTCGAGGTTTACGTGATCCTGTGCATTCCCGATGACTTTAAACATGGCGGCATAGGTCGCCGGTCCATCGATCAGCAACATCACCTTGTTCCCCTTGCTGAGGGGGCTTGTGCTTACCGCCTCCATCACGGCGAGCTGCCGGGAGAGCATGTCGGTATGTTCGGCACCGTGTTCGAGCCTCTCGATGAGGGCCTTGCTCTGTCCGGGTGAGAGCAAACCTTCGGGAGTAGAGATCCGAGGATGCTCAGGAGGGGGAACTTTCTGCATGACTTCGATAACCTTCGGCGTGGTCGCGCAGCCGGCGCCGAGTGCGGCACTGAAAAGCAGCATGAGGCCGGACAGCAATCGGCCAACCGTCGTCCGGCCAATCAACGGCATGGCACGAACCGCACTGCGCTGCTGGTTTCGGTGAGAAGTTCCCTGATGGCGTCGAGGACGTAGTCGATGTCCTCCCCGGTGTTCCCCGAGCCGAGGGAGAAGCGGACCGTACAATGGGCCTCCTCGGGAGTGAGTCCCATGGCAAGAAGGGCGTGGGAGGGTTCGGGGTTTCCGGATTTGCAGGCGGAGCCGGAGGAGAAGGCGATCCCTTTCCGGTCGAGGAAGAGGACGAGGGATTCGCCGCGGATTTGCGGCAGGGTCATGGAGAGGGTGTGGGCGAGGCGGTCCTGCTGCGGGCCGTTTCGCCGCGCGCCGGGGATGAGGGCGGCGATACCGGCTTCGAGCCGATCGCGCAAAGCCGCTAGTCTGGCGTCCTCCCCCATGTGCAGCCGGCAAAGGGCCAGTTCCACCGCCTTGCCGAAGCCGACGATGCCCGGAACATTTTCGGTGCCGGCCCGCATCCCCCGCTCCTGGCCGCCTCCCCGGATCAGCGGTTCGAGCAGGACGTCCTTGCGCACATACAGGGCTCCGACCCCCTTCGGGCCGTGGAGCTTGTGGGCCGAGACGGCGAGGAGGTCCACCCCCAGTTCCTCCACGTCGAGGGGGAGCTTGCCGAACCCCTGGACCGCGTCGGTGTGGAAGAGGGCGCCGCTGGCGCGGGCGATCCGGGCGAGCTCTTTCACCGGCTGGAGCGCGCCGGTCTCATTGTTGGCGAGCATCACCGAGACGAGGAGGGTGTCGGTGCGGAGGGCCCGTCGGAGCGTGTCCCGCTCCACGACGCCGTCCCGGTTCACCGGGAGGATGGTGAGGTCGTACCCTTCGGCGGCCAGCGCCCGGCAGGGGTTTAAGACCGCCGGATGTTCGATGGCGCTCGTGATGATATGGCGCCGCGAGGAGCCGGCGGCCCGGGCAAGCCCGACAATGGCCAGGTTGTCCGCCTCGGAGCCGCCACCGGTAAAGATGATGCGGCGGGCGGTGCAGTTGAGACCCTGGGCCACGATCCGTCGGGCCGCCTCCAGCGCCGTCCTGGCGCTGTTCCCCGGAGCGTGGATGCTCGACGGGTTGCCGCACTCCTCGCCCAGGAAGGGGAGCATCGCCTCGCGGACCTCCGGTGCGACCGGCGTGGTGGCGTTGTGGTCCATGTAGACGCGGCGCCGCGGTTCAGCGTGCACTTCGACGCGGGGGAGTGGGCTTGCCTCGCTTTCTTCTTCTGCCGCCGGAAGAAACACTTCCCGGTGCTCCCCGCCCGAAACCACGGCCTTTCTCACCCGGCACAGAAGGGTCTTGTAAATGGGGAAGCCGGAAATCGGGTCGAAGCGGCCGAGGTCCGTAAGCTCGTTCACGTTGCACTCCCGCCAGGCAGCCGGCCCGAGCGGACCTCCGCCTCCCATGGCGGCGTCCACCGCCCCGCGCACCATGTCGTCGGTAAGCCGGGCGGTGAAGAGGGCACGTCCGCGTGGCGTTTCCACCCAGACCTGTTCCCCTTCGGTTATTCCCAGCTCCAGGGCATCCTGACGGTTTACGGTGACAGGGGGCACCGGGTGGTGCTCGGCGAGCCCCCGCACCCCGTGGTGCTGGCTGCGGAAATCGTAGTCGGTCCGTCCCCCCGAGTTGAACACGAGCGGATACTCCCTGGCCAGCTCAGGGTTTGCCAGCGGCCCCTCGGCCGGCTCTGTATAGACGGGGAGGGGGGCGTAGCCGTGCTCGGCGAGGGTCGACGAGGCGATCTCGAATTTGCCGCTCGGCGTGGAGAAGCCCGGCGTGCCGTCGGGGCGCAGGTGCCCCTTCTCCCATTTCTTGTACTGCTGCATCACTGTCGGAACTCTCGCCTCGCCCCCGGCCGCCCGCACCTCCTCCAGGGTAAAACCGCTTCCCTCCAGGGCACAGCGGAGGATCTCCTCCTCACTCTGGGGAAACAGGTGGCCGTAGCCCAGGCGCCGGGCAAGCTCTGCGAGGATGAGAAAGTCGTTGCGTGTCTCCCCCCGGGGCTCCACGAGCCGCTCGCGGACCTTGAACAGAGGACCGTAGCGCATGTAGGAGGTGATCTCGTAGTAGGTGGCGGCGGGGAGGACGAGGTCGGCGTAGGCCGAGTCGGAAGTATGGTAGCGGTTGATGGCGACCATGAAGTCGAGGGCGGCAAAGGTTCTGCGCCATACCTCCGGCCGGGGCCAGGCGGTGATGATCGATCCGCCCAGGACGGTGAGCGCCCGGATCGGGTACGGCTTGCCGTGGAGCACCGCATCGGGGAGGGCGATGGCGTGGGATTCGCCCCGGTAGGCGCTGTAGACCGGGAAGCGATCGCGGCCGAGGGCCTTCCGCACGTCCGGGTTGGGGATGAGGCGGGAGCGGTTCTGGGGAAAGATGTTCTCCTTCATCCGGAAGAGAAGCCCGCCCGGGACGTCGAGCTGGCCGGCCAGGGCCCAGAGGGTGAACACTGCCCGGATCGCCTGCACCCCGCTGTCCGAGTATTCGAGCCCGGTGTACATGACCGGACAGGCGCCCCGGGCGGAAGCCACGAGCCGTGCCAGTTCCCGCACCTTATCCCGGGGTACGCCGGTGATCCCCTCAACCACCTCGGGGCGGAAGTGCTGGACATACTGGCAGAGCTCGGTGAAGCCGACCGTCCAGTCGCGGGCGAACCGCTCGTCGTGGAGCTCTTCTGCGAGGAGCACGTTGATCATCCCGAGAGCGAGCGCCCCGTCGGTTCCCGGCCTGATGGGAATCCACTCGGCCCCGGTTTCGCGGGCAGTCTCCCCCCGGCGCGGATCGATGGCGATCACCCGGGCGCCCCGCTCCCGGGCACGGAGGATCTGGTGGTGGGCAAGGGGTGGCGAATCGGTGGCCGGGTTCGCTCCCCAGAGGACGATCAGCTCCGCCTGCTCGATGTCGGTCTCCATGGTGATGAGCATCTCCCCCATGGTCACGTGGGGGGCGATCATGGCGAAGGAGACGTAGCAGAGCGCCCCCACTCCGAGGGTGTTGGGAGAGCCGAAGGGGAAAAGGACGCTCGATGCGGAGGAGACCGCTGCTTCGGCCGGTTGGAAAAGATCGCAGAGCGCCATGTCGAAGCTGCCGCGGCCGGTGTAGATCGCCACTGCTTCCGGTCCTGATGTCTTCCTGATCTCCTCGAAACGTGTAACGATGGTTTCGTACGCCTCGTCCCAGGATATCCGCTCGAATGCATGGCTTCCCTTGGGGCCGTTGCGGCGAAGGGGGTGGAGGAGCCGGTCCGGGTCGTTGACGATCTCCGGGGAGTGGCGGCCGATGCGGCAGATCATCCCGAGAGGGTGCCCCTTCTGCGGCTCCACCCGCACCAGCCGACCGTCTTCCAGGGTTGCGGTGACGAAGCAGCCGGCCGGGCAGATGCCGCAGAGTCCGTGGCGCGTTTCGCTCATCTTCATGCCCTCAGTGCTCCACCACTTTTTTCTGCTTTGTGTCCCTTCTGCGCAGCAGGAGGAGTGCAAACCAGCCGCACTCGTCGGTGAAGACCTCCTCGGTCGCGAAGCCGAACTCTTCCAGGTAGGGTATGAACTTCCGCAAGCGGAACTTGCGGCTTATCTCGGTCTGCACCATCTCTCCCGCAGCGATGGTGAAAGTCTTTCTCACCGGCGACACGCGGACATCCTGCTCCCGGGTGAAGCGGGCGGCTATCTCCACCTGCTCCCGGTCGGGATGGTAGCGGGCCACGTGCTCGACGGCGTCGAGGTCGATGCCGCTGCCGAGTTCCCGGTTCATGCGGGTAAAGATGTTGCGGGTGAAGGCCGCCGTGATTCCGGCCGCGTCGTTGTATGCGGCATCGATGATCCGGCGCTCCTTTACCAGGTCGAGGCCGAGGATAAGGAAGTCCCCAGTGGGGATCGCCTCGGCCATGGAGGCGAGGAAACAGGTCATTTCCTCCGGCGCGAAATTGCCGATGGTACTGCCGAAGAAGAGGACTGCCGTCGGCGAGAGCTCGCGGAAAAGGGGGAAGGCGCCGCGATAGTCGGCATGCACGCCTATTACACGCACGGCGGGATGGGCGGTGGAGATGGTGCGGCAGGCCCCGCGCAGGGCGCTTTCGCTCACATCCACCGGGACATAGCGCACCGCATGGGCCCGGTCAAGCCAGGCACGCAGGAGAATATCGGTTTTTACCGAGCTGCCGGAACCGAGTTCCACGAGCGTTGCCGCACCGGTGATCCGGCGGATCCGGTGGGCATTGGCCTCCAGGATTGCGGTTTCAGTCCGGGTGAGGTAGTACTCCGGCTGCTCGGTGATCAGGTCGAAGAGGGCGCTACCCAGCGCATCATAGAGGAACCGGCACTCCAGCTGTCGGGGATGGCTGGCGAGCCCCGCTGCCGTCGACCGGGCGAAATCGAGGGTCGGATTGCTGTCGGCCTTCCCCCAGAGAATGGTTGCGCCGCGACCTTCGCGCACTTCGCGGAAACTCCGGCAGATGGATATTGCAGACGATGCGAGCGAGTTTTCCATGGAGGCTCCTTTCACATCGGGATGCTCATGCGGAAGTGGATGCTCTGCAAGTATAATTTACGGAGAAAGGGAGTCAAATGACAGGGGACGTGTCCCGTTTTTGCGTTCTCCCCCGTGCGTAGTAGACTTTCAGCCAGGCAGGGATTTCAGCCGGAAGGAGGTTACGCCATGAATGCGAACGAAACGCTGAGGAGAGAGTTGCTGGCGCTGCTCGAGGGGGGAAACGCGCACATGGGGTTTGAAGAGGTGGTTGCCGATTTTCCACCCGAGCACATCAATAGCAAGCCGCCGCACACGCCGTATTCCTTCTGGCATTTCGTGGAGCACATCCGCATCGCCCAGTGGGATATCCTGGAGTTCATCAGGGACCCCCGTCACGTCTCACCCGACTACCCGCAAGGGTACCGGCCCCGGCCGACGGAGAAAACCGACGAAAAGGGATGGAGGAAAAGCATCGACAGCGTTCTCGCAGACCTGGAGGCGCTGCAGGAGATCGTGCGGGATCCGAAGACCGATTTGTTCGCGCCCATTCCCCATGCGCGGTCATACACCATCTTTCGCGAAATAGTTCTTGCCGCCGACCACAATGCCTACCACATCGGTGAGCTGGCCGTCCTTCGCCAGGTGATGAATGTCTGGCCGGAAGGACGAAAATATCTCACCGGCAAGCCCGACTGAGTCAGATAGTGTCCGTAGAAAAGGCCGTCGTTACGGGCGGCTTTTGTGCCCGAGGATCTCCGATCCCGCGATGGTTGCTGTGCCGATTTTCCATTTAAAAAATATCGTTCTTCGGTTATTGTACAACATTCACTAATCAGGCTTTGTCGATCTTGGAGATCCTGAATGAACACAGTCCGCATGGGGCTGAGGTCCCGTCTTCACATGGGGTTTGCTGTAGCCGGCGTTGTTGTGACGATCGCTTTCATCATCGGCTTCCGTCTCTTCTATGAGATGAACCGGAGCGCGGATATATTGAGCGCCAATACCTCTTCTCTCCGGCTGGTCGAAACCTCTATCCATGAGCACTGTAAGGCTCTCAGCGTGCTGGCGGCTGAGTCAGACGATCCCCGGCTGGCCTACCGGCGTGAACTCCTGGCAGAAATGTCTCTCATTATCCGAGAAGTGCGGGACTTCAGCGCCATGCTGCGGCAAGCGGGGATGGACGGCACGTCGCTTGCGCCGTTTGACGCTGCTGTCGCCGAACTGGAAAAAGCGGTCAACGACGCGTCGGGTAGAGAAAGAGACATCTCTCTCTCCGGGCCGGGCGACATACGGCTCCAGAAGCTCGCCTCGGTCGTGTCGGCTGAGGAGAGTAAACTCGACAGCATGATCGATGGCCTCGTCGTGCAGGTGTCGAACCGGGCCAATAATCATCTGACACACGAAGTACGGCTGTTCTTTCTCATGCTGATCGCAGTCGGGATCGTGTTTTTTGCCGTTTCCCTCGCGGTGGGAAGCCGCCTTGTCAGGCGCATTGAAAAGCTGCACGACTGCATGCTGGAACTGGCTGGCGGGAACTATGGGACGCCCATTCCCGTCGAGGGGAGTGACGAGTTTTCCGTCATGGGGCGGACGCTCCGCACGCTGGTGGATGAAATCAAGAAAAGAGAGAGTTCTCTGCGGGAGAGTGAGGAGCTCCATCGGCTGTTGGGTGACGCCGCTTTCGAGGGGATCGTCATCACGGAACGGGGGAAATTTGTCAACGCCAACCATCAGTTTGCCGGCATGCTGGGCTATGAATTGTCGGAACTTACCGACAAAATGGTAACTGATTTCGTTTGCCCCGATGACCGGGAACTCGTTCGGAGGAATATCGAAACCAGCGTAGAGACGCCATACGAAGCCCGGCAGGTCTGCAAGGACGGCTCGGTCATAACCGTCGAGGTACGGGCCCGCCACATGGAATATCGCGGTCGCAAGGTCCGGGTGACTGCCGTTCGAGACGTCACCGAACGAAAACAGATGGAAGATGCGTTGCGGAGCAGCGAACAGCAGCTTTCCGATATGTTCGAAAAACACCGGGCGATTATGTTCACCCTTGACCCGGAAACTTTACGGTTCAGGTCTGCCAATCAGGCTGCTGCCGATTTTTACGGTTATTCCCGGAAGGAACTGCTTACCCTCCGCCTTCCGGATATTAACACTCTTCCTGAAAGAGAAATCTTTGACCTTATCCAAAAGGGTGAAATCTTCACAAATGAATCCAATGTCTTTAAACACCGTCTGGCCAACGGTGAGTTCCGTGATGTGGAGGTCCGCACCAGCGTCATTACAACGCACAGCTCCGGCCGGGTCTGTTTCTCCATAGTCAATGACATCACTGAACGCAAAAAGACGGAAGCGGCCCTGCACATCATGAACCGGGCCATTGCCACCTCCATCAGCGGCTTTGCCATCGTCGACCTCGAAGGACGGTTGACCTTTGTGAACGGTTCTTGTCTCAGGATGTGGGGCTATGCGACCGAGCAGGAAGTACTCGGCAGGAATGCCACCTCATTCTGGCAATCGGAAGAGCAGGCAGCGGAAGTAATCCGCTCCGCCATGCAGGGAAGCTGGATGGGAGAGATGGTTGCCGTACGTAAAGATGGCACCAAATTCAATGCCATGCTCGCGTCGAGCCTGGTCACCGATAACAGCGGCATGCCCCTCTGCATCATGACATCCTTTCTCGACATTACCGATAAGATTAAGGTCGAACAGTCGCTCCGTCACAGCGAGGAAAGAATACGCACCCTGATGGAGACGATTCCTCTCGCCGTATATGAATGCGACACCAGCGGGAAAATTACCATAACCAACGACATGCATTCGGTCATCACCGGCTACGCCAAAGAGGAGATCCTCAGTATGTCCATCTGGGATTTCCAGCCGGACGGCCCGACAAAGGAATCTCTCCCATCCTATCTGGCATACCTCATCGCAGAGCAACCGGCTCCGGCCCCCTATTTTTCCAAGGGTGTCACAAAGGACGGCCGGCTCATCGATGTGCGGGTTAACTGGGAGTACAAGAGGGACGCGTCGGGGATGATCACAGGGTTCGTCTGCGCCCTGTCCGACATAACCGAAAGCAAGACTGCCCAGGAACGGTTGACCAGTTTCTTCGATATCGCACCTGCCGGCATCGCCATCCTGGCGGCGGACGGCACGGCACAGTATCTTAACCAGCGGTTCATCGAGATGTTCGGCAACACGGATGATGGCATGCCGGATATCGACGCATGGTGGCCGATCGCCTACCCCGACCCGGCATACCGCGAAGCGCAGAAACGCGCGTGGTTTGCGGTCGTGGAGCAGTCGCTCGCTTCCGGCGAGCCAATTCGCGGCTTCCAGGGACTGGTACGCTGCAAGGACGGGAGGTCCCGGTGGATCGAGACTTACGCCAGCTTCGGCGAGAGCGGATTGTTTCTTGTCCTTGTCGACATCACTGCCCGAAAGCAGGTGGAAGAAGCTCTGCAGATGGCAAAGGAAGATGCCGATGCCGCCAACCGGGCCAAGAGTGAGTTCCTTGCCAACATGAGCCATGAAATCCGGACCCCGCTCACGGCCATCATCGGTTTTACCGAGCTTATCCTTCAATCACAGGATGTGCCGGCCCAGAAAGAATACCTGGGAATCATCATGGCCTCGGCGGAAACCCTGCTGAATGTGGTAAACGACGTTCTCGACCTTGCGAAGATCGAGTCGGGGAAACTGGAACTGGAAACGCTCGATTTTGACCTGGGTGACATCATCAACCAGAGTACCGTTTCCCAGTCATTCCTTGCCCGCAAGAAAGGGCTTGAGTTTAAGATCACGGTTGACCCGGCTACGCCGTCCCTGCTGCGCGGGGATCCCGAGCACCTTCGACAGATTCTCGCCAACCTTGTCAGCAATGCGGTTAAATTCACCGAAAAAGGGGAGATAACGGTAACCGTCGCGCCGGCAGCAAGATCTGGCGCTACCGATGCCCACTCAGTGGAGCGAGGCCGCACAACCATCCTCTTTACGGTTCGCGACACGGGGATAGGCATCCCTCCCGAGAAACAGGCGGTTATTTTCGAGAGTTTCACCCAGGCGGATGGTTCGACATCCAGGAAATACGGCGGCACTGGACTTGGCACGACCATCGCGAAGAGCCTGGTTGATATGATGGGGGGCACAATCAGTCTCGACAGTACTCCCGGTGCCGGCACCATCTTTCGAGTCGCCATCGACTTCGAGCTTCAGGACGACAAGGCGCAGCGGATGCTTGAGCCGCAGCCGGTGCCGGCCATTTACGCTGCATTGAGGGAAACCGTCGAATCGAAGAAGTACCTTCACATTCTCCTGACTGAGGATAATAATGTTACCCAGAGATTGCTTACCGACATGCTGCAGCTCCATGGGCACGTCGTCACCACTGCCGATAATGGCAAGGAGGCGGTGAATCTCTGGCAGAAGGGGACATTCGACCTGGTGCTGATGGACATGCAGATGCCGGGAATGAACGGCCTGGAAGCAACCGGTGAAATACGGCGGCGCGAGATAAGTCGCGGCGGTCATACGCCGATCATTGCCATTACGGCCAATGTGCTCAAGGAGGACCGGGAAAAATGCCTGGCGGCGGGAATGGACGACTACCTGTCAAAACCGGTCGATGTCGACGGGTTGCTGGCACGATTGCATCATGCAGGTTCTTTCATTCCTGACCATGAAGGTGGCTCTGACAACGTGTACTGTAAAGAGGCACATGCCGGCATTCTGGCCCATTTCCACGTTGACGCCATGCCGGGCATTTTGCGTCGGGACAGGAAACGGCTCGAGGAATACGTGCGCCTTCTCTTCCTTGACCTGGACAGGGAAATTTCCCGGGTTGAAGCGGCGGTACGTGAAGGGAGCCGGGCAGAACTCCAGAAGGCAGGTCATGCGATCAAGGGGGCTGTCTCCCATCTCAGAGATGACAGGCTCAAGACACTGGCTGCCGACCTGGAGCGCAGAGGGGCTGTGGGGCTTCTCGATGGTGCTGCGGAAAAACTGGTGGAGCTGAAGGCCGCATACCATAGCCTGGCTGTCCTGATTCAACCCTGAAAATACGAACAAGCCGAAGGGACTGGGGAGAGATGAAATGGAACAAGCTGTCATTCTGATCGTGGACGACACGGAAAGCTCGCGCTTTATGCTGAAATTGCAGCTCGAGGAATGGGGCTACGAGGTTCTTGCGGCTGCTGACGGTCAGGGGGCTTTGGCGATACTGGGGAGCGAACCCGTAGACCTGGTGCTGTCCGATCAGGTGATGCCCGGAATGGATGGGATCGAGCTGCTGAGGTCTGCCAAGAAGTTGAATGCCGACATCCCGTTCATCATACTTACCGCCCACGGGAGCATTCACAAAGCGGTCGTTTCCATCAGGAAGGGGGCCGACGATTACCTGGAAAAGCCGTATGCGGCTGATGAACTCGGGGCCGCCATCGAGCGCGCCCTGAAATACAGCCGACTGAGCCGGGAGCACCGGGAGCTTACTGAATATCTCTCCACCATGCGCGGCTTCCAGACCGTCGTAACCCGCTCGCCGCTTATGGGGACCGTGCTTGAGATGGCGAAAAAGGTCGCCCAGACTCCCCAAACCACGGTGGCTATCTTTGGAGAAAGCGGCACCGGCAAGGAGGTGTTGGCCCGTGCCATCCACAGCGCTTCAGGGTTTCTGGAAAACCGTTTTGTCGCGGTCAACTGTGCCGCTATTCCGGCCAACCTCTTGGAAAGTGAACTGTTCGGCCACATCAAAGGTGCCTTCACCGGTGCCGACCGGGACCGGGAAGGCAAGTTTGAAGCGGCCCGGCAGGGGACTATTCTCCTTGACGAGATCGGTGACATGCCCCTTGAACTGCAGGCAAAGCTGCTCAGGGTACTGGAAGAGCGCTCTTACTGCCGAGTCGGGTCGAACCGTCCGGCCAAGGTGGAGTGTCGGGTCATCACTACCACCCACCGCGACCTGGAACAGATGGTCAGGGCAGGAAAGTTCCGTGAGGACCTTTACCACCGGATATGTCTGTTTCCCCTTACCATACCCCCGCTCAGGGAGCGGAGCGAGGACATTCCTTTGTTCGTTGCGTATTTCCTCGACGTGTTCCGCAAGCATCTCGGCAAACAGCTTCCCGGTGTTTCTCAGGCGGCTATGAAGCTGATGTGCGAGTACAAGTGGCCGGGCAATGTCCGTGAGCTGAGAAACTGTCTCGAGCGTGCCGCCATTCTGACAGATGAAGAGCTGATACGACCAGACCATCTGAACATTGCCGGTGTCGCCGTTCCGACCGACAGCCCGGGAAACATCCGTCTCGACATCAGCCTCCCCGCCGGCGAATTTTCACTGGATGCGGCCGTTGACCGGATACTGGAGATCGCCCTCGAAAAATGCCATGGCAACAAATCCCGGGCTGCTGCTCTCCTCAAGGTTGATCGTAAGGTTTTCTACCGCAGATGATTGCCTCTTTTGTTGTTCCATTGCGGTACATGTGTACCCAATGGGAACACTTCTTTTTTGCTTCCACATTATAACTACCTGATTTAATTGTATATTATTTGGAATGCTCTTTGCTTCTTGTCGGTTACAGAGAGCGCAAGGCTCCCGGTTGATACGGATGAAACGATTACCGTTGTGACCAGCCGGAGCTTCTCGGAGCTTCTGCACTGATGCCAGTCGCCGTGCCCACTTGCTGCGCAAGGAGAGCTTCATGCTTGATATGGTGCAGGCAGACAAGAAGCCGTTGATCCTGATCGTCGATGACGAACGTTTCATGCAGGAGACATTCCGTGACACCCTGACGGATGCGGGGTTCAGCGCGGCAGTGGTTTCTGACGGGGCAACGGCTTTGGACTGTTTCAAAGATCTGAAGCCGGATCTTGTTATCCTCGACCTGGTCATGCCGGATATTGACGGGTTTTCAATCTGTAAGGAAATCCGCGCGCTTCCCGAAGGGAAGGACACTCCGATAATGATGGTTACTGGGCTGGGCACGACAAAATCCATTCATAATGCTTTTGCGGTGGGAGCTACAGATTACATCTCGAAGCCGGTCAATCCGGATCTCCTGGTGTATCGTGTCCGTTCCTTGCTCCGGGCCGGCCGGAGCCTGAAACGTCTGGCGGAAAGTAATACAAGGCTTGCCACTACGGAGCAGATTGCCAGCCTGGGTAGCTGGGAGTGGGATCCCCTCAGCAACACCATCCGGGGATCGGCGGAGATGTTCAGAATGTTTGCGATCGAGCACCAATCCGCGGCGCTCACCTTTGAGAAGTTTCTCGCTGCCGTATACCCTCCGGACCGCGCAATGGTTGAATCCGCGTTGAAAAATGCCTGCAAGGGCAGATCAGCCTGCAGCCTGGAATGTCGCCTGAAGCACCCCGATGCATCGTTGCGCACCGTCCGGCTTCAGGGCCATCCGGATGTTACAGAGCCGAGAGTAGTTCCACGACTGACCGGGACTCTCCAGGACATAACCGAGGCAAAACAGATCGAGGACCGCCTCAAGCTGCTCAAGGAGGCGATCGACTGTCTGCCGGTGGGGATCACCATGAGTGACGTCCATGGCAGGATCATATACTCGAATCCTGCCGAGGCCGAAATGCACGGCTATGCGGCCGAGGAACTCATCGAAAAGGATGCCCGGCATTTTGCTCCCCGGAGTCTCAGCAAGCCGCTCCAGCCCGAACAGCTCAAGAAAGTCGGTGTCTGGCGTCGGGAGAGCGTCAATGTCCGGAAAAGCGGCGAAGAGTTTCCCGTGCAGCTCTCCTCGATAGCGGTAACTGATTCCGACGGGAAATGTCTCGGAATTGTCACGGCCTGTGAAGATATCACGAGCCGCAAAAGGTCGGAACGAAGGATACAAAGTCTCGCCTACTATGACACCTTGACGGGGCTTCTCAACCGTGCGGCTTTCCTGGACCGGTTGCACCAGGCCCTTGCCCTGGCCAAGCGGGAAGGACACAAGATCGCGCTCATCTTCCTTGACCTTGATAACTTCAAAGATGTCAACGATACGCAGGGACACGATTTCGGCGATAAACTGCTGATGGCGGTGGCCGGACGCCTGACGGCGGGCATGCGCGAATCGGACACGCTCGCCAGGCTCGGCGGTGACGAATTCGTGCTTGTCCTGACGACCGACATCAGTCAGGACAGCACCGCTATTGCGGCGCAGAGGGTTCTTGCTCTCTTTGACGATCCGTTTTCCGTGGATGGACGCGAAATATACAGTAGCGTAAGTATCGGAATTGCTCTTTATCCCGATGATGGCAAGGATGCTGAAAACATGTTCAGGTGCGCCGATACGGCGATGTACCATGCAAAAAAAGAGGGGAAGTCCCGTTACCGTTTTTTCTCACAGGAAATGAATCGGAAGATCATGCAGCGGGTGGCGCTCGAAAACAGCATGCGTCAGGGCATGGACAAGGGTGAGTTCCATCTGTACTTTCAGCCCCAATGGGATCTCAAGACGGCCAGGATCGTGGGTGCGGAGGCCCTGTTGCGTTGGCAAGGCCCGGATTTCGGGCTCATGTTGCCCTCGTCGTTCATCCCCTTGGCTGAGAATTCCGGAATGATCTTCGGCATGGCGAATGGGTTCTGCGTACTGCCTGCAACCAGGCAAGAAACTGGATCTCGGCTGGGCATCGCGATGTAAAGGTGGCGGTTAATATCTCCGGGAAACAGCTGAGACAGCCGAATTTCCTGGATGTCACGGAACGGATTATCCGGGAAACGGGTGTGGAGCCTGGTGCGGTCGAGTTTGAATTCACGGAAAGCGTGATCATGGAAAAGGCGGAGCGAACCATCTGTACGCTCACGGCCCTCAAGGCTTTGGGGTTGCAACTGAGCATAGACGACTTTGGCACCGGGTATTCCTCCCTCAGCTATCTGAAGTATTTCCCCATCGACCGGATCAAGATCGATCGGTCGTTTGTCATGGATATTGGTCGCAGCGATGGTGACTCAACGATAGTCGAGGCTATAATCTCCTTGGCCCACAGTCTGAAGTTGAAGGTGGTGGCTGAAGGTGTCGAGACCGCGGAACAGCTGCGGTTTCTCGCTGCCCGACGGTGTGACGAGGTGCAGGGCTTCTATCTGGCGCGGCCGATGGACGCACAGGAATTTGCCGCAACCCTGATAGGCGGGACTTGTGCCGAGAGCATGAACGGGCAGCAACCCGACTGGGTCAGCGGCCTTTCGGTTGACGCCGGACCAGGTGCGGGAGACGGAGGCTGGCCCTCACATAACCGGTAGTGCGGGCACGCCAGTGCATCGGTGGGACTTGGATGCCGGTCTTCAGCTGCAACCGGCGCAAAGAATAGTGCGGAAATCAAAGGAGCGGGGAGCATGAGCCAGAACGCGGTAGAGCAGCTTATCGGCCGTCTTGTTACCGATGTTACCTTTCGTGAAAGGGTGCGGGACGATGTATTGATGGCCTGCCATGAACACGGTTTCGCATTGACCCGGGATGAACTGTCGCTCGTGGGGCAGTTGGATCTCGATGTGTTTTCGCAGCTGGCCGAACTGGTGGCGGATGACCTGCGCAGGAGCGAGAATTTTTTATAGTGGCGGTTTAACCGCTCGATCAATAATCCCGTGCGGACGTTTCTTTGCTGCCTGTGTAACTGGTGGTGTCTTGCTACAGGAGGTGTGGGATGGATATGCCGACAATTCTGCTGGTTGATGACACGAAGCTGCTGCTGGAAATCGAAAAATCTTTTCTGGAAAACTCGCCTGTGCGTGTTCTTACAGCAATGAATGGTGAAGAAGCCCTTAAAATTGTTAACAGTGAGCGGCCGGACTTGGTCATTCTTGATCAGAACATGCCGGTCATGAATGGTGTGACTTGTTGCGCCGCGATCCGACGGGACCCAGACCTGAAAAAGATTCCGGTTCTCATGATAAGCAGCGCTATTTCCCGGGAAGACCGTGAGATGTATAGACGAGTGGGATGTAGCGGTTTTCTGGCTAAGCCCCTGGAGCGCCAAAGTTTCCTTAAGGAAGTTCGCACATTCCTTCCGGCCGTGGAAAGAAGAGAGCCGCGGGTTCCCTGCCAGACTGCCGTGCGCATGGAAATTGCGGGATCGTCGTTTGCCGGGACATCTGAGAATATAAGTTTAAAAGGAATGTTTGTTTCAACTGCGTGCCAGGTGACGGTCGATGCTCAAGTTGTACTACGGTTTCGCCTGCCTGATACTGACGATGCTTCCTGGATAAGGGTCAAGGGACGGGTTGCCTGGATCAACCCCGAGCGACAGCTGACAAACCGGCTTCTCCCTCCGGGGGTCGGTGTTGAGTTCGTTGAGATTGTCGGTGAAGGTTTGCCCATTCTGCGCAAAACGGAACTATATGAGTTTATCGAGTCCCGTCGGAGAAAGGGAGTGGGCATTGCTCCTGCTTAGCCTTTCTCATTCAATATCGACACGAATACATCCTCCATGCTCGGTTCTACCAACCGCATTCCCATAAGCTCAACACGTTCCTTACGAAGGATCTCGTCGACCCGTTCCCGTCCTTTCGCCGGCTCGTCGACCACAAGATGCACCCGGTCACCGAAAAGTCCCACGGATCCATCGGGCATTTTTTTTCGCAGCAGGCGGGCGGTGAGGCGGGCATCACTTGTGCGGATCTCCAGGATGCTTCCTTTCATGAGCCTGCGCAGACTATACGGGGTGTCGCAGGCGAGGAGCCGTCCCTTGTGGATGAGTCCGACCCTGTGACAGCGGTCCGCCTCGTCGAGGTAGGCAGTAGTAATGACTATGGTAACTCCTTCCCGGAGGAGTTGATAAAGTATGCGCCAGAAGTCGCGACGGCTTACGGGGTCGACACCGTTTGTGGGTTCGTCGAGGAAGAGCACCCGTGGCGTGTGGATGAGGGCACAGGCAAGCCCGAGCTTCTGTTTCATGCCACCCGACAGGTTGCCTGCCAGCCGCTTCCTGAACGGGGTGAGGTTGCTGAAGGAGAGCAGCCTGCCTATTTGTTCATCACGGCCTTTGCGGGGGAGGGCGTAGATATCGGCGTAGAAATTGAGGTTCTCCATAACCGTCAAGTCCTGATAGAGACCGAAACGCTGGCTCATGTAGCCGATTTCCGCCTTGAGGGCCTCAGACTCCCGTCCTGTGTGGCGCCCCATGACCCAGGCATCTCCGGCAGTGGGATCCATGATGGCGGCGAGCATCCGCATAGTTGTGGTCTTTCCTGCCCCGTCCGAGCCGACGAGGCCGAACAGCTCGCCTTGTGTGATGGTGAGGGTGAGCCGGTCCACAGCTGTGAGGTTGCCGAAGCGCTTCGTCAGGTTGTCGGCCTTGATTGCGTCGTCAATGTTACTCATTTACCGGTTCCCGGTACCTTGCCCTTCAGGCCCGTAGTTTGGGTCCCGGTTTCGGTCAGAATCTCTGCGTCTGCCGGCATTCCGGGCTTGAGTTCCCTGTTAGGATTGGGAACGGTAATCTTGATCCGGTAGACGAGCTTGACCCGTTCCTTCTGAGTCTGGACATTCTTCGGCGTGAATTCAGATTCTGAGGAGATGAAGGAGACCCGTCCTTCGTAGGTTTTTCCCGGCCAGGTGTCTGTTCTGACTCTGGCTGCCTGTCCCAGTTTGACCCTTCCCAAATCGGTTTCGGCAATATAGGCCTTGACCCAGACGCTTTCCAGCTCTCCGATGGTGATGATCGGCGTGCCGGGAGCGATCTGTTCGCCAGGTTCTATGTGCTTTGCCATGATCATGCCGGCAGTTGGTGCGGTGAGGGTGGCGTAACCGAACTGATCTTGGGCAAGTGCTAATGCTGCCTCCGCTTCCCTCAGTCGTGCGCGGGCCTGGTCAATGCGTTCGTGCCGCGGTCCTTTGCGCGTAAGGATCAGCGCTTCACGGGCCTGCCGGGCCTGTGCCGCGGTTGTGTCCCGGGTGGTCCGGGCGGCGTCGAAGCGCTGCTTCGGTATCACTTCTTTGCGATAGAGTTCTTCTTGTCGCTGAAAATCGTCAGCTGCCCGCTTCGCCTCGGCTTCGGCTGCAGCCAGCATGGCTTCGGCCTGGGCAATCTCTTCCCTGCGGGAGCCGGCGACGAGTTCCGCGAGCGTTGCCCGCGCCGATTGCGCTTCTGCTCTGCGGATCGCCACTGTATGGGCAAGGTCGGAGCTGTCGATGCGGGCAACAATTTGACCACTCTGCACCATCTCACCTTCGTCTACAGGGCGCTCCAGAACTCGGCCGGAAATCTTGAAGCTTGCCTCGACAGTGGTGGCTTCGATGTTTCCTGAAACCTTGATGACGCTGATGTCGTTGCCGTGGCGACGGCTGACATATAGCGCGACTGCGGCGATAATGACGACCGCGACGATGATCGCCGAAAATACTCCCTTTTTCATCAAAGGCCCTCCGGAGCGGTACAGCCGGCAATCCAGCCGGGATCACATGTAGATTGTTTTCAAGTATAATTGCAAGGATGCGGCGAGTAAAGGAAAGAGTTGTCCGGTCAAGCGGTTGTATTTCACTTGGAACGGTTTATGCTTTTAAAACTGCAGATATCTGGTTTGACCTGAAAAATACCAGTATAAGGTGGTGATTTTATTGAGAACAGTACTGATTTGCGATGACGAACCAGTCATCAGGATGAGCTTAAAAAATAAGCTGATGGAGCTGGGTTTCGACGAGGTGATGGAGTGCGGCGACGGCGAGACGGCGGTAAAACTGGCTCTTGATCGGTTGCCTGATATCGCCATCTTGGATATCGCTATGCCCAGGATGGACGGGATTACTGCCGCCAGCGCGCTGAAAAAGAAGTTGAAAATCCCGATTATTTTTCTGACTGCGGCCTTCGACCCTGAGACGGTCAGGCGGGCCAGAGAGGCTGGTATCGCCGCGTTTCTCACCAAGCCTCTCCGTGAACAGGACCTCTGGCCTGCCATCGAGCTGGCATTTGCCCACGCAGATGAAGTGGAGGCTCTCAAGGAGGAAGTTGAGGATCTGAAGGAGTCGATCGAGAACCGAAAGATTATTGAAAAGGCTAAAGGTGTACTGATGAGAACTCAGGGGCTCTCAGAGCCGGAAGCATTCCGCAAGCTGCAGAAACTGGCCATGGATAAACGGAAAAGCATGAGGCAAATTGCCGAGGCAATTCTACTCACCGAATCGTAGAGACGGTTTTATTAACGACTGGAGGATATAGGTAATCCACGTCCTATCCGTTGATTCCGCAGCTGGTCGAGGATGTTGTCCTGTCGACGGCTGAGCGGTAACATCTTTGTTCCTTTTTCATGGACCGGTTTTCGAGTTTTCCGAAAACCGGTCTTTTAGGGTCAAAGGGGCTAACTCTGTAGACCAGCTGCTAAGGCGAGCCGTAGTTACAAAAGACGACATTAATTTAAAAATTTGCATTGTCAACCATGTAAAACTGTGTTATATTGCGCGCGACGCTGTAATAAGAATGTTTATTGCAATTGAAATTACGACGAATTGCTTGAAATAGCAATGACTTGCCCCATCACTTATATTATTTTGCAGGTTGTTTGACGATTCCTGCCGAAAAATGCACTTCTGTCCGTCTCAGAAAACTGTCCAGACAGAAGCTGAAAAATAGGTATCAGTAAGTCTCTCCGATAAGAGCAAAACCGGGGTAACCCGGTGACGCAGAACCACGGACCCGGTAACGGGCAGCCGAGTCGCCGAAGAGAGAGTGCTTATCTCTGCTTTTTTAAATAAAAGGGATAATTGCGCCCGCCTTCGGTATGAGAAGGCGGGCGTTTTTTTTGCCTGCCGACAGGCTGGTCAGGATCTTCGTCTGCAAATGTCACTTCATACAGGGGTTGTTGATGAAACAGCTCAGAATAATTTTCGCGACCATGCTGACCCTCCTGACGCTCATCCTGCCGACGGTACACCCTGCGACCGCCGGGGATAAAGAGACCGTGGAGGGAGAGGGATATGCCACCATCGTCGACGGCCACAAGGATACCGCCCGGGAAAAGGCAATCAACAACGCATTGCGCCGGGCCGTCGAAGAAGTCGTAGGCGTGATGGTCGAGTCGCAGACCCTTGTCAGGGATTTTCAGCTGTTGAACGACAGAATCTACACGCAAAGTTCGGGATACGTCCAGAGGTACGCTGTTATCGCGGAGAGGTGGGACGGTGATTCCTGCTGGGTGAAGCTGCGGGCGACTGTTTCCCTCGTCAAGTTGGAGCAGGGACTTGATTCCCTTGGCGTGCTGGCGAAACAGATGGGAAAGCCCCGGATTGTCATGTTCATGACGGAGCAGAATGTCGACCAGTCCGCTCCGTCATGCTGGTGGCGCGGTGACAACGGCGTCACCGGGGTGGCGGAAACCGTTCTGACCAGCAGGCTCCAGGAGAAGGGGTTTGAGTTCGTTGACCGGCGGGTTGTGCACGCCGCTATCAGAGAGAGCGGGAATTCCGCCGTGGCTGAGGTGAGCCTGAGCAATGAGGCGGCACTCAAGCTCATGGCCGGAGGAGAGGCGGAAGTGGTTATCATAGGACGGGCGCATGCCCGGCAAGGGGCTGCGCTTGCCGGGACCTCGATCCGTTCGTACCAGGCTACGGTGACTGCGCGGGCTGTCAATGCCGACACCGGCGAGCTGCTTGCCTCTACTACCGGTCATGCGGTTGCAGCTCATGTGAATCCTGAAGCCGGAGGTGCTGAGGCTTTGAAAAAGGCCGCTGATGACGCTTCCGGACAACTGATTCGGCAGGTCACTGCCAGTTGGCAGAAAGTTGTCCATGGAAACCGGGTCGTCAAGCTTGTGGTGACAGGCTTGGCCTTTTCGGATGTAGCATTATTGAAAACCATGCTGAGAGAACGGATCAACCGTGTCGACGGGATATATGACCGCAGCTTCAGTGACGGTACGGTCAAACTCGACCTGGACGTCAAGACGGATTCTCGGGAGATTGCAGGGAATCTGGACAATGTCCGCTTTAAGGACGGTATTCTAAAGGTTACGTCTGTCACGGCAAACGTGATCCGGTTGACAATCACTCGGGGGTAGTAGGAGGCACGATGCGGGCAAGGTTTTATCCATTCATATTTTTGCTGGTGATGCTGGTTTATGGTTGCGCCACCCCCGGCAAGGAGAGTTTCAAGATCGGGCTTGAACTCGAAAACCAGAACAGACTGGAAGAATCTCTCAGCATGTTCGATGATGCTGTCGCCAAGGAGCGCAATAACGATGAGTACGCAATTGCCGCCGCCCGGGTACGGCAGCGCCTTATCGCCGCTTTGACGGCAAAGGCGAAGTCCTTTCTCGATGCCCGGCCTCTTACCTTCGAGCAGTTGCAGCAGGCTCTGACATATGCGGAAAAGGCACTTAAGCTCGACGGTAATAACGCCGATTCGGCAAAGCTCGTTGAAGAGACGAAGCGGCTCGTGGATGACATGATTGCCCGGGCGGAGGTGTTGAACACGGCGGCTCTCATGGCTGCTGACGCAAAAGAATGGCAGTACGCCCTTGACCAGCTCCGGGAGGTCAAGGATTTCTATCCCAGCTATCCCGAACTAGCGGAAAAAATCGCAAGGACCGAGAACGATGCAGTTGCCTATTGCATGAAAGAGGCAGATAGTGCCAGGCGAAACGACGACCTGGCCTCGACCATTGCCATGCTGACGCAGGCGCTGATGATGCGGCCTTCCGATCAGCAGATCACCCAGATGCTGGCTGACGCGAAGGCAGCACACACTCCCGAGAAGTACCTTGCAAAGGCCCAGACGCTTACTCAACAGAACGATTGGAATAACGTTGTTCCGCAACTAGAGAAGGCAAGGAAGCTGAATCCAGGGCCGGAGGCCCGCAGCCGGATTGACAAACTCTACCACGATGTGTTTGCCGTCTTTATCGAACGCGCCATTCACGATACCATGGAGGGTGACCTGTACGGTGCTTACGGCAACCTGATGTCGTCAGGCTTTGCGCCAGGCCAGAAATACGACGAGCGGATCGATCAGTTTGCCGAGAAACTTGCGGCCGCCATGATGGAAAAGGCGGCGGGATATGAGAACAGCGGCAAGTTGGGTAATGCCCTCGTCTGGTATGAAAAGGCACGGAAAATTACAGGGGAGCAGCGGGACCTCTTCCTGAAGATCGAGTCGCTCAGGGAAAAGGTCAAGCAGAGGGTGGTGAAAAAGATCGCTGTCATGGATTTCACGTCGCCAAGTACCAGTCCGGACGCGGGCCGGGTAATGACTGACAACCTCCTCTCGTACCTGACCAAAAATGCCAGCACAGACGTCAAGATCTTCGCGCGTGACGTGCTCGGTGCCATACTCAAGGAAATCGAGCTGGGACAGGCCGGTCTCTACGACATCGAAAGCGCCAAAAAGGCAGGTAAGCTGAAAGGGACCGATGTGCTGATCTTCGGCAGCGTTCTCCAGTACAACGTGGAGAAAAATGCTGACGAAGGGCTGAAGATGGTTAATGCCGTAATCGGCAAAAAATCAACGCTTAATCCTGCCTACCAGGTCTGGCAGGCCTCTCACCGCAACCCATCCGAGGAGGAGAAGCGCGCGGCACCGCCCGAGGTCATCGATGAAGATGTCAAGGAGATCGTCAAATACAAAGTGGCAACCCACAAGAAGACGGCGAATGTGAGTGTTTCCTTCAGGGTGATTGACGTTGAGGAGGGTGAGGTGATCATCACCAAGACTCTCAAGAACAAGAAGGAGGCGGTGGATACCTACTCGGAGGGGGTGGAATTCGCCAACATTCCGTTCAAGGAGCTCAAGCTCCCGTCGGACGGCGAGCTGCTTGATCAGGTCGTGGAGGAAACCATATCCGAGTTGGGCTACGGCGTCCTTTCCCTGTTCCAGAATCTCCAGGTCACCTACGCCAACAGCGCCGAGATGCTGAAAAAGAAGGGTGATTTTGAGCAGAGCATCGAACGGTGCATCGATGCAGCCTATGTAGAGGAGTTGAAAAACGTCTCAACGCCGATCGCGCAAAACGCCCGCAAGGAAATCGAGGTCCTGCTGCAGATAATAGCCACGGAACAGAAAAGCTCGGGAAAGACGGGGATTGCCGCGGTCCTTAACGGCGAAGCGGCCAGGTCCGTTACGCCGGGCGCCGGTAATCAGTTTCGCGGCGAGGGGGTAAAGGAAACTGGCGGGGCGCCATTGCCTGCTCCGGGCATGAAGAGTGCTCCCAAATCTTCCAACGGAGAGGCTTTAGCGGCTTCGGCACTTCCGCCGGCCGGTGGGCAGCCAGCTGACAAAGGCGAACAGCAGGCAAATCCGCATCTTAAAACGGCAGGGAAGGCCAATTGAGGATAGGCTCATGGTACGAAGGATCACGTTCATCGCGCTGTTGATTTGTCTCGGATGGCGTGTTGTTGGGGCCGTTGCCACTGAGATGGAGCTTAAACCGAAGCTTGCCTGCCTTCCTTTCGTTTCACTGAATGTTGACGCCATGGCTGTTGCCGAGAATCTCTCGTCTGTGCTGGCGAACAGTATCGATCGTACGGGAAATTTCGAGACCGTTGAGCGTCGCAAAATAGAGGGGATGATCGAGCTCGCCGGACTGAAGATCAACAACCTGACGACGGACGACCTCTATCGGGTCGGGCGTGAGGCTGGTCTCGATTTTCTCGTTTCCGGCACGGTGAAGCGGGCCGGGAGCGGCATGACGGTCGAAGTCTTGTTGCTGAGCATGCGGGCCGGCAAGATTTACTATGCCGACACATTCCAGGCAAACGATTATGAAATCGTTAGTCGAATGCAGCAGGTTACAGCTGAGATCATCGCCAAGACGAAGGAATGTATCCTGGAAGGGCGGGCTGCCGCCCAGGACAAGAAACCACTGGCGGTCCCCTTCGATGTGGAAGTAAGTGGCACGTCGAGTAGCCTGCGCCTCAAATGGAAACACGCAGACTGTTCGCCGGCGGTCGTTTTCAAGGTGTTCCGTGCGGCCAGAGAGGTGGGGCCTTTCGTTAATATCGCCACCAGCACCGAGCCTGCTTACACGGATGGTAACCTGAGGGTGAACGAGACGTTTTACTACCGGGTCAAGGCTGTCAACTCCCGTGGAGGGGAGAGTGAGTTTTCACAGACGGTAATGGGGAAGACTGCGCTTGCCCCTCCGCCGCCTATTCTTCTGAGCGTCGATGCTGAAGTAAAGGGGGCGGTGCTTTCCTGGCGGCCGCGTCCAGCCGACGATAGTGACGTCAGGACGGTTGTCGCGGGTTACAGGGTTTACCGTAAGGGTATAGGAGACAAGGAGTACGTCGAACGGGCGCGCTGTCCGCGAGAGGCGATTACCTACCGTGATTCCGGTCTTGAGGAAAAGAAACATTATACCTATGCCGTTGTCTCATTCAATGGCGACGGCACCGAAAGTGAGTTTTCTACCTCGCTCGACGTCGTAGCAGTTCCCCCTATTGACGGGGTGCGCGTGGAAGCGGTCAGGAAGAGGCGGGTCGGCTTGCGATGGGCGCCGTCTTTGTGCGAGAGGGTTGAAGGATACGCCATCTATCGTTCGGATCGGCAAGACGGGGGATACGACAGGGTTGGTACCGTCAGCGGGAGAGAGATGACAGCGTATGGGGACCAAGCTCCGGAAAGCTGCAAGACCTACTGGTATCGGATCGCGGCATACAACCGAGAGGGAGTGGAAACCACGCCCGCCCCACCGGTTGCCGTGACCACGGAGGGAAAGCTGCCGGTCCCGGCTGGTATTATGGCCATCAACGGCCAGACGAGAAAAGTAACTATCTACTGGCAACCTGTCGGCACCCCGGCCGATGGCATCAAGGGGTATCAGGTTTATCGGGCTGAGAACGACAAAGGCCCTTTCAGGCTGTTGGGCGATGTGACGGCGAATATCACCTCCTTCACCGACGAGAGTGCGCTGGGTAACGGCACGACCTATTTCTACAAGGTAGGTTCCTTCGATGACGGCGGCGATCTGAGCCCCCTTTCAGAGCCGGTGGCGGCTATCACCAAAGGAGTGCCCCGGGCCCCTGACGGTCTCAGGGCGGTATCCGGAGAGGTAAGACAGGTTACGCTCAGTTGGGGCGGCAATTCCGAGCCCGACATCGAGAAGTACGAGATCTATCGCGGCCCTGCTGACGAAACGACGGTATCCCTGATCGACAGCGTCACCGTGACTTCTTACGTAGACAGGGGATTGGAGGACGGCGTCGGCTATAACTACGCCGTCAAGGCGGTTAACAAAGAGCGGATGTCCAGTCCCGTTTCGACGGCCGTGTCTGCGCGAACCAGGCCGCTGCCGAAGAAACCGACCAATCTTCGAATCGCGTTGCACGACGGTATCCGGATGATCACCTGGGAGCCGGCGAGTGATCAGAACATCTTGCGCTACAACGTCTACAAGAAGGGATTTATGGGGCTGTCGGAGAAGGTTGCCACGGTCGAGACGAATTCCTGTCGCATCGACAGCCTGATGGAGGATGCTGAACTGCTCATAAAAGCCCAGGACGATACCGGGCGCGAAAGCGAGGGGGCGGCAATCCTGCTGTCCCGGTAGTGGAAAGGAAGTCGCCATGAAAGCAAGAATTCTGTTTCTGTTTGGCATGCTGTTTGTTGTTTCCACAACTGCCAGTGGGGAAGGGGCGCCAGGAACCAGGGAACATCCGGTTTCCGACAACGGCAGGTATCAGCTCTTTCAAGGAACCTACACCGCCTTCGACCTGAAGCGGCAGGAAACGTATTCCCAGCAGGCCGTATTCCTCATCGACACCAGGACCGGTCAGGTGAAACGCTATGTGAACAAGATCGATACCGAGGGTAAGTATATCGAAATGTGGGTATCCACTGATCTCCCTGTAGAGAAGAAATGACCGCTATTGCTCCTTCAGCAGTCTCATCAACACTATCCACCGTTGTATCCACCACGTTCTCTCCTGAACCGTCTGCCTATTTATTGTGTGCACAATAAATAGGCAGTTGCTCCCGAAAGATGCTTGCCTAACCTTTTACCAGCTTGGCAACGCTGAAAAAACAGTCGTTTTCCGGTTGGCATGGTTGCTGCTTAGATAAAGTCATCGTATCGAAAACCCACGCTACAAATACAATGCTGTATTCAGTAAACGTAACCAGGCAAAGGCGCCACATCGACAGGATGGGGCGCCTTTTTTGTTGCCCCGCACATTCTACTGCGGTCCACGGTCCACGGATGAGTGGCCGCGAAAGGAGACGGAACATGAGACAGATCGCGATTTACGGCAAGGGTGGCATCGGTAAGTCGACCACGACCCAGAACACGGTAGCGGGACTCGCCTCGCTTGGCAAGAAAGTGATGATAGTCGGCTGCGACCCCAAGGCGGACTCTACCCGGCTGATTCTCCATGCCAAGGCTCAGTCCACAGTTATGGACCTGGTGCGGGAGCTGGGCACTGTTGAGGACCTGGAACTGGAGGACGTGCTGAAGGTCGGTTACGGAGATGTTAAGTGCGTCGAGTCCGGCGGTCCTGAGCCGGGTGTGGGCTGCGCCGGCCGCGGCGTCATCACCGCCATCAACTTCCTCGAAGAGAACGGCGCCTATACCCCTGATCTCGACTTCGTCTTCTACGACGTTCTCGGCGACGTCGTCTGTGGCGGGTTCGCCATGCCGATCCGCGAGAACAAGGCCGAAGAGATATACATCGTTTGCTCCGGTGAGATGATGGCCATGTACGCCGCCAACAACATCGCCAAGGGTATTCTCAAATATGCTTCCTCCGGCAAGGTCCGCCTCGGCGGTCTCATCTGCAACTCCCGCAACACAGATCGCGAGGACGAACTGATCGAGGCCCTCGCAAAGCGTCTCGGCACCCAGATGATCCATTTCGTCCCCCGGGACAACCAGGTACAACGCGCCGAGCTGCGCCGCATGACCGTCATCGAATACTCTCCCGAGCACAAGCAGGCCGAGGAGTACCGCACGCTGGCCAAGAAGATTTCTGAGAACAAGATGCTTGTGGTGCCGACCCCGCTGGAAATGGATGAGTTGGAGGAGCTGCTCATGGAGTTCGGGATCATGGAAGCGGATGATGAGACGATCGTCGGGGTGGCTGAGGCGGCAGCGAAATAAATTTCACCCTCCCCCTCGCCCCCTCCCATCAAGGGAGGGGGATGAATATTGCTCCCTCTCCCCTCGTGGGAGAGGGTTGGGGAGAGGGGGAATTTATAACTGATAGAGGAGATTTTTATGTCCCATCCAATAAAGAAAATAGACGGCATCACCAAAGAATCGACCCAGGAGATGATCGACAAGGCCCTGGAGGCCTATCCGGAGAAGGGGAAGAAAAAGCGGATTCCTCATCTTGCCCCTAACGATCAGGCCTCCTGTACCGCGTGCGTAAAGTCAAACCGCAAGACTGTCCCCGGCGTGATGAGTGCCCGCGGCTGCGCCTATGCCGGCGCCAAAGGGGTGGTCTGGGGCCCGATCCGCGACATGGTCCACGTCTCCCACGGCCCTGTCGGCTGCGGCTATTACTCCTGGGGGACCCGGCGTAACCTCATGAGCGGCATCAACGGGGTCACCAACTTCGCCATGCAGTTCACCTCCGATTTCCAGGAGAAGGACATCGTCTACGGTGGCGACAAGAAGCTCAAGGCGCTCCTCCAGGAGGCGAAAGATCTCTTCCCCCTGGCAAAGGGGATTTCGGTCCTCTCCGAGTGCCCGGTGGGTCTGATTGGCGACGACATCAACGCCGTGGCCAAGCAGTCCTCCAAGGAGCTCGATATCCCGATCATTCCCTGCAACTGTGAGGGGTTTCGCGGTGTTTCCCAGTCGCTCGGCCACCACATCTCCAACGACACGATCCGCGACTACATCATCGAGACTCGCGAGTTCCCGGACCCGATCGGTCCCTATGACATCGCCCTGATCGGCGAGTACAACATCGGGGGCGACGCCTGGTCCACCAAGCCGCTCCTGGAAGAGTGCGGTTTCAACGTCAAGGCGGTCTGGACCGGCGACGGCGAGATGGAGAAGATCGCGGCGACCCACCAGGTCAAGCTGAACGTCATCCACTGCTACCGTTCCATGAACTATATGTGCAAGGTGATGGAAGAGAAGTACGGCATTCCCTGGATCGAACTCAACTTCTTCGGCCCGACCAAGATCAAGGAGAGTCTCAGGAAGCTGACCGAACTGTTCGACGACAGCATCAAGGAGAAGGTGGAGGCGGTCATCGCCAA
>JAMXLF010000078.1 GCA_024281055.1 Geobacteraceae bacterium
TTACCACGGCAAGGGCCTTATCCGTGTATTTAATGGTGGGTCCGTGCCCCGCGGCGTACATGCAGAGAACATTGGCCAGCGGGCCTACCTGCGCGGGCCGACCTTTGAACGTCGGGGCCTTCACCCAGGAGTATTTCCCGTCATCCTGAAAATCCGTGTAGTGCGGCACGGTCTCTTCCTCCCAGGGATGGCGCGTCCAGTTCCCCGCATACCACGAATGCTTGCTGCTCTCCTGCACCCCTTTTCTGAGCGACTCGTCCTGCAGGTTTCTGATCGGCTGGAACCTGGTGATGTCCCCATCGGGTATGTACCCGCCGGGATGCGCAAACACGGTCCCCTTCGCATCCATCGGAAAATCCGGCACGGCGAGATAATTCGTCACGCCCGCCCCGTAGGCGGTCCAGTCTTTGTAGAACGCCCCGATCGCGCAGACATCCTGGAAATAGACGTTGTTCACGAAATCGCCCAGTTCGTCGATCAACGTTTTTACGTAATAGAGCCGTTCCATGGTCAGCGTGGAGGGGCTGTCCGTATTGATGGGGTTCGCCACGCCGCCGACGGCCAGGTTCTGAATGTGCGGGGTCTTCCCTCCCAGGATGGAGACGATCATGTTCGCCTTGCGCTGGACCTCGAGCGCCTGCAGATAATGGGCCGTGGCGAGGAGGTTTAGCTCGGGCGAAAGTTTCATGGCCGGATGGCCCCAGTAGCCGTTCGTGAAAATGCCCAGTTGTCCGCTCCCGACGAAGCTTCTGAGCTTGCCCTGTACCTCCTTGAATACCGGCGCGCTGTTCAGCTCCCAGCTGGACATGCCCTGGGCAAGCGCCGCCGTCTTCTTCGGGTCCGCCTTCAGGGCGGAGGTGACATCCACCCAGTCCAGCGCCGAGAGATGGTAGAAATGGACGATATGGTCCTGAACGGCATGGGCGGCGATCATGAGGTTCCTGATGTACTGAGCGTTCAGGGGTACTTCCATGTTCAGCGCGTTTTCCACCGCCCTCACCGACGCAATCGCATGGACGGTCGTGCAGACCCCGCAGATCCTCTGCGTGTACAGCCAGGCCTCGCGAGGGTCTTTGTCTTTCAGGATCACCTCGATGCCCCGCCACATCTGGCCGGATGCCCACGCTTTGCTCACCTGACCGTCGTTGATCTCACAGTCTATCCTCAGGTGCCCCTCGATGCGCGTGACCGGGTCGATACTGATTCGCTTTGTCATGCCTTCCTCCGTGTCGTCAGGGATTCGAAATTATGTCATGGTTCCGTGTCGTGCCGTTTCCTCGTTAATGGTGCGTCTGGGGGAAAAGATTCAGGTATTTCGCGCAGAGCTTGAAGCCGAGAATGGCGAAGGCTATCATCCCGGACGTGAGCATCAGTTCCATGAACGAGGGGAAATAGTCGCCACCCACCCGGTTGGGAAAGTCGGAGACGGCGAATATCCCCACGTTCAGCCGGTTGAGCAGGACCCCGACGATGACGAGGATGTTTGCGGCGAAGAGGACGTGCAGGTTCCTCCGGTTGGCCTTCTTCATGAGCAGCACGACCGGAATGAATGCCCCGACTGCCATCTCCAGGAGCCACATGAAGCCGAGGAAGCCGTATCTGAAGAGTCCGCCGAGGCCGGGACCCGTCACCAGGTGGACGACCTTCATGGCGATGTAGATGCATCCGATGACGACGATCCCCCGGGCCAACCCTTCCAGGACATCCCTGGGGGGAGCATGGTTGAAGACCTTGCCGGTCAGTATCGTCTCGAAGCTGACCATGGAGAGCCCCATCATGATGGCCGACACCAGGAACATGTAGGGAATGTACTTGCCGTACCAGAGGGGAGACAGCTTGCTCGGCGCGATGAGGTAGACGGCGCCGAGAGACGACTGGTGCAGGAGCGACAGGAGCACGCCGAAGAGGACGATCCCCACCATGCAGCGGTTGACGCCGTTGAGTGCCCGGCCGAGGCCCAGTTTCTCGAAGACCATGGGGCTCGATTCGGTGGCCAGCGTCGAGGTGTAGAGCACCACGTGGACGGCGACTATGAACATGATGGAGTTGACCTGCCACATCACCATCGGGTGCCAGATGACGAAGGATCGGCCGATATCGAGACAGATGGAGATGGCGGCCAGGAGGTAGCCGAAAAACGCGTTGAGGATGGAGGCCCGGACGATACATTTGTATTTCTTCCAGTTGAGGATGTAGACCATGGCGGCGATGATGAAACCGCCGGCAGCCATAGCCACGCCCCCCAGTACATCGAAGGAGATCCAGAGCCCCCAGGGCCAGTAGTCGTTGAGATTGGTGGAAGCCCCGAGCCCGTATACGATGCGGTAGAATGCAGAAAAGGCCGCCCCGAGAATCAGGAGGACGAGCACCCGGGTGAAGGGGGTATCCATCTTGATGCCGAGGTAGTCGCTGTGCCTGTCGTCCAGCAGCTTGTTGACCACTCCCCCCAGATTCGGGCCGGCGTATTTCGTGAAATCAATCATGTTTCTCCCCCTTGTCCTTATCCTTATCCTTGTCCTTGCCGTTTACGTGCATGCGGCTCGTTATGGCATGGAGTGTGGTCCCTCCCAGGAACACGCCGAGAAAGACCCAGGGGATTTTGGCAATGTAAGCCCAGGTGAGGTCGGGAAGGGCCGAGTTGGGGACGTCCTTGTTGAAGCCGAGAAGATCGAAGGATATCCCCGACAGCATCAGGTTCTGGGTTCCGCCGGCTTCGCTCAGACCGAAGATCCGGTCCGCATAGCCCGCCACCTTTCGCAGGGTCGTGTCTCCGGACGTGAGGGTCCTGATGGGGAAGTCGTATTCCGTCCCCGGTTTCATGGCGAACCGCTTTTTCGCCTCAGCGCGCAGGTCTGTCACCTTCCCGAAGATGGTGGCTCCGGTGGGGCAGGACTCGGCGCAGGCCGAATACTTCCCCTCCTTGAAACGGTGCCGGCAGAGCTGGCACTTTCTCACTTCCGGCCAGGGAGAATCCCATTCGTACCGGGGCACATTGAAGGGGCAGGCGATCTGGCAGTAGCGGCATCCAATGCACCGATAGGCCTCGTAGTAGACTGATCCGTTAACGGGGTCCTTCCTGAAGGCACCGGCCGGGCAGACGGACGCACAGGCCGGGGTGATGCAGTGGAGGCACTGTTGCTTGAAAAAAGCGTAGCCGTTGAGGGGGGCATCCTTTTTCTCGCCGGTCCCGTTCCGGTATACCTTTATGATGCTGATGGTGTCGCCGGTCAGGTCCTGGGGAGCATCCCAGATTCCCTCGTTGCCCTTGATTCCCGTGGTCTCGTAGGTGGGTGGGGACGTCGGCTCCTCGGCGACTGCCGGTCGCGTGCAAAAGAGGGCTTCTTTAACGCCGGCTGCCATTCTCTGCTGATAGAGCGCGCCTCCCGGCACGCTGTTTTGGATTTTGCAGTTTACCATGCATGATTTGCAGCCGACACAGAGGGTCGCGTCGTAGAGGAGTCCCACCGCTTCCGGCGGAAGATCCTTCGACATCCGCGCCTCAGCCGCAGGAACCCCGGTGGCAAGTACCACGCCGCCACTGGCGACCCCCTTCAGGAATCCCCGTCTGCTGATCGTCATGGCTACTCCTCCTTATCCCCGGAATGCCTGTCGGCATCGGAGCGGCGATCATCCCCGTCATCCTTTTTGCCGAGGCTGGTCAACAATGCCGCCCCGGCTGCTCCGACCACCAGGCCGGCAGTCCCTGTGGCGAGCGACTTGAGTCCCCCGGGTATCCCCTGTTTGTTGGGGAATGCTTCGGCAAAGAAGGTTGGGGGGGTGAAATCTTTGATAGTCGCCAGCGTGTGAAGCGGCGTGGAGAAGCCCACCCCCTTCTCGGAACAGCCGAAGCAGGGGTGTCCCACCCCGACGGGCCAGGTTCCGGCGCCGGTCTCGCCAAAGAGGATGGTCGGGCAGTTTGCGTAGGTTTCCGGCCCCTTGCAGCCGAGCTTGAACAGGCATCCTCCCTTCCGGTGCCATTCGTCACCGTAGGCCATGGCAAACCTGCCGGCGTCGAAGTGGGGCCGCCTCTCGCAGTTTTCGTGAATCAGGCGTCCGTATGCGAATTTGGGGCGCCCCTTCTGGTCGAGTTCGGGAAGCTTATTGAAGGTGAGGACATGCAGGACGGTGGAGAGGAGGTTATAGGGATTGGGGGGACACCCCGGGATGGTAACCACCGTCTTGCCGTTGAGGATTTCCGGCACTCCCTTCGCCTCGGTGGGGTTCACCCCCGCGGCTGCCACCCCTCCCCACGAGGCACAGGAACCCATCGCCACGATCGCGCCGGCATGGGGGGCGGTTTCGTTGAGAATCTCCAGGGCGGTCTTCCCCGCGATCTTGCAGTAGATTCCCTTGTCCTTCGTGGGGATGGCGCCGTCCACCACGAGGATGAACTTGCCCCGGTTCTCTTCTATGGACCTGGCCTTGGCGGCCTCGACCTGATGCCCGGCGGCGGCGCTCAAGGTTTCCGAGTAATCGAGGGAGATGTGATCGAGTATCAGACTGTCCAGGGTGGGGTGAGTGGAGCGCAGAAGCGATTCGACGCAGCCGGTGCACTCCTGGAACGAGAGCCAGATCACCGGCGGCCGCTTCTTGCTCGTAATTGCCTCGGCGATCTTGACCCCGGCACTGAGGGGAAGCCCCATCCCGACGGCAACCACCGAGCAGAACTTCAGAAAATCCCGGCGGGAGACTCCGCCAAGCTGCTGCCTGACCGCATCGAACTCCTCTTTCTTCATGGGATCCTCCCGGCATTTTCATGGTATACGATTTATTAAGATATTCACATTCAATTGCCGTGCCACCCGGTGAGCGCTGACACACCTTGCCAAGTAACATGTTGAAATATAGAAAGTTTCAGCTGGGGATTGTCCTGCTGACCACCATCATCCGACGGGAAGGAGAGCATCTCGACTTGCGTCATTTTGACCCAGGGTGTATCATTTTGTCCTAAGAGGCAGAAAAGCGACTCGCACCTAAGTTGACGTCCGGAGGCGAACACCATGCTCAAGGGGACCATTTACATCTGCGACGACGAAGAGGAGATTCTCCGCTACCTGTCGAAGGTAATGAAGGCTGCAGGGCTTGCCGTCTCGACGTTTACCAGCGGCCGCGCGCTCCTCCGACAGATGGAGCGGTCGCCCGGGGAGTGCGATCTCCTTCTTCTGGACATCCGGATGCCCGACCTGGACGGTCTCCAGGTGCTGAAACTCTGCCGGGAGTTGCGGCCGGACCTGACGGTTATCTTCATGACCGCTTACGGCACGATCGACTCGGCGGTCGAAGCGATCAAGCTCGGCGCCTACGACTATGTTACCAAGCCGTTTCCCCGGGAGAAGATCCTCGGGATGCTGGAGAACGTCCTGGAGCGGGAACGGCTCGTGAAGGAAAACCGCGCATTCAAGGAGAATCTGCACGGACCGGTGCCGGACCATCTCGTCTTCACGAGCCAGAAGTTCCGCGCCGTCTATGACACGACGCTCCAGGTGGCGGCCAGCGACGCCAATTTCCTCATATTGGGCGAATCGGGCACCGGCAAGGAGTTGATCGCCAGCGCGGTGCACGACAACAGCCCTCGCAGGGGGAAGCGCTTCATCTCCATCAACTGCGCGGTACTGACGGAAAGCCTGCTGGAGAGTCAGCTCTTCGGCCACGTCCGCGGCGCTTTCACTGGTGCCGTCACGACCCACAGGGGGCTGCTGGAAGAAGCCGATGGCGGCACGCTCTTCCTCGACGAGATCGGCGACATGAGCCTGGCCATCCAGGCCAAGCTGCTACGGGTGATCCAGGAGCGGGACTTCATACCGGTGGGAGCGACGAAGGCCAAGAAGGTCGATATCCGCTTCGTGGCCGCCACCAACAAGGACCTGGAGCGGGAAGTGCGGGCCGGGCGGTTCCGCGAGGACCTCTTCTACCGGCTGAACGTGATCAGCATCCATCTGCCCTCCCTGCGCGAGAGGCCGGAGGATATCGAGCCGCTCGCCCGGTATTTCCTGCGGAAGTACGGCCAGCGGATGACTAAGGAGGTAACAGGCTTTACCCTCGACGCCCTCAAACTTCTGATGACCTACAGCTGGCCCGGCAACATCAGGGAGCTGGGAAATGTCATCGAGCGGGCAGTGATTCTCGCCCCCGGACCCCTAATTTCCACGGACCTTCTCCCCATGGAAAACTCCGGCTCCGGCGCTGGACCACGGCAGGGTACCGGAATGGCCTCCCTGGAAAGCCTGGAACGGGAGCACATACGGAACATCCTGCTGAGAACCGGCTTTCACAAGAGCCGCAGCGCCGAAATCCTCGGCATCTCCCGCAAGACCCTCGACCGAAAGATCTCCGAATACGGCCTTGACAAGTACCGCATCGACCCGGACAGGGAAAATCTGTGATGCCGCGGCGCTTCCCCATCCAGCTGAAACTCACCATCGGCGCGCTCATCCCTCTCTTCATTGCTATCCTTATCTGTTGGCTGACCGGCTTCTCGCTCATCGCCTCGCGCATTGTCTCCCAGGCCCAGGACCGGGTCAGAACCGACCTCAACTCCGCCCACGAGCTCTATCACAACGAACTGGAGCGCATCGGCGACGTGGTGAAGTTCACCGGTCGCTCCCCCCAGGCTGCCAGGGATCTCGACAGAAACGACCTCAAGTCACTCGACGCCTTGCTGACCCCGCTGATGCAAAACGAGCAGCTCGACTTCCTGACCTGTGTCAACACCTCCGGCAGGATCGTTTTCCGCGCGGGAAACTACGCGGAAACGGCAACCAGCGAGTGGAGCGGCGGGCTGATCCGTAAGGCAATCAGAGGAAACGTGGTGAGCGGCACCACGGTGATCCCGTACGAAGACGTCCTCAAGGAAAATCCGCGGTTATCTGAAACCGTGGAGGTGTCGGTGCGGTCCACCCCGCACGGACGGCGTTCTCCGAAACAGATCGAGCGTTCGGGGATGTGCCTGGTGGTGGCGGCACCGGTGCAGGACGCCGTCGGCACTATCGTCGGAGTCCTGTATGGCGGGGTCATGCTCAACAACAACAACAGACTGGTGGACCGGATCAAGCGGACCCTCTTCGAAGGGGTGCAGTTTGACGGCAAGGACGCCGGCACCGCCACCATCTTCCTTGATGACCTGCGGATTGCCACCAATGTCGCCGGACGTGACGGTCAGCGGGCCATTGGCACCCTGATGTCGGAGCGGGTTTTCGACCGGGTGATCCTCAAGAGGGAGAAGTGGACCAGCCGGGCCTTTGTCTTCGACGACTGGTATTTTGCCGCCTATGAGCCCATTCTGGACCTGGAGGGGCAGGTGATCGGGGCACTTTACGTGGGGATGATGGAAAAACCGTACCTGCTCATCAAGAACCGGCTGAACCTGGTCTACGCCGGGGTCCTCTTCTTCGGATCGCTCGCGGGCGTTGTCCTCTCCTGGCTGGCTGGTTCCCACCTCGCCCGCCCCATCCGGCGACTGGAAGCAATGGCCCGGCGGGTGGCCACCGGGGAAAGGGAGATGGAGATCACGGTTGCCAGCCGGGATGAGATCGGCGACCTGGCCAGCGAATTCAACCAGATGACCCGGGCCCTGTGCCAGAGGGATGATGAAATCCGCGAGCTGAACCGGGGGCTGGAACAGAAGGTGGTGGAACGGACGGTGGAGTTGGAGGAAAAAAACCTTCTTCTTCTCAAGACCCGCGAGGAGCTGGTACGGGCGGAAAAGCTTGCCGCCGTGGGTGAGCTGGCCGCGGGCGTCGCCCACGAGATCAACAACCCGATGGCGATCATCCGCGGCAACGCGGAACTGCTCCAGATGACACTCCCCGCCGACAGCCCCAGCCAGGAAGAAGTGGCCATCATCGCCCGGCAGGTGGGACGGGTGGAGCGGATCGTCGCCAATCTCCTCACGTTCGCCCGCCAGGGGCACAAACAGCCGGATACCACCGACCTCAACCGGCTGCTCGACGAAGTCCTCGACCAGTTGGGACACCAGGTGCCGATGACTAGAATTAGTGCCAGGAAGCATTACGCCGAGGGAATCCCGCCGCTTTACGCAGACGCGGACCAGCTGCGCCAAGTGTTCACCAACCTCTTCCTGAATGCGGTACAGGCGATGGCCGGCAGCGGTATTTTGTCCGTTACGACCGCGGCCGACAGGAGTGCCGGGACCTGCAGCGTCACCGTGACCGATACCGGAAAGGGCATTGCCCCCGAAAGCCTCGGCCAGCTCTTCAACCCGTTTTATACTACCAGAGCCGACGGAACCGGGCTGGGGCTCTCCGTCTCCTATGGCATCGTCAAGGAGCACGGCGGCACGATCGAAGTGGAGAGCCAACTCGACAACGGCGCCACCTTCCGGGTCATCCTCCCGATCACCCATCGGTCCGATCTCCCCGCATGAACCCGACGGCGGGGGGAGAACGCGACTAATTACCTTGTCGAGGGCTCTCGCCCTGATGTATACTTCTAAGTTGTTGTAAAGAAACCGGACGTGAAGGGACGCTCGTGAAACTCAATACCAAACTGGTGATAATCATGCTCTCCCTCCTCATTATCGCCATGCTGACCCTGTTCATCATGAACCAGTACACCCAGAACGAGCTGGTGCATGAAATCCAGGAGAGCTCCACCGAGGTCTCCAAGGCGATCCAGCTGAGCGTCGAGGACCTGACCTCTGAGACCGAAGTCGATTCGTCCCGGCTCACAGAATACCTCCGGGAGGCCCGGAACAGGGGAATCAACGAGATCAACATCATCAGCAACGAGGGGGAGATCATCAACTCCACGGACCCCGCCAAGGTGGGGAAGCGGCGCGAGATGAAGAAAATGGAAAAGGGACTCAAGGCCGTACGCCCGGGGCGGGGTTTGGTCGCCTCGTCCCAGCGCCCCTATGACCTGGTGGTCCCGGTCATCGTCGGGGATGAGCAGCTCGGCTTCGTCCAGATCAACCTCCTCCTCGACAACATCCGCGACATCCAGCACGCCAATTTCGTGAAGCGCCTCCTTGCCACCTGCCTCATCTTCATGCTCGGCATCTTCCTCACGCTTTTCCTGGCCAGGCGCTACACCGACCCGATCCACCGCCTGGCGGAGGGGGTGAAAAAGGTGACGGCCGGCGACCTGTCGGTGACCTTCCCGGTGGAGACGCGGGACGAGATCGGCGAGCTCGCCGAGAGCTTCAACGAGATGGTGGAAAAGCTGCGCGAACGGGAAACCCTGGAGAAGCGCCTCAACGAGGCGGAGCACCTCTCCAAGGTGGGCCAGCTCGCCTCGGGGATCGCCCACGAGATCAGGAACCCCCTCAACTACATCAGCCTGGCCATCGACCATCTCCGGGGAGAGATCCTCCCGGTGAGCGGGGAGCGCCGCGCGGAGGTGGAAGACCTCACGGCGAAGATGAAGGAGGAGGTCCGCCGGGTCAACTACATGGTCCTCAATTTCATGAACTACGGCCGCCCCCTGAAGTTGCGCGTAGCGTCGTTCTCCTATCCGGGCCTGATCGCCAGAGCGCTGCCGCTCCTCAAGGACAAGCTCGATGAACAGCACATCGAGATCGTGACGGAACTCGCCCCTGA
>JAMXLF010000079.1 GCA_024281055.1 Geobacteraceae bacterium
CGGTTGTCGATGGGGAGGGACTGCCGGTTGTTGAGGAGGCCGTCCCTGAAGGCGACCGCCATGTAGAAGGCGCCGTTGGTCCGGTTGACCATGAGCCCCGGCACCTCCTTGAGGAAGTTGTAGGTGATGTTGCTCATCTTCTCGTAGCGGGCGATCCGCTCCGCCAGATAGACCGGGTACTCGGCGTGACGCATGATGGCCGGGATGGTCTTCTGGGGCAGGGTGGTGGAGCAGACCTCATTCATCTTGGAGGTGAGGATGGCATTCACGTACTTGTCGAAGGCGCTGTCCCTGCCGTAGTTGTAGACCTCTATCCAGCCGCAGCGTGAACCGGGCCACGGGAACTCCTTGGAGATCCCTTTCATGGCGATGGCCGGCACGTCACCGATCACGTCGGAGATCGGTACGGTCGTCTGGCCGTTGTAGACGATGTTGTTGTAGACCTCGTCGGCGATGATGAACAGGTCATATTTTTTTGCGATGGCGACGATCCGTTCGAGGGTCTCCGCGGGATAGACCATGCCGGTTGGATTGTCCGGGTTGATGAGCATCACCCCGCCGATCTGGGGGTTGTACTTCACATGGTTTTCCAAGTCCTCCATGTCGGGGTACCAGTTGTCCTCGGGGTTGAGCCGGTAGTGGACCGGGGCCGTGTGGGCGTGCCCCGCCTCGCCGAGGCTGTGGGTGGTGTAGGTGGGGGAAGGCATGAGTATCCGGGTTTCCGGGCGGAGACAGCCATAGACCTTGGCGATGGCATCACCGAGGCCGTTGAAGAAGATGATGTCGTCCGGGGTGATGCGCGCCCCGCCGCGGCGGTTGGTTGTCTCGCAGATGAACTCGCGGGTTTCGAGCACCCCGCGGGTGTGGCAGTATCCCCAGGTGTCGTTTTCGAGCGTTTCCCTGACGACGATCTCCTTCATCCAGGTTGGGATCACCTCCCCCTTGACGATCGGGTCGCCGATATTCTCCCAGTTGATGGTGACGCCGTGTTTCTGCAGCTTTTCCGCAACGTTGACGATGTTGCGGATTTCGTAGGTCAGTTCTCCCGCGCCGGGACTTACCAGGTCGTTTCTCATTGTCTCCCCCACGTATGATTGATCGATGTACTCAAAATTGTTGCCGATGCCGGAAAAACGAAAGGCCGCGGGGGTACCCACGGCCTTCCTCGATTCTTTGTGGAACTGGAACTAGTCCAAGGCAGCGGGTAATCCTGCGGCGTAAAACGCCGCGGCGCTGATAGCTCGTGCTGCCTGTGCGATTGCTGCGATCCCGTTTGTTTCCATAAACTTTCGAATAACACAGACAATCGCGCAAGTCAATAATTTTGTGGGGAGATTTACTCGACGACGGTGATCAGGAGGCGGCCGTCGCCGTCCCGCCAGCGCAGCCACCCCGTCGTGGCCGGGAGAAGGGTCACCCGGAGCCAGTCTCCCTGGACCCGCGTGACCAGCACCGCAACACGGGATGGGAGGGGCGCTGGTTGCGATGCCGTATCAGCAGGCTCGCCACAGAGCCGGTAGAATCCCGCCTTCAGTCCCGGCAGGAGGCTGACCGTCCGTCCCGGGAGATACTCCTCCCAGGGGAGGAAATTCCACCAGCGCTCCCGTTCCAGCCAGCCGGCGCGACCGGAGTCGTCGTAGGCGATGAGGAGCCGGTTCCCGCGCTTCTCCATGACCGCCACGGCATGCGTGCCGGCAGGCACGGCGAGGAACGGGGTGAGCTGGGGGAGCCGCCCGACGTCGAATTCGGCGATTCTTCCCACCCCCGGATCCCGGTAGAGGGGGATGGCGACGAGCTCGGTTCCCCGCTCCGGGGTGAAGGGGCGGAGGAAGAGAATGCCCGTGCCGGTAAACGGGCGCGGCGGGTGCGCGGCGAAAGCAGGGAGAGTGACAACTGAAGCAAGGAGGAGAAGGAAGAGAAGACTGAGGAGGGGCGGCCTCATGGCTCTGCGATCAGGGCGGCCAGGTAGCCCGCGACCTCCGGGCTTCCGTCGACGGGTGACCAGTGAGCCTTCTCCGCCTCGGCGATGGGGACGTAGGGACCCGCCTTCGCCTCGAAGAAGATGGTGCCGGACTCCAGGCTCACCGCAGTGTGGAAGACCCCATGGGGGATGTCGATGACGATGGTTTCCCCGCCGGCGGCGATGAGCGTCCGGGAGACGACCCGGCCCCCGTCGTCGAAGGTGAAGACCGCGAGCTTTCCCCGCAGGATCACGAAGGTCTCGTCCTTCACCGGGTCCAGGTGGCGGTGGGGGCGGATGTAGGAGCCGGGCTCGATGGCGTTCAGGAGCCGGTGGCAGCAGAAGTCGTCGCTGGGGTGGATGTTGTAGTTCTTCCGCAGCCGCGGATTTGCCCGGGCTTCGGCGGAGAGATTGTCGAGGAGGGTTCGGTCGATGATGTGCACTGCTGACTCCTTTTGATGCAGTACCGAAAAAACTTGGGAACTGGGATGATAGGATAAACGCAGATAAAGGCGAATAACATCAGCTCGATTACAAAATCTGTTTTCGAGAATTATGCAGTAATTTTATCCGCAGTTATCCTATGTATCTGTGGTTAATAGACTGTTTAGGTTTATTTATCCTTCAACCAATGCGAACTGATTTCCCTCCGGGTCCTGCACCACCGCCATCTTCCCCCACGGGGTCCGCTCCAGCGGCTCGGCGAAGGTGACCCCCGCGGCGGTGAGCTCGTCGCAGAGGGCGACGATGTCCTTCACCGTGAGGGTGATCCCGGTGTGCCGGCCTACCAGAGGATAGGCCGCCTCGTGCATGGCGAGGGACACCCCGAGGGTGGTGCTGCTGCCGGGGAAGAACTCCATGATAGCCTGCGACTCCTGCACGAGGGGGAGTTTCAGCTGCTCCTTGTAGAACTGCTTCGCCTTGTCGAAATCGCGGACAAAGACCACGATGTTCCTCATTCCTGTTACCATCGCTCAACCTCCCGGATTCGTGATGCGAGATTTTTAATAGCAGACCGGCGGCCGGCTGACAAGGGGTATTTTGGTACGAACTGCCAATTGAGATAGGCCGGAAATTGCCTATAATTCTAGAAGAGGTTATCAAACCGCAGATACATGGGATAGAGCTCGCTCGCCAGATCCCCGCCGACTGCACCCTCTGCCCGTGGCAATGGGCACTTCCCAATAATATCCCTTGACGATATTATCTTTACGAGATAACATAACTCCATGATCAAATCCTTCAGATGCAAGGAAACTGAAAAGCTATTTCATGGGAGGTTTTCTGCTAAGTTGCCGCAGGCCATTCAACGAACTGCGGCAATAAAGCTCAAGATGCTGAACGCTGCAACAGTCCTGGAAACATTGCGCATTCCCCCTTCCAATTTTCTCGAGGCGCTGCACGGCGAGAGAGCGGGACAGCATAGCATCCGAATTAACAAGCAGTGGCGCATCTGCTTTGTATGGCAGGGTAATGATGCCTACGACGTCGAGATCGTTGATTACCACTGAGAGGTGACATTATGACTAAACGTGATTTTCCCCCAATTCATCCTGGCGAAATCCTTTTGGCGGAATTTTTGGAGCCGATGGGGATCAGCCAGTACCGGCTGGCCAAAGATATCGGAGTAACCCCGCGGCGCATAAACGAAATCGTGCATGGCAGGCGCGCAATAACGGCTGACACCGCGCTCCGGCTTGGCCGCTTTTTCAACATGGAGGCGCAATTCTGGCTTAATCTTCAGACGCATTACGATATGGAAGTGGCAATGGAAGCTCTGGAAGGCAGGCTTGACAAGGAAGTTCATCCTTTTTCACGCGCAGCTTAGGAGAATCCGGAAACCATGGCCTACTGGCTCTTCAAAACCGAACCGTCCGCCTTCTCCCTCGACGACCTGAAAAACCGTCCCGACATGACGGAGCACTGGGACGGGGTTCGCAACTACCAGGCTCGCAATTTCCTGCGGGATGCCGTCAAGACGGGCGACCTGGTGCTGATCTACCACAGCAACATCCCGGAGCCGGCCGTGGTGGGGATCGCCCAGGTGGTCCGCGCGGGGTATCCCGACTTCACCGCCCTCGACCCGGGAAGCGACCACTTCGACCCGAAGTCCTCCTCGGAGAACCCCATCTGGTACATGGTGGACGTGCGCTACGTCGAGACCCTCAAGCGCCCGGTCACGCTGGAGCAAATCAAGGGGAACCCGCTTCTGGCCGACATGCCCCTGGTCAGGCGCAGCCGCCTCTCGATCCAGCCGGTGACGCCGGAAGAGTGGCGGATCATTCTCGCCATGGCGGGGAAGTAGTAGCCTGGTTGACTTCCCGACCTATTTCGCGATAACCTCCGACCTGATCATCACGGTTTCGAAAGGCGAACTCATTGATGCTGCTTTCAAGATACTCCAACAATTCCCGTCGCAAGTCGGTTGTAGCTCTCGCGCTCCTTGCGAGCATTTTCTTCTCTGCGGGGTGCGACATGAAGCCGCACGGGACCAAGGCCGGCGAAAAAGCGCCGGAAATCTCGGGAACCGACGTTCACGGCGCGATCGTACATCTGAGCCAGTTGCAGGGGAGAGTCGTCGTCATCTACTTCTGGACGAATTCCTGCTGTGCCGGCAACCTGAAACAGCTGGAACCATACTACAGTCGGAACAGGGACAAGGGCTTGACCATCCTGGCCATAAACGAGGGGAATTCCAGGGCGGACGTGGAAGCGTACGCGCGAAACAATGGCCTTTCCTTTACGCTGCAGACCGATGAAGATGCCATGACCTCGAAGGAATACGGCGTTTTCGGATTCCCGACGGTCTTCGTCGTCGACAGGAAGGGGATAATCCGCGAGAAGGTTCTCGGCCAGACCGATACCGCCCGCCTTGAAAAGATCGTGGCGCGTTATCTGGACTAGGTGTACGACAACGGAAACGGTAAGGAGACATCGGAATGGATAAAGAGGCCGCGCCGGTCCGCTGCGCCTGGGCCGGCAACGACCCGCTCTACCTGGCCTACCACGACCGGGAGTGGGGCGTACCGGTCCATGACGACCGGCTTCTGTTCGAATTCCTGATCCTTGAGGGAGCACAGGCCGGGCTTTCCTGGATCACCATCCTGCGTAAGCGCGAGGCCTACCGGTCCGCCTTTGCCGGGTTCGACCCCGAAGCGGTGGCGCGTTTCGACGGGGCAAAGGTGGCGGAACTGCTGGCCGACCCGGGCATCGTGCGCAACCGCCTCAAGGTGGAATCGGCGATAACCAACGCCCGTGCCTTCCTGAAGGTCAAGGAAGAGTTCGGCACCTTCGATGCCTACCTGTGGCGCTTCGTGGAGGGGAGGCCGCTCCGGAACGCGTGGAAAAATATCACCGAGATTCCCGCCAGCACGCCGCTGTCGGACGCCCTCAGTCGTGACCTCAAGCGACGCGGTTTCCGTTTCGTTGGCAGCACCATCTGCTATGCCCATATGCAGGCGGTCGGCATGGTCAACGACCATACCGTGGATTGCTTTCGCTGGCGGGAGTTGGCTGGATAATCCGGTGCCGCATACTTATCAACCCCTGAAATTGTGATACCGAGTGCGCCGACTACAGCTCTGTCGGACGGCCGCCACCCACCCTGCCACTCACGGCCATGGAGCCGTCCCCGGCCGTTTATTCCTCAATTTTCTCTCCCCATGTCGAATCTGTAGGTTATCTGTAGGCGTGATGCCACTATACCTCTTCACAGTCGATGCTCTTGCCTTTATTTTGTCTTTATTCTTGCAAATAGAACAATGTATCATTAAAATATTGTAGCTAAGATGGGGATGACAAGGGGATACCAGTATCTCACTGGTTTATCGACCAGAAGCAACGCCGCACAAGAAAAGACGGTTTTTTATAAATGATCTTTTGAACGGGATCCGTTCCTGTTGTCGCGTATCGACTGCAGCAAAAGGAAGCGGGGCTTTTTACTAAAAGGAGGGTCATATGTGCGAGAGAGGTTGGTTTGGTGCGAACGGGGCGCGGTTGCCGGTGACGTGCCGTACGATGCTGTTCGTATTACTGGCGCTTTTCTGTTTCAGTGCTGTCCGGGCTGAGGCGACCGTCGGGGGGCTTACCCCGACCGGCAGCCTCGCCACGCCGCGGCTATCCGTATGGTTGGTTGTTCTTGACAACGGCAAGGTGCTGGTTCCCGGCGGTGAAACTGGCCAGGATTCGAACGGGAATCCGACTATGACCGGTACCGCCGAGCTGTTCGACCCGGCCGCCAAAACCTGGTCATCCGCCGGAACGATGACGACGCTCAGAATGCCCTATTTTGCCTTCCTCCTTTCCAGCGGCAAGGTGCTGGCCGGCGGCGGGTTCACCGGGTATGATGCCAGCAATAACGCCATCCTGACCAGCGCTGCTGAGCTCTACGACCCCACCAGCAACAGCTGGACGACCGCAAATTCCATGTCGCACCCCCATTATGAGACCACACCCTGCCTGCTCGGGAACGGCAAGGTGCTGGTGGCCGGAGGGGTTGCGTCTACCGCCCAGTATGTTGCCCCCACAAATAAAGCTGACATCTACGATCCACAAAACAATAGCTGGACATCGACCACCATGGCGACGGCGCGAAAAGGGTATGCCTCGATCATCCTCCAGAGCGGGAAACTCCTCATCATAGGCGGCATAACGGGGTATGACGCCAACACCCCCCCCAATGCGATCTACACCACGGCATGCGAGCTCTTCGATCCGACGACCGGTACCTGGTCGGCGGCGGGTAGCATGTCCCACCCCCACGGGTCGTTCTCCGATCCCCAGATGTTCAGCGACGGCAAGGTTCTGGTCTATGGCGGGCTCGAGGCTGACGGGTTGTCGGCCACCACCGCCGAGATCTACAACCCGGCCACGAACAGCTGGTCGTCGGCAGGGACCATGACGAGCGCTCACATGATGGTCGTTCCGAGAAAGCTTTCCGGGGACCGGGTCTTCCTCGCCGGAGGAGCAGACGTTATTGATTACTCCCCCTTTCCAGGTTTTTCAATGAAAACGACTGCGCCGACGACACATGCCGAAATCTATACCGAAGCCGCGAATTCCTGGACCTCGGCGGGGGATATGGTGTCCCCCCACTTTGGGACGTTTCCCGTCATGCTCGGCAACGGCAAGATCATCATCGCCGGGGGATCAGATGGCGCCGCGCCGCCCATGCAGCCCTCATACACGCAGACGGCTGAGCTCTACGACCCTGCTACCAACTCCTGGTCCGCCGCGGGGAGCATGATAACCGCACGGTTTAGTGCGGCCACTCCAATTCCTCTATCGGACGGAAACTTCATGGTCGTGGGTGGGGTCACCGACCAACAGAATTTTACAGCGACCGCGGCCGTTGACCTTTACGACGTCACAACGAACAGTTGGTCCCTCACGCAGCTGAGTGAGCCGAAAATGATGGTACCCTGGACGCTCCTTCCCGACAAGAGCCTTCTTTTCGTGGGGGGGATGAGAATGAGTACGGGTGGTTCCATAACCACCCTGGCTTCTACCGATATTTATGGGGCAGGGGCGGGGCCGGTTGCACCGACCGTCACTTCCACCTCGCCAGCAGCCGGCGTCACCGGGGTATCCGTTTCGACCACCGTAAAGGCCGTCTTCAGCGAAGCGATGAATGGGTCCACCATCACCACCGCGACTTTCTATCTTGACCACGGCGTTACCGGCTCGGTCAGCTACGACCAGGCAAACTACACGGCCACCTTCACGCCGTCAGCGCTGCTGGCCTATAACACGACGTATACCGCCACCATCGACATCGGCATTACGGATCTCACGGGGGCTCACCTGACGCAGAAAAAAACCTGGAGCTTCACCACCTCGTCGCAGACGAAGACGTTGACGGTTTACATCAGCGGAACCGGCGCCGGTTCGGTACAAAGCACTCCGTCGGGGATCAATAACTGCACGGCCGGAAGCTGCGTAACCCAATTCTCCGGCGGGACGGTTACCCTCACCCCCACCCCTGTCAGCACCTCCTCGCTGTTCGGCGGATGGAGCGGGGCCTGCACCAATACGAGCGGGAACTGCGTGCTCACCATGGATGCCGACAAGACGGTTGCCGCCACCTTCAATCTGTTCCCCCCTGTCCATATTTACGGCGGCAATTACTACAGCTCGCTGCAGTCAGCCTACAATGCCGGTGCGACCACGTGCACCATCGAGGCAGAGGCGGTAAACCTGACCGGGGACTTTACGGCCAACCTGGGCAAGGCCATCATTCTCGAGGGTGGGTACGACAGCAGCTACGGGACCAACAACGGCTTTACCCGGCTTCACGGCATACTGACCATCGGGACCGGCTCTGTCACCGTGGAGAACATCGGCATCATGCCATAAAGAGGACAAAACCGGCAGGAGCAGGCACTCTCGCTGCTCCTGCCGGTTAATGTTTGGAACTGAACGGGATTCAGGGAACATAGGTTCTGAGTGCCTCATTCACTGGGCACTGCCGCGAGTTTGCTGCTGCTCGATTTCCTGTCCGCCGTCTTCCGAATTATCCCCGCCAACCCCTTTCACGCCTTGTTCCCCATCCATTTTTCGGCTACAATTAGACGACAAGGAGGTGCCCATGGATTTCCACCCCCGCAGGGTCTACGTCGCCGCCTCATGGATGGCGCCGGTCGGCAGGTACAACGGCAAGGAGCGGGAGGCTCTCTCGTTCCTGGAACTGGCGGAACGGGCCGGCGCGGTCTTCGAGGGGAGTCCGGTGCGGCGGCGCGACATCGAGGCCGTCGTGGTCGGAAGCCAGAACCCGGTGGCCTTCTCCGGCGTGGACAACACCGCCGCCAAGGTGGCCGGGGTGCTCGGCATCTCGGGGGCGAAGTCGGTCCTCATCGATACCGCCTCCTCATCCGGGGCGTCGGCCCTGGAGAACGCCTACCTGCAGATCGCCTCCGGCCGCTGCGACCACGTGCTCGCCATTGCCCTCCAGAAGATGAGCGACGTCTCCACCACGGAGGCGACCCGGATCGTCGCCGGGGTGATCGACCGGGACGAGGCGGAGTTCGGCCTGACCATGCCCGCCTGCGGCGCCTTGGTGGCCCGGGCGCTCATGGAGCGGGTGGGGCTCACGGAGGAGGAGTGGACCGCCTACTCCGCCCTCCTCACCGAGCGGGCTCACCGCTTTGCCGCCCGCAACCCCGAGGCCCACCTCAACTTCGAGATTCCGGTCGCCGACTACTTCCGCCAGGTCGTCACCGGCAAGAACTACCGCTACTGGTGGCCGCTCCGCTACCACGACTTCTGCCCCATGTCCGACGGGGTGGCGGCCATGGTCCTCACCGCCAGACCCCAGGATGTGCTGGTGGCCGGGGTGGGGAGCGCCACCGACATCCCGACCATCGCCGACCGCAACTATTTCCACTCCTTCCCGGCCTCAGTGCTGGCCGCCGCAGAGGCTTACGGCATGGCCGGGATCAGGGACATCAGGAGCTTTGCCGGCCGCCTTCACGTGAACATGCACGACCCGTTCAACGGCTTCGGACCCATCAACATGGTGGACCTGGGGCTTCTCCCCCGGCACCGGCTCCTGGACGGGCTTCTCGACGACGCACTGACCGGCCCCGGCGGCCAGTTCCCCACCAACCTCACCGGCGGGCTCAAGGGGCGCGGCCACCCGCTGGGCGCTACCGGCTTGATCCAGGTGGTGGAGAACCATCACCTCATCCGGGAGGAGGGGTTTGCCGCCGGGCTCTCCCACTCCATCGGTGGCCCGATCAACAACAACGTGGTGATCCTGCTGGAGCGGGCCGGCCACTACGAGCGGCGCTCCTTTGAGCCGTACCGGCCCTGGGGGCTTCCTTCGCTCGGCACGCCGAAGCCGAAGGAGGTCACCGTCGAGTCCCTCCTCGCCGGCGGAGCACCGGTGGAGGGGAGCTTCGTCACGGCGACGACCCGCTTCGATTACCGGGACGGCACCCCGCTCCACACGGTGCTTGTGGTTTCCTGCCTCACCGGGGAAGGGCGCTACCGCTTCCTCTTCGGCATCGCCGGGGAACACTATGAAACCATCACCGGCCTTTCTCCCGGCGACCGGCTGCGGCTGGAGCGCTCCGGCGCGGATGTCCTCATCAACCGTATGCCGGTGAAGCGCTTCTATCGGCGCACCTTCGACGGTCTGGTGGAGCTGGCCGGGGCCGGGTGGCGAAGGCTCAGGGGATAAGGACGGAAAGCAGAAACGGCTGTTAACCACAGATAAAATGCGGATAACGGCGGATAACACCGTGAAAGCAAGTATCCTGACGGTTGCGTGTATTTGAATTTATCCGTGTGCATCTGTGGTTAATTGCCTTTTAAGATTGATTACCGCATATGGCCGGTAGCCGGCATCGTGTGCAAAGATGGAGGGGGATGAGAATGAAAATTGTGGTACTCGACGGTCACACCCTCAACCCGGGGGACAACCCGTGGGACGATGTGGCGGCCCTGGGGGAGCTGACCGTCTATGACCGGACGCCGGCAGAACAGGTCGTGGAGCGGGCCGCAGGGGCAGAGATCGTCCTCACCAACAAGACCCCGCTCAGTGACGTGACCCTTGGGCAGCTGACCCGACTCCGCTTCATCGCCGAGCTTGCCACCGGTTACGACAATATCGACGTGGCCGCTGCCGGCCGGCGCGGCATCCCGGTCACCAATGTGCCGGAGTACTCGACCCCGTCCGTGGCACAGCACACCATGGCGCTGCTCCTCGAGCTCTGCAACAGGGTGGGAGAGCATGCAGCGGCGGTAAGGAAGGGGGAGTGGTGCCGCTCGCCCGATTTCTCCTTCTGGAACGCCGGCCTGGTGGAGCTGGCCGGGCTAAAGCTGGGGATCGTCGGCCTCGGCCGGATCGGCGGACAGGTCGGGACTATCGCCCGTGTCCTGGGGATGGAAATATTGGCGCACAACCGCAGGCACCGCGAGGCCCCCGAGGGGCTTCCGGTCACCTGGCTGGAGCTTTCCGAGCTTTTTGCCGCGGCGGACGTGGTGACGCTCCACTGCCCCCTTACTCCCGAAAACAGGGGGTTCGTCGATCGCCATCTCCTGGGCACCATGAAGCGGAGCGCTTTTCTGATCAACACCGCTCGCGGCGCCCTGGTGAACGAGGCGGACCTGGCCGCGGCCCTGAACGAGGGGATGATTGCCGGGGCGGCCCTCGACGTGGTTTCCCGGGAGCCGATCGCGCCGGACAACCCGCTCCTCACCGCCCGCAACTGCCTGATCACCCCCCATCTCGCCTGGGCCTCCCTGGCTGCCCGCCGGCGTCTCATGGCGACCGTCGCCGGGAACATCCGGGCGTTCCTCGCCGGGAGTCCGGTGAACGTGGTCAACGGAATGTATCTGGCGAAGGAAAGGGGGTAGCATGGCCAAGGAAAAGGCTCCCGTTACCCCCGCGGTCCGCGCGCTCCGCTCCGCCAAGATTCCCTTCACCGACCATCTCTATGCATACGAGGAGAAGGGGGGGACCGCAGTCTCCGCCCGGGAACTGGGGGTGGACAAGCACTGCGTCATCAAGACGCTCATCATGGAGGATGACGGGAAGCAGCCCCTCATCGTCCTCATGCACGGCGACCGGCAAGTTTCCACCAAGGAGCTGGCGCGGCTCATGGGTATGAAGGCCGTCACCCCCTGCACCCCGGACACCGCCAACCGGCACTCGGGTTACCTGGTGGGAGGGACCTCCCCCTTCGGTACCCGCAAGGCGATGCCGGTCTACATGGAGGAGACCATCCTGGAGCTGCCCAGGATCTACATCAACGGCGGCAAGCGGGGGTACCTGGTGGGACTCGACCCGCGGGACGTGGTGCGGCTCCTCAAGCCGGTTCTGGTGCGAGTGGGAATCTGATACCCCCCTCTCCCTAGCCCTCTCCCACCAAGGGAGAGGGGACTTTAAGCCCCCCTCCCTTTGATGGGAGGGGCTGGGGGAGGGTGCCAGTGAGGTTTTTATTCTGTCTTGGAGGTTTGTCAATGGAGATTGGGGACAGATTTCGCATGGCAGCTGAAGCGGTGAAAAACGCCAAGGCGCTCGTCATCACCGCCGGAGCGGGGATGGGGGTCGATTCGGGACTCCCCGATTTTCGCGGCGACCAGGGATTCTGGAAGGCCTACCCGATGTACGAGCGGCTCGGGATCAACTTCGTGGCGGCCGCCAACCCCGACCACTTCCAGCGCGACTCCGCCTTCGGCTGGGGGTTTTACGGCCACCGCACCAATCTCTATCGGGAAACCGTTCCCCATGCAGGCTTCAGGTTACTCCTGGAATGGATCGAGCGTTTCAGTCTCGACTATTTCGTGGTCACCTCCAACGTGGACGGCCAGTTTCAGAAGGCCGGCTTTCCCATGGATCGGATGCTGGAGGTGCACGGGTCGATCCATCACCTCCAGTGTCTGACCCCGTGCAGCGACGCCATCTGGGAGAACGCCGAAACCATCCCGGTCGACTCCGCCACCATGCGGGCTGGCCATATCCCCCGTTGCATCAACTGCGCCGGGGTGGCGCGTCCCAACATCCTCATGTTCGGCGACTGGTCGTGGCTTTCCGACCGGACCCGGGGGCAGGAGCACAACTTCGACGCGTTTCTCACCGACACCCAGGGACTCCCGCTCGTGGTGATCGAGATGGGGGCCGGCACTGCCATCCCTACCATCCGTGCCATCGGCGAGCGGCTCGGGCGACAGACGGGCGTGACGGTAGTGCGCATCAACCCCCGGGAGCCGCAGATCGCCTCACCCCATGTCTCACTCCCGTGCGGCGCCGTCGAGGGGTTGCGGGGTATCGACGGGGCTCTGGCGGGTTGAAGGCATACGGACATCGCGCACAAAAAAGCCGCACAGCTTTGACTGCGCGGTTTTTTTGTCCGGCGTCCGGCGGATGCCTGCGAGGACGGACTATTTAGCGCCTTTTCTGGCTGTCGATTTGGCGACACTGCCTGTGCCTTTCTGGCTGGCTATCCGGCCTGTTTCCTTCAGCGGTTTGCCGGTTGTCACCCGTGACGCGGTCCGGCTCTTGCTTACCTCTTTCATGCTTCCGACTGTGCCTTTTGTCCCCTCTCATCTCTGGCGCCCCCTTTCTCCAGGTGCCCCGTATGATCCTGTTTTTTCTATGCTTTAATTATAGCACACCTTATGAAAATGAATATCATAAATATCGCAACAAGGGGATTTGCCGTTATATTTTGAAGCAGCTGTTCTGCATGTTCACCCGGGGGGAAGCGATTGGCCTTGCGACGGAGAGGGGGAGCGTGTATTCTTGACAGGCTATGAAAAATGGCATGAGGAGGCAAGGATGCAGGGCGTGATCAGGCGGAAGAGAGAGACGGACACAGGCGATCGGCACTATTTTGCCACCGCCGCCAAGGGGGTGGAAGAGGTCCTGGCCGGAGAACTGCGCGATCTGGGGATCGAAGACGTCCGCGTGGAGACCGGTGGGGTCCGTTTCACCGGAGACCGTTCCGCATGCTACCTGGCCAACCTTCGGCTGCGGACCGCCACTCGGGTCCTCGTCCCCGTTGCCGAATTCCCCTGCGATACGCCCCAGAGCCTGTACGACGGGGTGCGTGCCATACCCTGGCATGACCGCCTGACCCCGGACATGACCCTGGCTGTCGAGTGCACCCTGCGCGATTCGGCCATGACCCACTCGGGTTTTGTGGCCCTGAAGACCAAGGATGCCATCGTGGATACCATCCGCGACCGCTGCGGCCGACGCCCCAACGTGGATGTGCGGGACCCGGACCTCAGGGTCAACGTGCACCTGGCGAAGAACCACTGCACGGTCAGCCTCGATGCCTCGGGAACTCCGCTCGACCGGCGCGGCTACCGCCTGGACAGGACCGAGGCGCCGCTGCGGGAAACCCTGGCTGCGGCCCTCGTGGCAATGACCGGCTGGGACGGGAGCGTTCCCTTTGTCGACCCGATGTGCGGCTCCGGCACCATTCCCATCGAGGCAGCCCTCAAGGCCTCACGCCGGGCGCCCGGCCTCATGGGGAGGCGTTTCGGGTTCCAGCGCTGGCCCGACTACGACCCGGCGCTCTGGCAGCGGCTGTCGGACGCAGCGCGCCAGGAGGCTCTTGCCGCACTCCCGGCGCCGGTCACCGGCTGCGACCGCTCGGCGACCGCACTGGAGACCGCCCGCCGGAACGCCGACCGGGCCGGCGTATCCGAGATTATCACGTTCGTCCGGAGCACCTTCAGAGAGTTCTCTCCCCCAGCAGCGCCGGGGGTACTCCTCTTCAACCCCCCCTACGGCCTGCGCCTCGGGGAGGAGGAGGAACTGAAGTCCCTCTACCGGGAGATCGGTGATACGATGAAGCAGCGCTACGCCGGCTACACAGCCTTTCTCCTCACCGGCAGCCGGGAGCTTGCCAAACACGTGGGCCTCAAGGCGTCGCGGCGGATCGTCCTCTTCAACGGGCCCATCGAGTGCCGATTGCTGAGGTATGAGCTGTATTAACGCTGACCGGACTGGACAGGTGTTGGAAACTCTCGACAGTTACTTCTATACGTGACGTATTACTTCAGCATGTATCCCCAAGCCCACAGATCGTCAGCAGCCTCTCCATATCCAGGTGCCTTTCCAGATGGTCGGCGAGGAGCTCGAAGGGGTCGCCGGCGGGAGCTTCGTCGGCAGGCTGCGGCAGCCCCTTCTCCCGCCTGAGCCTGTTCAGGAAAGCGTTCCGGAAGCCGTGATTGTCGAAGATGCCGTGGAGGTAAGTGCCGAAGACCCGGCCGTCCAGGGAAACCGCGCCGTCCTGGATCGTCGTCTCCCTGCCGGAGCGGCTGACTATGGTGGCAAACGGCCGGGCCTCCCGCCCGAGGAGCGTCTCCCCCATGTGGATCTCATATCCCGCGAGGAGCCCGTCGCAGCCGGGCGCGGCGAGGCAGCCGGCCGGGAGGAGCCGGGCCTCGGCCTGGTGCGTCTCCTTGTGCAGCAGCAGGGCGGTCTCCGCATCGAGGAGCGCCAGCCCCTGGGCCTCCCGGATAGCGGACTCCACGTTGAACGGGTCGAGCACTTTCCTGCCGAGCATCTGGTAGCCGCCGCAGATGCCGAACACCACCCCCTCGAACGCCTTGAGCGCCGCGAACAACCCCCGTTCCATGAGGAAGAAAAGGTCAGTGGTGGTGGACTTGCTCCCCGGCAGGATCACCACGTCGAGGCCGGCCAGTTCATGGGGCCCGTCGATGTAGCTGAGCTCCACATCGGGCTCCGCCTCCAGCGCATCGAAGTCGGTGAAGTTGGATATCCGCGGCAGCCGGACCACGCCGATCCGGATCTTGCCTTCCCCGGTTCCCGGTTCCCGGTTCCCGGTCCCTTTGCGCGTCAGCGCAACGCTGTCCTCGTCGGGAATCCGGAAGCCGCTGAACCAGGGGACCACGCCTATGACAGGCACCCCGGTCCGCTCTTCCACGAACCTGATCCCCGGTTCGAGGAGCGACGGCTCGCCACGGAACTTGTTGATGATGATCCCCCTGACCCGTGCCCGTTCCGTGGAGTCGAGAAGCTCCAGGGTGCCGACGATCTGGGCGAACACCCCGCCCCGATCGATATCGGCCACGAGGATGACCGGACAGTCGGCCATCTCCGCCACCTTCAGGTTGGCGATATCGTGAGCCTTGAGGTTGATCTCGGCAATGCTTCCGGCCCCCTCGATAACGACGAACTCACAGCGTTCGCGCAGGCGGGCAAAGCTCTCCCGGACCTTCACGAAGGCGTGCGGCTTGTAGGCGTTGTACTCTCCCACCGCCATGTTCCCCACGACCTTCCCCTGGACGATGACCTGGCTCCCGGTGTCCGAATTGGGCTTGAGGAGGACGGGGTTCATGTCCGTGTGGGGCGGGATGCCGCAGGCCATCGCCTGCACCGCCTGGGCCCGACCGATCTCTCCCCCCTCGGGGGTGACGAAGGAGTTGAGAGCCATGTTCTGGGACTTGAACGGCGCCACGCTCATCCCCCGCCGCTTGAGGATCCTGCAGAAGCCGGCGGTCAGCACCGATTTCCCCACATCCGACGCGGTGCCACACACCATGAGGGCTTTGCCCTCATGGTGTTCAATGTTCGATGTTCTATGTTCAAGGTTATTGTCTTTGGACTTTAAACCTTGAACCTTGAACCTTGAACTCGCGGCGTAGCCGCGCGGCGTCACCATCCTTCCTTCCCCGTCCACGAAGGTGGCGGCGTTGCCGATGATGACGATGGAGAACATGTCGACCTCGTGGCCGAGCATATCCGCTAGGGTGGTGACCACCCGCTTCTCTCCCGCCCGGCAGGCGTTGCGCACGATTCCCACCGGGGTCGCGGCTGGCCGCACGGCAAGAAGGATCTCCCGGGCGATTTCCAGGTGCCGCACCCGTCCCTTGCTCCGCGGGTTGTAGAGAGCCACCACGAAGTCGGCCGCGGCCGCAGCCGCAAGCCGCCGTTCAATGGCTTCCCATGGCGTGAGGAGATCGGAGAGGGAGATCACTGCGAAGTCGTGCATGAGGGGGGCACCGAGCACCGCCGCCGCCGCCTGCACCGCCGAAACCCCGGGGACGATGACGATCTCCACGTCCCGTAGGGGCACCCCCCCGTGGGTGCCCGGATCAGGGCAGGCACAGGGGCCAGCCCCTACGAGTTCGAAAACCAGCCCCGCCATGCCGTAAATCCCCGCATCGCCGCCGGAGACGAGAGCCACGGTTTTACCGGAGGCGGCCAGAGCCAGGGCCTGCTCGCACCGTTCCACCTCCCGCATCATCCCGGAGGAGACCACCTCCTTACCGGCCAGAAGAGGCGTCACAAGGTCGAGGTAGGTTTGGTAGCCCACGACGGCGTCGGCCGCTGCAATGGCCTCCCGCGCCTCGAACGTCATATGGTTCGGGTCGCCGGGACCGATCCCGACGACATACAGCTTGGACATAAAAACCTCAAATCGTATTGATACTATTATGTTGTTTCCGCGATCGCCAGGGTCACGTTGCCGCTCTTCACTTTCTTGAGAAGGAGAGTCCCACCGCCGGAGGCGAGCAGGGCAGCGGGCTCCGCCACGCCGATCGCGCCGATGGCCGCGAGGGCATGGCCGGAAGGGGGTGAAGGAACAGCAACTGCATTGAGCTGGTCACTCTCGAAGAAGGTGAGGGGTATGCCCCATTTCTCGGCAAAGGCGAGGAGCCCCGCCTCCGCCCGCTTGGCAACGGCGGTAGCGACGCAGCGCACGCTCTTCAGCGAGAGGAAGAGGCGCTTCAGGTGGGCGCAGACCACATCTTCGATCTCGTCGGCCGCGGTCCCGCTGTTGCAGCCGACCCCGAGTACGAGGTTCTGCGGCCGAAGGACGAGGAGGCGCTCCGGCTGGACCTGGGGGGGAAGACGTCGGTTGGTGACAAAGAGATACCCGCGGGCCGGGCTTTCCAGCGCCTCCACGAAGTTGCCGTGGAAGGAAAGCTTCCCCATGCCGTGGAAATAAGGACGAACCCGCTCGGTCGGATCGACCACCGCGATCTCCTCGCCGTCGAGGAGGAGGGCGTTAAGGGTCTTGACCCGTGCCAGATCGTCGATTACCCACCCTTGTTCTTTGGCGAGCATGTCGAATGAGGGGAGGCAGTTCGCGTCGGTTGCGGTGGTGATCACCTCCCGCGCCCCGGTTAGAAAGGCGCAGCGGCAGGCGAGCTCGTTGGCGCCACCCAGGTGCCCGGCAAGGAGCGAGATGGCGAACTTCCCCGCGTCATCCATCACCACCACCGCCGGATCGCACTCCTTTCCCTCCAGATGAGGCGCGACCAGTCGCACGACGATGCCGGTCGCCATGATGAAGACGAACCCGTCGTAGCTCTTCGTTTCGGCGGAAGACCAGAGCCGCCCCACCAGATCGTGGAGCTCGCCGGTGAACGGCAGCGCCCCCTTCCCCGCTTGCCCCGCGTATTTCTGGAGAACGAACAGCTCCGCGCTGCCGAAGCCGTTCCGCAGCCGCGTGCCGAGTTGGGCTCCGTTGCGGGTTATGGCGATGATGGCGATCTTCACAGCATACCTCTACGCCCTCACCCCTGCCCCTCTCCCAGAGGGCGAGGGGTGCAACTATACCCTCTCCTTGGGGAGAGGGTGGCTGAAGGCCGGGTGAGGGGGATTTTACGTAATTACCCCCTTCCGGAATCCGTGGGCAAACTCTTTGTCGTACAGTTTCGACACGGCCGCCACTCCCTCACGACGGGCCTTGAGCACGTCCCCGACGATGATCAGCGCCTGCCGGTCGATCCCCGCCTCGCCGACCTTTGCGGCGATATCGGCAAGGGTCCCTTCCACCACCTGCTCGTCCGGCCACGAAGCCCTGGCCACGACCGCCACCGGCGTTGCCGGGGTGTAGGCCCCCTGGAGCAGTTCCGCCACCACCCGGTCGATCATGGCAACGGAGAGGTAGACGACAAGGGTCGCGCCGATCCGCGCGATCTCGGTGAGCCGCTCCCGCTCCGGCACAGGGGTCCTCCCCTCAAGACGGGTGAAGACCACCGTCTGGGAGACCTCCGGCAGGGTCAGCTCCTGCTTCAGGGTGGCTGCGGCGGCAAAGGCGCTCGTCACCCCGGGAACCACCTCATAGGCGATTCCCAAGGCATCGAGCGCCGCCATCTGTTCCTGGATAGCGCCATAGACGGCCGGGTCGCCGGTATGGAGACGCACAACACGCTTCCCGTCAGCCACCGCCCGGGCGAGCAGCTGCGTCGTCTCCTCCAGGGTCATACCGGCGGAGTCGTACACCTCGGCATCGGGAGCGTAGGTACGCACGAGTTCCCGGTCCACGAGGCTTCCGGCATAGACCACCACATCCGCCTCGCCCAGCAGCCGGGCGCCTTTAACCGTGATCAACTCGGCGTCGCCGGGACCGGCGCCGACAAAAAAGAGTTTTGCCACAGAGGACACAGAGTTCACAGAGAAAAACCTCGAAAAACGGGATGAACGGGGATGTGCAGGATGTCAGGAATCAGAGAATAGCTGCCCGGCATGCCCAAAACGGCACAGCAAAAAGCTCCAGATGCAAGGCGCGCGAGGACCGGGACGCGAGGCGTACTGGAGGTACGTTGAGTGTCACGGCCCGGAGCTGCAACGCCGCAGATGGACTTTTTAGTGACACGTCACCGATAATGCGAAGCATTATATGCGAGCCGTTCACTTTTTGACGATCAAGAGCGACAGATAATCCAGCTTCTGCCCCAGCAGCCGCTCCAGATCGAACACCACCTCTTCCTCCGGCGCTCCGACCCGGCTGACGAATGCCGCGTTATGCTCCAGCCCGAGTTCCAAGAGGAGTTCATAGACCCCGTCAAACACCCGGCTCACCTTCATGAGCACCACGGTGTCGAAATCGAGGAGAACCCGGCGCAGGTCCTTTTCATCGAAGGCGGCCGGAATGATGGCGATCCGCTCCGAGGCCATGCCCAGCGGCAGGCCGGCGGCGATGGCCGCCGCATTGATGCTGGAGACGCCCGGCACCACCTCCACGGGGATATCGGGATACCTTTCCCGGAAGATGCGGTAGATGTACAGAAACGTGGAGTAGAGGAACGGGTCGCCGATGGTGACAAAAGCGACGTCCTGGCCGCCCCGGACTTTTTCCGCCACCTCCGCGGCGGCGGATTCCCAGAACTCGTCGAGCCCGGCCTGGTCCTTGCGCATGGGAAAGACCTGGATGATCACCTCCTGGCGCTGCCGGTCGAGAAGCGGCTCGACGATGGAGAGGGCATAGCTGGAGTCGGCGGGATTGGCGGTCGGCGCACAAATCACCTTCACCTCACGCAGCACCCGCTCCGCCTTGCGCGTCAGAAGCTCCGGGTCACCGGGCCCCACCCCCACCGCATAGATCTTGGCCATGCTTCCAATCCTTTCGCGTGCTTCAATTCACACCAGGCGAATCCGATTTCGCGCGAAGAGCAAGGCGGCAAGGAGGGGCCGACGCAGGCGTAGCAGCGCTACGTCGAGGAGAGCCCCGACGCGGCCAACGCAGCTATTCGCGTGAAGGCGGATTCGCCGCTACTCTTCGCGCTTTGCGGCGGAGATCACATATATCGGATGCAGCGCCTCGAACATCTTGTACTCGGTGAGCCCGCGGGTCTTGGCAACGTTGACGCACGCCACCTCCACGGTGTAGCCGTGGTCCTCGAGGAACTCCACCGCCTTGGTCAGGGTGTCGAGGGTGACGGCGTTGAGGACGATCACCCCCTCGGGCTTGAGCCGCTTGTCCACCGCCTCGATGATCTCCTCGAGCATTCCGCCTGAGCCGCCGATGAAGACCCGGTCCGGGTCGGGAAGGTCGTCGAGACCCTCAGGCGCGAACGCCTCGATCAGCATGACGTTGCGGGAACCGAACTTCTTCAGGTTGTCGCGCAGAAAGCCGAGGTACTGGGGGTTTCGCTCCAGGGCGAACACCTTGCCGTTCGGCATCAGGTTTCCCGCCTCGATGGATACCGACCCGCTCCCCGCGCCGATGTCCCACATGACCAGGTCATTCTGGAGCTGGAGCTTGGCAAGCGTCACCGCCCGCACCTCCTGCTTGGTGATGAGTTTCTTGGCGGTGGCGAACGCCTCATCGCTGATCCCCATGACCGGGTAGCTCTCAAGGAAAGGCTCCCATACCTTGACGAGGATGAGTATGTTGAGGGCCGACGCGGAAAGTTCCGCAAGCCCCCGGACATCGGTCTTGGTGAACTTCTCGGTGGGAAGCCCCATGTCCTCGCAGAGCCAGGCATCGTACCCCTCGGCGCCGCGGGTGATGAGCTCCCTGGCGATGGCCGCCGGGGTGTTCGTGGCATCGGTGAGGACCGCTACTTTCTCCGCAGCGATGATCCGGTCGATGGCATTCTTCATCCCCCGGCCATGGACCGACACGAAGATGGCGTCGTCCCACGGCTCCTTGATCCGGGCGAAGGCGTACTGGACGCTCGTCACGTTGGGGAAGATCTCGATCCGCTCCTTGGGGAGGTTGCGCAGGAGAAAACGGGCCACGCCGAAGAAGTTGGGGTCACCCGAGCCGAGGACCACCACCGGCTTCTCCGTGGTCTTCAGGTAGTCGAGCATGAGAGAGAGGTCGCCCAGCACCTGTTTTTCCCCTCTGAAATCGGGGAAGATATCCAGGTGTCGCTGGTGGCCGATGAGGACCTCGGCCTGGTTGATCACCTCGAGAGCCCTGGCGCCGAACCCTTCCCATCCCTCGATGCCGGCACCGATCAAGTAGATTTTCTGTTGAGACATGCGTCCCCTCCGGTGAAACGAACATGGGTTTTTCGTTTCAGGCCATAAAGCAAGCGTCACAATTCCAAAAAAAGCGTTAATCTATCCGCAATATAGCACTTCTCCCCCATACCCCGCCAGGAAAACCTCGATGCCCGCCTGGGGAGCGAGTGCTTCCGCGAACTCCTTCACCTTGTCGCAGACCAGTCTCACCAGGAGCGGATCGTTGCCGGAGTCCGCCAGGACCTGGCGGGCGGTACCGGCCGCTTTGACGAGCGGTTCGAGGTTCGACGTTCGAGGTTCGACGTTCAGCCACCCTGCAAGCTGCTGCAAATCCAGTTCGGAGGACGCGACATGGGTCTGTTCGTGGCCGCCGGCGATCTTGAGGAGCTTGGCGAACTGGCCGGCGATCACGACCCGCCTCACCCCCTTGCGGTCGCAGGCACGGAGGGCGTACCCCACGTGGTCCCCCATCATCACGAACGCCTCTTCCGGGAATTCTTCCTCGCGCCTCGCGCCTCGCGCCTCGCGCCTGAAGTAATTCTGCGCCACAAGCTCGCTCGTCCGGCCAGTGGAGAGGACAACGGTCCCGCAGCCGCTCGCCAGGGCGACATCGAGGGCCGTGTCGATGGTGGCGGTCCAGGCCTCGGCGGAGACGGGCCTGACGATGCCGGTGGTGCCCAGGATGGAGAGCCCGCCGACGATGCCGAGTCGCTCGTTGAGGGTCTTTTTCGCCCGTGCCTCGCCGTCCGGAATGCTCACGGTGACGGTGAAGGTGACCGGCATGCAGCGCATGGCAAACACCTCTTTCACCGCCTCGGTAATCATCCGGCGCGGCACCGGGTTGATCGCCCACTCTCCTACTGCTACGGCAAGCCCCGGCTTGGTGACCCGGCCGATCCCAGCCCCTCCTTGGACAACGACCCTGTTGGCGGTGAAGAAATCGGCCTGCAGGGAGACGTGGATTTCCGCGCCGTCGGTCACGTCGGGGTCATCCCCCGCGTCCTTGATCACGTAACAGGAAGCTCCGTCGTCCAGTAGCTGCTGGCCGTGAAGGCGAAACCGTGCCGTCCCCCCCGCCGGGAGGTTGAGCGCGACCTCGTCCACCAGTCGCTGCTCTCGCAGCATCAGTGCGGCCCCTCTGGTTGCAGCGGCGGCACAGGCGCCGGTGGTATAGCCGTGACGTAGCACGCGCGTGGACATTTCGTTCCCGTTCATTCAGTCGATGATAACCGGCAGCGGTACCTTCCCGGCAAGGAGCGCCACGACTTTCTCCCGCAGCTCCCCCTTCCCCAGATCCTCCTTGCCGGAGAGCTGCTCGATGTCGATCCGGACGATGCAGGTGAGCTCCAGTTTCTCCTCCGGGTAGGGGCCGTACCCCCCCTCGGGCTGGTACTTGGCCATGAGGGCGTCAAGGGCCTGGAGCCGTTCCCGCGGGTCCTCGACCACCGACGCCCGCCCCCGGACGATGACGCTCCGGTAGAGGTATTCCGCCCGGCAGGGATTCTCGCGGCTCCCCTTTACGTAGGCGATGGGTAGGTCCGCCTCGAAGCAGACCCGCGGATCGCGCCGGATGTCGTCGAGTTTCTCCCCCTCGCGGGCACAGTGGAAGTAGATCCGTCCCCCGTCACAGGCGAAGTTGAGGGGTTTCACCATGGGCCAGCCGTCCTGCCCCACCGTCCCCAGACGCCCAACATGGCAGGTGGCAAGGAGCTCGGCGATGACCGCCGGGTCGGTGATTTTCTTGTTCAACCTGCGCATGGGGAGACCTTCCTGGCAGCAGATGACACGGATACACAACACTATAGCAAACAATCGCTACTTATTCAGAATTTCTTGTTGTCCGCTCCGGCCGAAAAATCCTCTGGCAGCGGACAGGCTTGCTTACCGGCTTTCAGCCAGGATCAGCAGGGCATTGACCACTGCCGCCGCCACATTCGACCCCCCCTTGCGTCCCCGGTTGGTTATGACGGGGATGCCGGGGAATTCTTCTGCCAGGGCGAGGAGCGCCTCCTTGCTCTCCGCCGCGCCGACGAAGCCGACCGGGAGGCCGACGATGAGTTCCGGCCGCACCCCCTCCTCCCGGATGAGCCGGATGAGCTCGAAAAGCGCCGTCGGTGCGTTGCCGATGACGAAGACGCCGTTGCCCGGGTCTGCAGCACCCTTGCGCATGGCGATGATGGAACGGGTCACCCCTTGTTCTTTCGCGGTGCGAGCCACCCGGGGGTCGGCGACGAAGCAGGATGCGGCAATACCAAACCTCTCCAGCCGCGGCTTGGCTAGGCCGGCCAGGGCCATGGTGGTATCGGTAACGATCCCCCGCCCCTTCCGTAGCGTCTCTATCCCCCTAATTACGGCTTCAGCGGAAAAAACCATCGTGCGGGCATAGTCGAAATCGGCGCTCGTGTGGATAACCCGCCGCACCACCGGCCACTGGAGAGGCGACCAGGAATGCACCCCCACCTCGGCGTCGATGATCCGGAACGACTCGGCCTCGATCTCTTCCGGCCGCAGATGGACGGACATCAGTGCCACCCCGTGGCGGTCAGGGCCTCGGCGATCCGCTCCACCACCACTTCCGCCAGTTTTCGGTGCACCCCGAGATGGGTCCCCATGGCGAACGCCACGTGCGGGTAGCGCTCCTGCGCCGCCGCCATCTCCTCCGGCAGGTCCTCCTGCACGTGGGCCCCCATGTACAGGAAATAGGGGACCAGGAGAACCCGCTCCGCCCCTCTGGCAACGCAGGCATCGATCCCCTGCTGGATGTTGGGGAGGTGCTGCTCCCGGAACGATACCTCCACGATGTCGTAGCCGGTCATCTTCTGCACCATCCCGGCGATCTCCCGCACGGCGTCGTTCGCCTCGGGGATGCGGCTGCCGTGGGCCATGAGAAGTATTGCAGTCATCATTCAAGAACTCCTTTTATGGGACCTATGAGACGCATTGGTCATATAGGTCTTATTTTTTCCTTTTGCATAATTTCCACGATCTCCCGGCGCGCTTCGCCGATGGTGAGGGGAATCCGGCCGAACGGCATGCCGTCTTCGTGGGTGAGGCGGTGGATCAGCTCGGCGATGTGCGGCAGGCGCAGCTTCACGTTCTCCATTTCCGCAGGCGCGGTGAAGACTTCCTCCGGGGCGCCGCCCCGCACGATTCTCCCCCTGCTCAGGATATGGAGCCGGTGGAGGAAGAGCGGCACCAGGTCAACGCTGTGGGTGGCCATGACGATGGTGACGCCCCCCTCCCGGTTGAGCCGGGTGAGGAGCTCCATCATCCGGTACTCCCCCATGGGATCAAGCCCGGCGGTCGGCTCGTCGAGGAGGAGGACCTCGTGTCCCATGGCCAGGAGCCCGGCGATGCAGACCCGTTTTTTCTGGCCGTAGCTGAGGTTGTGGATACCTTTCCCGGCGTACTCGACCATCTCCGTGCTCGCCAGGGCCTCTGCCACACGCCGGCGCACCTCCTCTTCGGCAAACCCCATGTTGCGCGGGCCGAATGCCACATCCTCGAACACGGTGGAAGCGAAGAGCTGGTCGTCCGGGTTCTGGAACACGAGCCCGACCGTACGGTAGATGTCGCGGGCATGGAGCTTCAGCACGTCCCGGCCATCCAGGAGGACGCTCCCCCGGTAATCCCGGATGAGGCCGTCCATGATCCTGAGGAGGGTCGTCTTCCCCGAGCCGTTCGCGCCGAGGATGCCGCAGAACTCCCCCGTGGCAACCTCCAGGCGGATGTCGGCCAGGGCGACCGTGCCGTCGGGATATTTGAAGCTGTCAAGGTTTACGGAAAGTCTGGCTGTTGGCATGTATCCTCGTTGAATCAGCTCAGACCTCCGAGGTTTCAAAAACCTCGGAGGTCTACATTTGCCAGAATAACCCCATGCCCGCCACGAACAGGATGGCCACCGCCACCTCCGCAAACCGGAACGGTCGGTGCCGCATGAGCGGGAGGTTGCCGTCGTAGCCCCGCTGCACCATGGCAGTGGTAACGGTCTGGCTGTTGTCGAAGGCCTTGATGACCAGGGCTCCTGCGAGGGTCCCGAAAGAGCGCAGTCCCCGCCGGTAACCGGCATAGCCCAGGCGGTTCTTCTGGGCGCAGTACACCACCTGGGCATCGTCGAACAGGAGAAAGAGGTAACGCCAGGCGAAGAGAGCCACCTCGATGAGTCCCCACGGCACCCGCAGCCAGGCGAGCGCCGCCATCAGGTCGGTGAACGGGGTGGAAAAGCCGAGGAGCGCCACCAACGACACCGCCCCGCCGATCCGGCTGGCGATAAGGAGCCCCTCCTTAAGGCCATCGAGGTGGCCGACGACATGAATGCCGAAGATTTGCCAGGAAAAGAGCGGCACCGTCCCGGCGAAGAAGAGCTTGAGGAGAAGCACCGTCACCGCGATGAAGAGGGGTTCGACGAAGCGCATCGCCAGCGCCTTCAGCCGCATCCCCGTCGTGACGCAGACAATCATGCAGAGCCCCGCCACGAGGAGCGGAAAGAGGGTGCCCCTGCAACTGATCACCATCACCAGGAGCGTGAGGGCGCTGAGGAGCTTCACCCGCGCGTCGAGACGGACGAGGAGGCGGGAGGGGTCGTGGGTATGTGGGTGAAAGTGGTGGTGCATGATTACCGTTGTCTGAATCAGGATTTACAGGATTTAAAGATGGGCAGGATTACCGGCTTAAATCCCGTAAATCCTTAAATCCTGTAAATCCTGATTCAGATTTTTTGGGATTGAATACTTTCTTGTATTGCAGACTTGAAGCGCCAAAATTTATCAGAAGCCCGACAGGAAAATCATAAGCCAGTACATAGTTTTTTGCTTGTGCCAAATGAACATCTTCAAGATTTATCAACGCCTTTAGTTCGACAATTACCTTTCCTTCCACAACAAAATCTGCCCTTCTCGTGCCAACTTCGATCCCATCGTAATAAATTACTTGCTCAACTTCCCTTCCAAAGTTCAGTCCCGCTCGTTCCATCTCAATCGCAAGACACCGCTGATAAATGACTTCCTGAAAACCGTTGCCGAGCGCATTGTGCACTTTCATTGCACAGCCGATTATCTTATAGGTAACGTCTTCCAAACTCATAGTTTATCCTTTGTCTGAATCAGGATTTACATGATTTGAGGATTTCCTGGATAAACTAAAATCCGGCTCATCCTTCAATCCTGAAGATCCTGCATTTACTGGATTTGTAGATTCACTGGAGGAAGAATAATCCTGCCCATCCTTTAATCCTGCAAATCCTGATTCAGACACCAGCATCCGCCAGGAGTACCCGGCCAGAAACCCGCCCACTGTGCCGGCAAGGAGAAAGACAAACAGGAGGAGGTCACCCTGGTCGGTATTGATGAACGGCTCCCGCTTCTCCCGGCCGTGTTCCTTTGCGTACTTTTCCACGACCGACTCATCGACCCCGGACCACTTTTCCGCACTGTAAGCGCGGGGAGAAGGGGTGAATGCAAAGGGCAAAAGGAAGAAAACCAGCATGAGCATCCAGAAGCGGCACTCTCGCCACACTCTCACCGATCCACGACACCTGATTCCAATCCTCTGATTCATGCAGCCACCTCCCCAGCCCTCAATACTTTCATTTTCACGAGCAAATCGGGCCTCTTCTTGTAAAGCAGAACCACCATACCGGCGGTCATGGCCCCTTCCAGGATACCAAGCGGAAGTTGAGTCGGAATGAAGGCGAGAAGAATCTTCCAGAATAAGGGAGAAAACGGCTCGCTCCCCCGGATGCCCGAAGCGAGCTCCACTGATGTGGTTATATAGGTGGCCCAGTCGGTCAGGAGCCCGGCCATGAACCCCGCAACGGCGAGACTCGCACCAATTTTCCGCATCCCTCGGAACACGAGCCAACCGGCGAAGGAACCGGCGACCCCCATAGAGATGATGTTCGCGCCGAGGGTGGATAAGCCACCGTGGGCAAGGAATAGGGCCTGGATGAGGAGCGCCACCGCCGCGACCAGAACGCTGACGAACGGGCCAACCAGGATCGCGGCGATCCCGGTTCCGCACGGGTGCGAGCAGGTGCCGGCGGTCGGCACCGGAATCGGCATGCAGGAGACGACAAAGACCACCGCCGCAATCAAGCCGACTAGCGGCTTCATGGACAGGTCTTCCTTCGCAAGCAAGTTTAAGTGCCTCAGCCCCAGCGCCACAAACGGCGCCGTCACCGCAAACCAGAGCGCAGCCCAGTTGAAAGGGAGTATCCCCTCAGAGATGTGCATGGCGTGGGCAGAACTGGAGAAAAATAGAGTTGTAATAAAACTTGTTAAACTGACGACAAGAATTTTATTGCGATTCATTTGTGTGCTCCTTTGAGTTGGTTTCCTGACACCGCGTTCCTCAGCATAAGGAAATAGCCTCATAGTCGCAGCGGACATGCTCTGCTTTCCATAAAAACCTCCTTTTTCCCCTCGGTCGGAGTGTTCTTTCACCTTCCAGCCAGGTCTCCTGGCTTGGGGATCTTCCCGTCTGCCGCGCCTTCCCGCCATAAGACAGTGGCATCATTGCGGCATCAGTCCCCCTTTACAGTTGCGGGGCAGCACCGGTCTCGCACCGGTTTCCCTTGACTGAAAGGTCGCTTTTCAATTTTAAATTTCGGTTATTTCATCTCTCTGCAGTAAGGGGGCTTGCTTAAATTTTATCCCCCCTCAGATCCCCGGAAAACAGCTTCCCCGCCCCGCGCGAGGCGCAGAAGTCACCGCACATGGTGCAGGTCGCCTCGTCCTCGGGGGTACGACTGGCGCGAATCGCCCGGGCGTCCTCGGGGTAGAGGGCGAGCTGGAACTGCTTTTCCCAGTCGAGGTCGCGCCGCGCCTTGCTCATCTCCTTGTCCCGCTCCCGCGCCTTCTCCGGGTACTTGTTCATGTCGCCGATGTATGCTGCTATTTTAGCGGCCTTCACCCCCTGGCGCACGTCCTCCTCGTTGGGAAGCGCCAGGTGCTCGGCCGGGGTGATGTAGCAGATGAGGTCGGCGCCGTAGCGGGAGGATTGGGCCGCCCCGATAGCGGCGGTGATGTGGTCGAAACCGGGGGCGACGTCGGTGGAGATCGGTCCGAGCATGTAGTAGGGGGCGCCGCCGCTCATCCGCTTCTGGAGCTGGATGTTTCCCTCGACCTCGTCCAGCGGCACGTGTCCCGGCCCCTCCACGAGCATCTGGCACCCCATCTCCCGGCCGATCTCCGCCAGCTCGCAGTTGATGAGGAGCTCCTGGATCTGGGCCCGGTCGGAGGAGTCGTGGATGGCACCGGCACGCAGGCCGTTCCCCAGTGACAAAACGGTATCATATTTTTTCAGGATCGCCACCACCCGGTCGAACCGCTCGTAAAGGGGGTTCTCGCGGCCGTTGGCAAGCATCCAGGCGACCATGGATACCCCCCCCTTGGAGACGAGGCCGCCGTAACGGTACCCCTGTTTGCGCAGCCGCTCGATGGTGTAAAGGTTGATGCCGCAGTGAACCGCCATGAAGGCCATGCCGTCCGCGCACTGCCGCTCGATCAGGTCGAAGAGAAGCTCCTCGTCAAGCCTGTTCGGGTCGCCGTATTTGCGCGCCGCCTCGCAGAACGCCTGGTAGAGGGGGACGTTCCCCACCGGGAGGTCGACGGCGGCGATCACCTCGCGCCGCACCCGGTCGAGATCGCCCCCGACCGATAGCTCCATGAGGGTGTCCGCCCCGGCAGCCTCGGCTGCCCTGGCCTTTCGCACCTCGGCCTCATAGTCGATGATGTCGGAGGAGGTGCCGATGGAGGCATTCACCTTGGTCCGCAGCCCCTTGCCGATGCCGACCGCCCGCGGCTTGCGGTTGTGGTTTCCCGGGATGACGACCTTCCCCTCAGCCACCATCTGGCGGACATACTCCGGAGAGACGTTTTCCTCCCGGGCAACGGCGGCCATCTGGGTTGAGATGATGCCCTCGCGGGCCAGTTCGATCTGGGTTTTCATGTAACCTCTTTTCTTCCCCTGTCTGAATCAGGATTTACAGAATTTGATGATTTATTGGATTCAGCCCTTCTCACTACAGTAATCCTGCCCATCCTTCAATCCTGCTAATCCTGATTCGAACGGCTAATGATTTTTGAATTTCCGGCAACTCGCCACGAACGCCGCCGCCAGTTCCGGACAACTCCCGAAGTGTAGGTGAATGTAGGAGGCGAGACAGTTCCCGACGCGGTACCCCTCGGTACCCAGGTCGACGCCCCCCTTCCGCACACGGTAGAGCCGCTCCACCTCCGGCGGCATCTCGTCCATCTCCGAATAATGGAACTCATGGCCGCGGGCAACGGTCCCCTGCCGACCGAGGATCGAGTCGGCGGCAAGCTCCGCCTCCCGGTAGCCGAGGGCCTTGCGGCGCGGCAGCAGCCGGGTCGTGACCGGATAGATGCCGACAAAGGGAGGAGCGTCCGCCATCCCTGTCGTCAGGTAGATGAAGCCGCCGCATTCGGCGTATACCGGCATTCCCGCCGCCACCGCTTGCCGGAGCTCTTCCTTCATGGCATGGTTGTCCGCCAGGGTATCGGCGAAGAGTTCCGGATAACCGCCGGGGAGGTAGACGCCGCCGATCCCTCCTGGCAAAGAGCCGTCCCGGAGCGGGGAAAATTCGGCGATCTCCGCTCCTGCCTCCCGCAAAAGGCGCAGATTGTCCTCGTAAACGAAGCAGAAGGCCGCATCGCGCGCCACGCCGATGCGCACCGGCTCTGCGCCGGTTGGTCGCTGAGCCGGCGGTGAAAACAGAAGGCTCTGGTCGCTCCCGTGGGACGTCGCCGCGGCCCAGACGAGGCCGAGGTCCACATGCTCCCTCACGGCCTCGGCAAGGTGGTCGAGGTAGTCGCCGGGAAGGGGATTCTCCTCCACGGTCAGAAGGCCCAGGTGGCGCGACGGGATGTGGAGGAGCTCGTCCCGCGGGATGCACCCCACGACCCTCACCCCGGCACCGAGGGATTCCACCGCCTCCCGCAGGATCCGGGCGTGGTTCTCGCTCCCCACGTTGTTGAAGATCACCCCGGCGATGCGCACGGCGGGATCGAACTCCGCGAATCCCTTCACGAGGGGGGCAACGCTCCGTGCCTGGCTCCTGGCGTCGACGACGAGAAGCACCGGAGCCCCGATGATCTTCGCCACCTGGGCGGTGCTCCCCGCCTCATGGTTGCCGCCGATCCCGTCGAAGAGCCCCATGACCCCCTCGATGACGGCGATGTCGGCATCCCGGGAATGGACGGCGTAGGTCTCACGCACGAAGTCGGCCCCGCACATCCAGCCGTCCAGGTTCACGGACGGGTGCCCGGTCGCGAGCCGGTGGTAGCCCGGGTCGATGAAGTCGGGCCCCACCTTGAACGGGGCGACCCTGAGGCCGCGCCGTTTCAGGCATTCCATGAGGCCGAGGGTGATGGTGGTCTTGCCGGAGCCGCTCTGCGGCGCCGCGATGATGATCGATTTCATGGTTGGCCGTTATCCGTTCATCAACGTGACGACTGTCTTTCCGTCCTCGTAGTAGTCGATGATGTTGATCGCGCAGTATTTTTGCTCGATGTTGAAGAGCGCCGCCAGGGGAGCGCCAATCGCCTCGAGGAGAATGACCCGGTTTACCCCGCCGTGACCCACCACGAGGACCTCTTCCCCCCGGTGCCGCTCGACGATGCCCTCGACGACCGGCATCACCCGGGCGCGGAGGTCGAGAAGATTCTCTCCGCGGGGAACCCGGTAATTGACGATATCACCGAGCCGGGCCTGCCACTCTGCAGGATAGTGCTCTATGATCTCGGCCCAGGTCATCCTCTCCCAGATGCCGATGTGGAGTTCCCGGAGGTTGGGTTCGCGGACCGGCGTCACACCGAGGTAGGGGCCCAGGATCTCCGCACCGGTCACGCAGCGGGTAAGATCGCTCGTGTAACAGGCGGCGATCCGGGCATCGCCGAAGCGCTCCTTGAGCCCGTGGTACTGGGCCACCCCCCGCTCGCTCAGGGGCACGTCGGCGTGACCGTTGTAACGTGGCGTACCCGCCCCTTCCACCTCGCCGTGGCGGATAAGGTATATTCTCGTCTTTTCTGTCATGACATTCCGTCCCTCGTCAAACCCTGCTCGACATCACCAAAACCAGCAGGCATGTTATCTCGTTCAGTTCGCTGATGCAGCCGATGACATCGCCGGTCACCCCGCCGAGCCGCCGATGGAACCACCACCTCAGAAAACAGGTGAGGAGGAAGACGGCCAGGAAGGGCCAGAGGCCCTGAACGCCGAGGATGAGCCAGGAAAGGGGCAGGGCCGCGACCATCGCCACCAGAAGCTGAAACGATCCGGCCGAGGCGACAAAGGCGGCGCCGAGCCCGTCCTGCCGTGCGCTCCGTGCACCTACAGTGGACTGGACCTGGCCGTAGCGCGCCAGCATCGGAAAGAGAAGCAGAGCCCCCCACTTCTTGTCGCCGGGAACCTGCAGGAGCACCTCGTACTTGAGCATCAACCCCAGCACCAGCCCCACTACCCCGACGGCACCGGTTCGGGAGTCCTTCATCACCGCCAGGAAACGCTCCCTTCCACCCCGGGCCGCCAGTCCGTCACAGACATCGGCCAGCCCGTCCAGGTGGAGGGCACCGGTGACCGCCGCCAGCGTGGCGAGGAGAAGAAGATCGGTCACCGGCCGGGGGAAGAGGCGGCAGGCGACAAAATCCACCCCCACGAGGAGGAGCCCGATGGTCAGCCCCGCCAGGGGGAAAAAGGCCATGGCGCGTCCCAAGTCCTTCTCGTAGCAGCGCACCCTGAAGGGGAGCGGGATGATGGTGAGAAACTGCAGGGCGATGAAATATAACCGCATGATTCACCGTAGGGGCACCCCCACGTGGGTGCCCTATCAGGGCGGCCACAGGGGGCCGCCCCTACATGTTCTGTTCCGCCACTCCTGCCTCGTCGAAGGTGGCCATTTCCTTGAGGACCTTTACACCCGCCTCGATGAGCGACATGGCCAGGGCCGCGCCGGTTCCCTCGCCGAGGCGCATCCGGAGGTCGAGTATCGGTTCGGCACCGATATGCTCCAGCATGAAGCGGTGGCCGATCTCCACTGACTCGTGCGCGGCGAAGATATACTCCCTGACGTGCGGGTGAAGTTCCGTCGCAATCAGCGCTCCGGCCGTTGAGATGAAGCCGTCGATCACCACCGGTATCCGGTTGGCGGCGCATCCAAGGACCAGTCCGGCGATGCCGGCGATCTCCAGCCCCCCCACGGTGGCAAGAACGTCGAGCGGGTCGTGCCGGTCCGGCTCGTTCAGCATTACCCCTTCCTCGATGACCCGGATCTTGTTCGCCAGGGCCGCATCGTTGATCCCGGTCCCACGGTGGGTCACCTCCGCAGCCGGCTTCCCGGAGAAAACCGAGATGATGGCTGATGAGGGGGTGGTGTTGCCGATCCCCATCTCGCCGGTACCAACCATGGCCACACCTTCTTCCCTGGCTTCGCGGGCCAGTTCGATCCCCACCCGTACGGCCGCGACTGCTTCTTCGCGGGTCATGGCGGGTCCTTTGGTAAAGTTGCGCGTTCCCCGGGCCACCTTGCGGATGATGAGCCCCGGTTCCGGAGCGAACTCGAAATCGACCCCCACATCGACCACCCGCACCTCCGCCCCCACATGGCGCGCCAGGACGTTGACCCCGGCACCGCCGCGCAGGAAATTGAGGACCATCTGCGGGGTCACCTCCTTCGGAAAGGCCGACACCCCCTCCTCGACCACGCCGTGGTCGCCCGCAAAGGTGTAAATAACCTTCCGGGAGGTGTCGGGGGCAAGGTCACCCCGGATGGCAGCGAAGCGCCGGGCAAATTCCTCCAGCCTCCCGAGGGAGCCCAAGGGCTTTGTCTTGTTGTCGAGTCTGGCCTGGGCCTTATCCAGCAGGGCGGCATCGACCGGTTGGATCGCGGCAAGGGTTTCAGTCAGCAGGTTCATAGTGATACCTCGATAAACGGATTTTTGGCACCCCCTGTGGGTGCCCTCTTGGCGGGCAGACACAGGGGCCTGCCCCTATAGGTTCATTTCAAACGGAGCGGCAAGCCGGCGAATACGACGTACGCCTCGTCAGCCACGGCCGCCAGGATCTCGTTCGCCTCGCCGGCCAGGTCGCGGAAGGTCCTGGCCAGGGCATTCTCCGGAACGATCCCCATGCCGACCTCGCTGGCAACGAAGATGACCGGCGTTGTCAGGGTCGGAAGCACTTCCGCGAGGGCCTGCACTTCTCCCCGGACCCGGGCCGGATCGTCGCAGTGGAGAAGGAGGTTGGTGAGCCAGAGGGTTACGCAGTCCACAAGCATGGCGCGGAAATAGCCGTCATGCCCCGTGAGCACGCCGGCCACGTCATAGGGCTCCTCCAGCGTCTGCCACTTCTCCCCCCGGCGCAACCGGTGGCGCCGGATCCGCTCCGCCATCTCGGTGTCCCCGGCCATGCCGGTCGCAACGTAGCCGAGGGGCGCGCCGAAACCTTCGGCAAGCTTCTCTGCAAAGCCGCTCTTGCCGCTGCGCGCCCCGCCGGTGATGAAGATGACCCTGGCCATGAAATCCCCGCCAATCCTTCTGTAACAGTCACTTCCAACAAAAAACCCCGCCTCTCGGAGAAGAAGCGGGGTCATGCTGCACCTAACCTGCCGGTCCCTCTCCTGCGGAGGTTCCTGTCACGGTCGATCAGGCAGGTTTCCTGGCTTACGGTTCATTTTACTCGCCGCGCCTTCCCGGATGAAAACGGGTCCCCGTTTTCGTATACTCAGTGGCGTTGTGCGGCTTTCATCGCCGTTTACAGTTGCGGGACAGCGAAGGATTCCCACCTTCTTCCCTATTATCTCCGTACGGAGCACCTGAACGAATAAACTGTTCGATTGTCAATAAATCTGTAACAGAGTCGGAACGGGAAGTCAACGAATAATCGGGTCGGCGTGCGGATCGGTATCCTCGCGATCGTTATCGGCGAGGAGCTCTCCGATCCGCACCCACAGCTCGTCTTTCCCCTCCCGGGATAGGGCCGAGAAGAAAGTGAACTCCTCCCGGGTCACCCCGAGTGCCCGGGCAATTGCAGCCGCCTGCCGCGTCCGCTCGTTCTTCGACACCTTGTCGCACTTGGTCACCACGAGGAGTGGCGGGATGCCATAGGCACGCAGCCAGTCCAGCATCTGCCGGTCCTCGGTTCCCGGCACTCGGCGGATATCGAGGATCAGCACCACCCCCCGCAGGTTTTCCCGGGTGGCGAGATAGGTCTCGATCATCGGCCCCCACTGTTTCTTGACGGCCAGCGGCACCTTGGCGAAACCGTAGCCGGGGAGGTCCACCAGGGTGAACTCCCCGTTCACCGTGAAGAAATTGATCAACTGCGTGCGCCCCGGCGTGGAGCTCGTGCGGACGAGGCTCCTGCGGTTCACGAGCACGTTGATCAGAGACGACTTGCCGACGTTGGAGCGCCCGGCAAAGGCTATCTCCGGGAGGTCGGGGGGAGGATAGTGCGCGGGTTTGGTCGCGCTCTTGATGAATTCGGCATTCTTGACGAGCAATGGTCACCACCGGGTCGGTTTGGTCCGGGCATTATAGACGGTGCCGAACTTCCGTGCAACCCGAATCGCCTCTTACCCCCCCCAGCCCCTCCTAAATTAGGAGGGGAGGAATCTTCCCCCTCCTTGGTTAGGAGAGGGTCGGGGGGGTGGTCGATGAAGTTGAGTTACTCAGAGTCTGTTGTTGCCACCAGGATGAGCTTGTCCGACGTCTCTGGATCGAAGGGGGCGAGGTCGTACCCGCTGTAGGCTGTCCACCCCGCGAACCCCGCTTCCCGCAGGAACCCGTTGAGCTGGGCAAAGCCGACCGGCCGCTGCCGGGCGGTGAGCACCTGGGTATCCACGCTGCTGCCGGTACCGGTCATCACCACGATGTGGAGGTCGATGACAGTGCCCCGGTGGTGGAACACCCGGAGGAAGGTAACTTCCTGGCCGTCCCGGCTTGCGCGGGCGGCGGGCATGATGCGGAGCCCTTCGCGCGCCAGCCTGTCCCAGTTGAAGATGTTCAGGACGCAGATGCCGCCCGGGTTGAGCATGGCCCGCATCTCCCGGACGGCCAGGGCCACGTCGGCATCGGTGGGGGCCAGGGTGAGGGAATTCCCCACGCAGATGACCGCGTCGAAGCGCTCGTCGATGTCGAACCGCGAGGTGAGCTCAAGAAAGGAAGCCATCCGCACATTGGCAAGAACCCCGGCGCGCATGGCATTGGCCATGGCCGTCTCCACCATGCCGGGGGAGAGGTCTGAGCCGTAAACGGCCAGCCCCATTTCCGCGAACCGGACGAGGTGCATGCCGGTTCCGCAGGCACAGTCGAGGACAGACCTCACCCCATGACGGGCAAAGAGCTCGGGCCAGAAGTCCCCCTCCTCCCGGAGCCTGGCCGGCCAGGGAAACATCAGGTCATACGCCTCGGTGAAATCGTTGAAGATGGTCATGGCTGCCTCCTAGTGTCCCGTTTGGTTAGTTCTTTCTAGTAATATTTGCACTTTGTTTTGCTCTTTGAACTGATTCAATAATTGCTGATGCGCTCTTGGTCCACTTGAACGGCTTGGCGCTTGTTGCGTTATGAA
>JAMXLF010000080.1 GCA_024281055.1 Geobacteraceae bacterium
GCCAAGGATCGACATCTCCGCCTCGATACTCTGGGGGGGGAGTTTTCGCAGGTCTGCGGCCGACATTCGGTTATTCCGTCAAGTAAATAGTTTCCGGCTGAAAAGAGGACTGGATACTATACCCCGCCTCATCTTTCCGGTCAACCATTTACTCCCCCAGCTCCTGCAAAAAAAGGAGGGATTTGAGTGGACGGACGAGGTGACCGGCAATCGCCTCATCGAGGAGTGTCCCCGCTTCCCGGAGCGATGTCGGCTGAAACGTGACAGCGCCGAAGCGACCGCTAGACAGGGCACGGCCGAGGAGGGCGACCGTCTGCGGCGAAACCGAGGGGCCGACACGCCCGCAGCAGCTGCAGAGGAGCCCTCCCGCCGCAGCCGAAAAACGGTAATGCTCCTCGCCGGTGAGTTCCATGCCGCAGGAAGCACACTGGCCAAGGGCCGGGCGGTAGCCGAGGATTTTGAGGAGGTTTATTTCGAAAAAGCGGCGGTCGGAGGCGGAGAAGGAGGCGCCGTCCAGGCGCTCGAGATAGCTCACCAGGAGGCGGAAAAGGCGGGGATTGGACACCCCTTCCGGCAGGAACTGATCCGTCAGTTCACAGGCATAACCTGCATGGGCGATCTTCACGAGTTCCCGGCGGATACCAGGAAAGACAGTGACGAGGTCCGCCCCCTGCAGCCGCGACAATCCTTCCCGCAGTACGATCTGGAGCCGGAGGCGGGCGAAGGGCTCGCAGACCCCGGCAAAACGCCGGACGCTTCTCTTGGCCCCGGCCGCTACCCCCTTGAGCTTGCCATGCTCCAGGGTAAACAGCGTCACGAGCCTGTCGGCCTCGCGGTAATCCATGGCTCCGAGCACGATGCCCTCACAGTGGCGTGTCTGCATGGCGTCAAGGTAGCACCGGCAACCCCGTCAGTCAATCCTGCATTTCCGGGATGTCCTTTCTGCCCCTTCGCACGGGTGCCTAGCGCAAGTGCAGACGCGTCAGGAGAAGACCGGCATAGTGATTAAACGGGTGATTCCGTCCAAGAGACGGGAAAAGCGGGGGTTTTCTCGTGCCGAGTCGTTCCAGCTCCGCGACGATTTCCTCGTTGACCGAGTACTGGAGACCTTTCCGGAAGGCTTCGATCGCTTTCGCCCGCTCCTCGGCAGCGAGGTAGATCCGGCCCAGATTGAGGTAACAGGTGGAATTTCCCGGCTCCCGGGCAACCGCCTCGCGGGCAAGGGCAATCGCTTCTTCCAGGTGCCCCCCCGTTCTGGCCATGGCAAACGCCAGAAACGAGCAATGACAGGCACTCCGGTCCTCTTTCACCGCTTGCTCGAAACAGGCCCGGGCCAGGTAGAGATGATCGTTGCGGAGCGCTTCTATCCCCTTGTCAAATGTTACCGCCCCTGACGCATCCGCCATGAATTCCCCCCTCTTCTCCCCTGCGGGGCATGCACTGCAACCATTGTCTTCGCCACATTCAATAAACGGGCCAGTCAAATAGCTGGTTTTATAGCCCGACGCACAAGGCCGTTTATCAGGGATTTTCTTAAAAACCCAAGGATACTGCACTCTAAAAAGGGGCGGACGCGACGGGAAATATCCGTCAAATAACACGGTCATGTGGCAAAAATCGACCGATACGAGAGGTCACGCCAAGGGATCATCTCCACTCACCTGGAGGACGACGGCACCGCGGACAGCACCGCTGCGCAGGTCGTCGAGGGCCGCGTTCGCCTCTGTCAGAGGGTAAACGGTCACTTCTGTGGCGATCGGCACGAGTGGTGCGAGAGCCAGGAACTCCTCGCCGTCCCGGCGGGTCAGGTTCGCCACCGAGCGTACCATCCGCTCTCCCCAGAGGATTTCATAGGGGAACGAGGGGATGTCGCTCATGTGAATGCCGCCGCAGACCACCACCCCGCCCTTGGCGACTGCCCGCAGGGCCGCGGGCACCAGTTCTCCCGCCGGAGCGAAAATGATGGCCGCATCGAGCTCTTCCGGCGGCCTGTCGAGGGAGCCGCCTGCCCAGACGGCACCCATATCGAGGGCAAAGCGCCGGGCGACTGCATCGCCGGCCCGGGTGAAGGCGTAGACCTTCCTCCCCTGCCAGCGGGCCACCTGGGCCACGATGTGGGCGGCGGCACCGAATCCGTAAATGCCGAGCCGCTCCCCTTCCCCCGCCATGACGAGGGAGCGGTAGCCGATGAGCCCGGCACAGAGGAGCGGGGCGGCCTGGAGGTCGGGGTATCCGTCGGGGATGGAAAAGGTGAAGCGGCTGTCCGCCGCGGCAAACTCGGCAAAGCCGCCGTCGACCTGGTAGCCCGTGAAACGGCCCCGGTCGCAGAGATTCTCCTGCCCGGAATGACAGTAACGACAACTGTTGCAGGTGGAGCCAAGCCAGGGCACCCCGACGCGGGCACCCACCCTGAAACGCTCCACCCGCTCTCCCAGAGCGACAATCCGGCCGACGATCTGGTGCCCGGGAATGAGGGGAAGCTTCGGTTCGGTCAATTCCCCATCGACGATATGAAGATCGGTCCGGCATACTCCACAGGCGCTTATGCGGATGAGGACCTCGTCGGGTCCGGGTACCGGCATTGGCACTTCGGCAATCCGCAGAGGCCTGCCGACTCCTTCGAACAGCATCGCTTTCATCTTGTCCCTCCGGCTTCACGGCTCAAATTGTACCAGGGGAAGTTGTATGCTCTATATCTGTTGAAAGAGGAGAAAAATGCCCCGGGGAACCCCGATTGGACAAAAGGGGCGAATCAGGGCCGGATCTCGATGATGGTGCCGTCGGCAACGAGCTGCCAGATCTCGTCCATCTCGGCATTGGTGACGGCAATACAGCCGTTGGTCCAATCGAGAAGGGTATGAAGCTCTCCCACCCTGCCAAGGCCGTTCGGCAGCCCGTGGATCATGACATCCTTCCCGGGGGAAACCCCGAGAGCTCTTGCGGCCTTCACATCGGCAGGACTGGGGTAAGAGATGTGGATCGATTTGTAGAACTTGCTGCAGGTATTGCGGCGGTCGAGGCGATAGGTTCCTTCGGGAGTTTTCCCGTCCCCCTGCCGCATTTTCGGCCCCACCGGGTCCTTGCCGAGAGCAACCTGGTAGGACTTGATAACCTCGTCATCCTTGAGGAGCACCATCTGCCGCGTCCCTTTGTTGACCACCACCCGGTCGGCGGCAGCAAGACCGGTCTTGCCCTGCACGGGAAAGATGCCCGCGGCAAGAAGGACTATGACGAAAACACCCGTTCCCGACACCCGCTGGAGCATTCTACGCATTCACGCAACCAATCCGCATCTAACGGCCTTCCTTTTCCGCCAGGTCATCGCGCTATTGATTAAACCAATCACGCTTTTGATTAGAATAGCAAAATTTATGTCCGGATAACAAGGGGGATACAACCCTCCTTGCAAAAAAAAATCGAAAAGCGGGCCGGTTAATTGAAGTTCACCGGTAATGGGATAAACTTTTTTTGTGTGTAACCACTTAAGAAATGAAGAGAGGAGGATGCAACATGAGAGGGGTGTCGAAAATCTTGATCGGACTGTTGCTTGCAAGCTCATTCGGCTGCGCTACGGAAAGCTTCGTGAAAGAGCAAACCGACCCGCTCGCCAACCGGCTCAGCAAGCTCGAGGCAAGAGTCGCCAGCATTGAGTCGGCCCTTGACGCCTTGTCCAAGAAGACCGATGCGCTAGCCACCGGGCTCAATGAGGCAAAACAAGCGGCCGCCGATGCCAAGGCCCGGGCTGACCAGGCCATGAAAGCCGCCCAGGACGCCGATGCCAAGGCCGCTGCGGCAGCCGACCGGGCGGAAAAAGCAGCTGATCGCGCCGAAGCGGCAGCCAAGAAAGCAGCCAAGGCCTTTGAGCTGCAGCAGAAGAAATAAGGTCAGCAGGTGCGCAGACTCGGGGACCGGCTGCATCGTAACTGCCGGTTCCCGCATTCTGTGTCACAACAGGATCATCCCCGACGGAGGAAACAGCAACGCCTCCCGACGCTCCGATGCAGAGGCGGTGCCACGGAATGCGCTAAGCGTCAGTTGCTGATATCGACCGGATAACCGCACTGTGCCTGGACTGTGCGGAAGAGCTTCAGCGCATTCACCCGTCCCTTCAGTCCGTACTTTTCGAGCAGTCGCTCCGCCTCGACGAAATATTCGATAGCCGACATGCCGTCGTCGTGCACCTCGATGTAAACCTTCCGGCCAATCACTCCTATCTTGACCGGCTGTCGCACGATGGTGACGGCGGTACCCACCTTGGCCCACCCGAACAGCTGGGGAATGTCCTCGGGATAGAGCCGGATGCACCCGTGGCTGACCCTTCTTCCCACCCCCCATGGCTTGTTGGTCCCGTGGATCAGGATGGTCCGTTCGGACAGGCGCAGGGCGTGGCTGCCGAGGGGGTTGTCCGGGCCGGGGGGCACGACGTCGGGTAGCCAGGGCTTCTCTTCCTTGATCGACTTGGGGACGTACCAGGAGGGGCTGACAATCTTCTCGACCACCCGATACGTGCCGAGGGGGGTGTCGCTCCCCTCATCACCGATGCCGATGGGGAAGGTCTCGTACAGGTGCAATTTCCCGGCGTAGAAGAAGTGATAGAGCCGCAGCTCTGCGAGATTGATGATGATCCCCACGTTGGGCGGATGATCGGGGACGATCCACGCCGTGGGAACGGACACCACTACGCCGTTGCCCGGCACGAAAGGATCCATGCCCGGGTTGGCGGCAGTGATTTCGTTAAAGCCTACATCGAAGCGGCGGGCAATCTCGATGAGGGACTCATCCCCATGCGTGCTGTAGTTCCGGAAGGCGATGACAACCTGTGCCGTCGCCGGATAGGCCCCGCCTCGCGCCACGGCCGGCATGGCCAGCCAGCCCAGGAACAGCACGAAAAACAATGCCCGCACGCGCATGATCGTCAGGCACCCCCCTCCTCCTCGTGCCGCCCGTACAGGACAAACGCATAGGGGACAGGCTCGAAAAACTCCTCCCGCCCTACCTCGACGAATGCCGCGGGAACTTCGGGGAAGCGGGTGTCCCCGTCGATTTCCCGGTGGACGACGGTCAGATGGATCCGGTCCGCCACGGCAAGCGCCGCGCGGTAGACCTGCTCACCTCCGCAGATAAACACCTCGTCCTCCGCAGCACAGGCTGCGAGGGCGGAAGCGAAGTCAGGAGCCACGTGACACCCCTCGGCACGATACCCCGGGCGGCGCGTGATGACGATCATGTGCCGCCCGGGCAACGCCCACCCGATGCTTTCGAACGTCCTACGCCCCATGATGACCGGGTGCCCCATGGTCAGCTCCCGAAAATGCCGCCGGTCGGCGGGGATGTCCCACGGGATGGCACCGTTTCGCCCGATTACCCGGTTTTCCGCCATGGCGGCGATGATGGTGATGATCATGCTGGCTCCTAGCCAAAGCTTATATTACGAGGACACCATTTGCAAGCATGGCGGGGTACTCTGCGGATATCCTTGTCCGCCGCATCGGGCAGCGCATATGCGACTGTGTCTCGACATCGCCGATCGGGATGTTCAAAGACAAATGGGAACGGACAATATTGGGACGGGTAAGGAGGAATGGCGGGAACGGAATCAGCTTCGAATGGAGAAAGGAAGCAGAAGGAACTGGAAACTGGGGCGGGACCAATGCCGCGCAGGTTACGGGTCATCTCCGGTCAAGGTCGCAACGACGCTCCCCACCCTCACCTTTGTCTGTGCCCTGACCGGGATCCGCCGCGCATCGTCGGTCAGCCAGATGGTCACAGAGCCCTTCCCCTCGAAGACCCCTTCCTGTCTCACCATGGGGCGGATCACAATGGTGTTCACCTCTCCAAAGACCGTCGTAAGCCGTTCCCTGCGTAGCACCTGCACCTCGACGTCGCGCTGTTCCTTGCCGTCAAGGACGTGAACGGAGACCGGCTTACCAACCTCCAGCGGCAGATACCGGACATAGTAGAAGCTGCCATAAATATCGTAGACGGTACCGGCAATGGGGATATCGAGCCGTTCGCCGCTGCGAATGTCGTGGTAGCTGGCCGTCCCCCTGTCCTGCGCAAAGACAATCTCCCGGTCCCGGCGGTGGCTCCCTTCGCGGATCCGCATCCGATAGTACCGGGTCAGCCCGGGAAAAGACGCCCCGCTCTTGTCGAGGGAGCTGACGATGACATCTTCCACCGGGAAAAAGGCCGACAACCAGTCGTTGGAACGGGCTGTCGAGGTAATGCGGCGGGTCACCCCCTCCTCGACGATCTCCTGGGTAGCTGTGCCGACAGGAATCCCCAGCCAGGAAAGGCTGTAGGCGAGCTTTTCCGGGACACGCTGGGCGAGAAGCGGTCCCGGGAAAAGGCAGGTAAGGAACAGAATAGTCGCCAGCAGCCAGGCCAGCCGCCCGCCGCTACCCGCGCCAAAAAGAAACGCCATCACGACCCCCTACGTCAGATGTCGTTTCCATTATACAATCTTTCCGAACGGGAACTACATAGAATAACCGATCCGGAACGCGCCCCAGTGCTTGCCGTTGACATAAACCGGCGCAGAGATGTCCCAGATCTTCTCACCCGTATCCCGAAAATAGACTTGCACGAGCAGTTCCTTCTCGTTCCGGGCAGCGGCAAGCCCCACGGCATCGTTGAAGAGCCGTTTCGTACGATTGCCGACCTTGTCCCTTTCCGGGTCACCGGTGAGCGGCTGGGTATACTTGCTGTTATGGGTCGGCAGGTAGCCGTTGCGGTCGACAAGCACCGCGAATACCACCTGGTCGTCCTTGTGCAGGAATTCGTCCTCGGTCCCCAGGATGGTTTCATCGAGGTACGCGTCGTAACTGGTATGGTATTTCTGGGGGTTGGTACCGGGAATCGGGATGTACCGTTCGTCGAAGATGTCCGCCTCGTTGAACCTGCCGGCGATTGCGTCGGCAAGAACATTTTCCATGACCTTGGCCCCCGTCAGCGCCGCATTCCGGCCCTTCGTCTGAATTTCCTCCTCAATCAGCTCCTTAAGCCGTTCCGTCAACTCGGTGATCTCGCCGATGGCCCGCTCGGTCTCTTTGGCACTTCCTGCCACCTGCCGGGCCACATCCCGCACCTCGGTCATGGTCTCCGCCATCTGCTCGCAGGCCGATGTCTGCTGCTGGGTCGACAGGGTGATCTCCTTTGCCGCCCAGGTGGTCTTTTCCACCATGCCGATGATGTTGCCGAACGACAGGTGCACCTTGTCCACCAGCCCCGCGGCGGTGTCCACCGCCTTGGTTCCCTCTTCGGTGACCATGATGGTCGAGTTGGTCGCTTTCTGGATCTCGTCGATCAGCCCCTTGATCTGCCGGGTCGCCTCCACCGTCCGCTCCGCCAGCCGTTTCACCTCCTGGGCGACGATGGCGAACCGTTTCCCCGCCTCGCCGGCTCCGGCCGCCTCGATGGCCGCATTCAGCGCCAGGAGGTTCGTCTGATCGCTGATCTCGTCGATGATCTCGACAATCCCGCCGATCTTCTGGCTGTTGTCCCCCAGGGTGAGCATGCTCTCGGCGATGCTCTGGACCTGGCTCCGCAGCCGCGCCATACCATCGATGGCGTTCATCACGTCACCAGTGCCGGCAGTGCAGCTCTGGCTGGTCGCCTCAGCCATGGTCTCGACAGTGCGGGCGTTTTCCGTGATCTGCTTGGCGGTGACGGCGATCTCCTCCGAAGTTGTCGACACCTGCTGTACGGCCGATGCCTGTTCCGCGGCGCTTGACGACTGCTGGGTGGTAATGGAGGTCATCTGGCCGGCAGAACTGGAAAGCCGCACCACTGCCTCCCGGATCGAGGCGAAGAGGCGGGCGCTCTTCTTCACCTCTTCGTCGAGGTTCTTGACAATAACCGTGGTCATCATATTGAACGCCTCGGCCAGGGTGCCGATCTCGTCGTCCTGCGCCGCCGGGATTTCCTCGTTGAAATTCCCGTCGGCGATGCGCCGCGCCGCCTGGGTCAGCCGCAGAAGCGGCCTCGTGAGGTTGGTCACCACGACCATGATCGTGATGATACAGACCACCAGCATGATCACCATGGCGACAATGATCTGCTTCCGCAGTTCGGCCACCTTGTGGTCGGTCTTATCCATGGAAAAACCGATCCGGAAGGCGCCCCAGTGCCTGCCGTTCACGTACACCGGAGCCGAAAGGTCCCACATCTTCTCCCCGGTGTCCCGGGAGTAGACCTGCTTCAGGAATTCATCCCGGCTCCTCGCCGCCCTGAGCCCCACCTCGTCGTTGAAGAGCCGTTTGGTACGGTTGCCGACCTTGTCCTTCTCGGGATCGCCGGTAAGGGGCCGGGAAAACGTGGTGTTGTGGGTAGGGAGGTAGCCGTTGCGGTCCACGAGCACGGCAAAGACCACTTGGTCGTCCTTCAGGAACATGTCTTCGAGCTTCTGGACGGCGGCGTCGAGGTAGGTATCGTAGCGCGTGTGGTACTTCTGCGGACTCGTGTTGGGAATCGGGATGTAGTTTTCGTCGAACAGCTCCGCCGCGGTGAATCGGCCACTGTCGAGGGACTCCTGGAGGATGCGCTCCATCATCCCCGCGCCGGTCAGGGCCTCCATCCGCCCCTTCGACAGGAGCTCCGCCTCCATGTTGGCGCTGCGCGCCCGGATGAAGTAGACGGTGAAGCCCGCCATGATGGCGATCATCACCAGGACGAGAATGCCGACAATCTTGACGGAGAGTCTCTTGCTCACGGAAATACCCCTCATGCCCCCAAATTAACAATAACGGTGTTTTATTTATAACCTCATACCACAAGCCTGCGCAACTTATTTTTACATGGATTATAAATAATTAAACACCTGGAGAAGCGTTGCACGCTCTATTGGGGGTCGGATAGCTGACAGCACCCTGTTCTGCACGGTCGAAGAACTTTTATCCGCGGACAAGAAAAAACTTTTTTACCACTGGAAGTAGACAATTCGTTTCTATGAGATAACATTAATGGCGCACATGTCACCGAAAGGGTAAAGCTTGGGTAACCAAGTGGCACAAAGCTACCATCCAGTTTCTGGATAGAGGGGCTGTCGAAGTGGCTGAGCGGGGGAAAGCCTGCCTCTTTGACGGCGGGCTTTTTCATTTTTGCCCGCAGGTCGCCGGCTGTTTCCCGGGCAACGTCTTGACAGAGGAGATTCACACCATGCCCCAGGCCGCAAGGCGACAGGAAACACCGACGATTCTGATCGTCGATGATGACAGGTTCATGCGCGTGACCATGCAGGATACCCTGAAGGAGGTCGGCTTCCTGACCGTCACTGCCGCGGATGGCCCGTCAGCCATCGGGCAATTCACGGAGATCCGGCCAGACGCGCTGATTCTCGATCTGCTCATGCCCGGCATGGATGGGTTCACGACCTGTCAGGAGCTGCGTAAAATCCCGGGAGGGAAATTCGCACCGGTATTGGTTATAACGAGCATGGACGACGAGGAATCGATCCACCGTGCCTTCGAGGCAGGAGCGACGGATTTCATCCCCAAACCGATCAACCCCAGGCTCCTGGTTTATCGGCTCCGGTACATGCTGAAAGCCTCGCGCAGCATGAAGAACCTCTTGAAAAGCGAAGCCAGGCTTGCCAACGCCCAAAGGATCGCCCACCTGGGGAACTGGGAATGGGATCCTGCAACCGGCGCATTCCGGGGGTCGAAAGAGACCTTCCGCATCCTGGAGATGCAGAAGCCATCACGGGTATGTTACCTTACACATATTCTTGCCGCCATCTATCCGCCAGACCGGGAAATGGTGGACGCCTGCCTGAAAAAAGCCTGCTCCGGCAACTCCAAGTGCAGTATCGACTTTTGCATCGCATGCTCCGATGGAACAATGCGCGTCGTCCACCTGCAGGGACATGCCGATGCAGCCCTACCGGGAGCAGTCCCGCGAATCGTGGGTACTCTGCAGGACGTCACCGACATGCGACACGTCGAAGACCACCTCCTGATGCTCAAGGAGGCGGTTGAATGCCTTCCGATCGGGATTACCCTCAGCAACACCGAGGGGAAAATCATCTACTCGAATCCCGCCGAAGCGGAGATACACGGCTACGCGGCCCATGAGCTTGTCGACCGGAATGCGAGAGGATTCGCCCCCGCGCGCCTCCGCCAGCCTTTCACGCCGGAACAGGACTCCATCTGGTGCTGGAAGCGGGAGAGCATAAATATCCGGAAGAACGGTAAAGAGTTTCCTGTCCAGCTCATATCGACAGCGGTGAAGGACTCCCGCGGCAGATGCCTGGGGACCGTCACCGCCTGTGAAGATATCAGCAAGAGGAAAGAGGTGGAGGAGCGGCTGCATCAGCTCGCCTTTAACGACGCCCTGACGGGACTTCCCAACCGCGGGACATTTCTGGACCGGCTGCACCATGCCCTGTCCCTGGCCCACCGCGAAGAGCGGCAGGTCGGACTTCTCTTCCTCGATCTGGACAACTTCAAGGATATCAACGACACCCAGGGGCACGACTTCGGCGACAAGCTGCTCAAGGAAGTGGCAGGACGGCTCGCCGCCTGCATGCGCGACTGCGATACCCTCGCCCGACTCGGCGGCGATGAGTTCGTCGTGATCCTGGCCTCGATAGCCGGCCCGGAGAGCGCCGCGGCCGCGGCACGGAGGATCCTCGCGATCTTTTCCCAGCCCTTCGATATAGAGGGGCGAAAGGTCTTTAGCAGCGTCAGCATCGGCATCGCCCTCTACCCCGACGACGGGCCGGATGCGGAAGTCCTGTACAAGTGCGCCGACACCGCCATGTACCATGCCAAGACCGAGAGAAAAGGCAATTTCCGTTTCTTCTCCCCCGAAATGAATCACCACCTGTTGCGTCGGGTTGCCCTTGAAAGCAGCCTGCGCCAGGGATTGGAGAAGCAGGAGTTCTTCCTCCATTATCAGCCCCAATGGGATGTCAAGACGGCCAACATGATCGGTGTCGAGGCCCTCGTGCGGTGGCAAAGCGCGGATTTCGGCCTTTTGCCGCCATCCGAATTCATTGCCCTGGCGGAAAATTCCGGTGTCATCTTCGGTCTCGGGGAATGGGTGTTGCACACGGCCTTTGTTCAAGCAAGGGAGTGGGCCTTCGCCGGGCATCGCAATCTGAGAGTGGCGGTCAATATTTCGGGGCAGCAGTTCAAGCACCCCGATTTCCTTGCAACCATGGAGAGAAACATCCGGGATACCGGCGTAAAGCCGGAAACCCTCGAACTCGAATTCACGGAAAGCGTCGTCATGGAGAATGCCGACAGAACCATCACGACCCTCCAATCCCTCAAGGACTTGGGGATCCGGCTGAGTATCGATGATTTCGGCACAGGCTACTCTTCCCTGAGTTACCTGAAGCATTTTCCTATCGACCGGATCAAGATCGACCGTTCATTTGTAGCGGACGTCAACCGCAGCAAAGATGACGCGGCCATCGTCGAGGCGATCATTTCCATGGCCCACAGCCTGAAGCTCAAGGTTGTCGCCGAGGGGGTCGAAGACGGGGATCAGCTGCACTTCCTGAAGGCGCGCGGCTGCGACGAGGTGCAGGGGTATTACCTGGCAAAGCCGATGTCGGCCGAGGAGCTTGCCCCGGCGCTGGACGGCGTCTTGAAGAAGAGGGCTTACCGTCACTCAGAACAAGGGCCGTTCGATTACCCGCCCATTTCAGCTGAATAATCCGGCATCGTCTCCTCTTACCCGAGCGTCACCACCGTTGCCCCCTCCCCTCCCTCGAAAGGTTCTCCCTTGCGGAATTCCCGCACCAGCGGGTGACCGTCCAGGTAAGTGCGCACGGCCCGCATCAGGGCACCGGTCCCCTTGCCATGGATGATCCTCACCTCCCCGAGCCCTTCCAGGGAGGCGCGGTTGAGAAAGCGTTCGACTTCGGGAAGGGCGTCGTCGACCCGCAGCCCGACGATGTTGAGCTCCCGGGAGAGCGTCTCCTCCGCCGCGGCCCGCCGACGGGCTTCCTTCGACGGGGCACCCTTTCCCGTTCGCGGGGCCGCGTCGGCCAGGTCAACCTCCAGTTCCAGCTGACCGGCCCGCACCCGGAAACGGCCGCGCTTGCGGTCCACGGCAGCCACCGTCGCGTCGCAGCCGAGCGATCTGACAAAAACCACGTCCCCCTCGGCAATCAGGTCGAGGTCCAGATACGCTTCGGGGCGCATCTCCCTCAGCCGCTCCTCCACCTGCCGCTCCGCCTCATCGAGTCTCTGCCTGGCTTCGCGGCGCCGCTCGGCCCGTGCCTCTTCGATAACGACGTTCATCTCCCGCCGGGCGTTCTGGACAATCTCACGTGCCTCTTGCAGGGCGTTCTCCACGGTCTCCCGCCGTTGCACTTCCGCTGCGGCCAGCCGCTCCCCGAGGAGGCGCTCCTTACCGGCCAGCTCCCGATCCCGTTGCGCCAGTTCCGCCAAAGCCTCGTCGTGGCGATGGCTCTTCTCCTTCAATTCCGCCAGCAGCGCATGGAACTCGGTATCAAGCCGGCCGACCATCCCCTGGGCTACGGCGATGACCCGTTCGGGGAGGCCATAGCGCCGGGCGATCTCGATGGCATGGGACTGGCCAGGCTCTCCGGCCTTGAGCCGGTAGAGAGGGGAGTAGGTCGCAGGGTCGAATTCCATGGCGGCATTGACCATGCCGGGGGTCCGGTGGACAAAGCCGACGATGTCGGTGAGGTGGGTGGTGGCGAGGACCAGCGCTCCCTGCTCCTGCAGCTCCTGGAGGACGGCACAGGCGATGGCCGCCCCCTGCCCCGGCTCGGTCCCCGTCCCCAGCTCGTCGAGGAGCACCAGGGTCTTCCCGTCGGCCCCGGCCAGGATCCGGGCAATATTGGCGATATGGGCGGAAAAGGTGGAGAGGCTCGCCTCGATGGACTGCTCGTCGCCGATATCCACGAGGAGTTGATCAACCAGCGGGAAGACGGAGGTAGCGGCTGCGGAGACCGGGATGCCGGAGAGTGCCATGGCGAGGAGGAGCCCGGTGGTCTTGAGGGCGATGGTTTTGCCGCCGGCATTGGGACCGGTGATCACCATGAGATTGGAGGGAGCGCCTTGACCTGCGGAAATATCTGCAGCGTCCGGAGCGGTCCCAAGTTCCAGATCGAGGGGGACCACCTCGCGTCCCCCTCGCTCCCGCTGGAGGAGCATGAGGAGCGAGTGGCGCGCCTCCCGGAGGCGGATCACCGGTTGGTCGCTGATCACCGGAACTTCCGCCCCGATGAGGTTGGCAAAGCGGGCGATGCCGTTCACCAGGTCCAGCTGGACCACCGCCGTGAACTGGATCTCAAGCTCATCCGCCTCCTCCCTTATGGAGCGGCAGATCTCCCGGAGGATGCGAATCATCTCCGCCTTTTCCTCCGCCACCAGGTTTTCCAGCTCGTTGGCGAGCCCGATGATCTCCAGCGGCTCCATGAAGGCGGTTTCGCCGGAGTTGGAGACGTCGTGCACCACCCCCTGGACCATCCCCTTGGAATCCATGCGGACCGGGATGACGTAGCGGCCACCCCGCAGGGTTATGAAGTCGTCCTGGAGGAAGATTGCGGTCTGCTTTTCCCGGACGATCTCCTCAAGGCGCTTGCGGATCCGGGCCGTGAGAGCCCGCTTGGTGGTCCGGATCTCGAAGAGGAGCTTCGAGGCGGTGTCGAGAATGTTCCCCTCACTGTCAAGGGAGGCCTCCAGCGGCTCAAGGATGTGGGGGAACCCCGTCACATGGCCTGCAAGCTCCCGCAATAACGGGATATCGGTACGGTAGCCGAACTGCCGGGCGATAGCGGCCATGATCCGCAACACCGGTATGAACGGCACGAGGTCGGAGGGATTGAGGACCGCCCCCTCGGGGCGGACGAGCGCCATGAGCTCCGCGATGTCTTCGAACGGGGCAAGCGGCAAAGAAATGCCGAGCCGGGCCAGCCGGCGGACCTCCTCCACCTGGCCGAAGCGGGTTTCGATCTCCGCCCGGCTCGCCAGGGGGACGATTGCTTGGACCGCCTTGCGTGTGGCATCGCTGTTGGCGAAGCCGGCGACCACCGCGAGGATCTTGTCGAATTCGAGGGAATGGAGTATCTCTTCGTGGATCATCGGACAACCTTTCAACTTAGAGAAGCAAGATAATTCGTATCGTGGGTGATTGAAACAGAAATCCTCACGAAAGGCCAGAAACAAAACCTTTTCATTTAGCCACAGATAAAGGCCGATAACATCGGATCAGGCAAACAGAAGGTGTTGTAATCCGCAGTTATCCGTTTGTATCTGTGGCAAAATAGTCTTTAAGGCTTTGGGTAGCAGCGTGTCGTATCCGGTTTCACTTCTTGGTATCGTATTTCGCCGTCGCCCGCCGCTGCCGGCGCGCCTTCTGCTTCTTCGCCCGCTCCTGCCTGCTGCTGCGCGGCGTAGTTACGCCGGCCAGTGCCGCCACCTTCTCCACCAGTTCACGCCGGGCAAGGAACCGGTTGAGTGACTGGCTCCGCTCCTCCATGCACTTCACCTCGATTCCCGTGGGAAGGTGCTTCAGGCAGACGCAAGTAGAGGTCTTGTTGACGTGCTGCCCCCCCTTGCCCGACGAGCGTACGAAGCGCTCCTCCAAGTCCTCCTCGCGGATGTCGAGGGCGGCCATTCTCTCCCGGAGCCAGCGATTTTTCTCCTCGCTCACGGCGAACGTCATCGCGGACATCGATCCTCCGCGCCTCTGACGTTGGCAGTTCCCCGGCACCAGCCGTCAGAAAAGGGTGACAACCACCGACGCATGTCCGGTGCCGTCTGCTCTATGACCGTTGTCAGGCCCATGCGCGCACCATCGATGGAAGGGCATTTTCTTTGCCGCCCAACTTCAATCCCTTGCATTTTCAGCACGTTTCCACTAGAATGACGCCAAAGGCTTGGCAGAGTGAGATTTCGGGCACGAAGGAGCGGCTATGGCAGACGAGACGACGAACCCGTTCGAGGAAGGGCTCAAGGCCCTTGCCAGTGACGACACCGCCGAGGCCCTCTTCTTCTTCGACCAGGCCGCAGCCGGGAACTCCCCCCTCGCCTCCGCGTACCTCGCCTTCTGCATGGCAAAGGAGCTGGGGGCATTCCGCAAGGCGGTCGCCCTCGCCAAGGAGGCGCTCCAACAGGACCCGCACAACGCCGAACTCTCCCTCCTCCTCGGCCGGGTCCACCTCCTCGCCGGCCAGAAACGCTCCGCTATCCGCGCCTTCCGGCATGGCCTGCAAAGCGGGGAAAATGCCGCCCTGCGCGACGAGCTGGGCGCACTCGGCATCAGAAGACCCCCTCCTCTCCGCTTCCTCAAACGCTCGAACCCCATCAACAAGTACCTGGGGCTCTTCCTGGCGAGGGTGAACCTGCGCTAGCCCCCTTGCCTCGCCCTCCTTCAGTATGCCGCTCCGTCGGCGAAGCGCAACCTGACTGCTCGACATTTTCCGGCTCAGTGAGCCTCGCTCCAGGTGCGCCCGAAGTTGGCATCCACCCGGAGCGGCACCCGCAGGGCGACCGCGTGCTCCATCTCGTGGCGCACGAGCTGCTCCATGGCGAGTTTTTCCCCCTCCGGCACCTCGAAGACGAGCTCGTCGTGGACCTGCATGATGAGGCGGCTCGCCAGCCCCTCCCGGCGCAGCCGCTCCGTGACATTCACCATCGCCACCTTGATGATGTCCGCCGCCGACCCCTGGATCGGATAGTTGACGGCGTTGCGCTGGGCAAAGGCACGGACGTTGGCGTTGGCGCTCCCGATGTCAGGGATGGGAAGCCGGCGGCCGAGGAGCGTCGTCACGTACCCCTTCTCTTCCGCCTCACGGACGCAGGCGTCGAGAAAAGCCCGGGCTCCGGCGTGGCGGTCGAAGTAGTTGTCGATGAACTCCTTGGCCACCCGGGTCGACACCCCCAGCTCCCGGGCGAGACCGAAGGGGGTCTGGCCGTAGATGACGCCGAAGTTGATGGTCTTCGCCTGGCGCCGCATCTCCGGGGTCACCATTTCCGGGAAGAGGCCGAAGACTTCGGCGGCGGTGCGGGTGTGGATGTCCTCGTCACAGGCAAAGGCGTCACAGAAGACCCGGTCCCCGGAGAGGTGGGCGAGGATGCGGAGCTCGATCTGGGAGTAGTCGGCGGAAAGGAGGAGGCACCCCTCGTCGGCCACGAAGGCTCTCCGGATCTGGCGCCCCTCCTCGGTGCGGACCGGAATGTTCTGCAGGTTCGGCTCCGAGGAGGAGAGGCGTCCCGTGTTGGTCACCGCCTGGTTGTACGAGGTGTGGACCCTGCCGGTGGCCGGGTCCACCATCTTCGGCAGGGCGTCGGTATAGGTGGACTTCAGCTTGGCGAGTCCCCGGTACTGGAGGATCTTCCGTGCAATCTCGTGGTCGACGGCGAGGCGCTCCAACTCGTCGATGTTGGTGGACCAGCCGGTCTTCCCCTTGGTCTTCCTCCCGACCGGAAGTTTCAGCCGCTCGAAGAGGACCTCGCCCAGCTGTTTCGGCGAGTTCACGTTGAACGCCCCCCCGGCGAGGCGGTGGATATCCTCCTCCAGGGTGACGAGCTCACCGCCTATCCTGGTGGACAGGTTTTCGAGGAGCTCCAGGTCGAGCTTCACCCCGGCAAGCTCCATCTCGGCGAGGATGGTCACAAGCGGCATCTCCACGTCGAAGAAGAGGCGCTCCATCCCGAACTCGGCGAGGCGCGGCAGAAAGTGGCGGTGGAGCAGCCAGGTGGCATCCGCATCCTCGCAGGAATAGACGGCGGCCTTTTCCACCTCCACTTCGGCGAAGTTCTTCTGCTCCTTCCCCTTCCCCGCCACCTCCTCGTAGGAGATCATCCGGTGGTCGAGAATCTCCACGGCGAGGGAGTCGAGGCCATGGCTGGAGCGGACCGGGTTCATCAGGTACGAGGCGAGCATAGTGTCACACCAGACCCCGGCCATGGCGATTCCCGCCCGGCGGAACACCTGGTAGTCGTACTTGAGGTTCTGCCCCACCTTCCTCGTTGTCGGATCGGTGAGCAGGGGCGCCAGTGCGCCGAGAACCCGTTCGGCGGGAAGCTGCGGCGGCGCACCCGGATAACGGTGCCCCACCGGGACGTAGTAGGCCTCATGGTCCTTGAAGGAGAAGGAGATGCCAACAACCTGTGCCGCCAGGGGATTAAGGCTCGTCGTCTCCAGGTCAACGGCAAAGAAAGGGGCTGCCCGGAGAGCGTCCAGGAGCACGGAAAACTCCGCCTCGGTGAGGATCGTGCGGTAGTCGTCGGTGGCAAGGGTCGCCTCGCTGGTCAGCTCCTTCATCAGGGTGGTGAAGCCATACTCCCGGAAGAGTTCGGCCAACCGCCGGTTGTCGGGGGAAGAAATGGCCAGGTCCTCGTAACGGTAGGGGACCGGGACGTGGCAGTCGATGGTGGCAAGCTGCCGGGAGAGGCGGGCCTGTTCGGCGAACTCCCGGAGGCGCTCGCCGGTCTTCCCCTTCACCTCGCCTGCCAGCTCCAGGAGCCCATCGAGGGAGCCGTACTCCTGGATGAGCTTGATCGCCGTCTTCTCACCGATGCCGGGGACGCCGGGGATGTTGTCGGAGCTGTCGCCGGCCAGGCCGAGGATGTCCACCACCCGGTCGGGGCCCACGCCGAAACGCTCCACCACCTCCGGGTGACCGCTTGCCTTCTCCTTCATGGTGTCGAGGAGGGTAACCTCGTCCGAGACGATCTGCATCAGGTCCTTGTCCCCGGTCACTACCACGGTCCGCAGCCCCTTCGCCGCGCACTCGCAGGCAAGGGTGCCGATGATATCGTCCGCCTCGTACCCGGGGAGCTCCAGCACCGGGATATTGAAGGCACGCACCATCTCCCTGATGGGGCCGAGCTGCGGCACCAGGTCGTCGGGCATGGCAGTGCGGTTCGCCTTGTAATCGGGGTAAAGCTCCGTGCGAAAGGTCTGGCGTCCAACGTCGAAGACCACCGCCACGTGGTCCGGCCGGCGTTCCTTGAGGACCTTGAGGAGCATCTGGGTGAAGCCGTAGAGGGCGTTGGTCGGGAACCCCTTGGGCGAGGAGAGGTGGCGGATCGCGTAGTAGGCCCGGTAGATGTAGGAGGAGCCGTCGATCAGGTAGAGGGTCGGTTTGTCCGCCATCACTCCTCCCCTTCCCGGGTGAAGATCACGAACGCCATGGAGGGGCGCTTGCTCGACTCCCGCATGGCAAAGTGGAGGCCGTCGAAGCGCCACCCCCGGGCGGTCCAGTCGTTCAGCACCTCCTCGATGGCCTCGTCATTGACGTTACTCACTTCCACGACCTTGTAGAGCATGGGCAAACACCTCGTACACACTGGAGGCTCCGGCAACATCCGGCTTCTTGCCGGAACCTCAGGGATTTGGGAGACATAGTAGCCGATAAAAGCTCTCTCTTCAAGGGGAATAAGCGGCCGCGGGGCGGCGGAGGTGCACTCCCGGCCACTGTGCAACTATCCGAAATTATAGCTATTTTCCACTTGCATTGACTGGGAATTCTGCTACCCTGAAATCAAAAGGAGAAAGGAGGTGGTGCCCGGACCATCCCGGCTTTTATCGATCAGGACCTTACTTTTACCCAACACAAAGAGGAGTCCGTATGACGAAACGAGAAGAAGAGGCTATCGAGCAACTGGCCGACAGCGCGGAACTGATCCTGGAAACCGATTACGAAAAAAAGGACCTGAAAGAGCGGCGCACCCTGATCAAGCAGACCCTCTACGACGGGTCGAAAAAGCTTAAGCACAGCGTACCCAAGGGAAAACGGGTCTGACCGGCTCACCGGTGCGGCCCGGACACATAGAGAGAATACAACCGAATAGTTGAGTCGAAGGGGGGAGCAGCGGCGAGGAACCGCACTCCCCCCTTGACTTAGGAAAAACGATCATTATCTTGTAAATGAATTCCGTCATCAAAGGAGGAACATGCTATGGCCATCGTCAAGTACAACCCGTTTCGCGAGCTTCGTGCCATGCAGGAGCAGATGAACCGGCTCCTCGACCTGGCGTGGAACCGGGAACCCGGCGAGGAACTGCGGGAAGGGGTCTGGCAGCCGCCGGTCGATATCTTCGAGGACGCGGAGTCGCTCGTCATCAAGGCCGAGCTTCCCGGCATCGATCAGAAGGACATCGACGTCCGGATCGAGGACAACACCCTCACCCTGCGCGGCGAGCGCAAGCACGACCAGGAGGTCAGGAAGGAAAACTACCACCGGGTCGAGCGCTACTACGGCTCTTTCCAGCGCAGCTTCTCGCTGCCCGCCACCATCGACCAGGAAAAGGTCAAGGCCACCTGCGACAAGGGGGTCCTCACCATCATCCTGCCCAAGAAGGAAGAAATCAAGCCGAAGCAGGTCAGCGTCGAGGTGAAGTAGTCACAAGGCCGGGGCAACCCGGCCTTTTCCGTTTCTTCCGGCGGGATATGTCCGAAGAAACAAGCCCACTAGTCGTCATTCCCCCGTCATACAATTCTCGACAGAAATCCTTCGCCGTGCTCCTGCCATCTCAGATTAATGTGTTATACTTTATTTTACGCATAGTGTCCTGAAACATGCCCGAGGGAGTCAATGGCGATGATGATCCGGGTCATCTATCTCGATGGCAGCACCGGCACGGTCACAGCTGCTGAACTCGACACGCTGATACGGAAAAAGGACATCGTGGCGTTCTGCCGGTCGGGCGAATGGGCCAGGGTCGGCAGGGATCCCATGCGGAAGCGGAAAAAGCCGTTTGCCGGATTTGGCCAACGGGCCGATGATATGAATGTCGAGGGGGTGTGACTATGCAGAAGCTGATCGTTCAGAGGGGGAGGCACTACGAAATCCGGGCGGAGGAAATCGCACCGGGCATCTACCGGCTCTCGACCTGCATTGCCAGGTCATCCCACGGGTTCAGCCGGGTAAATGGCAACGACGAAGAGCCGACTGGATCGTCATCGGGAGAAGCGGTGGGATCAGCCTAGGGACAGGGTCTTAACACAAGAACCAGAGATCACTCATGGTTTGCGGAGCTTATTCCCCGTTGCGGATAAGCTACTTCTCGGGCCGCTTGTCTATCGTCTGCACCTTGACCACTGCGGTAACCTTCTTCTTTACGTCACCTTCATCGGGTGACTTCCTCCGGGTATTCTCGACCGCATCCAGCAGCTCAGCCTGCAGCGCCTCTTCCTCGGAGATTATCACTGGCTTGCTCTCCACCGGTTTAGCCTCCTGTACCTTTTCCGTTGCACAAGCCAGGCTACCCACGAGAACAATGGCAAAGGTAACGGCAAGGACAAGGGTCAATCGTCTGTTCATCTGAAACCTCCCTGTGGTTATGGACCAGGCTCACCATGTTCACTCAAAAAAGTTTGTCAGCTATCGATAACCGGGCATGCAAACTCGGGACAACTCAGATGCGTACAGAAAAATCGATCGGCAATGCAGATCGCGTAAGGACAACCGGAAGAGGTAGTAACGATGCATTCCCAGACGTGTTTGCGGAAATAACAGGTTCGGCAGATGGTGTGGTCAGGAAAGGTGGTGGACATTCGCGAGGGAGATCCTTTGGAGATATGCTCTAATCTGGCACGTACGGTTCTTCCCTGAATAGACGAGGCCGAATTATAGCTTGTTATATTTAATTAAATTTTAGCAACATTTTTCTCGTTGTCTACCGCTCGGCACAAAAAAAGACCCCAGCGCTGGCCAGGGCCTTTCTAACACTACATGAAGTCGACATGTCTGCTTTTACAACAAGTGGCGCACTTACGAGTAGAATCCATCCTCCTCGAGGGTGCATTTTGAACTAGAATCTATCAACTAGTGTCTTGTGCGGTTAGTTATATCTAAATATTATCAAGTGTGCTATTGTACTTTTCATGGCACGCACACCCGAAAACTATGAATTGACAGTGGCCGACCGGCAAGCGCTTGAAGCACTGCTT
>JAMXLF010000081.1 GCA_024281055.1 Geobacteraceae bacterium
CGGTCAGGTGGTAGGCGTCGCAGGTAAGGCCGTAGCCTGCGACCTCGGCATAGATCTTCGCACCACGCTTCTTCGCCGCCTCGTATTCTTCGAGGACGACGACACCGGCCCCTTCGGCGAGGACAAAGCCGTCGCGGGACTTGTCGAACGGGCGGGAGGCCTGCTCGGGAGAATCGTTGCGACTGTCAGTGAGGGCCTTCATCACGGCGAAGCCGCCGATGCCGAGGGGGGTGACCGTCGACTCGGTACCGCCGGCGATCATGGCGTCGGCATCGCCACGCTTGATCATGTGGTAGGCGTCGCCGATGGAATGGGTGCCGGTGGCACAGGCGGAGACGGAGGAGACGTTCGGGCCCTTGGCGCCGTACTTGATGGCGATGTGCCCCGGGGCCAGGTTGATGATGAGCATCGGGATGAAGAACGGGGATATTTTCCGGTAGCCGTTCTCCCTGAGGACATCATGGTAACGTTCGATGGTCGGCAGGCCGCCGAGTCCGGCCCCGACCAGCACCCCTACCCGTTCCGCGTTCTCCTCGGTTATCTGCAGCCCCGAGTCCTCCATGGCAAAATGGGCGGCGCCGAGTGCGTACTGGATGAAGAGGTCCATCTTCTTGATTTCCTTCTTCTCGATGAACTCCTCAGGGGCGAAGTCTTTCACTTCGCCGGCAACTCGAACGGAAAACTCGCTCGCATCGAAACGGGTGATCGGGGCGATCCCAGACCTGCCGGCAACGAGGGCATCCCAGTTCTTGCCGTTACCTGTCCCCAGTGGCGAGACCACTCCTATTCCCGTCACTACAACTCTTCTCATATTGTCAGGTCTCCTCGGTGATTCAGGAACACTCGGGCGGCATAAACCCGCCCGGCTGCGGAAAAAAGAGGGGAAGCTTCCTTCCCCCTTGGTCTACTAGGTGTGCTCGGTGATGTAGTCGATGGCATCCTGCACGGTCTGGATCTTCTCGGCGTCCTCGTCGGAAATTTCGATGTCGAACTCCTCTTCGAGGGCCATCACCAGCTCCACCGTATCGAGGGAATCGGCACCGAGATCGTCCATGAAGGAGGCCTCGTTGGTCACCTGCGCTTCATCCACACCCAGCTGCTCGGCTACGATTTCTTTCACTCTCTTGTCTATTGCGGACATCCTTTTCACCTCCATTGATAGTTAACCTTGTTCAGGTTTCAAGCTGCGTTGTTTGGTTCATAACACGAAAAACGGATTTTGCAAAAGATATTTTTTCTGTTCAAAGTTCAATGTTCAATGTTCAACGTTAGAAACCCGATTCCGGAAACATTGAACCTTGAACCTCGAACGTTGAACCTGTTCTACATGTACATGCCGCCGTTTACGGCTATCACCTGCCCGGTGATGTAGCCGGAACGCTCGGCAGCAAGGAACAGCACCGCGTTGGCGATATCGTCGGCGCTCCCCAGTCGCTCCAGGGGGATCTGGGCAAGGAGCTCCTCCTTCACCTTCTCCGGCAGCACATCGGTCATGGCCGTGGCGATGAAGCCGGGGGCAACCGCGTTCACGGTGACGTTGCGCTTCGCCAGCTCCCGGGCGTTAGACTTGGTGAGACCGATCAGCCCGGCTTTGCTGGCGCAGTAGTTTGCCTGGCCGGCATTTCCCATCTGCCCCACCACCGAGGCAATGTTGATGATGCGGCCAAAGCGCTGCTTGGCCATAACCTTGGCCGCGGCGCGGCTGCACAGGAACGCCCCCTTGAGGTTCACGGTGAGCACGGCATCCCAGTCCTCGTCCTTCATCCGGAGCAGCAGGGCGTCCCGGGTGATCCCGGCATTGTTGACGAGGATATCGACCCGGCCGAACTTTTCCACTGCCGCATCGATCATCCGTTCCGTATCGGCGGCGACCGTCACGTTCCCCTGGACGGCCAGGGCCTCGCCTCCGGCAGCCTTGATCTCGGCCACCAGGGCCTCTGTCTCCGGGAGCCCAAGGTCGACGGCAACGATGCGTGCCCCTTCGCCCGCCAGGGCGAGGGCGATACTCCGGCCGATCCCCCGTGAGGCGCCGGTCACTATGGCAACTTTATCCTTCGGCATACTCTCTCCTTTCAATTACAGGTGCATAGGCTGAAGGCTGAAGGAAAACCTCCAGTAACAGCCTTCAGCCTTCATTCCAGCGCTTTCAGTGTGGCCACATCCTCCACGTTGCGGGTCCCGACCTCCTTGGAGATCCGCTTGACCAGGCCGGAGAGGACCTTGCCGGGGCCGATCTCGACAAAACTCTCGACCCCGAGTGCGACCATCCGCTGCACCGACTCGTCCCAGCGGACCGGCGCGCAGACCTGCTTCACCAGGAGTTCCTTGACGCGCCCCGGCTCCGTGTTGGGCTCGGCCTCCACGTTGGTGACGACGGGGAGATCCAGCGGCAAAATGGCGACGCCCTCGAGAGTCCGGGCCAGCCGTTCGGCCGCCGGTGTCATGAGCGTGCAATGGAAGGGGGCGCTCACCGGTAGAAGCATCGCCTTGCGAAACCCTTTCGCCTTGGCGATCTCAATGGCCCGGTTCACTGCTCCGGCGTGGCCGGCGATGACGATCTGGCCGGGGGAATTGAAGTTGGCCGGCGACACTACTTCGCCTTGGGCGGCTTCCGCGCAGATGGCAGCCAGGACATCTGTCTCGACCCCGAGGATGGCGGCCATGGCACCCGTTCCCACCGGCACCGCCTCCTGCATGAAGGTTCCCCGGGCGCGCACGGTGCGCACGGCATCGGCGAGGGTAACCGCGCCCGCAGCAACGAGCGCCGAGTACTCTCCGAGGGAGTGCCCTGCCAGATAGCCGGCGACAAGAGGGGTCTCGGACCGGACCACCCGGAGGGCCGCAATGCTCGTCGTCAGGATGGCGGGCTGGGTATTGGCGGTCAGCTTCAGGTCTTCTTCCGGCCCCTCGAAACAGAGCCGGGAGAGGTGAAAGCCGAGGGCATCATCCGCCTCGGCAAAGGTTTCCCGGGCAACCTTGAAGTTCTCAGCCAGCTCCTTTCCCATCCCGGGATACTGCGACCCCTGGCCAGGAAAGACAAAAGCGGTTTTCGACATTATCTCCACTCCTTTAAACTCAATAAATGTCAGAAAAAGGAACGCGGATTTTGTGCAAGGTCAGGGCGATCAAGCGAGGGGGCGGAGGCGTAGCAGCGCTACGCCGCACAACTCCTCGCGCAGATCAACGCAGAGATTGCGCAAAAGCCACGTTCCGTCACCAGCGCAGGAGGGTGGCGCCCCAGGTCAATCCTCCCCCGAACGCATCGAACAGCACGACGTCGCCCCCCTTGATCCGGCCGGCGCGGTTCGCCTCGTCGAGGGCGATCGGAATCGAGGCAGACGAGGTATTGCCGTAGCGCTCGAGATTGACGTACACCTGCTCTTCGGCCAGCCCGAGCCGTTTGCCGATGGCGTCGATGATCCGTCGGTTGGCCTGGTGGGAGATGAAGAGGTCAATGTCCGTCGTGGTGAGGCCGTTTGCGGCGAGGACTTCCTGAGCGACATCCTCCATGGCCCGGACCGCCAGCTTGAACACCTCGTTCCCCTGCATGGTGATGTAGACGAGCTGCTCGTCCAGGGTCTTCTGCGAGCAAGGGTTCCTGCTCCCGCAGCCCGGCTGGTGGAGGAGTTCCCAGTAGCTGCCGTCGCTGTGGATATGAGAGGAAAGGATACCAGCCTCTCCGGCGCCTGCCTCGACCACGACCGCGCCGGCCCCGTCCCCGAACAGGCAGCAGGTGTTCCGATCGCTCCAGTCGACAATGCGCGACAGCACTTCGGCGCCGACGACCAGCGCCTTTTTTGCTGTCCCGGTCTTGATACACTGGTCGACCAGGGTGAGGCCGTAAAGGAAGCCGGAACAGGCCGCGGAAATGTCGAAGGCAGCGGCCTTCGTTGCCTTCAGGTTGTTCTGGACCAGGCAGGAGGTGGCCGGAAAGGGGAAATCCGGGGTGACGGTAGCCACGACGATCAGATCCAGTTCTTCAGGCGCCACCCCGGCCATTGCCAGGGCATTCTCCGCAGCCCGCGTTGCAAGAGTCGATGTATAATCATCCGCAGTCGCGATATGCCGCGTCTTAATGCCGGTACGGGTGGTTATCCACTCATCGCTGGTGTCCACCAACTTTTCCAGATCACTGTTGGCCAGTATTTTTTCCGGGACGGCAGAACCCGTCCCGATAATTTTCGTCCTCACCATCAGCCCCGCCTTCCCTAACCCGCCGTCAGATCCTTCCCGGGTTCCCGCTGCTGCATGTAGACGTCGTAATTTTCCTGGAGCTTTTCGGCCACTCGTCTGGTCACGCCCTTTTGCGCATACTCATGGGCAAAACGAATCGCATTCTTGATCGCCTTGGCGTTAGAGCCGCCGTGGCAGATCATGCCGACGCCGTCGATCCCGAGCAGGGGTGCGCCGCCGTACTCCGCATAATCGACCTTTTTCTTGAAATTATTGAAGGCCTGGCGGGAAAGGAGGTAACCAACCTTGGAGAAAAAACTTTTCTTGATCTCTTCCTTGAGCATCTTGCCGACCGCTTCGGCGAGCCCCTCGGAGAGTTTCAGCACCACGTTGCCGACAAAGCCGTCGCAGACCACGACATCGACAAGACCGTTGAAAATGTCCCGCCCCTCGACGTACCCCGCATAATCCAGGGAAATTTCCCGCAGAATGGCGCTGGTCTCGCGGGTCAGGTCATTGCCCTTGCTCTCCTCCTCGCCATTGGACAGAAGGCCGATCCGCGGATGTGCAATCCCCATGACGTACCGGGCGTAGACCTCACCCATAATGGCGAACTGTACCAGGTGGATCGGCTTGCAGTCAACATTGCCCCCCACATCGAGGACGAGGGTCTTGCCGCGCAGCGTCGGAAATATCTGGGCGATGGCGGGCCGGTCGATCCCGGCGATCCGCTTCAGGACAAACATCCCTGCCGCCATGGTGGCGCCGGAATTGCCGGCGCTTACTACCGCCTCGGCCTCACCACTCTTGGCGAGCTCGAAGGCAACCCGGATGGAGGAATCCTTCTTCTTCCGGATAGCGTCGGAAGGGGAGTCGTGCATTCCCACCACTTCGCTGGCATGGTGCAGCGTTATGTCGAGCCCAGCAGCGTCGTGTCTGGCAAGCTCCAGGCGAAGCCGCTCCGTGTCACCCACCAACGTTACGGGAATGTCGAATTCCCTCACGGCGGCGACAGTCCCCTCCACTTCGACAGCTGGAGCATTATCGCCGCCCATCGCATCAACAGCAACTCTCATATGACCCCTAGGCATTTCTTAGCATAGCATCACAGAGAATTGAATCACAGGTCCTCGGCCTTGATGACTTCCTTGCCTTTGTAGGTGCCGCAGGACGGACAGGCACGGTGGGGGAGTTTGGGGGCTTTGCACTGGGGGCAGGTGGATGCAGCGGGAGCGGTAAGAAAGTCATGCGCCCTTCTCATATTTTTGCGGGACTTGGATGTTTTCTTCTTCGGTACTGCCATGGCTCTATCTCCTTTATTTTTCTGCCTTGAAGTTCTTCAAAGCGCTGAATCTCAGGCTGGTGTCACGACGGTCGCAGCCGCATTCGGTGACATTCAGGTCGGTGCCGCAGACACTGCACAACCCCCGGCACTCCTCCCGGCAGAGGGGTTTGAAGGGTATCTCGAGGAGCACCTGTTCCGCGATCTCTGGGGTCAGATCGATTTCGTCCCCTTCGTACGTTGCGGACACCAGGTCTTCCTCGGCCAGTTCGACCTCCTCGTCAAGGGGAAGTTCGGCAGCCCGGGAGAAAAAAATGGTGAACGGCGAGATTATCGCCATTTCGTATTCGTTAAGACAGCGGGCGCACTCCAGGCGAACCCGGGTTGCCACCTCGCCGTGAACCCTGATCAGGTCGTATTCCCGGGTGACCGTAACGTTCAGCTGCAGGGGAGAAATAAACTGACACTCGCCGGCATCCTGTACCGCGGCAAGGGAAGGATAGTCACCGACCTCCTCAGTGCCGGTCAGGACCTTCGCCGCATCCCTTATGTCGTCCACCCGAATTTTCAATATTTCTACCGAGTTAGCGTATTCAAAGCTTTTCAGTATATAGACCGGGCAAATTTTGTCAAGGAAAATCGACCCCGACAGCTCTCTCCGCCAACTGCCGCCGGGACTTCTAATACCCTATTCCCGGGCATTTTGCAAGCAGAAAGCCCCCCTTCCGCCGTCAGATCGTGATCGACTCGCCCGGCCGCAGCCTTGGCTGTTCTGGCGCCCTGACGGCTACAACCAGCAGGACGCAGAAGACGACGATCATGACGACCACGACGAGCAGGACCGGCAGCAGGCGGACCGGTTTCTCGCCGGACCCGCTGCGCAGGAGACCCGCGACGGCCACGAGCATGCCGAATCCGCCGAACAGACCTCCCAAGAAGAGCCCGAAAAAAACGAATCGTGCCTCGCCGGAAGGGGACAGCCGCAGGAAATCCGCCACCTGCGCCGGGAAAAAGGCGGCAAGAGTAACTGCCGCAAGTCCGGCAACGATCATGTTCAGGCCGTACCGTACCGTGCTCTTACGCATGTCCTGCCATCCCGTCACTCACACCAGCTCACGTCGCCTATCCCCTTACGGAGAACGGCTGGGACGTCGCCGATGAGGCTGACCACGGAGCTGACGTCCGCCGAAAGCATGCCGCCATCGATCACAAAGTCCAGTTGCTTCCCCATTTCACGCTCGACCTGGAACGGGTCGCCGATCGGCTCGTCGCCGGAGCGGTTGGCGCTCGTGGTGATGATGGGATGGCCCAGTCCCCTGACGATGGCAAGGCAGATCGGGTTGTCCGGGATGCGGATCCCCACTGTCTTTTGCCGGGTCACCAGCAGGTCCGGGACGACACTGGAAGCATCCAGGACGAAGGTATACGGCCCGGGAAGGTAGCGCTTCAGGATCTTGAAGGCATAGTTGCTCACCTTGGCATAACGGGCCACCTCGGAGATATCGGCGCAGATGAAGGAAAAGGGCTTTTTCTTCTCCCGTTGCTTGAGAAGGTAGATCCGCTCGATCCCCTTTTTGCTGAAGATGCTGCAGCCGATGCCGTAGGTGGTATCGGTGGGATAGGCGATGATCCCTCCTCCCCTCAGGGTGTCGGCCACCCGGGCTACGAGCCGCGGCTGCGGATTATCCCGGTTGATCTCGAGGATCATCTCTCCTCACGCGGGTTGAGGGCGACCAGGTCTTTGTGGACGAAACGCCCGTCCTTCTGGATGAGGACGTCGTCGAACCAGATCTCGCCGTCTCCCCGGAGCAGCTTCACCATGTCCCAGTGAACGGCGGAGCGGTTGCCGTTGTCGCACTCGTCGTAGCACTGGCCGGGGGTAAAATGGATGGAGCCGAAAATCTTTTCGTCGAAAAGGATGTTGCGCGCCGGCACCGTGATGCCGGGATTGACACCGATGGCGAACTCACCGATATAGCGGGCACCTTCATCGGTATCGAGAATGCGGTTGAGCGCCTCGTCCATCCCCGGCGCCGATGCCCGGACGATCTTCCCCTTGCTGAATTCCAGGCGGATGGAGTTGAACTCCTTTCCCTGGTAGACGGTGGGGCAGTTGTAGGTGATGTGTCCCTCCACGGAATCCCGGACCGGTGCCGTGAACACCTCGCCGTCGGGAATATTGTGGATCCCGTCGCACTTTATGCCCGGCATCCCCTTGAGGCTGAAAGTCAGATCCGTGTCGGAGGCAGCGATGCGCACCCGGTCGGCCTTATCCATAAGACGCTTCAGCCGTTCCTGCTTCTTGGATTCCGCGTCCCAGTCGATGCAGCAGGCGGCAAAGACGTAATCCTCGTACTCCTCGAGGCTCATCTTTCCCTCCTGGGCGGCGCCGTGGGTAGGGTAGCGGGTGATCACCCAGCGGGTATGCTTGACCCGCTCATCGACGATGGGCCGGACCAGTTTCGACCAGGCGATCATGTTGGCCTGGTTGGCTTGAGCCATAACCATGGAGTTCTCGGCTGCGGAAATACCGATGTAGACCGTCGCCTTTTCCATGAAGTCGAACTTGTGCTGGGGAAACCAGGCGAGTTGCTCCTTCGTGGCCCGGTTGTAGAAATGCCGGTTGATGTCCGGCACGGTGAACTCGTACTCCACGTAAGCCGCCCCCTTCGCCAGACAGAGGGTGTAGAGCTCCTTGACGAGCGGCGCCGCCTCGAAGCCGGCGGCACTGATGAGGACCACGTCCCCCCTCGTCACCTTCGTCGAGTAGTTGACCAGCACCTCGGCCAGCTCTCTGATGCGCGGATCTTTCATAGTTCATTTCCCCCAAAACAGTGAATAGTGAATGGTGAATAGAAAAACCTTCACCTTTCACTCTTCACCATTCACGGTTTTATTCCGGTGTGGCCGAAGCCGCCGTCTCCCCGCACCGTCTCGTCCAGCTCGGCGACTTCCCGGAACGCCGCCCGGGCAAAAGGGGCGATCACAAGCTGGGCGATCCGCTCGCCGTTTCTGATGGTGAACGGTTCGGTGCCGTGGTTGATGACGATCACCCCGATCTCACCCCGGTAGTCGGGGTCGATGGTGCCGGGAGAATTGACCAGGGCGATGCCGTGGCGCAGCGCCAGGCCGCTCCGCGGCCGCACCTGGGCCTCGTACCCATCGGGAAGAGCGATGGCGATGCCGGTGGGGATGAGGGTTCTCGCGCCGGGAACGAGCACAAGGTCTGTGTCGAGCGCGGCATGGAGGTCCATGCCGGCGGCGTGGCGGGTCATATAGCGCGGCAGCGGATGGCCGGCGACACCACCGACCCGGCTTATTCGGACATCGACCTCGTTCATCGGCACTCCGTTATAACCTGATATCGTCCGGTCCCAGCCCGATGCCGTCCAGCTTGCCCATGAGCTGGAGGGCAAAGTGACGGTCATCGAAGATCGTGTCGCACACCTGGAGGAGGCCTTCGACGGTGACAGCATCGATGCCGGCCATGATCTCCTCGATGGGCTGGTAACTGCCGAAGTAGATCTCGTTCTTGGCCAGTTTCGACATGCGGTTGTCGCTGCTCTCCAGGGAGAGGACGATGTTCCCCTTGAGCTGTTCCTTCGCCGCCTCCAGCTCCACCGGCGAAACCTGTTCGTTCTTCAGGCGGCGAAGCTCCCGCAGGGTGATGTCGAGCACGTCCGCCAGGCGTTCGCGGCTTGTGCCGGCGTAGATAACCAGGGAGCCGGCATCGTAATGGGACGCCAGGAAGGAATAGATGGAGTAGGCCAGTCCCTCCTTTTCCCGGATCTCCTGGAAGAGCCGGGAGCTCATGCTCCCCCCCAGGATGGTATTCAGGATGGAGGCCTCGTAACGCTGCGGATGGCTCTGGGGGAGCGCTCCGGTGCCGAGGCTGAGGTGGACCTGCTCCAGATCCTTGTCGAAGAGGCCGAACCTCCTCTCGTAACCGGGTATGGCACAAGAAGAGGCAGCACCGCTGCCGGTCGGCAGTCGATCGAAAAGGCCGTTCAGAAGACCCAGGAGTTCCTGGTGGTCGACCCTGCCGGCGGCGGTGACGATGATGTCGCCGGCCCGGTAGCTGCTCTTCTTGTAGGCCTGGATGAAATCGCGGGAGAGACCCGCCACGCTCTCCTCGGATCCGATGATCGGCATGCCGAGGGGGTGGTCCTGCCAGATGGCGCGGAACAGAAGATCGGTGAGATAATCCTCCGGGCTGTCCTCGTGCATCCGGATCTCCTGGAGGATCACCTTGCGCTCTTTTTCCAGCTCTTCAGGATCGAACAGGGGATTGAGAAAGATGTCGGTGAGGAGATCTACGGCCCGGGGGAGGAACGAAGCGAGGACCTTGGCATAGTAACAGACGAACTCGCGGCCGGTGAAGGCGTTGAGGAACCCGCCCATGGAGTCGATTTCCCGGGCGATGTCCAGGGCGGTCCGCCGCTCGGTCCCCTTGAAGAGGAGGTGCTCGATGAAATGGGCTACGCCGTTGGTCTGTCGATCTTCATGGCGCGAACCATTGGCGACCCATATCCCGATGGAGACGGAATGGACGTGGGGGATATCTTCGGAGATGACCCGTATGCCGTTGTCCAGAACTGTTTTCGTGACCATGGTTACACTATAACCTGTGTGGTGGCGATATCAAGGCCCCGGCAAAAACAGGGGCGGCCTGCGCGGCCGCCCTCGTCCGACACTTTCGTGAAGTGCCCGTTTCGTCATGAACCGGTGCAGCCGGGCAAAGCGCCGGCCAACTCCGCTTTATTCCTCGGGGAGAGTCGCCCCGAGGGCTTCCTTGCGCGACAGCTTGATCTTCCCTTGCTTGTCGATGCCGATGCACTTGACGAGCACCTTGTCCCCTTCCTTGAGGACATCGGTGACGTTCTTGACCCGCTCCTTGTCCAGCTCGGAGATATGGACTAGGCCGTCGGTGCCGGGGAATATCTCGACAAAGGCACCGAACTCCATCACCTTCTTCACGGTCCCCATGTAGAGCTTCCCTTCCTCAGCCTCGGCGGTCAGGTCCCGGATCATCTTGATCGCCTTGTCGCAGGCGGCCTTGTCGGTGCTGGCGATATTGATCCGGCCGGTATCCTCGATGTCGATGGTGACGCCGGTCGCCTCGGTGATGCCGCGCACGTTCTTGCCGCCGGAACCGATGACGTCGCGGATCTTGTCTGTCTTGACGTAGATGGTG
>JAMXLF010000082.1 GCA_024281055.1 Geobacteraceae bacterium
CATCTTCTTTAAATTCCTTCAGGTCCAGCGGGCCAAAAGCGAGTCACAGCGCTTCCTGGACTTCTTCTGGAAGACCAAGCGCTTCGACGCCATCAGCAGCCAGGTCGACCGCTTCGCCAATGCGCCCTTGACCCTTCTCTTCAGCGAAGGGTATGCGGAACTAAAAAAACTGATGGAGCACGGCGAGCAGGTGGCGGCTCCGGGGGTCATCACCACCGAAACCGGCGGCATCGACAACATCGACCGCGCCCTGCGGCGGGCCACCAACACCGAAGTCGCCCGGCTGGAGAAGTATCTCACCTTCCTCGCCACCACCGGCTCCACCGCCCCGTTCATCGGGCTGTTCGGCACTGTCTGGGGGATCATGACCTCCTTCAAGGGGATCGGCGAAACCGGCTCCGCCAGCCTGGCCGTTGTGGCTCCCGGCATCGCCGAGGCGCTCATCGCCACCGCCATCGGTCTGGTGGCCGCCATACCGGCCGTCATGGGGTACAACCATTTCCAGCACAAGATCAAGGTGCTCATCGCGGAGATGGACAGCTTCTCCACGGAGTTCCTGAACATCGTGCAGCGTAGCTTCGCCAAAAAATAAGGAACCCTCCCCATGGAAATAGGAAGCAGAGACAACAGTGACCGCGGCACCATGTCGCAGATCAACGTCACCCCCCTCGTGGACGTCATGCTCGTGCTGTTGGTGATCTTCATGGTTACCGCCCCCATGATGCAGCAGGGAGTGCAGGTCAACCTGCCGAAGGCGGAAACCAAGGCGCTGCCGTCCCAGGAGGAGACGGTGGTCGTATCCATCGAAAAGTCGGGCCGCCTCTTCATCAATAGCTCGGAGGTGTCCAACGAGGAACTCCGCAGCAAGCTCATGACCATGTTTGCCAACCGGAGCAAGAAAGAGGTGTTTCTCAAGGCCGACCGCGATGTGCCGTACGGCGAGGTGGTCAGAACCATGGCCGAGATCAAGGGTGCCGGCATCGAACGCCTCGGTATGATCACGGAGCCCACCCAGAGGAAATGACGCTGCAGCCTTCGCGACACGAGGGACGACTGGGCACGATGGTGGCCGTCTCCCTGATGGTTCACCTGACCATGTTCGTTATCCTGACCCGGGCCAATTTCTTCCCCGGGCTCAAGTACCCCGAAGCGCCGGTCTACTACGTGGACGTTGTTAACCTGCCGGTCGCCAGTCCGCGGGCAGGCAGCCCCGCAGCCGCACCGGGCCCCGCCGCTCCAGCCCCCCCACCCCGCACCGCACCGCGCGAGATGACTCTGCCGGCCACCTCGCCGGCAAAAACGAAACCGACCAGCACCCCGGCCAAAGCCGGACCCCAGAAACCAACGCCGGAAACGGCTCGGGAATTCGAGGAACGGCTGGCCCAACTGGAGCGGGAAACCGAGGCCCGCCACGAGGCAGCGGCAATCGAAGAGCTCAAGAAGCGCGTGGCGGCGGGCGGCCGGGCACCGGCAGGGATGCCGGGCGCGACCGGCAAGGAGGCGGGGAGCGATTACGGCAGCTATATCCAGTCGCGGCTCCGGGACGCCTTCAAGACCACCATTGCAAGCCAGAGCAAGAACCCGGAGGTCGTGGTGCACCTCACCATCGACCGGAACGGGAAGGTCGTCCGGGCACGGCTGGAACGCAGTTCCGGCGACAAGGTGTTTGAGGATTCCGTCATGCGTGCCATCGCCAAGGCGGAACAAAACTTTCTGCCTCCTCCCCGCGGGGGGGGATTCGATCAAGGCTTTATCTTCAAGCCGCAAGGGGTAGGAAAAAAGTGAAGAAGATTTTTCTCGTCATGGCCCTCCTCATCTTTCCGGCAGCCGTCTTCGCCGCCAGCCAGGGTTATCTGGAGGTCACCGCACCGGGAACGCGCCTCCTCCAGCTTGCCATAGCCCCTCCCGTCGCCCTGGCTGGCCCCGAGAACAGTGCTTTTTCCAAGGATATCGTCGATGCCCTTCGCTTCGACATGACGCTGGCAGGGCCGTTCAATGTCACGACGTCTCCTGTGACTGAAGGAACGAGCGGCATCCGCCCGGGCGATTTCGATTTCACGCCCTGGAAGGCCGCGGGCGCCGATCTCCTCATCAAGACCGGGTATTCCCAGGCCAACGGCAACGTTACGCTGGAATGCCGGCTGTACGACGTGGTCCGGAGCCAGGAGTTGGCGGCCAAGCGGTACAGCGGCAGCGCCAAGGAACTACGCCGGATGGCCCATACCTTCTCCGACGAGATCATGCGGGTGACCACCGGCGAGAAGGGACCGTTCACCGGCAAGATTGCCTTTGTTTCTACCCGGACCGGAAACAAGGAGATCTACCTCATGGACTACGACGGCTATAATGTCCAGCGGGTCACCCACAACGGTTCCATCAATCTCAACCCCGATTTCTCCCCGTCCGGGCGGGAGCTCATTTACACTTCCTACAAAAAGGGGAACCCCGACCTTTACCGCCGGGAACTCTTCACCGGCACCGAGGCCCGCATCTCTGCCCGCCGCGGCATCAATATCACCGGCGCGTGGGCTCCCGACGGCAACCGCATTGCCCTCGCCATGAGCAAGGACGGCACATCCCAGATCTACGTCATCTCCAAGGACGGCAAGGAGCTCGCACGGCTCACCCATTCCAACGCCATCGACGTCTCGCCGGCCTGGTCCCCGGACGGTTCCCGCCTGGCCTTCGTCTCCGACCGGCTGGGAAAGCCCCAGGTCTTCATCATGAACGCGGACGGCTCGAACGTCCACCGGCTCACCACGAGCGGAGCCTACAACGTCAGCCCGCGCTGGTCGCCGAAAGGTGACCGGATCGCCTACTGCCGCCAGATGGGCAACGGTTTCCAGATCTTCACGATCAATCAGGACGGTAGCGGCGATACCCAACTCACCACGGATGGAAGCAACGAGCATCCCCGCTGGTCTCCGGACGGGCGGTACATCACCTTCAGCTCACGGCGGGGGGGAGCGGATGCCCTCTATGTCATGCGGGCCGATGGCACCGGCCAGGCCATGATCTCCAGGGGAAAGGGAAATGATTCGCACCCCGTCTGGTCGCCGCGCTGGTAGCCTGACACCCTTTTTTTTGCAGAGGGCATTGAAAACTGACGCAGCTTATGTATAATGAGGGCTGCGAAAACGGCTTTGCGGAGGGGAATACCCTTCCTATTATCAATTCATGCTGAAAAGGAGCGGGACAATGCGCGATGGTATGGTGGGTTTCCTGGTGGTTCTCTGTTGTGGTGCTCTTCTTGTCGGCGGCTGTGCCAAGAAGGAGATGGTGAAGGGTGAGGAGGCGATACCCGCAGCTGCCGCCCCCGTGAAGCCTGCGGAGCAGGCTCCTGCCAAGCCCGAGGTTAAGCAAGAAAAGATGGCTGCTGAGCCGGTCAAGGAAGTCCCCCTCGCCAAGGAAGAAGCAGCCACGGCACCTTCAGCCGCCCAGGAAGAAACCCTTCAGAGAATTCACTTCGACTTCGACTCATACGTTCTCACCAAGGATGCCCGCGATATCCTCACCAAGGACGCCGAGCTGCTCCTGAAAAAGATTACCGCCAAGGTGACCATCGAGGGACACTGCGACGAGCGCGGCTCCGACGAGTATAACCTCGCCCTCGGCGAAAAACGGGCCAAGGCTGCCATGAACTACCTTGTCACCCTCGGTATACCCGCCGACCGGCTGTCCGTCATCAGCTACGGCAAGGAAAAACCGCTCGATCCGGGGCACGATGAAGCAGCATGGGCAAAGAACAGACGGGACGAGTTCGTCGTTACCAAGTAGAAAGTGCACCCGTTCAAGCCTGACAGGGGGCGTATGGACATACGCCCCTTTTTTTGGACCTCAAGACTAATCAAGGAGGATTTCAGCACTATGCGGCTCGTCGCCAGCATCGCCACCGCCCTGCTCCTCATCACCCTGACCGGGTGCGCCAGCAGGCGTGATATGGAAACTCTCCAGAGTGACATGGATGAAGTCAAGACCCGCATCCTCGGTATGGAAAAGGATATCAGCGGGGTAAAGAACCTGACCCAGGAAGAGATGACACGGAGGCTCGCTGAGTTCCAGAAGGAGATGGACAGCGTGCGCAAGGGGACTGCCGACCTTCAGGCCACCCTCGACAGCGCCCGGGTCGACATGCAATCCCTCACCGGCAAGATCGACGATGTAGCCATCCAGGCGAAGAAGCCGGCCGAAGACATCTCCCTCCTCAAGGAAGACACCAATCGCCGTCTGACAGCCTTTGAAGAGCGGTTGCTCAAGGTGGAGAAGGGGCTGGAGGACCTCCAGAAAAACGTCGCCGACCTCAAGACTGCGGCGACGGAAACACCGGAAGCCCTCTATCAGAAGGCCCTCGACACCTTCCGCAGTGGCGACACGCAGAAGGCGCGCGAGCTTTTCAACAAATTCCTGGAGCGCTACCCCAAGCATGAACTTGCAGCCAACGCCCATTACTGGGTTGGCGAAACCTATTACGGCGAGAAAAACTACGACCAGGCGATCTTGGCATTCCAGGAGGTCATCAAGAATTATCCCGACAAGGAAAAGGCCCCTGCGGCCATGCTGAAACAGGCCCTGGCCTTCAGGGCGCTGGGCGATACGAAAAGCGCCCGGTATGTCCTGAAGAAGCTCATCGAAGAGCACCCCGTGGCCGACGAAGTCAAGACGGCGAAGGAGAAACTGAAGGAATTCAAATAGCAAAAAGGCGGGGGTGACCCCGCCTTTTCTATCAGCTACCTGCTATCGTTTCGCTCGGCGCTAGGCGTCGCGCTTTTCCCCGGCTTTCTGCGCAGTCTGGTCGGCCGCGGCGGCCGGCTCCTGCTCTGCAATTGCGGGCCTGGCTGCCTGCTCCGCCGCTTCTTTCGCAAGCCGTTCCTTCTCCTCCTGCGCCCGCGCCTCTTCCTCGATGTTCTGCTTGAAATCCTCCGTGGCTCGCCGGAATTCGGCCAGGCCGCGTCCGAGGGATCGGGCGAGATCGGGGAGCTTCTGGGGCCCCAGGACGATCAGCGCGATCACGAGAATGACGATCAGCTCCGGCATTCCGATTCCAAACATGCGGCACCTCTCCTTTGCCGGCCACCCAGAGTCAACCAGCCGGTCATTCCCATAATGGTAAAATAATAGAGGTTTTGCCGGACCGTGTCAAGGCTGGTGATGTCTACCGACGATAGCCGGCGCATGCAAAGGATTTGACATCATCTGCAAGTTTGTCTACTATTTCACCGTTTGACATCATCAACCGGCAGTACGAGCGGACGGAGAACACCCCATGCAGGAAGCAGCGATCAAACAGGAGATCCGGGCACTCCTCAGGGAGCGCAACGGCGTGCTCCTTGCTCATAATTACATGCGCGACGAGGTTCAGGAGATCGCCGACATCACCGGTGATTCACTCGGCCTCTCCATCGAGGCTGCACGGACCGCCGCCTCCGTGATCGTCTTCTGCGGCGTCCATTTCATGGCAGAGTCCGCATCCATCCTCGCGCCGGACAAGACCGTCATCCTTCCCCGCCTCGATGCCGGCTGCCCCATGGCCGACATGATCTCGGTCGAGGGCCTCCTGGCGATGAAGGAGCGCTACCCCGGGGCGCCGGTCGTGACCTACGTCAACTCGTCGGCGGCGGTCAAGGCAGCGAGCGACATCTGCTGCACGTCGGCCAATGCGGTGCGGGTGGTCAACTCCCTCCCGGAGAGCGAGCTCATCTTCACCCCCGACAAGAACCTCGGAAGCTACGTGGCCCGCTTCACCGGCAAGACCATCCACCTCTGGGAAGGATACTGCCCCACCCATGAGCGTCTCCGCGTCGACGACGTAACGCGCCTGAAGCAGGCGCATCCCGACGCCCTTTTCATCTGCCACCCCGAGTGCAACCCGGCCGTCGTGGCCCTTGCCGATCACGTCTGCTCCACGAGCGGCATGTACGATTTCTGCCGGCAGAGCACGGCACAAAGGTTCATCATCGGCACCGAGGCGGGCATCCTCTACCGGCTGAAAAGAGAGAACCCGGCCAAGGAGTTCATCCTTGCATCCCCGGCCCTCATCTGCCCCAACATGAAACTCACCTCCCTGGAGGATATCCGCGAGGCACTCACCACCATGGCACCGGTGGTGAAGGTGCCGGAGGAGATCAGGGTGAGGGCGAAACGGGCGCTGGACCGGATGCTGGCAATACCCCGGGACTAGGGACTCGGGACTGGGGACCAGGAAACTACCAATCTAGCAAGTCCAGGAGTCTAACATGATCCGGCCATTCCAGGGGATTCATCCACAGATCGACGACAGCGCCTTCATCGCCGAGACGGCGGTCATCGTCGGCGACGTGACGATCGGCCCGCAGAGCAGCGTCTGGTACAACGTGGTGGCGCGGGGCGACGTGAACTTCATCCGGATCGGCGCCCGGACCAATGTCCAGGACCTCTCCATGCTCCACGTCACCCACAAGAAACACGCCGACGACCCGGGCGCCCCCCTCGTCATCGGCGATGACGTCACCATCGGCCACAGCGTCACCCTCCATGGCTGCACCATCGGCAACGGCGCCTTCATCGGCATGCAGGCGATCGTCATGGACAAGGCGGTTGTGGGGGAAGGTGCCCTCATCGGCGCCCGGGCACTGGTCACCGAGGGGACTATCATCCCACCCCACACCCTCTGGGTCGGCGCCCCGGCCAAGTACAAGCGCGACCTCACCCCGGACGAGATCGCCTGGCTCGCCAAATCCCCCCAGAATTACGTCAGGTACGCCAGGCAGTACATCGACGACCAAGTATAACCCACCTGACATACGGCTACGGCACGAATTGCACAAAGCCCCCGGAACAGAGATCAGTCGGGGCTTTGTGGCGAGTACGCAGGCCATCGTGGTCCATCATTTTCATATTTGCAAATCACCCGCACCTTTTTGCATTTTTGCAAAACCCCATTTCCTCTGCTGCAAACCCACTCAACCCCTTGATATTCTATGAATATTTTATCATGGACGCCATTCCGGCCGTGTAAACGTATTTGCATTTCTACAAATCAGTTTCCCAAACCCCTGAACGTCGTCTTAATCTGCACTTTTATAACTATCTATTATTGTTAATGTTTTTTTGTTATACAAAATTCTAGAACATTGGTATGCATGTTGCTCTTCTATTTTGTCAGATTCTGGACCATTAATCACGGAGGTGAGATATCATGTCACAATCATCGACTAACAAGGGTTGGCAGGTCACCATGGCCGGCCTCGGCATCAACCTGGCGCTCGGGGTGCTGTACGCGTGGAGTATCTTCAAGGGGGCCATCAAGGCATCCATCGAGAAGGGCGGCCCTGACGCCTTCCACTGGAGCCTCACCTCCATCAACGACCCGTACGCTCTCTGCTGCCTCGTCTTCGCATTTGCCATGATCATCGCCGGCAAATGCCAGGACAAGATCGGCCCGGCCCGCACCGCCCTCATCGGCGGGATCCTCGTCGGCGGTGGTTTCACCCTTATGTCCATCTCCAACAGCTATACGGCCTGGGTTGTCGGCTTTGGCGTGCTCGCCGGTGCCGGTTTCGGCTTCGGCTACGGCGCCGCCACACCGCCCGCCCTCAAGTGGTTCTCCTCTACCAAGACGGGCCTGATCGCCGGCATCGTTGTCGCCGGTTTCGGACTTGCCCCGGTCTACATCGCCCCGCTCTCGACTTACCTGCTGGGAGCCTACGGCATGCAGAAAACCTGTCTTTTCCTGGCCATAGGCTTCGCGGTCCTGGTATGCGGGCTCTCATTCCTGCTGGCCAACCCGCCGCAGGGATATGTACCGGCTGAGCCTGCCAAGAAGGATGATGCCAAGAAACCCGCAGCTAAGACGGCTCACAACGCCACGGTCGGCGAGATGATCCGGTCGCCCAAGTTCTATCTCCTCTGGACCAACTTCTTCATCGGTGCCGGTGCCGGCCTCATGGTGATCGGCAGCGTGGCCGTCCTGGCCAAGAAGAGCATGGGGTCGATGGCGTTTGTCGCCGTGGCCATCATGGCGGTCGGCAACGCCGGCGGCCGCGTCATTGCTGGTGTCCTTTCCGACAAGATCGGCCGCAGGGCAACTCTCTCCATCATGCTGGCCTTCCAGGCCCTCTTGATGTTTGCCGCCATCCCGGTTGTCGGTTCCGGCAGCGCGACGCTTCTGGTCCTGCTGGCCACCTTCATCGGCTTCAACTACGGTTCCAACCTTTGCCTCTTCCCCTCCTTTGCCAAGGACTACTGGGGTACCAAGAACTACGGCCTCAATTACGGTGTTCTCTTCACTGCATGGGGAGTCGGCGGCTTTGTCCTGGGCAGGGTCTCCGAAATGATTAACGCTCAACCCGGCGGTCTGAACAAGTCGTTCATCCTGGCCGGCACGCTTTGCGCAACCGGGACGGTTCTTACGATCTTCCTCCGCGAGAAGAAGAAAGTCGAAGTCACTGCGCCCGTTACCGTCGGGGAACCGATTACCGTGGTGGAAAAGAGCGTGTAGCCCTCGGATTGCATCCGATGCCGAGTGGTAGTTGCTAAAAATTAAGGGCCATGCAGTGCATGGCCCTTAATTTGTTTCAAAATCCGTAAATCCTGAGTATAATCCCGGGCAACTCTTGGATAAGGGCACTGGAATGGAAGAAAACGAAGAAAAAGGGATGGACACCACCTACGTCGGCATCATGCTGGTCGCCTTTCTGGTGCTCGCGGCCCTGGCAATCGATATCGGCTACATGTACGTCAGCGAGGAGGACCTGCAGGGCGCGGCGGAAACCTCAGCCCTGGCCGGTGCCCAGACCATCAAGCAGCGAATTCAGGCGCAAGTGCTAGCCGATCCGCATGAACTGCGCGAAGTCCTTACCGATCAGGTACAGGCTGCTGCCCGGACCACGGCCATCGATGCGGTTTCGGGGAAACATAAGGCGGTTGCCCTGACAGAGATCCTCAACAACAACACCAATCGGCTGACCACGGAGAATGACCTGACAGTGGGATTCTGGAACGTCAGCACGCATACCTATACTCCCGGCGCCACACCGGTCAATGCAATGCAGGTGCGGACCCGACGCACCGCGGAGAGTGAATCCGTCGGCCTGGGGTCCCTGGGGAACATCATCGCCAAAATTTCCGGCATCCAGAAATTCGACTACACCCCGGAAGCGGTTGCCGCCTTTCCACCACGGGCAGACACCAACTTTGCCCTTTGTGTTGCCGCCTGTGACAGTGGCTGCACCTATCCCAATGTCTGCTCGATCCCGGAGCGGAGAATGATCCGTGATCCCTGGGATCCGCGGAAAGACCCGCCGGCGACAAACCGTTATGCCTATACATCACTGCTCTATCCCCCAACGGGCACGACCCGGCTGTCGGATCTCATATGCATGGAAATGCCGCCCCAGGAAGTGTGCGGCAAAGAGATCTATACCATCCAGGACCGGGATGACGGTGCGCTGCGGGATATGGAATCGATGATGTACAACCCGAATATCGACAAGTCGAACAAGGAATATGACAAGGATAGCGGCGACGTGACGGGATGGTGGGTAATCGCGCCGGTTACCGATTGTCCGTCGGCAACACAGGCGCAGGATTTTGAGCGTCACGCCGTAACGAGGTATGCGTTGATCAGGATCCGGAGGATTTGCGTCCCCGGAACGACGGGGTGCAGGCAGAATGACACCGCTTTCGATGCACCGTCGGCCCAATGCAACGGCAACAACGGCCTCTACATCGACCGCATTTCCTGCATCAGTTGCGGCAGCAAGGAAATGGCCCAATTCCCGGGTCTCCACCCGGTTCTGGTAAAATAGGCAGCCCTGGCCGTCCGAAAGGCTCTTTCCGCGGCTAGGTGACGCAGAGAAAATCCTCCCCCTCGACAAACCCGTTGCCAGCAGCCCACGTCCTGAGCCCCTCCCGTGCACCGCGGGTGCCGACGGTGATAAGCATCTTCCCGCCGTCCGGCACAACACCAGTAGCGGCGATCACCGGCGCGCCGTGGAGAACGCGGCCGACCTTGCGCGGGTCGATGTCCACCCAGCGGACCACACGCACCTCTTCCCGCTCCAGAACCTTGCGCCAGGCGCGTCCTTCAAGCCCGGCCCCGGCCAGGGTCACCTCCGCGACATCCCGGAGAAAGCCCCGTCTAAGGTGGTGGGCCTTACAGGTGCGAAATGCGTTCGCGTCGTACTCGGCCATGGTGCGCGTGGCACGCTCCGGCCGCTCCCGCCAGAACAGGAGCGGCTGCGCCAGCCGGGCAAACCGGGTGCCGGCGGCAGCAAGACACAGCCACAGGTCATAGTCCTCGGCCCATCCCATGTCGCGGTAACCGCCGACACGCTCCACCGTTTCCCGGCGAAACATGACGCTCGGGTGGACAAAGGGGGACTCGACAAACAGGTCGCGCATAATCGACTCGTGGCTGGTGAGCGCGTTCTGCCATGCCTCGTAGGCGAGCATCCCCACACCGAGCTGTTGGCGGGGGAAGTGGCGGAAAGCGCAGGCAGCAAGCCCCACTTCCGGGTTTGCTGCCATGAATGCATGCTGGAATTCGAGTCGGCGGGGGTGAGCGATGTCGTCCCCGTCCATGCGGGCGATGAGTGCGGCTCGGCAGGCGGCAAGGCCGGCGTTGAGGGCGGAGACAAGTCCTCGCTGTGGAGACGGGAGAACCCTGACACGCGGGTCGCGGTGCGCTGCCTCGGCAAGGATGGCCGGGGTGGCATCGGTGGAGCCGTCGTCCACTGCCACGAGCTCCCAGGAGGTAAGGGTCTGGTGTAGGAGCGAGGCCAGGGCCGCCGGCAGGTAGCGCTCTTCGTTGCGCACGGGGAGAAGGATGGAGACGGTGGGCCGGGAGCAGGCTGACCGGGTCATACGCGAGGAGCGACCCGTCGGAAAATGCAGCTGGTGGCGACCGGCGAGCCATTGGCAAAGATGCAGCTTACGTTGCCTTCCACCGGAACCGGCGTGCCATCCCGTGCGATGAAGACGGTATCGACGCGGTCGATCCGCGCTCCGGCCAGAAGTTGCCGGAAGTTTTGCAGGCACTCGTCCCGATGGTCGGGATGGATGATGTCGGACAGCGTCAGGGTGGCCACTTCCGCATCGTTGTATCCGAGGGTTTCCCGCCAGGCACGGTTGACGAAATTGAAGGTACCGTCTGGACTGACGCTCTGGATCAGGTCACTGGCGTGCTCGAAGACATTGCGGTACATCTCTCCGGTTTCCCGAAGGGCTTTTTCGGTCCGGACGCGGTCGGTGATGTCGTGGTAGACGATGACCACGTTGGTCACGTCACCGTAGCGGTTCCTGATCGGCGCGCCCGCCACATCGAACAACCGGTCGCCGAACTCCCAGGCCGTCAGGTGGGCTCCCACCCGGGACGCGAGAACTTTTTCAACGGTGCACGACTCGGGCGGGTCCTGCCTCTTGCAGAGGAGCTCATAACAGGGCTTACCGATGATTTCCCCTTCATCGCGCAGGAACAGTTCCCGAAGCTTCTGGTTGAAAGCCTCGATCCGCATCTCGCTGTTTACCACGAGGATCCCTACCCCGGCGGCGGAGAGGATGGCCTGGATTTCCCGGTTGGCCAGCTTCAACTTGTCGTTGGTCTGATTGAGGTGATCGAGCACCTGGGCGAAGGAATCGGCGATGATGCCGATCGGGTCGAGTTCCAGAAGAGTCTGGTCATCGAGTTCCTCCGGCCGGAGAGGTAGGGTTCCCATGACCAGGAGCAGCTGGTTGATCTTGCGCCTGATGTAGGTGACGGCAGTCTGTTCCCGTTCCCGCAACAGCTCATTATCCCGTGCCAACCGGTCGAGTTCGCCGGCAGCGGCAAACCTGCCGAAGGCTCCCATAGCCTTTTCCATTAGTTTCATCGACGCTCCGCCTTTGTGCCCGACACAACAATCCAGCTCAGATTCCGTTGTCGACGGTGATCAGATAGTAATTCGCCTCTTTGGCCACAGTCGCCCCGTACCCCATATGCTCCGCCGCATCGGGAATAGTGACCGTCGCGTCCCGGTTATCCGTCTTGAAGAGCAGCACCATATCCCCGCTCCTGAGCGCCTCCTTGTGCCGGTTCATCTCTTTCAGGGCGATCAGGAGCGTTGACGGGCAGATCTGCCCCCTGATGTCGAACTGAATCACCTTCTGCCCGCCGTTATCCATGACTGCTCCATCCTCCCCGTTATGTCTCCCTGCACCGCGTCAGGTGACGACCGCCTTTACCAGGATTCTGCAGCCGACCCAGGCCCCCGGTATCAAACCCAACAGAAACAGTACGCTCTGGGTCGCGAGGACCGGCAATCCGCCGAACAGGTGCCAGACACTGCAGGCCGGTGCCATCCGCGAGGCCAACCCCATGATCACTCCTCCAGCCATGGCGGACGCGCCTTGCCGGAGGGGAACCCGCACGTAGATCTTGAACTCATGCAGCAGGAGGGCGGACAGTGCACTTCCGCAGACAATGCCGGCAATGAGCGGAAACTGAATGGCGGTAATGGCATCGAGCCGGGGACCGGCCCCCCCGGTCAGGCGCACTGCTCCGAACGGCGGGAGGTAATCGAGGGTGGAGGCCCGGAAGTAGGCCAGTCCCGCAACATGCTCCGGAAAAACGAGGCCCTCTGCGTAAGCGCCGAGTTTGGCATAGGCGGTCGTCACTCCGAGTGGCATGCCGATGAGTATATACGACAGTGTCCCGATGAATGCAAGGCAGATTGCGGCGCACCATGGCTGGAGGTAGCCTTCTGCCGCCGACCTCCGCTTCCAGGCATCTTTCCGGAACCACCTTCGGCAGGGATAGACAGCACAGGCAAGCACGCTGGCAACCACGAACGGAGGCCTGACACCGAGCATCTGAGGAATCGTCACCTTCCCCGGACAGAAGGTGGTTGCCCGGGCAAAGGGGAGCCACCAGGAATGGAACTCCGCATAGAGAACGCTCCCGGCGATAAGGCCGAGGAACGCCAGGAAACTCGTAAAACTCCCGCTCCCCATCTTGTAGAGAGTCCCCACGACGCATCCCCCCGCAAGAACCATCCCGATGCCGAACAGAAAGCCACCGCAGAGGTTGGCAAGAGAGGGAGGGCCGAGGAGCGGAAAAGGATAGTTTGCCAGTAATCCAAACTGCCGGGCTGTCTCGAACAGCACCATGGTGGTGGCGACGAGGAGCACGAGACAGCGCAGCATATAGGTCTGCCCGAACAGGAAGAAATCACGGAACGTGCGCACCACGCAGAAATCGGAGCGATGCATGACGATCCCTGCAACACCCCCCAGCAGAAGGGAGGTACCGATGATCAGCGGATACGCATTCTGGATCATGATGTCCCACGGGCAGGGCAATTTTCAGGTTACAATCGCAAGCGGCTGCCAGAACGTCAGACAGCGTGAGATAGCATAAGATAAGAGTTGCCGGACCACAAGAGATTTTTCATGGTCGGCGCCAGATTATTCCCGGAGCGCCGCGATCAGTTCTTCAGGTAGCCGCCGTGCCTTCAAGTCCGGCGTGGTGCAGACCAGAGTGAGCCTGCCGTCGGCCAGGAGCTTCCCGTCGAGTACCCTGACCACCTGCTGACCAAGGGTAAACGATGTCTTCCCCACCGCCAGCACCTCGGTCGTGACCCGAACGAGGTCGTCGTGCACCGCCGGCGCCCGGTACTCGATCTCCAGTCTGATCACCGGGAAGATGTAGCCCTGTGCAGCCAGTTCACTCACCGACACCCCCCGGCTGCGAAGGTATTCGGTCCTCCCCCGCTCGAAATAGCGGAGATAATTGGCATGATAGACAACCCCGCCGGCATCGGTGTCCTCATAGTAGATACGCAGCTCCATGGCGCTCCTTTCTGTTTCCGTCTTGAACGGTTACTCCTCCCACTTGAATTCCGTTGCCGGCGGCGCCTCGACAGGGGCTTCGGCAGGAGGCTCTCCGCCCTTGACCGCCTTACCGCGGGCCGCGGCTTCCCGGATCGCAGAGATCAGGTGGTCCACCGCGATCCGGTTCTGGACCGGCGCCACGGAAACGCTCAGATCCTTTACCCCGAAGAAATTGGTATGCTCGATGTCAAGGAGGTCGAACGTCAGGTACCCCTTTTTCAGGGTAGCACTGATCTCACCGCGGTCGTACGGGCGGTCGTTGCGGAAGAATATTCCCTTCAGCTTCTTGCCGGCCAGTTTCTGCAGGAATTCCTTGCTGACAAGCATCTTCTCATGGTTGCCGGTGCGAGTCCAGAGGTCAATCGTCCCCGTCATCCCTTTCAGCCCGGCCCCCTCCCGGTGAAAGGTCATGACGCCGTCGAGCCGTCCTGTGATGTACCCCTTGATGGCCGGGTAGGAATCGCAGAACATTCTCAGGCTCAGATCGTTCACCAGGATATCGCCACCGTATGCGGCGCCCCGCCGGTAGCCGACGAACCCTTTCCCGAGCAGCTCTCCGCCGTAAAGCTCCGCCTTGAGTGCCGTTATCTCCGTAATGCCGTTACCGGTCTTGACACGGACGGTGATTTCACCGCTCTCCACGGCGCCGAAGCGGATGCTGCCAATCGTGAAGGTTTCCCCGTCCGGTTTGGCCTGCCGCAGGTTGTGGAGGAAACCGGCATACCCGTTCCGGGAGACATGGGGGATTTCCGGGAGACTGCCTCCACCCCCGCCCGCAAGGACCAGATCGAAGGGAAAGGTCCCTCGTATACCGGAAACGCTCAGCTTCTGGCCGGGGATATCCAGAGCCCCGGCGGCAACGGTCGCCGCTCCACCGAGGACGGTGTTCCGGCCGTCCAGGCGTACAGCAGCGTGTCCCGTCAGGGTCCCGGCCAAGGTAGCTTCCTGGAGCGGACGGGGCAGCAGATTGGCAAAGGATCCCGCCACAGTTTCAAGGGGAACCGCCGGGAGGAACAGGGACAGTTGACCCTTGCGCTCCGGTGCGGCGGCGTGAGCAACACTGCCCTGAAACTTCAGGAGCAGCTTGGGACCCACACCGACCATCCCGTCCCTGAGGGTCAGGTTGCCTTCGGCCAGATCTCCGGTCAGGGCGAGCCGGCCGTCGGCCAGGAGGGTCTTTCCTCCCTTCCCCCTCAGAAAAATGTCCCTCCCGGTAGCAGTCAGAGTGCAGCGCAAGCCATCCTGGCGGCTGTAGCTTCCTGCAAGCCGTGTATCGAGAGTGCCGCCGGCCGGTTGCACCGCTTCGCCACGGTATGCCAGCCCGGCGAGAAGGGCGCACTGGCTCCCCTCAAGATCGAGGTTGAACCTGCCGAGTGTTTCTTTCGCAAAGGGATCGAGGCGAGCCGTGCCCCGCAGGGTGCCTTCCAGTGCCTTACCGGAGACAGTAGCCACCATCCCCCCTTTGGTGAAGTCGAGCCGACTTCCCAGTGCCCCCATCTGCCGGTTCCCGAACATCAGGCGTGGCGCTGCAACCTGTCCGGTTCCCTCCAGCCATCGCCCGTCCGCACCGGACACGAGATCGGCAGCCAGGCTCCCCGCCACGCCCCGTGCCTGAATCTCGTCCTGGTCGATGTCCACGCCATCGAACTCCAGGCGCAGCGGCAACCTCTCCCTTCCCGGCGAGGTACGAGCGGCAGGGATGGCAGAGCGGATGGCCACGAAGCGGACGGCGGTCGCGCCGATGGTGCAGCTGCCATCGGAAAGGGTGATTCCCCCGTCGGCAACCCGGAAGCCAAAGGCTCCCTCGACGGCCATCCCGCCGAGCACCCCGGCAGTGACGCGACCGGTGCCCGCTGCCGTCACTTTTCCCGCTACGAGGCCGATAGTGCTCTGCGCGGCGGCTTTCCCGAGGGATACGGCTCGTCCTCCGACTGTTCCTGTCAGCCCTTCGAGTACCACCCGCGCTTCACCGTGGAAGCCGGCGGGATAACGTCCCGCTCCCCTGAAGGAAGCGGTTGCGGTCCCCGTGGTGATCTTCACGTTGCGCTGTGCGAACTGCTCGCCAAGGGGGGCAACAGCTACCCGTGGCACTTCGAGTCTTACTGACAGGGATTCCGGAGCGGCGGGACGATAGCTGGCTTCTCCCTCCATGTGGACGCCTGCCACCGTGGCAGCAAAGGGACCGGCATCGGCCACGATGGGACGAAAACGGGAGGAGAGCCGGGCGCTGAAAGGAAGATCGATCTCCTGGACCGGTACTCCAACCGGCTTGGCCTTCCGGGAGAGTCTCCCCTGCACCAGCCAGTCATCCTGTTCTCTGGTCAGAGAGACCTCTCCTCCACATTCGGCAAGAAGAGGCCGTCCTCCCCGTGTCAGCTCACCACGCTTCAGAGCCAGCGTACCGCCGCCGGCGGTCACACCGTGATGGCGATCTCCGGCAAAGCGAAAGACCCCGGGGACCAGGGTGCCACGGAAGGATAAATCCCGGCGCAGCCCCGCCGGGAGGAACTCTTGGATGTCGGTCAGTTCCATCCCCGCCCCGGCGACCTCCCCGGAGAAGATGCCCTCGCCTCGAACCCGCTCGATGGACGCATGTCCGTGCAGCTTGACGACATCGTTCGCATTCAGGGAAATGCTGTCAAAGGTTGCCGTATCGCGCTTCAGGTCGTAGCTGCCGGAAAAGGCGAGCATACCGCGCAGGGGAATCTTTCCCCCCTGAACCGGCACGGCAAGTCCGGCCCAGTCGGCATCCCCCCTGGCTTCGAGTCGTTCTCCCGCAAAGTGCGCGGCCAGGGAGAGCCTGCCGGTACCCTTGTCGGCGTCGAGGGGAAGGCGCGCGCGTACAAGACGGTCGAGTCCCCGAAGTGACAGGGACGGAGCGGTAAGGGAGAGGTCGACAGCCGGAGCGTCCCCGAGACGGGCTGATCCCTCAAGGCGATAAGCGTTGCCGTTCGGATCCCGGCAGGTGAGGAGCAGCCGGGAAGAAGTGGATCCCTTGGTGGCAAGGTCGGTGAGGGTCAGGGAGATTCCTTCCATCTTGCGGCCGACGATGGTGAATGAGGCGTCCTCCAGTATGAACTTCCTGACGAAGGTTTCCGCGGGGCTTTTCCTTGCCGTCAGTCGCCGCACCAGCTCACCGATATTCCACTCCCCGGTGCTGCTTCTGCTGACCGTGAGACTGAGCCCCCTGAGCTCTATCAGGGCAAAACTCCGGCGGCCAGCCAGTATCTCACTCAAGTCAGGGGCAATTCTGAGCCTCTGGCATCGTGCCAACTCTCCGTTGAAACCGGCGGGATTGGCGATTGTCACGCCATCGGCGATAAGGGTGGTGCCGCTTATGGCAAGCCCGGAGACGGTGACCGGTTGCTGCAGGAACCCGCTCAGGAACCTGGCCGTCCGGACGGCAGCCCATGGAGTCGCTACCGCTGTTTTGAGCAGGAGGTAGGCGCCGAAAACGAGCAGGACAGCGAATGTCCCCCACCGGAGCAAAGCGCGGCCGACCCGCCGTAAAGATAAATGTCGAAAAGTGTGCGCAGCCATGTTCACCTCAGACTTTACCCGCTGGGAGCGGATTTGGCAAGGGTAGAGGAGAGAGGCTTCGAGCGGAGGAAATTGCCGGGCAGGGTAAGGCATGGAACAAGCGTGGGATGGCCGACAATTGACTGGAAAGCTGCGGTGCCGGACGAGGCATCTTCGGGAAGGGAATAGGTAAAAAAACGCCCCGCATGACGGGGCGTTTCTACGACCTGCAATCGCTTACAAAGAAACGGGTCCTTTGCAAGCACTATGAATGTAGCTAAATCTGCCGCAAGTAGATGCTACTTCTTCTTGGCGACTGCATCCTTGAGGGCCTTGCCGGGACGGAATTTGGGCACCTTGGCCGCGGCGATCTTGATCTCTTTGCCGGTCTGGGGATTGCGACCGGTGCGAGCCTTCCGGTTGGCCACTTCGAAGCTACCGAAGCCAACCAGCGTAACGCGATCGCCTTTCTTCAGAGCGCCGCTCACGGTGGAGATGAACGCCCCCACAGCCTTTTCTGCCGCCGCTTTGGTCAGATTGGCAGACTTCGCTACCGCTTCAACAAGTTCTGCTTTGGTCATAACAACCCTCCTCCTTTGTAATTAGCTGCTTCACGAATACTATAGACATAAAATTTCACTTTGCAAGGGGTTTTTGAAAAAAAAAATTATTTTTTCCACGTATAGCCTGAATCCCCCGGGATATCCCCCGGCATTTCCACCCCCGGCAAGGGATTTTCTTCTCTGCAATCCGCGGATGAGGGCTATTCCCCGTCCGCCCCGATACCGGCAATGACCGGTACCCGTGCAGCGCGGCGACATGGTCACTCCCTGGTGTCGCCCCCCCCTTTGGCGGCGTCGCCGTCGTATGAGGTCGGCTCCGTGCCGCTGACGAAGCATTCCACATCGCTTCCCTCGCTCCCATCCTTGGCCAGCTTGCCGGTACGGGGGTTGATCCGGGCAAAGGTGATGTTGTCGGGGGTGGTGAAATTCTGCACCGGGACTCCCGCCAGGCCACGCTGCATGAAGTCGGTCCAGATCGGGGCAGCGGCCTGCCCACCTGATCCGCCTGCCCCGAGAGATCTCTCCTGGTCATAGCCGACCCACACCCCCGCCACCAGCTGCGGGACGTAACCGACGAACCAGGCGTCCTTCATGTCGTTGGTGGTGCCGGTCTTGCCGGCCACGGGGCGCCCCAGCGCCTTGGCACGCTGACCGGTGCCGCTGGTCACGACGCTCTCCATGAGGTTCGTCATGATGTATGCGGTATCAGGGGAGATGACCGGTACCGGCGCCAGGGAAGAGCTTCCTTCCGACGGTTTGGTGTTCGCATCGGCAGGCCTGTTATTCCCATCGGCCGTCAATCGCACGGCCGACGTCGCCGAGGTGAAAACCGGCACCGCCGGAGGCGTGATCTCTTCGAGTACCTTCCCGTCCCGGTCGGTTACCCTGGTGATGAAGTAGGGGGTAAGCCGGTAGCCGCCGGAGGCAAACACCGCGTAGGCGCTCGTAAGCTCCATGGGAGTGAGGCTGGAGGAGCCGAGGGCCAGGGTGAGGTTGCTGTCGAGGGGAGAGGAGATCCCCAGTTTCTTGGCGTAGTCGATGGCATAGCCGACCCCGATCTGCTCGAGGATCTTGACGCTTACCACGTTGATGGAGTTGGTGAGCGCCTCCCGCATGGTCACCGCACCGCGATAGATGTTGTCGTAGTTTTTCGGCTTCCAGGCCTTGTCCTTGCCACTGTCGTACTCCACGGGGGAGTCGTCGAAGACGGTCGCCGGGGTCAGCCCCTTGTCAACTGCGGCGGCGTAGATGATCGGCTTGAAGGCCGAGCCGGGATTGCGCCGCGCCTGCATGGCCCGGTTGAACTGGCTTCGCTTGAAATCGTACCCCCCGATCATCGCCCGGACGGCGCCGGAGCGCGGGTCCATGGCAAAGAGGGCGGCCTGGGCATCCGGTTCCTGGTCGAGGGCAAAGACCGCACCGGCCTTGTTGGCGTCGGGAGTAACCACCGATACCTCGATGACCGCCCCGAGGGGGAGCGCCTTCTCCTTACCCTCCGGCCTCCCGTAGCTCTGCAAGAGCGCAACCTTGCCGGCCCAAGCCATGTTTTTCTTGGGCAGCACGCCGCTCCGGTCGCCGACCCGGACCCGCAGCTCGCCCTTGGCGGGATCCGCCCCGATGACCACCCCCTGGTAGGTGGCCCCGGTCTTAAGGACCGGTCCATCGATCCCGTCCTCGGTCCGCTTGCAGAAGTCGTCCACTTCGTTCTCACGGAGGTACTTCAGCGCCCCGCGGAATCCCTGGCGCTTGTCCAGGGCCTTGAGGCCGTTGACGACCCCTTCGTAGGCGGCCTTCTGCATCTCGGCGTTCATGGTGGTGTAGATCTTCAGCCCCTGCTTGTACAGACGGTCCTCGCCGTACTTCTCCTCCAGCATGATCCGCACCTGTTCCAGGAAGTAGGCCGACTGGTCGCTGTTCACCTTCTTCAGGGAACGGATCACGAGCGGGGTGTTCTTGGCGCGGTCCGCCTCGGCCTGGGTGATGTACCCCTCTTTGACCATCCGTTCCAGCACGTAGGCCTGCCGCTCTTTCGCCTTGGCGAAGTGCTTGATGGGAGAGTAGCTGTTGGGCGCCTTGGGAAGTCCCGCCAGCATCGCCATCTCCGCCAGGTTGAGCTTGTCCACGTCCTTGGCGAAATAGCTCTCCGCCGCCAGCTGCACCCCGTACGCGCCCGCCCCGAGGTAGATCTGGTTCAGGTAGATGTAGAGGATCTCGTCCTTGGAGAGGCGGTCTTCCATCCGCTTGGCGAGGATGGCTTCCTTCAGCTTGCGGGAGAACTTCTTCTCCGGGGTGAGGAGCATGGATTTGGCCACCTGCTGGGTGATGGTCGATGCCCCCTCCTTTTTCCGCAGGGAGATGAGGTTCTTGAAGGCGGCCCGGACGATCCCCAGGTAGTCGATCCCCTTGTGCTGGTAGAAATTCGAGTCTTCCGCCGCGACGAAGGCCTGGATCAGCTGCCGCGGGATCTTCTCCACCGGCACCACCGTGCGCCGCTCGATGTAGAATTCCCCCACGAGGCTCCCGTCGTCGCCGAAGACCTGGGAGACGATCGGCGGCCGGTAGTCGGCCAGGCGGTCCACCTTGGGGAGGGTGGCCAAAAGGTAGAAGAAATAGCCGACGAGCGCCATGACGGCGGCAGTTGCGGCAAGCGCCGCCGTGACGGCAACGACCCGGCCTAGTCCGCGACCGGTTTCCCTCGGCGCCCTCCGGTTCAGGTTCTGTCGTCCTTGGTACACATTCATGATGGGTTATCCCCGTAACGAAAAAGTGAGAATCAGGGTATTATCGCCCGTTTGACGCGGGATTTCAAGGATTTTCAGACCGGGCCGGAGCGGTAGGTGGCGATCAGTCGCCGCTCCCGGTACCGCTTGATGGCAAGCGGCATGACCACCGCCCCGAAGATCAGCGCGCACCCCAGCCACTCCCTGCCGGAAAGGCGTTCGCTGAGGAGCAGCACCCCCCCGAGCATGCTCCAGACCGGGTCGAGGGTGTAGATGAGGCCCGCCTTGGTAGGTGTCGTATAGCGCTGGAAGGAGTTCTGCAGGGTGAAGCAGATGACCGTCGGGAACACCGCGCAATAGAGGAGCGCCCCGGCGGAAACCGGGCCGACCCGGAACGGCTGCCACGGCAAAACCGCGACAAGGATGCCGCCGATGGCCGCCACGGTGGCGAACTGCACCAGGGAGACGAGATAGACGTCCTCGTCCCTGAGGACCCGCGAAACCAGGATGATATGGAAGGAGATGAACAGGGCGCAGACCGTGGAGAGGAGGTCGCCGTGGCTGAACCCCGCGACGCCGCCCCGGGCCAGCTGCCAGAGCCCCGCGAGGGCAAGGGCGATCCCCGCCAGGTTCCACCGGTCTACCCGCTCCCGCCAGAAGAGAAAGCAGATGAGCGGGATGAGAAGGACAAAGAGGTTGTTGAGAAAGCCAGCCCGGGAGGCGGTGGTACCGAAGAGCCCGACCACGAAGGAAAGGTTGGTAGCCGCCAGAGCCAAGCCGACTATTGCCCCCCTTCGCGCTATGTCCCGGTTCATGCCCGGGAGCCGCTTGAGACAGTATCCTCCCATGATGATGGTGGCAAGCGCAAAACGGAGGAACATGAAGGTGACCGGAGGGATCTCGCGGAAACCGAGCTTGTTGGCAACGAAACTCCCCCCCCAGAGAAAGGTGGTGAGGACCAGTACCAGGGTGACCCGGGTGGAGGAAATCTGTCGGGAATCTGTCATGGGCCCTCGTCGAAAAGCGATCGGTGCGATCCGGACAGCCGATCCGCACCGATAAGTTGCGTCAGCTCTCCCGGGGCGAACACCCTGATTACCCCGTACTCCCCGTCGTAACCAGACTGCCGGTGCACCCGACCGTTGCGGATCCGGGCCATTGCCTCTCCGAGGAGGACGGATTGATTGCGGATCTCTTCCAGGGGCGTGTGGAGGACGAGCCCGAACTCAGAGCCGAAGCGGGCAATGGTTCGGGCGTACTCGCACAGCACTGCCTTGGAACCGGGGCCGACGCCAAGGATTTCGCCAAGGACCTCGGGAAGCGGGATGAGACTGAAGACCTCCGGCGCATCGTCCGGAATGAGAGGCTCATCCCGGTCGGCAAGCTCCAGTACCCGGTGCTGCACGCCGACCGTGAGGGGCTTGCCGCAGGCCGGACAGAGGCTTTCCAGCCGGCGAGTCTCCACCGGGTCGAGGCAGACCCCGCAGGCGCGGTGGCCGTCGGCGTGGTACTTCCCCTCCTCCGGAAAGAACTCTACCGTACCCCGGAAGGTCCCGCGCCGGTTGGCGCGAATGGCGTCGCGCAGGGCGAAGAAATCGAGGCCGGTGGCGAAGAGGTTTGCCTCACGGCCGAGCTTGGCGGGGGAGTGGCAGTCTGAGTTGGAGACGAGGGCAAGCCGGTCCAGGGTCGAGATGAGGCGGTTCATGGCCGGGTCGGAGGAGAGCCCCGTCTCCAGGGCGAAGACATGGGGGGTAAGGTCGCCGAAGCACTCCTCGATACTGTCAAAGCCCGAGCGGGAGCCGAACAAGGAAAACCACGGGGTCCAGACGTGGGCCGGGACGAGGAACCCCTCCGGTGCGGCTTCGAGAAGGATCTCCAGGAGGTCGCGGCTGTCGAGGCCGAGGATGGGACGGCCGTCCGACGCGATGTTGCCGATACCGGCCAGGCGGGCGTTAACGCGCGCGGCAGCGGCAAAATCGGGGACGTAGAGGAGGTTGTGGACCTTGCGGGTGGCGCCGTGGCGCTTGTAGATGCTGCTCACCTCGGCGGAAAGGAGGAAGCGGACCGGCGCCGCTGCCGGGGTCACCCCCGGAAGCGGCGATGGGATCTCCTTATCCCGCTTCAGCCGGAAGAGCCCCGGCTCGGCCGGCTCCAGCTCCTCCGTCAGATGGCGAAACCAGCCGGGGTGGGTGAAGTCGCCCGTGCCGACGACGGTGATCCCCTTCACCCGCGCCCAGGCGGCGAGCCCCATGAGGGTGCTCTCCCGGCTTGTCGCCCGGGAGTACGGAGAATGAGTATGCAGATCGGCTATGTAATTCATGCTTCTTCTCGGAAAGATTAATGTAACCGGGATGAACGGGATATTCAAGGTAAAAACGGAATTGGAGGGTAAGGGAGAGGGAAACACCCGCACCTTGAAAAATCGTTTATCCGCCCTATACTGAGAACTGCCGGCAGAATGGGCCGGAAGAAGGACCCCACGATCAGAACCAGGCGAAAACGCCTGATGGGGCATGATGATGAACGCTGAGAAGAACACCCCCCCGGGAAAGAGCCATTTCCTGTATGGCATTAATGGCATTACCGGCATGCTCATCCTCGGTGTGGTCATCCCGATCGCCGCCATCGTGCTGCTCCACCTTCTGTTGCCGGCCTGGAAGCTGGTCCATGCCCCACTCCATGCATTCATGGAATCCCTGGGGATTCTGGCGGCTTTCTCCCTGGCCCTCCTTCTCCTGTTCATCCGAAAAGAGAATCGGGATCTTACACCCCATGTCTGGATCGCCAGCGGTCTTCTCGCCATGGGTATCCTCGACAGTCTCCACGCCGCTCAAACGCTTGGGGCGCCCTTCGTGGGGCTGCGCAGCGCTTCGAATCTATTCGCCGGGATCCTCTTCTCCCTCGTATGGCTCCCCCCCCGCGCATCCCGGTCTCGGGCCGCCGATCTCCTGCCGTTCGTCACGGTCGGCGTGGTCGCATGTTTCGGCCTCTTCGTGATCGCCTCTCCCGGTGTTCTTCCGGAGATGATCGACGGTGAAGGGTATACGCTGGCGGCAAAGTTCATCAACGCCGCAGGAGGGGTTTTCTTCCTCGTTGCTGCGGCACGGTTCGTCACTCGCTATCGTGCCGGGGTGGGATTCGACGATTTCCTCTTCGCCAGCCTCTGCCTCCTCTTCGGTATGGCGGGGGTGCTCTTCCCGTTTTCCTTCACCTGATCCGCCGACTGGTGGCTCTGGCACCTCCTGCGCCTGGTGGCGTTTCTCCACATCATCTACTACATGTTCTTCATTTTCCAGCAGACCCTTGCGGAGTTGAAGGAGCTCAACGAAACCCTCGAACTGCGGGTTACGGAGCGGACCGCCCAGCTTGCAGCCGAGGTCGCAGAACGGAAACAGACCGAAACGGCGCTCAAGGAGAGCGAGACACGTTACCGCCGCCTTGTGGAATCGATCACCGGCTATACCTACTCGGTCCAGGTCGAGGATGGGCGCCCGAGGGGGACCTCCCACAGTTCCGGCTGTGTCGCGGTAACAGGCTACACCCCCGAGGATTATGCAGCCGACCCCGGCCTCTGGCTGCAGATGGTCCACGAAGAAGACCGGCAGGCAGTCGTGGAACAGGCGGCCCTGATCCTCTCGGGGAACGAAGCCCCCCCGCTGGAGCACCGCATCTACCACAAGGATGGCAGGATCCGCTGGGTGAAGAACAGGCCGGTCCCGCACTTTAACGGCGAGGGGAGGCTTGTGGCATACGACGGGCTCATCTCTGACATCACCGAACGCAAGCTCGCCGAAGAGGAGATCAGGACGTACAACGAGGAACTCCTGACGATAAACCGGGTCGTCACCGCCTGCTCGAGCCTTCTTGACCTGCGGGAAGTGCTCGACCGGGTTCTCAAGGAGACCATGGAGATCGTCGGGCTCGCCGAGGGGAGCATCTGCGTCCTGAACAACGACGGGAGCCTGCGCTTCACCGCGCACCGGGGCGCGGCCGCAATGGTGACCTTCGATGCGGCCACCGGCGAGAAGGCGCCGAGTGAATGCCTGTACAGGAGCTGCAGCGGCAATTTCGAGCCGATCATACTCCGCAGCCGGGAAGAGGTGGCACGTTTTGGCGGGAAAGATCTCCACCACGGGGAGGATATCTGCTTTCACGCCGCATTTCCGCTCGTTACCGGGAAACGCATCTGCGTCGGGGTCCTCTGTCTCTTCAGCCGGAACGAGGCGCAACCGCCCGACAGGAGACTGCGTCTGGTGGAGACCATTACGGCCCATGTGGCACTCCTCCTGGAAAACGTCCGCCTCTACGAAGAGACGCTCTCCCATGCCGCCACCCTGGAAAAAAAGGTCGAGGAGCGGACCATGGAGCTGGAGCAGGCCAACCGGAAACTACGGGAGGTCGACCGGATCAAGTCCATGTTCATCGCCTCCATGAGCCATGAACTGCGGACGCCGCTCAATTCGGTCATCGGCCTCTCCAGCATCCTCCTCGACGAGTGGGTGGGTCCCCTGAACAGCGAGCAGAAGGAGAATCTCGCCATTGTCCTCAATGCGGGCGAACACCTCCTGTCCCTCATCAACGACGTCATCGACGTCTCGAAGATCGAAGCGGGGCAGATCGAGATTGACAGGGGGAGTTTCGACCTCCATGACGTGGTGGCAGAAGCGGTGACCACAGTGGAGAAGGAGATCCGCGACAAGGGACTGGCGCTGCACGTGGAAAACCTCCACCGCCCCATGACACGCCATGACCGCCGCAGGCTGATGCAGTGCCTGCTCAACCTCCTGAGCAATGCGGTAAAGTATACTGAAAAAGGAAGCATCTCGGTGACTGCCGGGGAGATTCCCAGCGCGAAGGCAAGAGTCGGGGATGCGGAAACGCACTGCCGGGGATACGTGGAGATAGCGGTGCAGGACACCGGCATCGGCATCGACGGGCCGGACCTGCCGCGGATATTCGAACCCTTCACCCGCATCGATTCACGGTTGCGCCCGCGGGTTTCCGGCACCGGCCTCGGCCTCTACCTCACCAGGAAGCTCGTCACGGAAGCGTTGCGGGGAGAGATACACCTAACCAGTGAAGCCGGCCGCGGGAGCAGGTTCGTGATGGTCATCCCCGTAGACGGCGGAGAGTGAACGGAGACGGTCATGAAGGCACTCATCGTGGACGACAACGCGGCGGACAGGAAGATCCTGCGCTATATCATGGAAATGCACGGCTTCGAGGCCATCGAGGCGGAGGACGGCGAGGCGGGGCTGGAAATGGCCCTGCGCCACCATCCGGCGCTCATCATTTCCGATGCCCTCATGCCGCGGATGGACGGTTTCCAATTCCTGCGCAGGATGAAGAGCGATCCGGGACTCAGGGACATACCCTTTCTCTTCTACTCTTCGGTCTACACCGGCTACCGGGATGAGCAGCTCGCCATGGCGCTGGGAGCGGACGCCTTTGTCGTCAAGCCGAAAAGCCCCGACGTATTCTGGGCCGAAGTATACGCCGTCCTGACCAGAGAAGAGGGCCGGCGGGGGGCGATACGGCACGAACTCCTCGAAGAAGAGGAAACGTATGTGAAGGAATATACCCACATCGTTACGGCCAAGATCGAGGAGAAGGTTGCGGAACTGGAAAGGGCCAACGTGGAGATTCGCCAGAGGGCGCGGATTTACCGCAACCTCTACAACAGCATGCGGGACGCCATCATCGTCACCGACGTGGAACACGTGGTTATCGACGCCAACCAGCCCGCCCTGCGGGAGATCTTCGGTTACGAGGAGGGAGAGGTGCTCGGGAAGAACGAGAGTCTCTTCTATGCCGACGAGGATGGGTACGGGAGGATCGGTGCTTCCTTCCCCGAGCCGGGGGGATTTGCCACCTGTCTGCCGATGGAGGTATCCCTGTGGAAGCGGAACGGCGAGGTCTTCGACGGCGAAGTCTGCGCCATGAAACGGCTCGATGAGGAAGAGGTGCCGTCGGGCAACATCGCCATCATGAGGGACATCTCAGCGCGCAAGAAGGCGGAGGAGGCGCTCAGGGCAAGTGAGGAGGAGCGCCTGCTGCTCCAGGCCGAATTCGCGTGTGCGGCCGAGGTGCAGACGAAGCTCCTGCCGCGCCGCTACCCCGAGCTTAAGGGTTTCGATATGGCCGCCCGCTGCCTGCCGGCCCACCAGGTGGGGGGCGATTTCTTCGACTGGCTGGAGGTTTCCCCCGGCATCGTCGCCCTCACCCTCGGCGACGTCATGGGGAACGGGCTGGGCGCTGCAATGCTCATGGCCACGGTGCGGGCGACGATCCACGCGGTTGCCCACCAGGTCCACCCGGCCCGGGCACTGCAACTCGCTGAGCGGGCACTCCGGGTCGACCTGGAGAACTCCGACCGCTTCGTGACTCTCTTCCACGCCCGCCTTGATACCGCCGCGCGCACCATGACCTTTGTCGACTGCGGCCACGGCTACGTCTTTCTGCGCCGCGCCGACGGGACCGTCGAAGAGCTCCTGCCGCGGGGGGTCCCCCTGGGAATACCGAGCGGAGACCGGTATTTGGAGGGGACGGTCACGTTTGCACCGAGGGATGCCCTCGTCCTCTACAGCGACGGCCTCATCGACGCCCAGCCCGAGATATCCCTCGACAGACACAAACTGGCCGCGAGGATCGGCGAAGCGGCAAGCGCCGCGGACATGGTGGATATCATCACCTCCATACCGGCGCTGCAGGACACTCCTCCCGACGATCTGACAGTGCTGGTGGTGCGCTGCAAGGAGACTGCATCATGAAGAAAGTACTGGTGATCGAGGACAACCGTGAGAACCTGCGGCTCATCACGTACGTCTTGAAAAGAAGCGGCTACGAAGTGATCGCCACGGAAACTGGAGAGGAAGGCGTTGACCTCGCCGTGAAGGCCCGCCCGTTTTTTATCATCGTGGACATCAATCTGCCGGGGATAGACGGCACCGAGGTGACCCGGAGGATACGGAACTCGGGGGCAGGAGCCATTCCCATCGTCGCCATCACGTCTCACGCCATGGTGGGAGACCGGGAAAAGGCTATGGCTGCGGGGTGCAACGGCTACTTTGAAAAGCCGATCAACCCTCTCACGATCATGGAACGGATACACGCTGCCATCGGGGTGAAACGCGCAGACAGGCAGCCCTGAAAGTTCCGGGACTCACGGGTCGCCACGTCAGCACCTTCAGAACCGGCGGATCGTGAGCGTCCCGCGATCGAGGCGCCGCTGCAGCCAGAGGCCGACAAACCGCTTGATGATGGCGCGGGTAAAGGGGATGAGGAAGAAGAGGCCGAGAAAATCGGTGAAGAAACCGGGGGTAACGAGGAGCACACCCCCCACGAGCACCATGGCGCCGTCGAGGAGCTCGGCGGCGGGGAGTCTCCCCTGAGCGAGCTCATTCTGGATGCGGCGCATGATCCCGAACCCCTGGTGCCGCACGAGCCACGCACCTACCATGCTGATGGCAAGGAGGAGGAGCACCGTCGGCACCGCGCCGATCAGGCTTCCCACCTTGATCAGCAGGTAGACCTCGATCACGGGGATGACGGCGAAGAGGATGAAGAGTCGGATCAGCATCGTTGCCCCCGTTGCAACACCACTTCCAGCGTCTCCCGCGGGCTCAGCACCCGCACTCCCTCCGCGCTTTTCCCGAACAGATGCCCGAAGTCCCTGCGATCGCCGGTGATCAGGATATCGGCGGCGCAGAGAACGGCGGCGGCCATGATCGGCGCGTCCTTCGGGGGAAGCGGCAGACCTTGCGCCCAGGCGACTTTTTCAGGCGGGGGTTCGGGGGCGACCGTCAGAAGGGGAAGGAGGCGTTCCAGCCGGGGAAGCTTTGCCTCCGCCTTCTTGGCGAGGTTTCTTCGCGCCTCGTCCAGTGCGAAGGCAGACGTGCAGAGGGAACAATAACCGGCCTCCGCAAGGTCGAAGAGCGACCGGGCTATCCCCTCGGGCGAATAGGCAGCGGTGAAGAGGATGTTCGCGTCGAGGAAGAGCCTCATGCCGCCTTCTTCTTTTTGATGGCAGCCTTTATCCGCCTGGCTTCGTCGGGGGTCAGGCGGTCTTCCTCAAGAAATTCCTCGATCCGCGCGTCGCTGTAGATCTCGACCGGATACACCGCTGCCTGGCGAAGGACAATGGCGCCATCTTCGGTCGTTTCCACGAGAAGTGGGACTTCGCCGGAGATGCCGACCCGCTTGAGAACGGACTTGGGGATGGAAACCTGTCCTTTTTTTCCCAGTTTTACCATGTCCATGTGGACACTCCTTCCAAATTCCGGCTAGCCGGATTATGAGTTTATGGTACTTCACGAAAGCGGTCCCGTCAAGCTTTCTCCTCAGTCAACCGCGGCATCGTCGCGTCTCTCGGCTGTGCCAGCAGATAATCTAAATCCTCCCGGCTGATCCCGGCCGCGTCCGCTGAAGAGGCATCATCGAGCAGTAATGGGAGCCCGCCTGAAGAAACGACAAAGCCCGCACAAAGCGGGCTTTTCGCATTCTGATGACTTAGACAACCGTGCTGCAGGAGACTATTTCCCCTTCTGCCTGCGCTCCTCGATGATCATGTCGATGGCCAGGAACGCTACGCCGACGCAGATGGCCGAGTCGGCCACGTTGAAGGCGGGCCAGTGGTGCTCGTACCAGTGGGCATCGAGAAAGTCGATTACTTCGCCGAGCCGGACCCGGTCGATGAGATTTCCCAGCGCTCCGGAGAAGATGAGGGCCAGCGCTACCACCGTGAACCGCTGGTCGTCGCGCAGTTTGTGGAACACCACGAGGATCACGGCCGCCGCAACCAGGGAGATGAGGATGAAGAAGGGGAGGCGGTAGCTGAAGTTGGCGAGGAAACTGAAGGCCGCCCCCTTGTTGCGGAGATAGGTGATGTTGAAGAAGTTCTGCACGACGGTCACGGAGGTGTGGAGGTCCATGGTCCGGTCGATGTAGAGCTTCGTCGCCTGGTCGAGGAGAAGGACGATGGTGGAGACCGCGAGGAGTATGAGGTATTTCGGTTTCATGTCCGTTCCTACTTCACCGCTGCGAGGCACTTGGGGCAGATGGTCGGATGCTCGCTATCCTTCCCGATCTCCTCGTCGTAGCACCAGCAGCGCTCGCACTTCGCTCCGGGCGCCGCGGTCACCCGGATGGCGAGCCCGTCGATCCCCTCAGCCGCGTAGCTCTCGCCGGCAATCTCCTCCACCAGCTCCACCTTTGAGACGATGAAGACGCTCTTCAGCTCGGCGGCATACTCGCGCAGGAATGCGAGAAGCTCGGCCGGCGCCGCGATGGCGACGGCGGCGTCCAGGGAGTGGCCGATGACCTTGGCGACCCGGGCCTGCTCCAGGGCCTTGGAGACCTCGCCCCGTACCTTGATGATCCGCTCCCAGCGCTCCACGAGGGTATCGTCCTTCCACTCCGGATGTGGCTCGGGGAAGGCGGCGACATGGACGCTCGCCTCGCGCTCGCCGGGGATGAACTCCCAGACCTCGTCGGCGGTGAAGGAGAGGACCGGGGCGACGAGGCGCACCAGGGTGTCGAGGATGCGGTACATGACGGTCTGGGCGCTCCTGCGCTCCAGGGAGTCCTTCCGGCTCGTGTAGACCCGGTCCTTGAGGATATCGAGGTAGAAGGCGCTCATTTCCACGGTGCAGAAGCCGTTCACTGCGTGGTAGAGAACGTGGAACTCGTACTCGTCGTACGCCTTCAGTACCTTCTCCGTGAGGGCTTCCAGCTGGTGGAGGGCCCAGCGGTCAAGCTCCGGCATCTGCTCGAAGGGGATGCAGTCGGCGGCCGGGTCGAAATCATTGATATTGCCGAGGATGTAGCGCCAGGTGTTGCGGATACGGCGGTACGCCTCGGCGAGCCGCGTGAGGATTTCCGGGGAGATGCGGATATCGTCCCGGTAATCCTGGGCCGCTACCCAGAGGCGGAGGATCTCGGCGCCGAACTTCTTGATCACCTCTTCCGGCGCCACGACGTTTCCCACCGACTTGCTCATCTTCCGCCCCTGTCCGTCGACGACGAAGCCGTGGGTGAGGACGGTCCGGTAGGGGGCGCGGCCGCGCGTACCGACACTCTCCAGGAGCGAGGAGTGGAACCAGCCACGGTGCTGGTCGCTTCCCTCCAGGTACATGTCCGCCGGGGAGGAGAGCTGCGGGTGCGGCTCAAGCACCGCCGCGTGGGAGACGCCCGAGTCAAACCAGACGTCGAGGATATCCATCTCCTTGGTGAAGGATGTGGCGCCACACGTGGGACATTTCGTTCCAGGGGGCAGGAGCCGTTCCGCTTCCCAGTCGAACCAGACGTCGGCGCTCTCCTTCTTGAAGATCTCGGCAACGAACTCCATGGTCGGGCCGTCGGCCAGGTACTCGCCACAGGAGGTGCAGGAGAAGGCGGTGATCGGTACCCCCCAGGAGCGCTGGCGGGAGATGCACCAGTCGGGGCGGTTCTCGATCATGCCGTAGATCCGCTCCCGCCCCCACTTGGGGACCCAGTCGACGTGGTTGATGGCGTCCAGCGCCTGCTGGCGCAGCTCGTTCGCCGCCATGGAGATGAACCACTGCTCGGTGGCACGGAAGATGATCGGCTTCTTGCAGCGCCAGCAGTGGGGATAGGAGTGGGTTACCTCACCGGCGCCCACCAGGGCGCCCACCTCCCGGAGCTTCTCGATGACGTGGGGGTTGGCGGCAAAGACGAACTCGCCGCCGAAGAACTCCAGGTTGCCGATGAACTTGCCGTGGTTATCCACCGGGTTGTAGATGTCGAGGCCGAACTTGAGCCCCATCTCGTAGTCGTCCTGGCCGTGCCCCGGGGCGGTATGGACGCAGCCGGTGCCCGCTTCGAGTGTCACGTGCTCACCCAGGAGGATGATGGACTCCCGGTCGTAGAGGGGGTGCTTGCAGCGCTTGTGGTCGAGGACCGTGGCCGGGAAGGTGGCGAGCACCGTTCCCTCCAGCTTGTTGGCGGCAAGGAAGCTGTCCTTCAGCCCCTCGGCGACAATCAGCACCTCGTCTCCCACCGCCACTGCAGCGTACGTGAAGTCGGGGTGGAGCGAGATCGCCAGGTTGGCCGGGATCGTCCAGGGGGTGGTGGTCCAGATCACCACGGAGACCTTCCGGCCGGCGAGCGCCGGCACGGCGGCAGATATGTCATCGATCAGCGGGAATTTCACATAGATGGAGGGGGATTTGTGGTCGGCGTACTCGACCTCCGCCTCGGCCAGGGCGGTGACGCAGGAGGAGCACCAGTGGACCGGTTTCTTCCCCCGGTACAGCCCGCCGTTCCCGGCGAACTTCGCGAGCTCCGCCGCGGTGATCCCCTCGTATTCGTAGTTCATGGTGAGGTAGGGGGTTTCCCAGTCCCCCAGCACCCCGAGCCGCTTGAACTCGTCACGCTGGATGCCGATGAACTTCGCCGCATACTCCCGGCACTGCTTGCGCATCTCCAGCTTGGAGATCTCGTGCTTCTTGCTCCCCAGGTTCTTCTCCACCTGCAGCTCGATGGGGAGACCGTGGCAGTCCCATCCCGGCACGTAAGGTGCATCGAAGCCGCTCATCCGCTTCCCCTTCAGGATGATGTCCTTGAGGATCTTGTTGAGGGCGTGGCCGATGTGGATGTGGCCGTTGGCGTACGGCGGGCCGTCGTGGAGGATGTATTTCGGTTTGCCCCGGCCGGCTTCCTCGATCTTCCCGTAGAGCCCCGATTTTTCCCAGCCGGCGAGGATTTCCAGCTCCTTCTGGGTCAGGTTGGCCTTCATGGGGAATGCCGTTACCGGCAGATTGAGGGTGTCTTTGTAATCCATGGATCGCCTCCGCGGGTGCGCCGATTTCTGTCAATAAACATCTTAAATTACTGGGAAGCGGTTGAAAAGTCAAGGAGGAAACAGGGATTGGAGTTGTCACGGCGGGCGCGAAATGCTATAACTACGTGGTTCATTAACGGACGGGAGCTGCTATGAAAACCGGCAGAGGTGATTCATATTTCGGCGGGATCATCAAGTCGATGGGGCTGGTCTTTGGCGACATCGGCACGAGCCCGATCTATACCCTGACGGTGATCTTTGCCCTGACGAAACCTACCGAGGCGAACGTCTTCGGCATTCTTTCTCTGGTGGTCTGGACTCTGCTCATCCTCGTGACCGTCGAGTACGCCTGGCTCGCCATGAGCCTCGGGCGCAAGGGGGAGGGGGGGACGATCGTCCTCAAGGAGATCCTCGTCCGCATGCTGAAGTCGGGTCGCCGGGTCGCCTTCGTCGGCTTCCTCTCCTTTGTCGGGGTGTCGCTCCTCCTGGGCGACGGCGTGATCACCCCCGCCATCAGTATCCTCTCGGCGGTGGAAGGGATGGTGCTCATTCCCGGCCTGGAAGGGACCAGCCAGGGTGTGCTTATCCTGATCGCCGCCCTGATTGCCGTCAGCCTCTTCGTCTTCCAGTTCAAGGGGACCGACAAGGTGGCGGGCGCCTTCGGCCCCCTCATGGTCATCTGGTTTGCCGCCCTCACGCTCTCCGGCCTCATCGCCATCGCCGGTTGCCCGCGGATCGTCGCGGCGGTCAGCCCTCACTACGCCGTCAGGTTCTTCATGGACAACGGGATGGCCGCCTTCTTCGTCCTCTCGGAGGTCATCCTCTGCGCCACCGGCGGCGAGGCCCTCTACGCCGACATGGGGCACCTGGGCCGGCGGCCGATCGTCCGGGCCTGGTACTTCGTCTTCTGCGCTTTGGTGATCAACTACCTGGGACAGGGGGCGTTCGCCCTCCAGCACCCCGATACCAAGAACGTCCTCTTCGAGATGGTGCAGGGGCAATCGCGGCTCCTCTACATCCCGTTCCTCGTCCTCACCATCATCGCCACGGTCATCGCCTCCCAGGCCCTCATCAGCGGGGTCTTCTCCATCGTCTACCAGGGGATCACCACCCGGATCATGCCCCTCATGAAGGTGGACTACACCTCCAGCCACCTCAAGTCCCAGATCTACATCGGCTCGGTCAACTGGTTCCTCATGGGGCTCGTTATCTTCATCATGCTCATCTTCCGCAAGTCGGAGAACCTGGCCGCGGCCTACGGCCTTGCGGTCACCGGCACCATGACCATCACCGGCATCATGATGACCATGATCTTTGCCCGCACCACCAAGAAGTGGAAGGTGCCCATCGCGCTCTTCGTCACCCTGGTGGATGCCGTCTTTCTCGTCTCCAACCTCAACAAGCTTCCCCACGGCGGCTACTGGTCGATCATCCTCGCCGCCGTCCCCTTTGTCACCATCCTCGTCTGGACCCGGGGCCAGCGCGCCCTCTACCGGGCACTGAAGCCCCTCGACCTGGAGACGTTCCTCCTCTCCTACGAACAGATCTATGCCAAGGGGAAAAACATTCCCGGCACCGGCCTCTTCTTCACCCGGGAAGCACCGGTCGTACCCCCCTACGTCATCCACTGCATCATCCGGAGCAACATCATCTACGAGCGTAACGTCTTCATCTCCATCATCCGGACCGACGAGCCGTTCGGCCTCAAGAGCCACCTGACAACGGGACTCGGCCCGGGGCTCGATGCCTTCGAGATCCGGGCGGGCTACATGGAGGTGATAGAGATAGAGAAGCTCCTGAAGAAGCACGACATCCAGGAGAAGGTCATCTTCTACGGTATCGAGGATATCGCCACCACTAATCCCGCCTGGAAGGTCTTCTCGGCGATCAAGAAGCTCACCCCCAACTTCGTTCAGTTCAACAAGCTCCCGGCGAGCAAGCTCCAGGGTGTGGTGACGCGGGTCGAGATGTAAGGGAGCGGCGGATTACACCCGCTTTCCGAAGCGGGGCACGAACCGCGGCACCCTGCGGCAGTACTCCCGGTATGCCTCGCCGAACCGGGCCTCCAGTTCCCGCTCTTCGAGGAGGACGACCGCGTAAATCCCGGCGCACCAGAGAAGGAAGGCGCCGTAGGCGGCCGGGTAGTTGGCGATGAGGGCATAGCCCAACAGGGCGAGGGTCATCTGGACATAGCGGGGGTGACGGATGCGGGCGTAGATGCCGTCGGTGATGGGCGGGCTCGCCGTGGGCTGCGGGGCGAGCTCCGGCACACCGATGAGGACCCGGGTCGGCAGCTTCTTGCGGAGCGTTTTCAGCAGCCAGCCGGCGACGGCGAGGCAGACGAGGCCGAGGAGGACGAGCGGATAGCTCGTGCCGGGGTCAGCGGCGAGGAGCCGTTCACGCGCGAGGAACATCCCTCCCATCACCCCGGCGATGACGGGGCAGATGACGGCGTAGGAACAGCCGATGCCGAGCCGGCGCCAGAGGCGGACGAAGGGGTGGATGAGCAGCCAGTAGACGATGGCCGCGGGGATGGCGACGATGAGGATGACGGCTATGGTGTAGCGCAGGGTGGCCATGCTTCGGACCGGTTCAGAGCATGAGGATCTTCTCGCGGAAGATGAGGATCTCGAAGGCGAGGGCGGTCTTGGCCAGGAGGCGATGCAGTTCGACGAAGCGTTCCCCGAGGTCCTTCTCGCCCCCTTCCAGGTAGAGGATGTTGACCACCCGGCCCATGATGGCGAGCGGCAGCAGGAGGGCCGCGGCGGGTTTCCCGCCACCGAGGCCGTCGAGCATCACGGCATTCATGGGGGTGTCGGGGATGGCGCCGAGGTAGTAACCCTGACCCTCGGCCACGGTCCTGAGCACCGACGGGGAGCCGGTCGAGACGACCAGCCTGTCGAAATCCCTGAGCTCTTCCTGGTGCCGCAACCCCTTCCAGCCGGTAATCGTCTCCCCCCGGATCACGAACAGGGCGACCCGGTCGAACTCCTGTCCAAGGTAGCCCATGAGGATCGCGGCGATCTCTTCCCGGTCCTCGGCCCGGGCGAGGGACTGGGAGGCGGCGTCGATGGAGTAGTGTCCGACGCGCCGCAGCCACTCCTCGTCGTCGATGACCTCGACCTCTTCCAGTTCTTCTACTTCTTCAAGGTCTTCTTCGCTGCCCGGGACCAACGGGGCGGGTTCAGGCAACGGGGGGATGTCAATCAGCTCAGAGGCCGGTTCCGGCGTGGGAATTGCCGGAGTGGCTTCCGCCAGCGCAGCTGAGGCATGGGTGGCCTCTTTTTCATTTTCCATCCGGTCGATGATCTGCTGGTAGCGGGGTTCGATCTCGTACTGGTAGTATTTGCCGAGGGCCTGGACGAGCCGCACCTCCGGGGCGATGACCGGCCTGATGATAAAGCCGGTGATGAAGGATATCTCGTCGATGGCCTTCAGGTCGGCGGGGTCGGCCATGACCAGGTTGAGTTGCTTCTTGTTGCGATAGATGGGGATGACCCGGTACTTGAGGGCGAGTTCCCGGGGGATGAGGTCGATGATCTCGGGGGGGATCGCCAGGAGGCGGGAGGGATCGACGAAGGGGACCGCCAGCTTCCCGCTCAGAAAGCGGGCGAGATCGTCTTCGCGGACGTAGCCCAGTTCGATGAGGCTGGTGCCGATCTTGCCGCCATAGAGGACGCGGTTCTTCAGGGCTTCGTCGAACTGCTCCCGGGTGATCAGTCCGTTGTTTTTCAGCATGTCCAAAAGAGTGATGCCCATGATCCCTCCCGGATGTCCCGATTGCCCGCCCATTCCGCCGAACGGTCCGACTGCACGGCGGGCGGCCGCTTCCCATTACTATACTTTCCCGCACCCCCTGTCAACCGGTAATCGCGGGCGAATCCGGTTTTTTCGCCGACGCAAGCGGATTCCTGCGGCTTGTCCCCGAGGAACCGGGGCATCTTCCGTGTTGACCTCCACCCGCGGCGCTTGTATAGTAATTTCTCGTCCGGCGGGTTCCGGTTGAATCATCGAAAAGCAGCAGAAGTGCCACTACGTGAGACCAGGAGGCTTCCATGTCCGCTCCAACCGCCGTCCTTCTCCTCCAGATGGGGGGGCCGGACTCCCTCGACGCCGTTCAGCCGTTTCTCCTCAACCTCTTTTCCGACCGGGACATTATCAAGATCGGCCCGTCGTTTCTCCAGCCGCTCATCGCCCGGTTCATCGTCAAACGGCGCGCACCGAAGGTGGTTGCCTGTTACGAGCAGATCGGCGGCCGGTCGCCGATCCGGGAGCTCACCGAGGCCCAGGCCCGGGCGCTCGAAAAGCAGCTGGGCGAGGGTTACCGCTGCTTCGTGGCGATGCGCTACTGGCGCCCCTCCACCCTGGAGGCGCTGGCGGCGATCAGGAAGGAGGGGATATCGCGGGTCATTGCCCTCTCCCTCTACCCCCACTTCTCCCGGGCCACCACCGGCTCGAGCCTCAACGAGCTCCAGCGGGTGCTCGGCGAGGCCGGGGTGCAGTTCCAGCTCACCACCATCGACCGCTTCTATAACCATCCTCTCTATATCGAGGCCCTCTGCGAGAAGATCGAGGAGGGGCTCGCCCGCTTCCCGGACCGGGACGGAGTCCATCTCCTCTTCTCCGCCCATTCCCTCCCCCAGTCCTTCATCGACGCGGGAGACCCCTATCTCTCCCATATCATCGAGACGGTGAGCCTCGTGATGGCGCGACTGGGTGACATCGACTACCATCTCGCCTTCCAGTCCCGGGCCGGCCCGGTCAAGTGGCTCGAGCCTTCCACCGAGGAGATGCTCAAGCGGCTGGGGGAAGCGGGGTGCGAGAACCTCCTCGTGGTGCCCCTCTCGTTCGTGTCCGACCACATCGAGACCCTGTACGAGATCGATGTCCAGTACGCAGAGGAGGCCAAGGAGCTTGGCATCGCGAACTTCCAGCGCATCCCCTCGCTGAACGACTCTCCCCGCTTCATCGAGTGCCTGGCTGATCTGGTGCTGGAAAACGTGAAAGGTGAAAGGTGAAGGGTGAAGGGAGCCTCCCGGTATGTGCCATCTGCCGCTCTGAATTCACGGCGGATAGTACCCGATCGGTCTTTGTCGAGGCCGGGGAGTGGTTGGCGGAAGAGGTGTGGCGGGATGCCGGGAAACTCTGCCCGCAGTGCCTGGAGAACCGGGCGCGACTGGCAATGATGTATCTGCACGAACGCAATACGTGAAAGGTCAAAAGTGAATAAGTCCTTTTCACCATTCACTTTTCGCCCGATTTGCCGGAGTTTACTTATATGGAACACATAACTTTGGACGGAATAACCCTTTCCCTGGCGAGCCCGGTAGAGCTGCCGCTCAAGTGGGTGGGGCAGGAGGAGCTGCTGCGCCAGCTCCTCGCGGCCTGGCTCGTGATCGACGAGCGGGACATCCCCTTCAACCCGCGCCTCATCGGCAAGCCGGGGGTGGGAAAGACCACCCTCGCCTATGCCGCGGCCCGGGCCCTCGGGCGCAAGGTCTACCTCTTCCAGGCAACCATGGACACCCGCCCCGAGGACCTGATCGTCACCCCGGTGATCGGCCCGGACGGCAGGATCCAGTACGCCGCCTCGTCGCTCGTCACCGCCATGGTGAAGGGTGGGGTCCTCATCCTCGACGAGGGGAACCGGATGAGCGAGAAGGCGTGGGCGTCGCTCGCCCCGCTCCTCGACGACCGCCGCTACGTGGAGTCGATCATCACCGGCCTGCGGATCAAGGCCGCGCCCGAGTTCCGCATCGTCGTCACCATGAACGAGGACGCCTCAACCTTCGAGGTGCCGGAGTACATCCACTCCCGCCTTCAGCCCCAGATCTACATCGACTTTCCCGAGGCGGACGAGGAGCTCGCCATCCTCAAGGAGAACCTCCCCTTCGCCCCGAGCCGCATCCTGCGCTACGTGGTGGAGTTCCTCCAGCGGGCCCACGCCTCTGACGAGCTCTACTCGGTGCGGGACGGGATCAACATCGCCCGCTACGCCCTGAAGATGATGCAGGCCGCCGAACAGGAGCCGGGGGCGGTCCTTCCCCTGGCGGTGGAGCGGATCCTGGGGGAAGAGGCGCTGCGGTATCTGAAGTAAGAACGGATCCCGCCATGGCCCATCGCCTCCATCTCGAAACCTTCGGTCCCGTCCACGCCCTCCCCATCCTCCACTACCGGCTGGAGTTCGCCCACCTCGTGCGTGAGGCGGTGGAGCGGGTGAAGCCCGACTGCATCGCCATCGAGCTCTCAACCACCCTTGAAACGCCGTTCCTGCGCGGCATCCGGCGGCTACCCGAAATTTCCGTCCTCTCCTACGAAGTGAGCGCCGCCCATCCCAAGGGAGAACCGGCGGACGCCCCCCGGAGCGTCTATCTCATCATCGAGCCTGCCGACCCCCTCGTGGAAGCAGCGCGACTGGCGGTGGAGCGGGGGGTGCCGCTCCATCTCGTCGACCTTGATCTGGACGAGTATCCGCTGCACCAGGAACCGCTTCCCGACTCCTACGCGGTCCAGCGGCTGGGACTCGCCGCCTATTACCGGGAGTTCGTCGCCGCCTTCCGGGACACGCCTCCCGACCCGGAGGACCTGCGCCGGGAGAAGGGGATGGCCTTCCGCCTCCGGCAGCTCGCCCTCCGCCATGAGCGGATCCTCTTCATCTGCGGCATGTACCACCTGGAGCGGATCAGGGAGCTGTTCCCCCATCCCCAGGCCGAGCCGTTCGGCCGGGTGCGGCGGGAGGGGATTCGGCTCTTCAACCTCCACCCCGACTCCTGCCGGGAGATCCTCGGGGAATTTCCGTTCGTCTCTGCCATCTACGAGCAGCGGCGCGGCGCAATTCCCCCGGAGCCCGCCCGTGACGGGCTTTCCCTGCGCAAGCGCTTCAGCACCCTGGAACTCATCGCGGGTGGAAAACGGGATATCCCGGAGGATGAGGTGCTCAAGGAGTCCGTTACGCGGAGCGCCCGGCACGTGGGGGTGGAGGGGGAGATGCCCGACCGGCAGCGGGCTCACCTGCGCCTCTTCCAGGAGGCCTCCCGGCACTACCGTCAGGAGACCGGCGAGCCGGTCCACCTCTGGCAGCGGCGCGCCTTCTTCAAGTTCACCCGCAACTACGCCCTCCTGGCCGGACGCCTCCTCCCCGACCTCTACCAGCTCCTGGCCGGCGCCCGCGGCTGCGTGGACGACAACTTCGCCTACGCCTTCTGGCGGCTCGCCACCTTCTACCCCTGGCAGCGGGAAACGGCCGACCTTCCCACCATCCGTCTCACTCCCGCCGACCTCTGGGCGGGGAGCCGGCGCATCCGCTTCCGCCCCAGGGAACACCGGCGCGAGAAGGGGCTGTCCCACCTCGCCTTCCTCAAGCGGAAACGGGAGCGGCGCCCCGGCGAATGGCTTGATGGGTTCGACAACCCCTCCATCTGTTCCTATCCGCCCGAGGACGTGGTGATCGAGGACTACGGCCGGTTTCTCAAGAAAAAGGGGGCGAAGCAGCTCTCCGAGGAGGAGGTGCGGGTGGAACCGTTCAGCGCGTCGATGCTGGACGGGATCGACGTGCGCGAGACCTTGCGCAACCTGCACGAGGGAAGGATCTACGTCCATGAGAACCAGCGGGTGAAGGGCGGGGTGGGGAGCGTGGTGGTGGTCTTCGACGAGGACCGGGGGGGCGAGCGCTTTCCGTATCTCATGACCTGGCTGGGGGAGCATGAACAGGAGTCGGACATGGCCTTCTACGCCACGCCTCCCGCCGACAACGTCGTCGGCCCCGGTATCTGCCGCTGCGAATACGGCGGCTTCGTCCTCTCCTACCCGCCGCGCCGGATGCTCGACGTCTGGCACGACCGGGACTACGCCTTCGCCCGGGGGAAGCACGAGGTGCTGCTGCTGGCGGCCCTCGATTACTCCCGGGAAAAGCACGTGGTCTATGCGGCACCCCGGCCGCCCCGGAGCATGTTCAAGCAGCTTGCTGCCCGCCTCGGCAAGAAGATCGTCTACATCCCGCTCGGGAGCCTGTCGCCGGTGAAGCTGAAGCGGCTCCGGGTCTTTCACGTCCTTGCCGGCCATGACAAGCGGGAGATCGCCCAAGACTACATCTGGTGAGAAAAAAAAGAGGTGAGCCGGCACGCCGGAGAGCAGTGGCGGGAATGGTGGGGGCCGGAGAAGCACTGTAACTGCAGGGTAAAAAAAGTGGGGCTGGCCCGAAGGCCAGCCCCATTTCACTGTTACCGGGGAAATCGTCCCGGTCATTTATCCGCAGCGGCTTAGTCTTTGGCGTGACACTTGTTGCACAGAGACCGCTGGTAGGTGGCGTAGACGGTGGCGGGCCGCTGGTAGAACGTAGCCGTGACTTCCGCCGTGGTACGGCCGCCAGCGGGAGACTGCGCAGATACATTGGACGAGTCGCTGCCGGGGTAAAGGCCTGCATAGGTCAGGAACTGGCTCTTGTTGTTCCACCGGGTCATGCTGTCCCAGCCAGTGGCGTGGGCCCTGTGGCAGGAGAGGCACATGACGTTGGAGTTGGTGTCGGCACCACCGGTCTGAGAGCCGTCATTCACTGCATGGGCGGCTAGCTGCGTACGGCTGTTGGTCCCTTCCTCGAACGGAACCATGGAGGTGTAAGCGGTCGCCACGGTGTTGGTGAAGTTACCGGAGTTCACGTAGGCGTTGTAGTTGGAGAGGATGGTGTTATTGAGCTTGGAGTCGCTGCTGGCCGGGTGGATGAAGGAGGTGCCGGCGTCATAGGCAG
>JAMXLF010000083.1 GCA_024281055.1 Geobacteraceae bacterium
GTGCCGGTGTTGGCCGTGTAGGTGGCGTTGAAGCCGCCCCTGAGCGTGAACGCCTTGCCGAGGTTGAGGGTGAGGGCTTCCGGGAATGATATCCCCCAGGCCTCGATGGTGGTACCGCTCTGGGCAGCGGCCTGGTAGGCGGCAAGGATGGTCGGGTAGTAGGTCTGGCCGATCAGGACCGAGTGGGCGCTGTCGATGGCAAAGGTGGCGGTGGCGTCCGTGGGGCCGTTCATGGTGAAGCTGCAGTCGGCCGTGCCGAGACACGCGCCGGACCAGCCGGAGAAGAGGGAGAACTGGGCCGGAGCGCCATGGAGGGTGACGCCGGTGCCTCCCGGAATCTGGACGGTGCAGTTGCCGTTGCAGACCGTCGTCCCCTGGTCAGTGACGGTCACGGTGCCGCTGCCGTTGCCGGCAAAGGTAAGGTTGAGACTGTAGGCGGGAGGGATGGTGATCAGCGCTGTGGCGCTGGTGACGGCCTGGCCGTCCGGGTTGGTGATCGTGACCGTCTGGCTCCCAGTGGTGGCGCCGACGGTGGAGATGTTCAGGGTGACGTGCGTAGGGTCGGTATAGGTCACGCTGTTGACCGTCACGCCTCCACTCACCGTGGCGGTGATATGGTTCGCAAAGCCGGCGCCCGGGTCGAAAAAGCCCGAGCCGGCGAGCTGGGTGCCGGTGACGGTGACGTTGACGGAGGACTGGTTGAGGGAGACCGTTGCGGGCAGGGCCGCGGAGGGCGTTGCCGGCGGCGGGGCAAGGAGCTTCACTACCTGGACCCCGTAGGAGTTGGTGGCGTTGCAGTACTCCTGGACCGTCCACATGGTCATGTCGTCGTTGGGATCGACGCTCGTATAGGAGAAATCGCCCCAGCGCCGCCCATAGGTTCCGCCGGAGTCATCGGGAGGGTTGTAGGCGGTGGTGCTGCCGGTGTAGAGCTGCGGAGTCCCCATGGTGCCGAAGGTGTCGCCGACGAGTCGCCCCACGGTGCCGGCGTTGGCGTACTCGGCGGCTCCGGCGGTACTGAACCCCATGGCGGCGTGCCCCTGCCCGGAAACCGTGATCGAAGGGATCCAGTAGAAGCGGGGATTCGAAGCCGCGGTGTCGAAGACGGTACCTGACTGGAGTACGCTCGCGGTCTGCCCGGTGGCAATTCCCTGGAGCTCGTACCAGCGGCTGCCGTCGCGCGTCACGCCGGTCTGGTCGACGGGCGCCGCACCGGTCGCGTCAAGCCCGATGTTGTGGGCCGTCCAGATGTGGCCGTTGCGCATGGTGGCGGCGAAGAGCCGGTCATCGAGGGCATCGAGTTCGCCGTTTGCCCCCCCTGTGTTCCCCAAGTGCGGCACGGTGATGGGATCCTGTGTATCATTTACCGGAATGGAAATGTCGGAGGAGATGGTCGGCGTGCCGCCCGGAGTGCTCACCCGCCGGAGTACCAAGGTGCCGTACGTGGAGTTGGACACTCCGATGAAGTATCCTTCGGTTGCGGCCGGGTCGACGTTGTCCACCCCCTGGGGGGTGTAGGGGCCGTCTGCGGACGCGCTCGGGACCAGTCCGCGGAAGACGGTGACGACGATGGGGCCGGCTCCGAGGACCGAGCTCTTGCGCACCACGTAACCGTCCGTGCTGTCGAATGTCCCGTCCCCCGCACCGCAGAAGTCGTTGGTGCCGATGTAGAGGGCGTTGGCATCGATCCCGAGGGTGGGGTAGTCGCCGAAGCAGGTGCTCGAAATGGCGGGTGGGGTGGTGTCGATCGGGATGAAGAAATAGGTGAAGCCCGTCCCACTGCTGATTACCCCCTGGCTCGCGGCGTCGCTCACCGCGATGAGAATCCGGTTGGGGGTGCTGGTGGTGATCATCGTCATGAACCAGCGCTGCGTGGCGCGGTCGTATCGGATGCGGGGATCGCTGGTCGTCGAGCCGTTTCTGACTGAATCGAAGAAATTATCGGGGTCGGCGTCCAGCACGCCGTCTGCCGTGCCTGTTGTCTTGCTGAACGTTCTGAGCCGGCCGTTCACGAGGACCACGAACTGGGTCGGGCCGGCAGCCCCCATGCTGTCGGGGGGAAAGGCTGCCGTGTCGGCGAGGGTGGCGCCGGTGAAATTGACGTTCCCGAGGGTCTGGGGCGTGAGGGGGGCGGTCTGGGAAACGGCGGGCTGTCTCGCGGTCGTTGTCCGGGTCACGGCTTCCGATGCCGGGTTCTGGGGATTTTGCCGCCGTCGGTTGTTGGTGCGGAGCGGAATGATCCTCGTCGCCCGCCGGGTGCCGGCTTGGGCGGCTTCCCTCTCCCGGGCCATGAGCTCCCCGACGGTGGTGGCCATGCCGGACGCTCCTTCCCGGGTAATGCCCGCAATGTCCCCGGCGGACACTCCGCCTGCGGTGAAGGCAAGACCGAGGAGCGCTGCCACCAGCAGTGCCGGGAGCTGCGTGCCGTTACCGAACAGTGAAATCAACGGCAGAATCCGGTTTTCTCTTTGCTTCATCCTGTAACTCCTCGAAATCGTGAATATCCCCGCGCGGGGACAATTGCCTCGTGTAAGGTCATCAGAGTGCCGCAACCACGCGTCAGCCGAAGAACTTGCGGAAGAGCCCTTTTTTCTCCGCTTCCCGCTTCTCGGTGAGCTGCTGGAGCCCCTTGCGGGCTGTAGCCTCTCGGGGGTTGATGCGCAGTGCTTTCTGGAATTCCCCCTCGGCCAGGCCGTCCCGTCCCTCGTCCAGGAGCATCATGCCGCGGAAGGCGAAGGCCTCGGCGTGCTTGCCGTACTGGAGGGACTTGCCCAGGAGCGTGCGCGCCCGTTCCTGGGCGGTGCGGGAATTCCTGTTCGCGGGGTTGCGGTAGATCGCCCATCCGAGGTAGGCGCAGTGGAGCGGGTTGTCCGGTTCCAGGGTGTAGGCGTCCTGGAGGGTCTTCTCTGCGTTGTCGTACTCTCCCATGTCGAGGAAGACCTGCCCCGACTGGAACTGGATCTTCGCCTGGAGCCGGTCGTCCTGCTTGCCGCCGAGGCCGACCACCTTGCCGGCGTTGAGCATCTCGTCGTAGCGCTCCTTTGCCACCACGCTCGACAGGGTGTTGTAGGCGTTGGCATAGTGGGCAAGCACATCCTGGGCCATGGCCATGGTCGTTCCGGAGAGCTCCATGAACTTTTCCGGCGAGTACTGGCGGGTCTTGGCGAAGTAGGCCTCCTTGAGGGCATCGAAGCTGAAGCTGCTCGACGTGAGGCCGAACAGCTCGTAGTAGTTCTTGTCCTTGATGAAGGCGTGGTCGCGCTGGACTGCCTGCTCAAAACCGATCTCGACGCTCGACAGGGGAGCGGCCATGCCCGTGTCGCCGACGGCGATCTCGACGGTTTCGGCCACCTCCTCCACCACGTCCTCGAAATCGACCTTATCGTCCTCCCCGAGGGGCAGCTCTTCGAGGGGGCGGTTGAAGAGCCTCTTCTGGGGGAAATCGGGGGCCGCATCGCCGGTCGGGGCGTCGGTGAACTCGATCATCCCGAGGAGGTGGAGGTAGCGGAAAAAGGCGCCAGCCTCGTGGCCGGGGTGCCCCGTAGCGATTTCCCCGAGGGAACGCGCTCCGTTTACCTGTTCGAGGAGCTCGATGTCTTCCTGACGCAACGTGGTGAGATTCGCGCGGCGGAAGAAGAGGGTGGTCCGGGCGGGATAGCGGGTGGCGTTTCGGGCCAGGAAGGCGTCGATGCCGATACGGCCGGCGCCGCCCCTGGCCGCCTCATAAAGGAGTCGCGGCACGGAGAGGGGAACCAGAGGCAGTTCCGGTTCTGCGGCCTCTTCGTGGAACCCGGCGGGCTCGTTCGCTTCCAGAGCATCGAGGAGCCGCCGGGTGAGGAATAGGCGGGATTCCTCCACGAGTTCCTCATAGGGCACGAGCCCGGCCTGGGTAAGAAAGATGCGCCCTTCGCCGCTCGCGACGACAAGCTGCAGGTCGTCGGGGCCGATCTTTCCCCGGCCGGCGAGCCAGGAGGCGAAATCGTCCCGTCCCCGCGACAGGAAGGTGAGGGGTTCGCCGTTGACGAAGACAACGGGGCTCCCTTTGGGCAGCGCAAGGGTTCCGGTTCTCTTGCCGCCGTATATGTCGGCCAGAAGCTCGAATATGGGTGGTGGAGCAGCCGGCGCGCTCGTGCCGGCCGCGGCGAGTGCCCCCTGGACCGCCTGGAGGAAGGCCTCGCGGGTGAACGGCTTTTCCAGGTAATACTTGACTCCAAGCCTGCGGGCCCCCTCGACGTAGCTTTCCCCCTTGTAGACACCACTCATGATGATCACGGGGAGCGTGGCCCAGCGGGGGGATTTGCGGATCTTCTGCAGGATCTCCACGCCGCTCACCCCCGGGAGCCTCAGATCGAGGAGGAGGAGATCGATATCGCTGCCGGCCAGGAGCCGGAGCGCCTCGATGCCGGTCGGTGCCGTCACCACCGTCAGCCCCTGGCCTGCGAGGAACGTTTCGAGGGCCTGGGCGAGCGAGGCGTTATCTTCTGCCAGTAAGACTCGGGTAGTCATTGCGATACCCCGTGGCGGAACCGTCGGATGAAGCGGTCCTGAGATATTTGCGTACGGCCCGGTTGTGCTCGTCGAGGTTGGCGGAGAAGTAGTGGGTGCCGTCCTTCCTGGCCACAAAATAGAGGTAATCGGTGCGGGCGGGGTTGATGACCGCCTCTATCGCTTCCCCTCCCGGGTTGCCGATGGGGCCGGGAGGGAGTCCCTTGATAAGATAGGTGTTGTAGGGGGAGGGGCGCAGGATGTCCTGTTTCGACACCGTCCCGGCAAAGGCCCGCACCCCGTAGACCGCGGTCGGATCGCTCTGGAGCCGCATTCCCCGGCGCAGGCGGTTCAGGAACACCGAGGCGACAAGGGGCCGTTCCGCCGGCTGGATTGCTTCCTTCTCCACCATGGAAGCCAAGGTGACGACCTCCTTTTCCGGCAGTCCGAGCGCCTTGGCCCGAACCGCATAGCGCTGGGTGTAGACCTTGTCGAACTGTTCCGCGGCGAGGCGGATGAACCCCGCCTCGTCCATGTTCGGCGGGATGTCGTAGGTGGAGGGGTAGAGATGCCCTTCCACGCTCCTGGCGGCGATCCCGAGCTCCCTGAGGAGCGCCGGGTTCGTGCACTGCTTCAGGAACGCCTCTTTCCGGAAAAGATTGCGGCTCTCCAGGAGTTCGGCGACCTGGTAGATGGAGTACCCCTCCGGGATGGCGAAGCGGTGCACGTAGACCTCGCCCGCCACCATCATGCGGAGGATCGCCGTGGGGGGCATGGCGTCGCTGAACTGGTACGGCCCGGCCTTGACCCGTGAGTCGGCGCCGCGCAGCCGGGCATAGAGCAGAAACAGGCGGGCGCTGGAGATGATGCGGCCGTTTTCCAGGTTGGCGGCGATCCGTTTCAGGGAAAAGCCCTGGACGACCTCGATCACCTGCGTCCGTGACCCCGAACCCGGGGCTGAGGCCAGAAACCAGGCAAACCGGCCGATGCCTGCGAGGAGCAGGAGCGCGGCAGCCGCGAACATTGCCGCGATTTTTTTGCGACGTCGGAAGAATTTCATCGGTTGAAAAAGTATCGCGTCCCGATCAGGGCACCTACTCCTTGAACTTGCTCTCCGTGCCGGCCTGGAGTCGGCGGATGTTTTCCCGGTGCTTCTGGATGACGATGCAGCTGATGACGGACGTTACGGCGACGACGAGTATCCGGGTGTCGAGGACGGCGACGCAGACCGGCATGGCGGCCGCGGCGACGATGGAACCGAGGGAGACATAGCGCCACTTGAGCAGGACGAGCGCGAACACCGCAAGCGCGGCGAGGACCGCCAGCGGCGAAAGGCCCAGGAATACGCCGAGGGCGGTGGCGACCCCCTTTCCCCCCTTGAAGCCGAGGAAAACCGTGTACACGTGTCCCAGGAAAGCGGCCAGCCCCACCGCCGCTACCCATGCGTCGGGAAACCCCAGCTTTTTCGCTACCAGCACCGGGACCAGTCCCTTGAGGCAATCCCCCACGAGGGTCATGATCCCCACCTTACGGCCAAGGGTGCGGTAGACGTTGGTCGCCCCGATGTTGCCGCTCCCGGTCGTGCGGATATCCACGCCGCCGAACGCCTTGGCGAGGAGCAGGCCTGTGGGGATCGAACCGACAAGGTAGGCGCAGAGGATGGTGACGATGGTCAGGGCCACGGGAGACTCCGGAAGCTGTCGTGTCGTTGCAAATGGGGTGCATTCTATCCCATTTCGGGAGAAACTGCAAGGAAGCCGGTCAGGAAGAGGGGTGTTTCTTCCCGCGGGCGGCATAGAGCGCCATGGCGAAGAGGACGACGTCCCGGCCGAGGGCTGTCAGGGCGGAGGTCTTCTCCCCGGTCTTGCTGAAGCAGCCGCAGTCGATGTCGAGCTTGCGGATGATGGTGGACGCAAGGGCGGCCATGAAGACCAGGTTGAGGACGGCGACGCAGGATGCAGCTGCCCTGGTCCGGTAGTCGGTGATGAGGAGAAGGCCGCAGAGGACTTCGAGCCAGGGAAGGATGGCGGCCACGAGGTAGTTGCCGAAGTAGGGGAGAATCCGGTAGGAGGCGATGGCGCCGGCAAAGGAGGTCGGGTCCCCGATCTTCGTGAAGCCGGCGTAGAGGAATATCCCGCCGAGCACGAGCCGGACGACCACGAGCGGACTTATCCTGGCGATGCGCATCATTTCCCCCTTGCCACCGGGAAGCCGGCATCCCGCCATTCCGGGTAGCCTCCCTCGAAGACGTAGACCTGGCGCCATCCCGCCCCGATGAGCCGGTCGGCGAGGGTTCTGCTGTCATGGCAGGAGTAGCCGTTACAGTACACCACGATCGTTGCGGTGGGGGGCGCTTTCTCCCGGAAGCGCGTCAGCTCACCCTCCACCTCGCCGACGGGGAGGGAGACGGCCCCCTTGATGTGCCCCTCGGCGAAGGCGGCCCGGTCCCGGGCATCGACGATGATGGCTTCGTTCCGGTCATAGAGCTCCTTAACCTGCTGGAGCCCCAAGGGAAGGGGAATGGACGCTTCCCCGGCTGCCGGGGCGGGAGCGGGTGCGGTCGCGATGCTTTTCCCCGACCAGGCGTTCACGAGGAGTCGGTGGTTCCAGGCTATCCCGAACGCCGTCGCGGCCAGGAAGATGACGGCCATTTCCGTGAGGAGCTTCTTCCGGCCGATACTGCGGTTCTGGGTGTGTGTCATCGTGATCTCCAAGTCGAAGTCAATCCAGCTGCCGCAGTTCATCCCGTGCCCAGGCGGCCAGCTTTTCGTCACGGTAGGTGAAGATCTCCACAAGCTGGCGACGGATCACCCCCTGAAAGGGGAGGGCGGCCGCGGGGAGCGCATAGTGCACCTCGTCGTCCACCCGCGTCCCTTCCGGGACCTCGGTGAAGGTGTGGCGGTGCTCCCACCGGGCATAGGGCCCCTCGACCTGGGCGTCGGTGAACTCGTTCGGCGGCTCGTACCTGGTAATCCGGCTCCGCCAACGGAGTGACACACCGAGCCATCTGATGGTGTAGTCGAACTCCGCCCCCGCTGCCACCGCATACCCCTCCTCGCCGGGGTCGAGGCGGAATTCGAGCCAGGTGGGGATGAGTCCCGGCAGGTTGCGCGGATCCTCGAAGAAGGCGAATACCCGGGCACGCGGCAGCGGGAGAAGCTGCGCCGCGGTGAGCCGGAAGGAGAGGGGCCCCAGGCGTTCGACGGCGACGGTGGCCGCCGGTTCTTCCCGCAATCCGTGCCGCGGCGTCACAGCCGTTTCCTCGCTCTGAGGAGGAGCGAGTTGGTCACCACCGACACCGACGAGAAGGCCATGGCAAGCCCCGCGAACTCGGGGCGCAGGGTGATGCCGAAGGGGTGGTAGAGAATGCCGGCGGCGACGGGGATGCCGAGGATGTTGTAGAAGAGTGCCCAAAAGAGGTTCTGCTTTACCTTGGCGAGGGTAGCCTTGCCGAGGTGGATGGCCCTCACCGCGTCCATCAGGTCGTTCCTGATGAGGACCACGTCGCCGGTTTCCTTGGCCACGTCGGCACCGGCGCCGATGGCGATGCCGATGTCGGCCCGTGCCAGGGCCGGAGCGTCGTTGATGCCGTCGCCGACCATCCCCACCCGGAGCCCTTTTGCCTGGTATTCCCTCACAACCTCCTCCTTGCGCGCGGGGAGGACTTCCGCCTCGAAACTGTCGACTCCTGCCTGGCGGGCCACCACGGCTGCCACGTTGCGATGGTCGCCGGTGATCATGCAGGTGGCGAGCCCGAGTTTTTTCAGCTCGGCCACCGCCGTCACGGAGCTCGGCTTGAGGAGGTCGGCGAAGGCGGCCATCCCCACCAGCCGCTCCCCCACTGCCACGTAGATGAGGGACTTTCCTTCGCCTGCCAGCCGTTCGCTCTCCGGTGCGAGGGGCTCGAGCGGAATGCCCGCTTCGGTCATGAGCCGCAGGTTGCCGGCGCGCAGTTCGCTCCCCCGGTAGCGGCAGACGATGCCGAAGCCCCCCTCTTCCCGGTAGTCGTCGACCTGGCCGGGAACGATGCCGCGGTCGGCCGCCGCCTCATGGACCGCCTGGGCAAGGGGATGGTTGGAGAGGGATTCCGCTGCGGCCAGGTACTCGAGGAGCCGCATCTGATCCACTCCCGGGGCGGCGACCAGGTTTGTGAGCGCCGGCCGGCCGTGGGTGAGGGTGCCGGTCTTGTCGAGAAGAACCGCCTGGAGCCGGGCGATGTTCTCTAACACCGAGCCGCGCTTGATGAGGATTCCCCGGGCGAGCCCCATCCCGCTCCCGACCATGATGGCGGTCGGTGTGGCGAGCCCCATGGCGCAGGGGCAGGCGATCACCACCACGGCGATGGCGAGCTTGAAGGCGAAGAGAAACTCTGCGTGGAGAAACCCGTACCAGGCGGCGAAGGTGACGAGGGCGAGGAGGACCACCACCGGGACGAAGAACGCCGAGACCCGGTCGGCGAAGCGCTGGATCGGGGCCTTGTCTGCCTGGGCCTCGCGCACCATCCTGACGATCTGGGCGAGCATCGTCTCCTCCCCCACCCGGCTCGCCCGTACCTTGAGCACCCCGCGGCCGTTGACGGTGGCGCCGGTAACCCGGTCTCCGGCCCCCTTCTCCACCGGCAGCGATTCGCCGGTAACCATCGCCTCGTCGACGCTGGAACTCCCCTCCAGCACCACCCCGTCCACCGGGATCGTCTCCCCCGGCCGGACCAGGACGACATCCCCCACCTTGACCAGGGAAGCGGGGACTTCCCGTTCTTCCCCGTCCACCAGGAGCCGTGCCTTGTCGGCCTGGAGGCGCAGGAGCTTTTTCAAGGCCTCGCCCGCCTTGCCGCGCGCCCGCGCCTCCAGGTACTTGCCGAGGCGGATGAAGGCGATGAGCATGGCCGAGGTCTCGAAGAAGACCTCGCCGTGGGGGCCGAAGGTACCGAAGAAGGCGGCCAGGGAATAGAAATAGGCGGCCGATGTGCCGAGCGCGATGAGGACGTCCATGTTGGCGCTCTTGTTCTTCAGGGCGTACCACGAGCCGCGGTAGAAGGTGAGCCCCGCCGTGAACTGCACCACGGTGGCGAGGACGAGGTTCAGCCACCCGACATATGGGTTGCCGTGGAGGGACATGGTGAGCATGACGGGGAGGGAGAGGGCGAGGCTGAAGAGGAACCAGTTGCGCTGGCTCCGGTGCCCCGCCTCTTTCTCCGTGCCGGCCCCGAGCTCTTCCGGCCGGTAGCCGGCCTCGACCACCAGGGCGAAAATCTCCGGCGGTGCGAGCCGGTGCGGGTCGTAGCGGACGAAGGCCTCCTCCTGGGCGAGATTGACCACGGCGGCCGTGACCGCCGGGTGGGTGAGGAGCTTCTTCTCCAGGGTCGCCACGCACGAGGCGCAGTGCAACCCCTTCACGCCGAAGCGGAGCTCTCCCGCGCCGCCGAGGGGGCGGGCCTCGTAGCCCAGCTCCTTCACTTTCGCCGCGATCGCCTCCGGGGCGAGGCGCGCCTCGTCATACTCGATGGCCAGTTCCTCGGTGGCGAAATTCACGACGGCCTTCGTCACCCCGTCGGCTTCGGCGAGGCTCTTCTCGATGCGGGCCGCACAGTTGGCGCAGTGCATGCCGGATATCTGAAAGGTCGTTCTCTGCATATGCTCCGTGTCGTTCTCTCCAGAGATTGTACCCCAAAAAGCGCGAGCCGCAAAGGCATAAGGGGACAAGGCGGTAACCTCGCGGCTCGACAAACGCGGCGTGGCCCCTGTGTCAGGGGCCTCTGCGGTCACTGATCAATGGTTTTCCCCCTCGTGCAGCACCAGCTCCTTCACTTCGCCGGCGCACGTCTTCACGAAGGCGACCAGCGGGATGGCGAGGACGATCCCCCAGAACCCCATGATCTCGCCGAGAGCCATGACCGAGAAGATGACCGCGAGGGGGTTGAGTCGCATGGTCCCCCGCATGACGAGCGGCTTGATCACGTTCCCCTCGATGACGACGTTGATGAGGAAATAGAGCGCGCAGACCTTGGGAATGATGAGGATGTCGCCGCTCTTGGCGTAGCCGATGAGGGCCGGTGGAATCACGGAGAGGACCGCGCCCACGAAGGGAACGATGGTGGCGAAGCCGGCGAGCATCCCGTTGAGGAGGGGAAATTCGATGCCGAGCAGAGCGAGCGCGGCGGCGCAGAGAATCCCGACGAGTACGCAGTCGAGGAGCATGGCGAGAAGGAAGCGCTCAAGGGTCCGGTTGATCCTGCGGCCGAGGGCGATCAGCTCCTCCCGGTATGCGGAGGGGCCGATCTTCAGGAGGATCTCCTTGAGTTCCTCCTTGTAGTAGAGGATGAAGAAGACGAGGATGGGTGCGAGGAGCAGGTCGAAGAGGGCAAAGACGATCCCCTTGAGCCGCTCGTACCCCTTGCCGGACAGCTCGGCGGCGGCATGGTTGAGGGAGTCGGCGAGGGTCGCCACGAACCAGTCGAGCTCTTCGCCGCCGTAGTAGGCGAGGAGATCCTGCTGCCAGGCGTCGAGCGCTCCCTTGATGCTCTGGACGTAGCGGGGGAGGGACGAGGTGAGCGCTTCCACCTGGTGGCCGACGTAGGGTATCACGATAAACGAGGCGAAGAAGGCGGCCAGGGCGAGAATGCCGTAGAGAAAGGCAATGGAAAGGGCACGGGAAAACCCTCTCTTCTCCAGATACTTCAGGAGAGGATTGCACAGGTAGGCGATGGCCAGGGAAGTGAGGAGCGCGGATACGGTATGGTGGAGGTAATGGCTGGCGACGAGGAAAAGGGCGATGAAAACCGCCAGGGCTGTGTAAATCTTGGTCTTGATGTGGCCTCTGTCCATGTCAGGCTCCGCTGGCGAATTCGCCCCGCTGGATGTGCTGGCCGAGTATCTTCACCGCTGCGGCGATGGGGATGGCGAGAAGGATGCCCCAGAAACCCGCCAGTTCGCCGAAGGCCATGACGAAAATGATGGTCACGAGCGGGTTGAGGTCCATCGCCCCCTTGAACACGACGGGCTTGACGACGTATCCTTCGAGGAAATAGATGACGGAGAAGGAGGCGAGCACCTTGAACAGCGCCACGCCGCTCTGGAATTTGATATAGGCGAAGAAAAGCGGGGGGAGGGTGGCCAGGATGACGCCGATGAAGGGGAGAATCGAGGCGAGTCCGGCGAAGACGCCGTTGAAGACCGGATGGTCCACGCCGAGCACGAACAGGGCAACGGTGGCAAAGACCGCTACGATGAAGGAGACGATGAGCTGGCCGCGGAGATAGCCGCCGATGCTTACGTTGATCTCGCGCCCCACTGCAAGGATCGCCTCACGCCGGGCGGGCGGAAGCCAGGAGGTGATCCCGGCGATGACCGGCTCCTTGTACATGAGCATGAAGAGGACGAGAATGGGGGCCAGGATGATGTTGAACAGGTTGAAGACGGCGCTGGAGACCGCCGTGTAGATGCCGGCCCCGGCCTTGCCGAACAGCTTGTCGAGCTGGCCGGTCAGGGTGTCGAGCAGCCAGCGCCATTCTTCGGCGGAATAGGGAAGGAGGAAACGCTCCTTCCAGGCCAGGATCATATCTTCGGCCTTCTGCAGGTAGAGGGGAAGGCTGTGCACGAAGGCGAGCCAGTTGCGGGAGATCAGGGGGGCGAAAAAGGTGACGAAGATGAGCGTGCAGATGCCGAGAAGCAGGTAGATGAGGGCAATACCGTGCATGCGCCTGACTCGCCGCCGTTCCAGCGCGACCACGAGGGGGTCGACGAGGTAGGCGAAGACGAAAGAGAGGAGAAAGCAGGAGAGCGTATGCTGCAGGGCGTAGCCAGCGGCAACGAAGGCGGCGACGACCAGAAGAATGAGGGCTGTGCGGTTGGCGGCCGGTTGTGACAAAGACATGGGTTCCTATTCCGGTTTGTCAAAGGGGAATATATCGTGTTCCTCGAGCCAGTGGCGGATCCTGTCGGTGAAATAGGCTTCCTTGATGGCCTCGAGTCGATCCATCTCCTCGGGATAAAAGGACAGGATCTCGTCGAGCTTTCCGTAGGGGCGCTTGCCGACAAAAGCCCTTTCCAGCAACACCTTCAACTTCCCGTCGCTGACACTCCTGATGAATTCGTGGAGCAGGAACCGTTCCTGGTCGTAGTCGAACCCGGGAACACGGAGGTACTGCTCGGGATTGCTCTCGATCTCGTCCCAGAAGGCTTCGTCCTCGTAGTCCACCGGAACGAAAAACACCTCGCCGGTGTCCCGGTCAAGAAAGTAGACGAGATCCTGGTCCGGATTGGCGAAGGCATCCATCAGATCGTCCCAGGTTATTTCCACGTCCCGCATGATGCCCATCGACAGTCCTCTGCGCCGGGGCGACTGGATAGAGGCGCTGCCGGAGAACCAGGCATCGGTTCTCCACGGGTTTGACCTTTACCTGCCCCCGGATTTTCGTTATAGTAGCGCCATGCGCAAGATATTCATCGCCGATGCCCACCTGAAACGGGAGACGGACGGCAACTACCGGTGCCTGCTGAAATTCCTGGCCGGGCTGGCGGGGAACACCGATACCCTCTTCATCCTCGGCGACCTCTTCGAATTCTGGATCGGCTACCGAACGGTCCCCTTCGTCCACTATCTCCCGGTTCTCGCAGAGCTTGAGCGCCTCGCGGCGGCCGGCGTGGAGATCGTCTATTGCGAGGGGAACCACGATTTCCACATGGGCCCCTTTTTCGAAGAAACCCTGCGGGCCCGGATATTCAGGGGGCCGACGACCATCACCCTTGACGGCAAGCGCGTCTACCTCTGTCACGGCGACCAGATCAACTCCCGGGATTACGGCTATCGGCTGCTGCGCTTCGTCCTCCACAATCGCCTGACCGGGGCCATCGTGCCGCTCGTGCCGCCGGCTCTGGCTTCGTTGATCGCCGAGCGGATGGGGCGGAAAAGCCGCCGGGAACACGACCGACGCCGGGTCAGATGGGATTATCCCGCGATCCTCCGGGAGTTCGCCGCCGCCCGCTTCCGGGAGGGCTACGATGCGGTCGTCGCCGGCCACTTCCACCTGCCGCTCCTGGAAAAAACCACGAACGGCACCGGTGGCACGCTCCTGGCGCTGGGTGACTGGATCACCCATTCCACCTATGGCGAATGGGCCGACGGAGAATTCTCCCTGAAAACCTTCTACGGAAGATAGAGGCGAGTTCTAAACCCGCTCCTACAATCCGAACACATCCCGGTACTTGGCCACCCGCTCCGCCAGGCTCGGTGCGGCAACCTCACGGCAGAGCCCGTCGGGACGGTAGTTCTGGCAGACCTCCGGCCGCGCCTCGTAGATGCGGCAGCGCAACTCCTCGTCCAGATGGGAGCACCTCACCCCCAGCGGCTTCCCCAGCGCCGCGATATCCGGCGCCGTGCAGCACGTCCCGCACCTCAGACAGTCCATGGCAACCCTATTGTAGGGGCGGCCCCCTGTGGCCGCCCATTTCCAGGCGATGGGCACCCACAGGGGGGTGCCCCTACATGTCTAATCAAACTGTTATTTGAAAAAAGTTTCGAGGGCCTGTTCGCCCAAATACGACGCCTTGATCTTCCACTTGTCCTGGTTGACCACCAGCGCCACGAGGGCGATCTGCGGGTCTTCCATCGGTGCATAGGCGGCGAACCAGTTGTAGTGGCCGCTGGGGTCGGTGCCGTTAATGGAACCGGTCTTGGCGGCGATGTGCAGCGAGGCCAGCTTGGCCCGGCCGCGGCGGTCGTGGAAGACCCTGCGGGAGGTGCCGCTGCTGACGGTGGCCGACATCATCTTACCCAGTTGCCGGGCCGTCTCCGCGGTGGCGATCTGCCGCACCGACTGGGGCTTGGGCGTGAACACCGGGGTGCCGTTGACGTTGGTGATCCCTTCCGCCAGCACCGGCATCATCATCGCGCCGTTGTTGGCGATGCCCGCCATGATGGAGGCCGCGTGGAGCGGCGATATCTTCACCTCGCGGCAGAGGCCCGCGCCCATCAGCTTCAGCTCCGTGTCGGTCTGGGGGACCTGGGCGCGGCTCGGCTGGAGTACCGTGCCGGGGAAGAGGAGCTGGTTGAAGCCGAACCGTTCCGCCGAGGAAATGATGGCGTTCTTGCCGACCACCTCGCCCGCCAGCCGGCCGAACACCGGGTTGACCGATTTCCCCATGGCGGTGGTGAGGTCCATCTGCTGGGCGTGCTTGCTCGGCTTGACACACCAGTAACGAGGGTTTTCCGATGTCGACCGACCGCCGTAACAGACCACGGTCTGGGGGGTGACCTTTTTTTCCTCCAGGGCCGCAGCCGCCGTCACGATCTTGAAGAGTGACGCCATGGGATAGAGATTGTAAAAGGAGCCCTTCTCCCATTGGGGGTTGGAGGCAGAGTGGCTTGCCATGGCCAGGATCCGGCCGGTTTTCGGCTCGACGGCGACAAACACCCCGTAGGGCACCCGGAAGTCTTCCATTACTTTGAGGACCCGCTGCTGCAGGTCGCTGTCGATGGCGTAGACGATGCGGCCCCCGTCGGCAAGGGGAGCAGTGAAGTGGCTGCCGTCAAAACGGGCGCCAGCAAGCGCCTCCGAAGCCACCTGGAACGACTGCCATTCGTTGAGTTCCTTGTACGGCTCGACGTGCGCCGTTTTCTGCGGGGGGGTCTTGTTGACACTGGAGGCAGCGGTGCGCGCCGATGCCAGCAGGTTGAAAACCGGGTATGCGCCGAGCATCAGCACCAGAAGAGGGAGGATGAGCTTCAGCCGGGCTCTTTCCCGTTTCGGCTCGATCAGTCTTTTGTAGGCGTTAACGGATAAGTGTCTCCGTCGATGGGTGAACCTGAAGCGCCAGAGGCGCTTTTTGCGGTTGATATGTTTTAAATCCTGCATGGTCGGGTACTTGTGCTCGTGGTTGTTGATCTTCGTCCGGAATTGGACTGGGTGGCGGATACGGGCCACTATATGCCATTCGCCCCCCTTTGTCAACGACGGGGCGTGCCGCGCGGAAAGCCGTCAGCCACCCCTCTCTTCGGCCGGAGGCCCGGCCTGAGCCGGTTCGCCGACAATATCCCTGAGTGTCAGATTGTCCAGGGCCGTTGCCGCCCCGGTGTCGGCCTTGGCCAGGATCTCCTCCAGGAGTCTCTCCCCCCGGGTGACTTTGGTAATCGTGCAGTGGCCGCCATGATTTTTCAGGGAGCCCAATATGTCCCGGAGAGAAATCCGGTCCAGTTCCCGGGCCGGCTGGTAGCCACGTTCCTCCCCGGCGGTTGCGCAGATATAGCCGGCCGTTGCCAGTTCGACGAGGAGTTCGCGCACGATGCGCAACGGGATGTCGAGCTCCTCGCTGAGTTGCGGGGCGTTCCACGGGGGGGCTCCCCGATGGAACGCCGTGGCGATGTTCTGGAGGATGGCGAGGGCGAGAAACTCCCGCTGTCTCTGGTTGATGCAGGGGGTGCGCACCTCGCGGCGGAAGGTACGGATGTTCTGGTGGGCATAGACCACCTCGCCGCCGAACAGGACGATCAGCCAGCTCGTATAGATCCAGACCATGAAGATCGGGAGCACGGCGAGGGTCCCGTAGATGGCGTTGTACTTCGCCACGCCGACCTGGAAATGGATGTAGCCCCACTGGGCCACCTGCCAGCTCGTTCCGGCCAGCACCCCGCCGATGAGCGCCGACCTGAAGCGGACCCTGGTGTTGGGGATGAATATGTAGAGGAAGACGAGCGCCACCCAGGTGGTCAGGTACGGCACCAGCCGGAAGACGAAGAGGAACACGGCGCCGAAATAGGTGCGGGTCATCAGCCATGTCATGAAATGCTGGCTCTCGAGGCCGGTGGTGACGCTCGTGCCGGCCAGCACGAGGAGCGGGCCGCTGACCGCGACGCTCAGGTAATCGCTGAACTTGCGGTAGGGCGTACGGGTTTCCTTGACACCCCAGATGGCATTGAACGTTTCCTCGATGTTGCCGAAGAGGGTGACGACGGTGATGAGCAGGGCCATCAGGCCGACGGCTCCGAGGGAGGTCATGTTCGTTTTGCTGATGTAGGTGACGATCCGGTCGACAGTCTCCTGGGAAGCGGCGGTCACCTGGTCGAGGATGAATGGCTCGACCTTGTTTTGCACGCCGAATCCCTTCAGCACGGCGAAGGCGAGGGCGAAGAAGGGGACGAACGACAGAATGGTGGTGAAGGAGAGGGCGGAGGCCCGCAGAAGACACTGGTCGTCCCGGAAGTTCCGGACCACGAGGGCCAGGACCTGGAGCGCCTTCAGCCCGCGGCGCCGGAAGCCGCTGTACGAATCGGGTTCCAGCTCCCACAGGGTGACGGTGAAGAAATGGAGCGGTCCTTTGTGAATGACGCCGTTGCTCATGGGCAACCCTTACGGACTAACCCGAGACCGCCTGGCACCACGGCGGTGCAAGCTGGAAAGGCGGACATGACCAGAAGAGAGGCGGTGTTACAAAAAAGCCCACGCGGGGTGGGCTTTTCTGCGATCCAAGGGATTTCTAGGCTCCCTTCAGGCGTTCCCGTTCCTTGTCCATCGCTTCCTTGCCCGCCTCGATGGCGGAGGAGATGATGGATTTCTTTTCCGCGATGACCTCTTTGCCCCCCTCAATGGTGGACTTGACCTTCTCCTGGGCCTCCCGGGTGTACTCCTTGATCTTGTTCACGGCATCGTCGGTGAGGTCCTTGATGTTCTCGCGCATCTCCCGGCCGGTCTTCGGGGCGTACAGAAGGGCAACCCCCGCACCTACCGCCGCGCCTGCCAGGAATGAGAGAAAAACCGTTCCGGCGCCTATTCCTTTGTCTTCATCAGCCATGTTCGTTTACCCCCTTTTCTTGATAATTCTGTCGAGAATGAACTTGCCGGCGACCTTCGCCCCGGTCAGCCAGAGGGATGACCGGCCGACGACGGTCGCCACGCCGCCGACGACGGTGTTGATCGTCTGGATGCTCCTGCCGGCATCCCCCATCGATTCCATGAACACCCTGACGTCTTCGACATTTTCCGCCGCCCCCTGGGTGAGGACTCTCAGGTCTGCCAGGGTTTCCTGGAGGTCCCTGATGATCGGCTTGAGTTCGCTCTCCTTGCCTTCGAGGAACTCGCGGGCGGCAGCGGCGGTCTTGCGGAGCTCGATGAATGCCGGGATCATGAATGCGGCCAGGACCACGAGGGTGATCGCCATGACCGCTACAGCCAAAGGTATGAGGCCCATCTGTGCATTCCCTCCATGGCATCAAATTGACAAAAGTATAGTATAAACAGAAAATAATGCAACCATTAACCGGCGCCCAAAGCAGGGTTTTTCGCCTCCGGGACAACAAAAAGGCCGCCCCCCGCAGCGCCGGAGGGGCGGCCTTGTCGCGTCTGTACGGCCAGTGCTATTTCTTCTTCCTGCCCGCCTTCTGCAGTGCCTCCAGCATCGCCTCCCCCATCCGGGTCGGGCTCGGGGCGACGGTGACGCCGCACTCGGCGAGGGTGCGGATCTTGTCCTCGGCCTTTCCCTTGCCGCCGGTGATGATGGCGCCGGCATGTCCCATCCTTTTCCCCGGCGGGGCGGTGACCCCGGCGATGAAGGCAGCCACCGGTTTCTTCATATTCTCCCTGATCCAGTGGGCCGCGTCCTCCTCGGCGCCGCCGCCGATCTCGCCGATCATGAAGACCCCCTCGGTTTCCGGGTCCTTGTTGAAGAGGTCGAGCACGTCGATGAACTTCATGCCGATGATGGGGTCGCCGCCGATCCCCACGCAGGTGGACTGGCCGAGCCCCGCCTCGGTGAGCTGCTTCACCGCCTCGTAGGTGAGGGTGCCGCTGCGGGAGACCACCCCGATCGTGCCCCGCTTGTGGATGTAGCCCGGCATGATCCCCACTTTGCACTCGTCGGGGGTGATGACCCCGGGGCAGTTGGGGCCCACGAGCCGCATCTTTTTCCCCTCGATGATCCGTTTGGCCAGCACCATGTCGCGGATCGGAATCCCCTCGGTGATGCAGACCGCCAGCTCGATCCCGGCGTCGGCGGCCTCCAGGATGGCGTCCGCCGCCCCCGGTGGCGGGACGAAGATCATGGAGACGTTGGCCTGCGTATAGTGGACCGCCTCCTCCACGGTGTTGAAGACCGGGATCCCCTCGATGTGGATCCCCCCCTTGCCGGGGGTCACCCCGGCGACGATGTGGCTGCCGTAATCCCGGCACTGCTGCGTATGGAACAGGCCGCTGCGGCCGGTGATCCCCTGGACCACAATCTTCGAATCTTTGTTGAGCAATATGGACATGTAAATTCTCCCAAGAATGAGAATCAGTTCAACGTTCTATGTTCAATGTTCAATGTTAATACCTAAACTTTGAACCTCGAACGTTGAACCTTGAACAGGTTTAATCAGTTCAACGTTCTATGTTCAACGTTCAACGTTACAATCTTTAACATTGAACTTTGAACCTTGAACCTTGAACAGGTTTTATCCCAGCATCTTCACGATCCGCTGCGCACCGTCGCCGAGGTTCTCGCCGATCTGCACGTTGAGCCCCGATTCGAGGAGAAGCTGTTTCCCCTCCTCCACCTTGCTCCCGTCCATCCGGACGACGATGGGGAAGGTGCAGTGCACCTCGCTGGCCGCCTCGATGATCCCCTGGGCGATCACGTCGCAGCGCATGATGCCGCCGAAGATGTTGACGAAGATCCCCTTCACATCGGAATCCTGGAGGATGATCTTGAACGCCTCGGCCACCTTCTCCCGGGTCGCTCCCCCCCCCACGTCGAGGAAGTTGGCCGGCTCGCCGCCGAACTCCTTGAGGACGTCGAGGGTGGCCATGGCGAGCCCCGCCCCGTTCACCATGCAGCCGATGTTCCCCTGGAGCTTGATATAGGAGAGGTCGTACTTGCCGGCGTTGATCTCCAGGGTGTCCAGCTGGGAGTAGTCGAGCATGTCCGGGTACTCCCGGTGGCGGAACATGGCGTTGTCGTCGAAGTTGATCTTGGCGTCCATGGCCATGAGCCACCCCGCCTTGGTCACCACCAGGGGGTTCACTTCCACGAGGAAGCAGTCCTTCTCCAGGCAGAGGCGGTAGAGGTTGAGGATCAGCTCCACGCAATCCTCGCAGACGCTCCCCGTGAGGCCGAGGGCGAGGGCGATCTTGCGGGCCTGGTAGGGACGCAGCCCGGTGAACGGGTCGATGGTGAGGATGTGGATCTTGTCGGGCGACTTGGCCGCCACCTCCTCGATTTCCACTCCCCCTTCGGCCGAGGCGATCAGGCAGTAGCGGGAGGTCTCCCGGTCGAGGGTGAGGGAGAGATAGAACTCCCGGGCGATCTCCACCGCCTCTTCCACCAGGATGCGCCGCACGCGCAGCCCCTCGGGGCCGGTCTGGGGGGTGACGAGCCGCTTGGTGAAGAGCTCTTTCCCCAGTTCCTGGGCCTGCTCCGGGTGGTGGACGAGCTTCACGCCGCCAGCCTTTCCCCGGCCGCCGGCGTAGATCTGGGCCTTCACCACGCAGCGTCCCCCCATCATCTTGGCGGCCCGCTCCACCTGGTCGGCGGTGAGCGCCACCCGTCCCCGCGGCACGGGGATGCCGTAGGCGTTGAGGATCTCCTTGGCCTGGTACTCATGGATGTTCATGACTTACCCCTCTTTTTAGCCAAAATAAATTTTTTTACTTATATCATAATGTATACAGAATGCAATCATTAAAACGTTTGATTCTCATATTTCCTGCCCACTGAGTTTCGCTGCGGGCGAAAACGCCAACCTCGAACCTCGAACCTCGAACCTTGAACCTTGAACCTTGAACCTTGAACCTTGAACCTTGAACCTTGAACCTTGAACCGATTCACGTGCTCTCGATGAATAAAAGCGCCGGGTCTTCCAGATACCTCGCCACCTTGGCAAGGAAGCGGGTGGCGTCCGCGCCGTCGGTCAGCCGGTGGTCGAAGGTGAGGGAAAGGTGCATGATCTTTCGCACCCTGATCTCCCCCCTTACCACCCAGGGGCGCTCGGCGACCCGGCCACAGCCGAGGATGGCACAGTCGGGGTAGTTGATGATCGGCGTGGAGTAGGTACCGCCGAAGAGGCCGTAGTTGGTGATGGTGAAGGTGCTCCCCTTGAGTTCCTGGAGCGAGATGGTGCGCGCCCGTGCCCGCTCCCCCAGCCGGTTGAGCTCCTCGGCCAGCTCCAGTATCGACTTTTTCGCCACGTCCCGCAGAACCGGCACCATCAGCCCGTCCGGGGTATCGACGGCAATGCCGATGTTGCAGTACTTCCGCAGGACGATCTCCTCGGTCTGTTCGTCGAGGGAGGCGTTGAGATAGGGGTGTTCCGCCATGGCGTGCTGCACCGCCTTGATGATAACCGGGAGCAGGGTGAAGTGGATCTCCCGGTGGCTGAGCTCCTGGGCCTCGCGGACCTTGAGCTCCCAGAGGTCTGTGACGTCCGCTTCCTCCATGCCGGTGACGAAGGCGGTCGTCCGCAGTGAGGCGACGAGGTTCTTCGCAATGGTGCGCCGGATTCCCCGCAGCGGCAGCCGCTCCACTTGGCCGTACTCATCGCTCCCCGCCTTTTCCGCCGGCTTGGCCACGGCGAGGAGGTCCTCCCGGGTGATACTCCCCCGGGGGCCGGTTCCCTTCACCTGCGCGAGATTTATCCCCATCTCCCGGGCCAGGGCGCGCACCTGGGGTGTGGCGAGGACTTCCGCGCCTGCCCCAGCTTCACCCGCTTCGGGGAGGACGCCGACGATGCCTACGGAGCGTGGGCGTTCTTCAGCCGCTTCCGGTGCCGATGCTGCTTCTCCTGCTTCGGCGAGGGCGAGGAGCGGTTCTCCCACGTTGACGATCTCTCCCTCGCTCCGGTAGAGCCTGGCGACCCTTCCCGAGCGTGGCGAGGGGATCTCCACCACCGCCTTGTCGGTCTCCACTTCTACCACCGCCTGGTGTTCGGCCACCGCATCGCCTTCGCGGACCAGCCACTTGCGGACCTCCGCCTCGGTGATCCCTTCGCCGAGGTCGGGGAGCTTGAAGTCGTAAGGCATAAAATCTCCTTTTATATGGAAGCGTAGGATTACATATCCCCTCACCCGGCCTTCGGCCACCCTCTCCCGTGGGGAGAGGGTTTGATGGTTCCCTCGCCCTGAGGGAGAGGGGCAGGGGTGAGGGGTGCTTCAGTATTGCAACACTTCGTCGAGCGACCGCTGGATCCGCTCCACCGACGGGAGGTAGTGGTCGATGAGCCTGGCCAGGGGGACCGGCACGTCGGGGGCGGTGACCCGGAAGACCGGTCCCCGCAGGCTGAGCATCGCTTCGGCCGCCACGGTGGCGGCAAGCTCCGCCCCGAAGCCGCAACTCTCCACCGCCTCGTGGACGATCACCAGCCGCCCGGTTTTTCGCACCGAAGCGAGGACGGTCGCCTCGTCCCAGGGTGAGAGGGTGAGGAGGTCGATCACCTCGGCGTCGTAGGGTGCGGTCGCCGTGAGAACCCGCTCCAGCATGCTTCCCCAGGCGACGACCGTCACCTTGCCCCCCTCCCGGGCGATCCGGGCCTTGCCAAGGGGAAGAGCGTCTGCCCCCTCCGGCACCTCCTCCCGGATCATCCGGTAGAGCCGCGTCGGCTCCAGGAAAAGGACCGGGTCCGGGTCGCGGATGGCGGCGAGGAGGAGTCCCCTGGCGGCGGCCGGTCCCGAGGGGACCACCACCTTGATCCCCGGCACGTGGCAGAAGAGGGCCTCGCTGCTCTCCTCGTGGAGCTCCGGCGCCTTGATCCCGCCGCCGTAAGGGGTCCGGATCACCAGCGGGCAGCCGAAACGGCCGCGGGAACGCGTGCGGAGCCGCGCTGCGTGGGAGAATATCTGGTCGAAGGCGGCGTAGAGGAACCCCAGGAACTGGATCTCCACCACCGGCCGCAGGCCATAGGCAGCCATGCCGATGGCGGCGCCGACGATCCCCGATTCGGCGAGAGGGGTGTCGAGCACCCGCTCCGGGCCGAAGCGCTCCAGGAGCCCCTCCGAGATGCGGAACACACCGCCGTCCGCTGCCACGTCCTCGCCGAGGAGCACCACCCGGTCGTCCCGCGCCATCTCCTCCCGCAGCGCGAGGTTTATTGCCTGGACCATGTTGAGTTGAGCCATAACGTTCCTAAATTCCAAATCTCAAATCGCAAATCACAAACAATGTCGAAAAACCAATTGAAAAATTTGTTTTTTTTAGAGTTTGTTTGAGATTTGGTGCTTGGAGTTTGTGATTTATCGAACCTCCGTGATGGTTTACGAAGTCTGGACAAGTTCGTCCCGCTGCCGCTGCAGCCGCGGGGAAAGCGTCGCGCAAGCGGCATCGACCATCTCCCCCGGCTCCGGCGGCGGGGCGCTCTCCGCCATGTGCACCGCCTCGTCGATGCGGGCCTCGGCCTGCTGCTGCACATCTTTACCGTACGCCTCGCTCCAGAGTCCTTTCTGTTCCATGTAGCGGCGCAGCCGCAGGATCGGGTCCCGGCCGCGCCACGCCTCAAGCTCCACGGCCGGCCGGTAGCGGCTGGCGTCGTCGGCGGTTGTGTGGTCGCCGAGGCGGTAGGTGAGGCACTCGATAAAGGTCGGGCCGCCACCGCTGCGCGCCTTCTCCAGGGACTCACTGGTGGCGCGGTAGACGGCGAAGACGTCGTTCCCGTCCACCTGGACCCCCTCGAAACCGTAGGCCCACGCCTTCTGGGCAAGGGTGGTGGCTGCTGTCTGGCGGGCGACCGGTACCGAGATGGCCCACTGGTTGTTCTGGCAGATGAAGACCACCGGGGCGCGGTACACCCCGGCCAGGTTGAACCCCTCGTGGAAGTCCCCCTTGGACGTGGCGCCGTCGCCGAAGTAGGTGACCACGGCGATCGGGTCGCCCCGCAGTTTTGCGGCCAGCGCGGCACCCACCGCGTGGGGAATGTGGGTCCCCACCGAAACGCAGACCGGAAAGATGTTCAGGTCGTCGGGGGCGTGCATCCCCCGCTCGTCCCCGGCCCAGTAGCGGAAGAGGAGGTCGAGGGGGTAGCCGAGGGTGATGTGCATCCCCATTTCCCGGAAAGAGGGGAAGACCCAGTCAGACTTCGCGATGGCCAGGGCGCTCCCCACCTGGGCCGCCTCCTGGCCGAGGATGGAGGGGTAGGTGCCGATCCGCCCTTCGCGCTGCAGGGCGAGGGCACGGGTGTCGAAGGCGCGGGAGAGGACGAGGAGCTCGTAGCAGCGCCGGATCTCGTCGTCGGAGAAAGAGGGGAGAAGCGCCGCATCGGCGGTGCCGCTCTCGTCGAGGATCGACAGGCGCCTTACCGCCAGGGAGGCGATGGTTTCTTCGGGCATGGGCGGGTCCCTTCGTGGTTGTCTTCATGAAAAGTGTACCGGAGCATCCCGCCCTGTCAACGGGGTGCTTCGCTCGATGAACGCAAAAAGCCCGCGACGAGCGGGCTTTCAGGTGTTGAACCCTTCTCCCTGCGGGAGAAGGTGGCCGAAGGCCGGATGAGGGGCAACAATTCCACGAATCCCCTCACCCTGGCCCTCTCCCGGGGGGAGAGGGAATAGATCAGGTCACGGCGATGTCGAGGGTTCCCTCCCAGAGGCCGTGGAGGTTGCACTGCTGCTTTGCCACCAGGGTCACTTTCCCGCCCGGGGCGGCTTCCTTGGGGACCACCATGGTGAAGGCAACCTTGGGCTTCAGGTATCCGCGCGGCTGGAAGTCCGCCCGTCCGGCCGGCTCGTTGCCGAGGCTCAGCTCGATGAAGCCGATCCAGTGGGCCGGCATCATCACGTGGAGCACCTCGCCCACCGACACCTCCACGGTGAACGGCTCGCCGGCCTTCACCGATGCCGGGGCGGTGATGAACGGTGCGTGGCTCTTCTCCAGGGCGGTCTTCTGGGCGGGGTTCTTCACCCGGTTGATCGTGTCGAAGAGCTTCATGTCCACCTGGTCGGGGAAGTAGCGCTCGGCCGCCACGACCGTCCCGGCAAAGCCCGCGGCGAAAGAGCTTGCCATCGCGGTTTTCAGAAACATCCGTCTGTTCATCACCATACCTCCTGGCAGGGCCGCCCGTTTCGCGGTGCGGCCGCAAGATCGCTTCTCTATGCAAGTATAATGGGAGGCGGGGACAAGTCAAATACCGGTGAGATTTGACAGCTGTGCCGGCGCAGCTACACTTGCATTGGTAAGTTATCACTATCTGCCGGCAGCCGCGGGGCGCCATGGAGAGGAGGAAGCACATGGAAAACATCGGACAGTATCAGCAGATTGCCGCCAGTTATGCTACGGAACTCGGCACCAAGGTCATCGCCGTCATTCTTTTCTGGATAGTCGGGCGCTGGCTGATCGGCCTGGCAGGGAGGATGCTGCACCAGGTCCTGGAAAAGCAGAAGGTCGATCCCACCCTGATGCGCTATATCGGCAATTTCGTCGCGGTGACGCTGAATATCGTGCTGGTTGTCGCAATCCTTGGCTACTGCGGGATACAGACCACGACCTTCGCCGCCCTGGTTGCCGGCATCGGCATCGCCATCGGTGCCGCCTGGGGAGGGCTCCTTTCCAACCTGGCAGCGGGAATATTTCTCGTTGTGCTGCATCCATTCAAGGTGGGGGATTTCGTGACGGCTGCCGGGGTGACCGGCACCGTCAGAGAGATCGGGCTGTTTGCCACTGCCATCGACACCCCGGACAACATCATGACGCTCGTCGGCAACGCCAAGATATTCGGCGATACCATCCAGAACTTCACCGTGAATGATTTCCGGCGGGTCGAGCTGAAGTGCCAGCTGGCGGGTTGCGCCGATCATGTAGCTGCCATGCAGCTGCTGCGCGAGAAACTGGCGGGGGTGCCCAATGTGTTGGCGGCACCGGACGTCCAGGTGGAAATTCTCGAGTTCAACCTGATCGGGCCGGTGCTCGCCGTGCGCCCGTTCTGCCACAACGATCACTACTGGCAGGTCTATTTCGACGGCAACCGGACTATCCGCGAGGCCTTGGCGGCTGGTGGCTTCCCGGCGCCGATGCCGGCCCAGGTGGTCATGGTGCAGAACCCGGCAGCTTAGCCCGCAGCACCATCAGGACGAAAGCCCGCGTGATGCGGGCTTTCTCAACTCAAAGCTGTATTTTCTCATGAACCTTAAGCCTGTCTTCACCGGCCCATGGTGAAGAGGTCAGCGTGTCGGTCAGATGTCCATTCCGTACGGAAATGTTGCCCCGATTCTGAGAACCTTCCTATCTTAATTAATTTGACAGCCCTGTTACCGTATTGGTATAAAATTGTATATTCTGTACTCTGTCCACGGAGATTTGCGAAGCATGAACTGGATCGTTTTCCTGTTGTTCTTTATCTCGGGGGCCTGCGGGCTGGTGTACGAGGTCACCTGGTCGCGAATGCTTGTGCCGGTCTTCGGCAGAAGCCCGCTGGCGGTGGGCACGGTGCTCGCCGCGTTCATGTGGGGGCTGGCCCTTGGAAGCTGGCTCCTCGGCCGGCTCGGCGACAAGAGCCGCAACCCGCTGCGGCTTTATGCCCTGTACGAAGCCGGCATCGGCCTGACGGCCCTTGCCGCGTCGTTTCTTCTTACCCGGGTGACGCCGGTCTACGTCTGGGCCCACGCCCGCTTCGGGGAGGGGTCTGCGGGGCTCACGGTCACCCGCTTCGTCATCACCTTCGTCCCCCTCCTCGTCCCGACCCTCCTGATGGGGGCGACGTTGCCGATCCTGTCGCGCATCGTCATCCGCCAGCTCGCCCGGATAGAGCGTGAACTGGGGCGGCTCTACGCCATCAATACCGTCGGCGCCGTGGCCGGGAGCCTCGCCGCCGGTTTTTTCCTCATCCGGGTCCTGGGCATCCACGGGACGATCTACGCCGCGGTGGCCGGCAACCTTACCGTGGGGGCGCTCGCCTTGCTTGCTTCCCGGCGATTCACCATGACCGCCGCCGCTTCCCCGGAGAGTAGTCCCGTGGTCGAACCGTTGCCCGCCGACCCGGTGAGCCGGCGGACCTGCCGGCTCGTCCTCGGGGCCTTCGCCCTCTCCGGCTTCGCCTCCTTCGCCTACGAGGTCTTCTGGACCCGCTCCCTGGTCTTCGTCGTCGGCAATACCACCTACGCCTTCACCCTGATGCTCACCTCGTTCCTGTCGGGGATCGCCCTGGGGGGGTACGGGATCCGCTTCGTCGCCGACCGGGTGAAGAGCCCGCTGCGGCTCTTTGCGGCCCTTGAGGTGCTGATCGGGCTCCTGTCGGCGGCCACCCTGCCGCTTCTCTTCGCCGTCACCAGGTCCGAGGCGGTCCGGGACTTCATCACCAACATGTCGGGCCAGATGGGGTTCCTGGCCCTGTCCGACTTCGGCGTGGCGCTCGTCCTCATGCTCATCCCCGCCACCCTGATCGGCGCCACCTTCCCGCTGCTGGGGCGGGTCTTCCTCGCCGACCTCGCGAGCACCGGCTCGACCGTGGGGAAGGTCTACGCCGTCAACACCGTCGGCAACGTCCTGGGGGCGCTCCTGCCGGGGCTCCTGATCCTTCCCCTCATGGGAATCCAGAAGGGGATCCTCCTCATGGCCGTCCTGAACGTGCTCCTCGGGATCGTGATCCTCCTCTCCCGCTGGAAGCATGCCACGGCCGCGACGGGCGCGCTGGCGGCGGCGTTCCTCGCCTTTGCCGTACTCTTCGTGCGTCTGCCGTTCCCGTTCCAGTTCCCCTCCGAGTACCAGACGGCGAAGGACGAGGTCCTCTACTACAAGGAGGGGGGGCTGGTGACCACCAAGGTGTGGCAGAGCGCCGACACCGACTACAAGCTGATCAGCGTGGACGGCATCAACATTGGCGGGACGAGCGACTCCGACTACAAACAGCAGGTCCTGGCCCACCTGCCGAAGCTCCTGCTGAAATCCTACGCCTCCGAGCTCTCCATCGGGCTCGGCTCGGGCATCCTGGCCGGGGAGAACACCCGGCATCAGGCCCTGAAGAAGATGGTCTGCGTGGAGATCTCCAAGGGGGTGGTCGCGGGGTCGCGCTACTTTACCAAGGAAAACTACGGCGTCGTGGACGACCCCCGCACCACCATGGTCACCGACGACATCGCCGACTACCTCCAGACGAGCTTCGAGCGCTTCGACATCATCTCCGCCGACGAGAAGACTGCGGGGAAATTCGCCACCAACTCCATGTCGTACTCCCGGGAGTACTACGACCTCCTCCGGAAGCACCTTAACCCCGGGGGGCTGGTCATTCAGTGGATGCCCGCCGACCTCCCTTCCACCCAGTACACCCTGGCACTGCGGACCTTCCTCGATGCGTTTCCCCACGCCACCGTCTGGTACTTCCCGCCGGTGGGGCGCTTCACCATGCCAAACACCTTCCTCGTCGGCTCCGTAGAGCCTCTCGCCATCGATCCCGCCTGGATGCGCCAGGCCCTGGCGGCCGACCCCGGCGCGTTCCAGGGGATGAGGAAGTACGGCCTCACCACGGCCGACACGGTGCTCGCGCACCTCGTCGCCTCCGGGGAGACGCTCCGCCGGACCCTTCCGCCCGGGCCGGTGAACAGCTTCGAGCACCCCTACTACGAGTTCTACTCCCCCCGCGACTACGCCGTTCCCGCGCCGGAGCGGACGCTTGCCAACCTCGGGCTCCTCGTGGCGTGCCGGGGGCGTGACCTGGCCGCGCTTGCGGGGAGCGCAGCTGCCGACGCGGACTCCCTGAACCGGGCGTTCCGGGCCGAGGGGCTTTTTCTCCAGGGGCACCTCCTGGAGCTTGGGGGGACAGAGGCGCCGGCCGTGCTCCGGCAATACGAGGAGGCGCTCGCGGCGGCCCCCGACAACCGGAGCCTGGCGAACGAGGTCGTCTGCTACCTCACCGGCCAGGCCAAGGGGCGGTGTGCCGCCGGCGATTACGCCCGGGCGCTCGCCTTCTCCCGGCGGGCGGCTGAGGTGTTCCCCGAGGGGCCCGAGGTGCACTACGACTTGGGTCTCATGCTCTTCTTCGTGAAGGAGACGGACCTGGCGCTGCAGGAGCTGCAGCGGTCACTAGCGCTCGATCCCCAGAGCGTCCCCGCCCTGCGGAATATCGGCGTGATCTATGCTGCGCGCGGCCAGATGGACAAGGCCATGGCGGAGTGGCGGCAGGCCCTCGCCATCGACCCGAACGACGTGAAGAGCCTCGTCTTCTGCGGTACGTGGCTGACGGAGCGCGGTGCCGTCGCCGAGGGGACGGAGTACCTCCGGCGGGCCAGCCGGCTCGCCCCGGAGAACCCCGAGGTGCGCGACAGGTACGCCTGGGCGCGGCACCAGCAGGTGTCGTAGCCTTCCGGAAATCCCGCATATGACAACAGAAAAGCCCGCGCGAAGCGGGCTTTCGTTTTTGCTCAGGGATAAACTATTCTTCCGGTCAACGTGTGAGAGCTACTCCCTCCGCTTTCAATGTAGTCGGGATCAAGAGACTCGCAATTAAGAACATATATAATTTTTTCACGCATCGTAGTTCCCCTTCAGCCAACGGCTCAAGGCGACAGCGGCGAGCGTTAGCGGAGACCGCTGTCGCCGTCTTGTGCTATTTCACATTTACTCCCACCCTGTCCCAACGAACTGCAAACTTTTCCTTGTCCCATGACCAATAAATGCTTTTCACAGTACCTTTTACTCTACTCTTTGGAACCGAACCCCAAAACCGGCTGTCATAGCTTCTGTCCCGGTTATCGCCCATCACAAAGTATTCTCCTTCGGGGATAGCTCTGGAGGAAAGATTATCCCGTGGGTTTTCAGAGGCTGGAACCATATTTGCCTCATTGTGGACAGCATATGCCTCAGACACTGCTTTGCCGTTCACAAGAAGTTCCTTGTTTCGTATTTCGACTGTATCTCCTCCCACTGCAACAACGCGCTTGATGAAGTCTTTTGTGGGGTCTTCTGGATACTCAAAAACAATCAGGTCTCCTCGGTTCGGTTTTCTGGCAGATTGACTCCGGTCTGTTAAAACATGGTCCCCAAGCAGCAAAGTCGGTTCCATGGCAGCTGACGACATCTTAAACGCTTGTACAAAGTTGGATTTCATAACTGCTGATAGAGACGAAGATACGATTGTTATGAGCAAATATGTTCCAATGTAGACGTAAACATTATTGAATTTATTGGGCTCATATTGATATTTGAATATTTTTGCCGTTTTGATCGAGTCTACAATGGCATAAAAATAGTAGGCCAATGCTAAGAGTAAGTACGTTGCCAGAAAGACGCGGATGAATTCTGCGTGGATGCATAAAACTCCAGCTGGGACGAATAATAGGGGCAGCAGATAGAAGATTAATGCTTTTCGTATCTCGCCGTTGTATAGCTGGCCAAGCCCAGGCTGAATGAGGCTCAGCAATCCGGCTAGTGTCTTGTGCGGTTAGTTATATCTAAATATTATCAAGTGTGCTATTGTACTTTTCATGGCACGCACACCCGAAAACTATGAATTGACAGTGGCCGACCGGCAAGCGCTTGAAGCACTGCT
>JAMXLF010000084.1 GCA_024281055.1 Geobacteraceae bacterium
GGATATCATGGTTTTCTCCTGTCAGAGCAATTCGCCGGGTTCATGAAAGAACCCGGCGGTGTTTATGAAATGAGTCACTTCTTAAGAGTTGTATAGCTGGTCGAGGGGATGGATTCTTCCACTCGACTGCAGTAAGTTCCCACAGGCTGCGGCGCTTTCCTGTCCAGGGGGAGATAGGCGCCCTGCTTTTCCAGCGCCGGTGCCGTTTCATAGACGGTTTTCCAGGTATAGAGGATGGGCAGCCGGGCCAGGATGAAGCGGTAGACCGTAATGTAAATGGAGTAAATGGTGATACAGATGACGATTTCCCGCCAGTGGGGGATTTCGCGTTCGGTCAGTTTCCAGTTGAAGGTGAACATGGCGGTGTTCATCCGGTTGAGCACTACGCCGACGACCGTGAGGACCGCACCGAAGCGGACTACGCCTACCTTGTTGTTTCTGATGGCAACGGCAAAGATGATGAGCGGCAGAACGACCCCGCCGATCATTTCCACCGCGTACCAAGCGCCCCAGCCGGTTGCCAGGTATGCCCACTTGTTGTCGTGGGCTATGCCGATCAGCTTGATGGTGAGGTAGGTGGCCAGCCCCATGCTGGCGCCTTTGGCGAGGGCGATGGTGAGTTTGTCGAGATTGTCCTTGAAGTTGTCGTCGCAGCGCCAGGCCATGGTTTTGCGGGCGATGGTGCTGACGACGATGACCATACAGAGCCCACCCGGGATGGAGGATACGAAGTAATGGAGCCACTGGAACGAGGATGAGTACCAGAGGGGATGGACCTTCCCTGGTGCATAGGTAAAGAGTGCACCCAGTGCCCCCTGATGGAGAGTGGAAAGGATGATCCCGGCAACGGTGAGGCCGAGGGTGATCTTGCGCACCCCTTGTCTCCCCATCGGGAACCCGATCCACTCGAAAAAGCCGCTGGATACTTCGGCGATCTGCACGGAGAGATAGGTGGCAACGTGCCAGGCAACGAGGAAGAGGACCGCTGCGGGGCCGAAGGCTACCACCATCGGGTAGGGAAGGCGCCAGGGCTGGCCCAGGTCAACCATCAGGAAGCAGACCGCGAAGAAATAGCCCAGAAGGCCGTTCAGCAGGGCAAGCCGCTCGATGGGCTCGAAGTCGTGGCGGCCGAAAACTTCCACGGTCGTCCCCAACTGAAAGCCCGAAGAGGAGAGCGGGACCATGCCGAAGAGGCCGAACCCGAGGAAGAGTCCCCACGGGTAGTCACATGAGCTGTGGGTGACCCAAGAGAGCCCGAAGAGAAAGCGGCCGGCAATGATCGGCAAGCCCACGGCAAAGATGGCGGCCAGTATCCAGTTGAAGGGATTGCGCAAGGCCTGGGCCAGGTACATCTGGGGCGTGAGGCCGAGCAGCAGTTTTTCCTTCAGGGTCCATTTGACGTTGCTGGAACCCTTGTAGAGCGAATCAGCTATTTCCACTCCTTGTGTTTTGTATCGATTCATGGCTTGTGATCCTCCTGCTCCGAATGGTCGTGTCCGTGGTCCGAGTGGTTCTTGTTGCGGGTTGACAGAAGATGGAAGCCGGTGAAAAGGGCCGGCCAGATTGAGAGGACCATGGGCACCGTGCCGAGGAACTCCTTGACGTTGGAGATGATCGGGTCATTACCCAAGGTCGCGTCAAAACCGACCTGATCGAAGGGGACGCTGGAAAGATAGAGCCAGCCGGTTCCGCCCACTTCCTTCTCTCCGTAAATGTGGTCCACGTATTTGTCCGGCGTTTCCCTGATCCGCTCGTGGCCGATCTTGATCAGCTCCCGGCGATGACCGAAGGTGAGGACCTCCTGGGGGCAGATCTCCACGCATGCGGGGGGCTTGCCGTTCTTGAGGCGGGTTTCGTAGCAGAAGATGCATTTCTTGACCACCGGGTTGAACGCGCTCGAATAGCTGTAGCCCGGGACATTGAACGGGCAGGCGATCATGCAGTTGCGGCAGCCGACGCAGACCTTGGAGTTGTAGACAACCGCCCCTTCTTTGGTCTTGGTGTAGGCGTTGACAAAGCACGAAGTGAGGCAGGCCGGCTCATTGCAGTGATTACACTGGATCTTGCGGTAGACGGGACTGCCTCCGTCTTTCGGCTCATACTTGTTGACGACGGTGTAAGCGCGTTCGGTCGGGCGCCGCTTTTCGTGAAACACCGACGGGTCGTCGAACGGCCTGTCCGGCGTGGGGAGCTTTTGTTCCTTGTTGCACGCCGCTTCGCAGCTGCGGCAGCCGACGCAGCGGGTCAGGTCCACGAGGACACCCATGCCGTCGGGGTAACCCTCAAAGGAGCCCGCTCCCCAGGACTTCTTCGGGGTGACGCCGAGAGTGGTGGCCGCCCCACATATCATGCAAGCCTTCAGGAAATCTCTCCGTTTCATGTTCAGTTCTCCTTAGCTTCGAAATGACACTTCAGGACCGGATGCCCGGCCAACCTCAATGGCCGTGGCCTTTTTCGGTTCCCGGGGTTTGGCGTGGCGCATATTCACCGGTGTTGTAGAATGCCTCGCCGACCTTCTTCAGCGGGTGGCACTCTTTGCAGCCTGTCGGCCCGCCAGACTTTGCGTGACAGCCGATGCAGTTCTGATGGTAGGCCCCCTTGAGACCCGGCTTGTCCTGATGGTAGAGCCTGCGGTTATTTTCCTTTTCCCGCAGAGCCTCGGCAGAGAAGGGCTGGGCCGAGTGACATCCCTTGCAGGCCACGATTTTGGTTTCGTTGCTGTTCTTGTGACAGCGGACACAGTTGGCATCTTCAACAAGGGTCCCGGTCGTGTGGTGGTGACACTCGGCGCAGTCCTTCACCATGCTGATGTGCTTGGCGTGATTGAATTTGACTTTCTCATACAGCTGTGCCAGGGAATCGAGCGCTATGGAATCCGGCAGGTTCTTCCCGAGGCAGATGGACGGGGCCGATGCCAGTGCACCTATTAAGACCCCGCCGATGAGCCAGTTTCTAACCGCGTACATATGGCGTTCTCCTTTGCTGGTTTGGTGACGGCCCGTTCGGGCAGTCGTACGGTCCCGCTTCCGTATCCCGGAAACCACGCTCAGTGCTTGTGGCTGTTTTCCTGGGCCTCGCTCCGGGAATGGATGTAGCGGTAGAATATCGGGAACCCGACGAAGAACGCCACGCAGATCAGGTACTCGACCCCTTTGATGTACTGGTAGAAATCGACCAGCGTGAACACTTCCTTTACCTCTCCAACCGATGCGAATAAGTCTGACATTGTTCATTCCCCCTCTTTTGGTGTCGTTGTTTAAAACCGCGAATCGTACGAACTTGATACGGATCAGAAATGTCTCACTCGCTTAAGTCGGCTTTGGCTTCCTTGGCTGCTTCTCCTCCCTTTACCATCCCCCGGATCATGCCGACCAGCGTGATGATGGCCGGGATCAGCTGGACGACAACGACGAGGGCGCAGAAGCCGAGAAAGACAAGGACCAGTATGCCGCTGCTGTAAACCTTGGCGGTGCTGGCCGCAAAGGCGTGCGGAACGACCCCCAGCATGAGCGTTAATGCGGTAATGATGGTGTTGAGAGTTTTCATGGCATCCTCCTTATGATGTGGTCGTGACGATTACTCCTTCTGTTCACTCCGTAAACTTTCAAATGCGCACTGTACGGCCTGCTTCAGTTCTTCGCGGTCTTCGGCATTGACCGGTTTGAGTGCGTGGTAGAATATTCCTTCGCTGCGCAGCTTGCGAATCAGGGGTAATGAAGTGTTGGCGGCAACCAGAATGATGGTCAGCTTGCGGTTGCATTGCTTGAGCAGCGGGATGAGATCCGCTGCGGTCAGTTCGTCGAATTTCGTGCCGAGAAGCACCACCTGGGCGGCCTTTTTCAGGATGCCGGAGAGGGCGTTGGCCGCGGAGTTGGTGACGATGACGTTGTAGCCGGCCTCGATGAAGAACTCGGCCATCTGCTTCCGGCAATCTATGTCTTCGTCTGCAATGAGAAGTCCTAACATCGCTCCAACCTCGCTTTCCCTGTCTTGGGAGACATTGTCCGCCGGGAACGGTCACTACGGTTTTTCAGGTCCCTTGGCCATGCCCAGATGACGCTTCGGTGCACGGGTAAGAAGCTCCTTGATCATCGTGGTGAAAAGAATGAGGCCGGGCACCATCTGGAAGACCAGGATCAGGGCGCCGAATGCGAAGAAGAGAACGACGAGAAAGCTGACCTCACCTCCGTCTTTTCCCCCCGAAGCGAGGGCGGGCACGACAGGGAGAAGTACGGCGAGCAGTGCCTTGACTATGGTTTTCATAACGTCCTCCTTTCACGACTCCCTTGACGGCAAGCGATGGACCTCTTTTTCTTGTCGCGGGGCTCTGGTCCCTTGCTCGTTATTCTGCACCTGTCATGCCAGATAAGACCTTTTTTTTAAAATGCTTTAACATAGAGTAATTATTATAATTTTTTTAACAGTCTGAAGTCCGGGAGTGGCGTTCTCAGCGCAGATGTATACCCGGCGTATACATCTCCGGGATGCCCAGGGGTGGCGATCGTAAAAGCTAACATGCTGTAATTAAGGCAAAATATTGACTGCTTGCGGATGTTGACAGGGTGTATAAAAGTTGTATACGGGACATGCCGAGAATGGGGCGAATGGCGGAGAGGGAGGATAGCACAAAGGATTTCGTTGACTTGTTGCCCTTATTATGTATTAAATAAATAAAATTTTTCGCTCCCAATAATGACCTGACTTCGGTTTGCGGAATGGCGGCGCAGGGAACACGGCACGTGAAGGGGCAGTAAGATGGGCGAGACCAAGATTCTGGTTGTTGACGACGAAGCGATCATCAGGGAAGGCCTGCGACGCATCCTGGAAGGGGAGGCGTCGTTTCAGGTGGAAACCTGTAAAAACGGCCATGGAGCGGTAGAGCGTCTCCAGCAGGAAGATTTCGACCTGGTCATCACCGATCTGAAGATGCCGGGCATGAGTGGCATTGAGGTCGTCAAGGTTATCAAGACCCTTCAACCGGAGGTGCCCGTCATCATTATCACCGGTTTTGCCACGGTGGATACGGCAGTCGAGGCGATGAAGTGCGGCGCTGTGGATTACGTCGCGAAACCCTTTACCCCGGAGCAGATCCTGGACAAGGTCGGTAAGGCCCTCGAACAGAAAAAGGTATTTCTCAACGAGATCGTCCTCAGGAAAGAGCTCCTCGACAATCACGGATTCGACACGTTCATCGGTGACAGCAAGGAAATACAGAAGGTCTATCGCCGCATCATGCAGGTGGCGCCGACAGACAGCACCGTGCTGGTTACCGGTGAGAGCGGTACGGGCAAAGAACTAGTGGCCCGTTCAATCCATCGGAACAGCCCCCGACGGGAACAGCCGTTCGTCGCTCTCGATTGTACGTCTCTGGCTGAAAACCTCCTGGAGAGTGAGCTTTTCGGCCACGTCAAGGGGTCGTTCACCGGGGCCATCCAGACAAAAATGGGGCTATTCAAGGTAGCCGACGGCGGTACTCTGTTTCTCGACGAGGTTGCCAACATCAGTCTCTCGACCCAGGCAAAGCTCCTTCGGGTTCTTCAGGAACGGGAAGTAACCCCCATCGGCGGCACTCAGCCGATCCCCATCAATATCCGCCTCGTGGCGGCCACCAACAGGCCTCTGAAGACGATGGTCGCCGAGGGTACCTTTCGTGAGGACCTGTTTTTCCGGCTCAACATCATCCCCATAGATCTCCCCCCGCTGCGGGAGCGGAAAGGTGACTTGCCGCTTCTCATCAGCCATTTCCTCAGGAAGTTTTCCCAGGAGATCGGCAAGGATATCAAGGGGCTCGACCCCGGCGCGGCAAAACTGCTCGAGGGCTACGAGTTTCACGGTAATGTCCGGGAACTGGAAAACATCATAGAGCGGGCGTTCGTTCTGGCGGAAGGGGAGATCATCCGTACGGAAGACCTTGAGCTTTCCGTGGCGGAAACAGAGGAAGAATCGGCGGCGTTTGGCGGCTATGTTCCCACGAGTGCCGACGAGTTGAAGGAGATGAAACGGCATGTACGTGAACGGGCCGTGGAGCCGATCGAGAAGGCGTTCGTCATCAGCGCCCTCGAGAGAAACAACTGGAATGTCACCAAGGCGGCAGAAGAGACCGGCATGCAGCGTCCAAACTTCCAGGGGATGCTGAAAAAACTCGGGATATCCATCAAGGGACAAGCGGGGAAGTGACCGCGTCCTACCTACCTCTTATCGTGCGACTGCGGGTAGCCCGTTAGGCACTTGCATCAGCCGGCGGCTCCGCTTCGATTCCCAATACCCTCGTTAGCGGCAGGAAAACGATAAACGTCGTTCCCACCCCGACCTCGCTCTTTACCTCGATTTTTCCCCCATGATTCTCGATGATGCCGTACGAGACCGAAAGTCCCAGGCCCGTCCCCCTGCTTTTCGTCGTATAGAACGGATCGAAGATTCGGCTGAGGTTTTCCTCGGGGATGCCACAGCCGGTATCGCTGATCTCGACGGACGCGGTGCTCTCGTTGGCGGTACCGGTCCGGATGCGCAGAGTGCCCCCCTGTGACATTGCCTGGCTGGCGTTCAGGAGGATGTTGACGAAGACCTGCTCTATCTGGTTCGGGTCCACCGGGACCTCGGGAAGTTCGGGGAGATACTCTTTCTCGATGGAGATGTTGTGGAAGCTCGATTGATGGCACACAAGGGAGAGCGATTTGTCCATGATGGCGTTGAGAGAGGTCTGCTCTATCTGGGGGGGGTATTCCCGGGAGAATTCCAGGAGCCCCTTGACGATCCCCGCGCAGCGCTCGGTTTCCCGTACGATCATCTCCATGTCGTTGTGGAGCGCCGGGTCGAGCCGCTTGTCACTGGTCAGCAGAGAGGAGAAGACGAGGATGCCGGTCAGGGGGTTGTTAATCTCGTGGGCGATCCCCGCCACAAGTTCGCCAAGGGAGGCAAGTTTTTCCGAACGTATCAGCTGGGCCTCTATCTGTTTGATCTCCCTGGTGCGTTCGGCCACGATCGATTCCAGGTTCAAGCCCCATTCCTTCAGGTCGTCCTGGGCCTTCCTGAGGCTGACGGTCATGCTGGCGAACGATCCGGCAAGCTCGCCGAACTCGTCCCGGGAAGTTATGGCCGGCCTGCTCTCCAGGTCCCCGTTTGCGATTTGCTGTGTGTGGTGGACGAGTTGCTTGATCGGCTGGTTCACCAGTTTCTGGGTCAGGAGGTTCAGCACCAGCCAGATAATGAAGATGAGGATGCAGGTCATGCCGACGAACCGGTAGCGGTACAAGGCGATCTGGTGCTTCAGGGACTCGAGGGAGATGCTGATGTCGAGAACCCCCAGCACCTTGAAGTTTTCCGGATGGAAATGGCAGGTTGCAACATAGCACCCCTCCCGGTTGTAGATGGCCCTGGCAAGTCCGAGCACCTCTTTCCCCTCCCGGTTGCGAAAAATCCTGCTCCGGTGCATGGATGAGGCGGTGAGTTTCGGCTCCGTCCCTTCGTGACACATGCTGCACATCTCGGCATTCTTGTCGACGAAGGTGCCGACTTCTTCCTGCTTCGAGGAGAAGATGATCCGGCCGTTTCTGTTCATGAGCCGGATATGCTCGATCCCCTGGCCGGCTCCGAGCCAGTTGATGAGCTGGCTGAGCTTGAATTGGTCGTGCTCCAGTTTCTGATTGTAAGTACTCTCGATGATGATTTCGCTCAGGGCATCGGCATCGGATACGGCGTATTCGTGCATGACCTTCTTGAAGTTGGCAAGGTTGAAGTAGTCGAGAAGCCCCATGAAGATGAGGAGAACGAGGGAGGTCGACAGAGTGAGCTTGGTTATGAGGCTCGGGCGGAACGGCATATTCCGATGCTCCTGTGCAGGGGGGAGCGGTTTTCGGCAGGGATTGTATTAGAGTAAGTTTAAATGCGGGCAATAGTCAAGCGTTATTCGCGCGGGAATGAAGAGGTACTTTGCCGCGGTGAGGGGTAATCCCGTTACTCGTAGCGAAGGGCGTCGATGGGGTTGAGCGCAGCGGCCTTCCTGGCCGGGTAAAAACCGAAGAAGACCCCGACGCCGGCGGAGAACAGGAAGGCGATGATGATTGCCTGTGAAGAGATCAGGGTGGGCCATTGCATGAGTTTCGATACCGCCATGGCCCCGACCACTCCCAGCCCCATGCCGATGATCCCGCCACAGGTGGTGAGGAGGACAGCTTCGGTGAGGAACTGGAGCAGGATGTCACGCTGCTTGGCACCGATTGCCATGCGGATGCCGATTTCCCTGGTCCGCTCCGTCACCGATACGAGCATGATATTCATGATGCCGATTCCGCCGACGATCAGGGAAATCGAGGCGACGGCTCCGAGGAGGAGTGACATGACCTTGGAGGATTGCTCCGACACGGCGAGGATCTCGGAGAGGTTACGGACCGAAAAATCCCGTTCCCGGGCCGGGCCGATACGATGGCGCTGGTCTAGGAGGGCGGTGACTTCTTCTTCGGCCTTTTTCAGGACATCCGCGTCCCGGGCCTGAATCATCATGGCCCCGACGGAGTTGGGGAACTGGCTGCCGAACAGTTTGCGCTGGGCGGTGGTCAGAGGGACATAGATGACATCATCCTGGTCCTGCCCCTGGGGAGATTGCCCCTTGTGTTCCAGTAGACCGACGACGGTGAAGGGGATCTTCTTTATCCGGATGATCTTGCCGACCGGGTCGGTCGAGCTGAAGAGATTTTCTGCGACGGTCTGGCCGATAAGGCAGGTTTTGGTGGCCCCGTCCACGTCGGAAGAGGTGAAGTTCCTTCCCGCGGTCAGCGGCCAATCCCTGACCGTCAGCATTTCCGGGGTGGCGCCCATAACGATGGTCGACCAGTTCTGGTTACCGTAGACTACCTGGGCCGATCCCCGGACAGTAGGGGCGACTTCGCCGACGGAGGGACACTCCGCCTTGATCGCCTTGGCGTCGTCGAAGGTGAGAGTCGGCGTACCGCCGGTGCCGGAGCGCATGCCGCCGCTGGTGACCGAGCCGGGGATGACGAGGAGGAGGTTGCTGCCGATGCTGGCGATCTGGTCGGAAATCATCTTGCTCGCCCCGGAGCCGATGGCTACCATGGCGATCACGGCGGCGATGCCGATGATGATGCCGAGCATGGTGAGCAGCGCCCGCATCTTATTGACCCGCAGCGCCCGGAATGCGATGAGGAGGCTTTGCCAGAGGGTGGTCACGGCGTTTGCTCCTGTTCCCGCTCCACAAGCCGCGGGGAGGCGTTTGGGGCGTCGGAGACTATGAGGCCGTCTCGGAAGATGATGTGCCGGCTGGTGTAGGCGGCGATGTCCGGTTCGTGGGTTACCATGATGATGGTTATCCCCTGCCGGTTCAGGCGCTGAAAGATTCCCATGATCTCCACGGAGGTTTTCGAGTCGAGGTTGCCGGTCGGCTCGTCGGCCATGATGATGGCCGGTTCGTTGACGAGCGCCCGCGCTATGGCCACCCGCTGCTGCTGACCACCGGAGAGCTGGTTCGAGTAATGATCGTAGCGTTCGCCCAGGCCCACCTGCGCCAGGGCCGCCATTGCCCTTTCACGCCGGTCGACGGCGGAGATGCGAGCGTAGACGAGGGGGAGCTCGACGTTTTCCCGGGCGGTTGTTCGGGCGAGGAGGTTGAACCCCTGGAAAACGAAGCCGATCTTCTTGTTCCTGATCTCGGCAAGTTCGTTCTTCGACAGCTTGCCGACGCTCACCCCCTCCAGCCAGTACTCGCCGCCGGTGGGCACGTCGAGGCAGCCGAGCATGTTCATGCACGTCGACTTGCCGCTCCCCGAGGCCCCCATGATGGCGACAAACTCCCCCGGCAGGACGGTGAAGGATATCCCCTTCAGGGCCTCAACCCGCTGGTCGCCCATGGTGTAGACCTTGGTGACATTCGAAACCTGGACTACCGTGTTCATTTAGAACCTCGGCCCCATCGGGCCGCTCATCCCTCCACCCTTCTTCTGGGTCGAGACCTGTTCGACGATCACCTCGTCGTTCTCCCTGATGCTCCCCTCCAGCAGTTCCACCTGGCCGTCGTTGCTGATACCGGTCCTGACCGGTACCGCCATCGGTTTGTTCTCCGCCCCCAGGACGAAGACCTGCTGCCCGGCTTCTTTCTTCACGCGGCTCTGTTCGGCACCGGCCGGCTTCGGCGCCTTTTCCCCCTTACCCGGTTTCGGCTTGAAGCGGAGCGCTGCAGCCGGCAGCCGGAGCACATTTTCCTTGCGGGCCGTCTCGATGCTGACGTTGGCGGTCATCCCCGGCTTTAGTTTCAACTCCTTGTTGTCGACGCCGACCACCACCACGTAGGTGACCACGTTCTGGGTCACGACCGGGGCATTTCTGATCTGGGTCACTTTGCCGGTGAAGCGCCCCTCCGGATAGGCGTCGACCGTGAAGGAGACCGGCTGGCCAACCCCGATCCGGCTGATGTCGGCTTCGTCCACGCTCGTATCGATCTCCATCTTGGTCAGGTCCTGGGCGATGGTGAAGAGTGTCGGGGTCTGGAAGGAGGCGGCCACGGTCTGCCCCACGTCCACGTTGCGGGAGACGACGGTGCCGTCAACGGGAGATTTGATGGTGGCGTACTTCAGGTTGGTCTGTGACTGGCTGTAGGCGCCGCGGGTCTGGAGCGTGTTCCCCTCCGCTGCCTTGAGGGCGGCCACGGCCTCCTGGTATTTGGTTTCCGTCGTGTCGAAATCGCTCTGGGCGACGATGCCGTCCTTGACGAGCTGGCGGTAGCGCTCCATGGTTCGCTTGGCATCGACCAGATCGGCCTTGGCTTTCTCCAGGTTGGCCTGAGCATTGAGGTAATTCCCCCGGGTCTGCTCCACCTCGGCGGTAAAGAGGGCAGGGTCGATCTGGGCGATGACCTGGCCCCGTTTCACCGGCGAGTTGAAATCGACGAAAAGCTTTGAGATGGTGCCCGAGACCTGGGTGCCGACCTGGACGGTGACCACCGCGGCGAGGTTGCCGGTTGCGGAGACGCTGGAAACGATGCTGCCCCGTTCCACCTTGGTGGTCTTGTAAGCAACTTCCGGCTTTTTCCCTTTGATGAGGAATATCCCTACCGCTGCGATGATTACAATGGCGAGTGCGGGAAGGATCAATCTTTTCATGACAGACATCCTGAAACCTCGAAACGAGATTCTGAACAGTTGTTCACCTGAACGATTGTTCAATAATGGTGGTTTTTTGTCAAGTGATTTTACCGCCGGGAACACCCGGTCGTGTACAAAAAAAGCCCCCTGCTCATGAAGCAGGGGGCCGTTCGGTTTCGCCCGCCGCGATCAGGCGACGGGCTGTCTAGGGCAACCCTCTTTACAGCGGGTTACCGGGCGTAGCATATAGATTGTGGTCCACATGGGTGCAGGGTCTCCTTTCGCTGGTAGTTTTCCTCTCCGGAATTTCCCCGAGGTTAACTACATGATAATCCCCCCTCAGGGAAAAGTCAACGGCGGGAGCGCATTAGATTCGTTTATAAATATTTCCTGATCAGCTTGAGGAGCGCGCCGTCCCGCACATCGAGAGCGCCATGGGGACAGAGCTCCCGGCAGCAGAAACAGCGGATACAGAGGTGATAGTCGAAGACGAGCTTGTTGTCCCGGATGGCGATAGCGCGGGGGGGGCAGGCGTCGACGCAGATGCTGCAAAGGCGGCACTGCTCCGGCAGCGGGACGGGACGGGACGTAACGTGGTGGCGCAAGCGGTTTTTGATGAACCGGGGAAGCCCGAACTGGACGTCGGAGATATGGGGGAGCCGGAAATCCTCGACCTGTGTCTCGGCGAGAGGGATCCCGGCTGTGCGGATGGTGGTGCGGTCGGCGCCATCGAGGCCGAGCCGCTCCGCGGCCCGTTCCACGTAGAGGAGCTTTTTGGGGATGCCGGCGACCTCGGCGGCAATGACATCCACCGCCACCGCGTTGCCCCCGGCGAGGAGAAGGCCCACCTGGCGGGGGTCGCCGCTCCCCGGTCCGTCTCCCTCCATGGCGGTGACGGCATCGACAATGGTGAGGTCGGGCTTGCGCAGGAGGTAGATCTCCAGGAGCATCCGGGCGAAGAGTTCCCGGTCTGCCCCCGCCTTCAGGTGCCAGGCTGCCTTGGCCGTGCCGATGACGGCGCCGAAGAGGTTCTTCACGGCGCAGGTCATGGTCATCATCTCGTGGGTCTTCAGCTTCGGGAGGTTGATGACCCGGTCCGCCTCGACATAGGGACGGGCCAGCTCGAACTGCTTGAACGTGCCGCTGCCGCACACCTCCACCGGTTCCGCAAAATCCACGAATGCGGCGCCGGTTTCGTCGACCACCTGCAGCACCCCGGATTTTTCCGCCACCCGGCGACCGTTGCCGACCCCCGGGGAATCCCCCACCAGTGGGATTCCTCCCGCTGCCTTGACCAGCTCGATAACCCCCCGTACTACTTCCGGATGGGTGGTCACCGCGTTCTCCGGCGGCTTGCCGGCCAGCAGGTTCGGCTTGAGGAGGACCCGCTCGCCGGGACGGACGAAGGCTTCCATGCCGCCGAGCGGTTCCAGGAGGCGGACAAGCCCTTCCCGAACGGCAGGGCGGTCGTACGTCGCGACTTTTTTCAGGCTGACCAGGTGCATGGGGCAATAGTGGGAGAAAACGGCGGCGTTGTCAAGGGATTCGCGGGTGTATCCGGCAGTGGAAAAGATTTTCAGGCGTATGGATTCTAATTGCTTGAAAACGGCCGGGCAAAAGGGTATGTATGGGCACGAGAACGACATGTGGCGGTGCCGGTCACGAAGCCGCCGGGATGTGAGCCATGCAGCGGGAACTTGCCCAGTTCATCACGTACCTTGCCACCGAGCGAAACGTCTCCTCCCATACCCTGACCGCCTATCGCGCCGACCTGGAGCAGTTCCGCGACTTCGTCCGGAGGGAGAAGGGGGAGGCGGTGGCGGTCGAGGATGTGGACCACCTCCTCATCAGGCGCTACCTGGCCAAACTCCACACGGACCACGCGAAAAGTTCCATCGGACGCAAGCTCGCTGCTATCCGCGCATTCTTCCGCCATCTCCTCCGGACCGGGCGGCTGGCGAAGAACCCGGCGGAGCTCGTCACCACGCCGAAGCGGGATAAGAAGGTTCCCTTCCACCTCAACATCGACGAGGTGACAGCCCTCGTCGAGGCTCCCCGCCAGGATGCCCCGCTCTCCCTGCGGGACCGGGCCATCCTTGAAACCCTTTATTCATGCGGCATCAGGGTTTCCGAGCTGACCGGGCTCAACGTCGGCGACCTTGACCTTGAGGAGGGGGTGGTCAGGGTCCTCGGCAAGGGGGGGAAAGAGCGGATCGTCCCCGTCGGCCGCCAGGCACGGGAGGCGGTTGCTGCCTACCTGGCTGCCCGGAACCGCCCGCCGTACGATGCGCCGCTCCTCGTCAACGCCCGGGGGGGGCGGCTCACCCGGCGGAGCGTGGGTCGCATCGTCGACAAGTACATCCTGCGGATCGCCGCCATGAAGAAGGTCTCTCCCCATACCCTGCGCCACACCTTTGCCACCCACATGCTCGAAGGGGGGGCGGACCTGCGCGCCATCCAGGAACTCCTGGGACACGCCTCCCTCTCCACCACCCAGAAGTACACCCATGTGTCGATCGACCGGTTGATGGAAGTGTACGACAAGGCCCACCCCAAAGCCAAAGGGTGAGGAACGCGGCTTTTCCGCAATCTCGGCGTTGCTCTGCGGGATTCCTTGTGCGGCGTAGCGCTGCTACGCCTCCGCGTCATCCCTTGAGCGCCTTGACCTTGCGAAAAATCCACGTTCCTCGGCTGGTTAGCTTTGTGTAGGGGCGAAGCATGTTTCGCCCGAGGTTCTTCCTTTCACCATTCACCGTTCACCATTCACGGTTTTCGGCGGCAAAACGCTTGCATTTTTAATACATTGCATGTAAAACTGTGGCAACTTTTCCGGCTGGATGTTCAGCCTGTATGGAGGGATGGGATGAAAAGGTATCTGGTGCTTCTCGTGCTCTGTCTTCTTGCCGCCGGTTGTTCGAAAAAGGGGGGCAAAGAGGCGGAGGTGATAAAGATCGGCGCTGCCGGGCAGCTGACCGGGCCCGAGGCGGTGTTCGGCGCGGACATGCTGAACGGCGTGAAGCTGGCGGTGGAGGAGTGGAACACCAAGGGTGGGGTGCTCGGCAAGAAGATCGAGCTTCTTCCCGGCGATGACCAGGCCGAGCCGCGCCAGGCGGTGGCCGTGGCCAACAAGTTTGTCGCCGAGGGGGTGGTCGGCGTCATCGGCCACTTCAACAGCAGCTGCTCTATCCCTGCCTCCGAGGTCTACCACCGGGCCGGGATTCCCGAGATTTCCCACGCCTCCACCAATCCGCAACTGACCGACCAGGGCTTCGCCAATGTCTTCCGGGTCTGCGGCCGGGACGACCAGCAGGGGAAGGCGGCGGCCGACTTCGCCGTGCAGAAGCTACACGTGAAGCGGGTGGCCATCATTCACGACAAGACCACCTACGGCCAGGGGTTCGCCGAGGAGTTCAAGAAGGCTATCGGCCCCGCTGCCCAGGTGGTCGCCTTCGAGGGGATCACCAAGGGGGAGAAGGACTACACCCCGGTGGTCACCAAGATCAAGGCGGTCAATCCCGACATCATCTTCTTCGGCGGCATCTACACCGAGGGGGGGCTCCTCGTCAAGCAGTACAAGGCGGTGGGGGGAACGGCGCCCTTTATCGGCGGTGACGGGATCATGAGCGAGGAGTACATCAAGATCGGCGGGTCGGCCGCTGAGGGGAACTACGCCACCTTCGGCCCCGACACCAAGGAAGTCCCGTCGGCCAAGGGGTTCAACGAGAACTACCGGAAGAAGTTCGGCGAGCCGGGGGTCTACTCTGTCTATGCCTACGACGCCGCCAACATCCTGCTGCAGGCGATCCAGAAGGCCGGCACCACCGACGGGGCGAAGGTGGTCCCGGCGATCCGCGCCATCGACTACAATGGGGCGCTCGGCCATATCCAGTTCGACGCCAAGGGGGACGTGAAGGAGTCGCCCTACGTCATCTGGAAGGTGACCGGCGGCAAATGGCAGCAGGTGAAATAGCTTCTCTCCGGGGGGTGGAGAACGCGTTTATTCTCGGACCCTCGATTTCCGGTTGACTTTTATTCATTATTATGGTTTAGATAAAGAACTAATTAAACCCAGGTGGTACACGATAATACTAAACCATCCGCGAGGATGGGGCGGAAAGCCCACAGGGTCTCACCGAGACAGCCGGGTTGCCGAAATATCATCGATATGCGGCCCCGGCTGTTCTTTTTTCGATGACGACGGGGCTGAAGGGTAATTTTGGCAAGGAGGTATCAGTGATGTCCAGGAAGTTCAACAAGGCGAACAAGTTGGCGGCGGTGCTCGTACCGGCTGCCCTGGCGCTCGGCGCGTCAGCAGCCAACGCCAGCAATGTCGGGGTCGATGTGAATCTCCACCTCGGCAATCAGCCCCAACAGGTCGTCGTCCCTGCGCCGGTCGTCCCCGTCCCGGTCGTTCCGGCACCGGCGCCGGTCGTCAGCATCGAGCAGGATGTCGATTTCGTCTATCCCGCGCAGCTTGGCTATTACGTGGCGGTGGGTGTTCCGTACGACCTCTTCTACGTGCAGAACAGATACTACCTCTTCCGTGACGGGCGCTGGTTCAGGGCCCCCGGCAGCCACGGCCCGTGGGCGGTCGCCCGGTTTCGGGAGCTCCCGCCGGGTCTGCGCAGGCACAACATCGAGCA
>JAMXLF010000085.1 GCA_024281055.1 Geobacteraceae bacterium
CTCACGCTGGCGAGAATCATGAGCGGCTCCGACAAGTACAGCGGGTTCTCCCACGTGGGATTTCTGTCCGGATTCTTTTTCTTCTATTATTTCGCCAACGCCCTCGATGAGAACTTCTGGGCGATCCTTGCCGCAGGACTCACCATCCTGGCACTGGAGAGCTACCACATCTGGAACTTCTGCAGGGAAGCAATCGGGCGAGAGAGGGAAACTCTCGCAGAACTGGAACGAAAAGGGAAGTTTCTCGACACCTGAATCTGGCCTCAGAGGAACCAGCTGATCGGTGAGCATATGCGCTCCCCGGCCCGCACCAGCCATCCCCGCCGCTCGTGTTCCGCCAACTCGATGCGGCGGGAGCGGGCGAGATCTTTGTTGATTATTTCCGCCACCTGGCTCCCAAAATCCGCACTGTCCACAATGACGTTCACCTCGTAATTCCGGTGGAAGCTCCTTTGGTCCAGGTTGGCCGAACCGACCACCGCCCAGTTGTCATCGATGAGCATCACCTTGGCGTGCAATACCGTCCCCTCCAGCTCGTAGATCTCGATCCCCTCCCGCAGCAGGGACGCGTAATAGCTTCGGCTGACGAGTCTGACAAGAGGCACGTCGCTCTTGGCCGGGAGGACCAGTTGGACCCTTACCCCCCGGGCAACGGCTCGCAGGAGCGACCTGACCACCCGCGGCCCCGGGATGAAATAGGGATTCTCGATCTTGATGCTCTCCGAGGCCCCGGCGATGGCCATGCGGAAAGCGCTGCGGATGAAGGACCGTGTATGATGGGGCCCGCCGTTGACGATCATCACTTCGGCATCGCCCGCTTCGGCCGGCGGCAGTACCGGCTCGTGCCAGCCAGCCGGGACGCGTCCCCCCTCTTCCTCCCAGCTTTGCCGGAAAAGCTTCTGCAACTCTCTCACTGCCGGCCCGTCGATGCGGACGCCCACATCGCGCCAGTGCTCCAGACTCTCACCGTAGCCGGCATATTCGTCCCCGACGTTCACTCCCCCCACAAATGCGGTCATACCGTCGATCACGGCCAGCTTCCGGTGGTCACGCTTGTCGAACCAGGCAATCCCCCTCCGGAGCGACAGCGGGTTGAACGGCAGGCAGCACACCCCTCCCCGTTCCAGGCGTTTGAAGTAGGCTGCCGGAGAGTCGAAACAGCCGATGTAATCATACAGGAGTGAGACTTCCACTCCCCGTGCAGCAGCCGCCAGCAGTGTCTCGGCAAAGGCGCATCCGACGCAGTCGTCCCTGACTATATAGAACTCCAGGTGAATGTAGCGGGTGGCATTCTGCAATGCCTTCAGCAGGGCGGGAAAGAACTCCCCCCCCTGCCCGAAGAGTTCCACCCGGTTGTCGCGGGAAAACGCCGCCTCCGTGTTCCGCCGGAACAGGTGGAAAAAGCGCGGAGTGCGAAACTTCGCAAATTTTCGGCGTCGGATCAGGGACATGACAACACTCTTTGTACGTGACCTGCCCGGAGAGGCAGGGCCATGCATCCGTCAATCTGAAATCTATAGAGAAATTATACCCTTTGCCACGAAAAAAAGTAAAGGCGCGGAATACCTCCCGCGCCTTTGAAATTGCCCGCCGCATCCATTGGCTGCAGTAACCAGTGTTTCAATCCTCGTAGGCGATGACCCGCACCAGTCCGATCGTCTCGCCCTTGTCATCGGTGGTAGAGGAATCGGCCACGGAGATGATCCGTTTCACCCGGTTCTCCGCCACGAACCCGTTGACCATGGCGTCAAGGGCGTTAAGCTCCTGCATGGTCTTCATGGGCCTGATTTCCATTCCGAACGACTTGACCTTGAATGCCATCGGCACACCTCCTTACGAGAACGGTTAGCGATCCGTCATCTCAGACCGCGACAACTTCCTTCACCGCCGGCACCTTCTCTTTCAGGGTCCTCTCGATCCCCATTTTCAGGGTCATCGTGGACATGGGGCAGTGTCCGCAGGCACCGACCAGCTTCACCTTCACCACGCCGTCGGCGCTCACCTCCACCAGCTCCACATCCCCGCCGTCCGCCTGCAGGGCGGGGCGAATCATATCCAGCACCTTCTGTACCTCTTCCGTCATCGTTCGTCTCCTTTTCGTACTTCGTGGTAATTATACTCCACAGAACGCAGGCAGTCGCGTCCCTCTAACACACATTTCACTTTTCACTCTTGCCCGGGATCCCGGGACTGGTCAGCGGGTACGGATCGAGGATCTTCGTCATGGCTTCGGGGGAAAGGAGTTCCCGCGCCTCGATGATCTCCTTGACACTCCGTCCCGTCTTCTGTGACTCCTTCGCCACCTCCGCCGCCGCCGCGTACCCCAGGTAGGGGGCAAGGACCGTGGCCAGTCCCACGGACTCTTCCATATACCGTCTGCACCGCCCTTCGTTGGCGGTGATTCCCGCGATGCATGAGTCCCGGAATTTCCCGACGACGTTCTTCAGGATCTCACAGGAAAAGAGGAGATTGAAGGCGATGACCGGCATCATCACGTTGAGCTCCAGCTGCCCGGCCTGGGCGGCCAGCGTAACCACGGTATCGGCACCGATCACCTGGAAGGCGACCATGTCGGTCACCTCTGCCATGACCGGGTTCACTTTTCCCGGCATGATCGACGAACCGGGCTGGACCGGCGGCAGCGTGATCTCGGCGAGCCCCGTCCGGGGGCCTGATGCAAGGAGCCGGAGGTCGTTGGCAATCCTGACGAGGTTGACGGCCAACCCCTTCAGGGTGGCGCTGAAGGCCACGAAGGGGTCCATGTTCTGAGTCGTCTCGACCAGGTCGGCGCTGCCGGACACGGGGAAGCCCGTTTCACGGGCGATCTCGCCGATCACGAGTTCGATGTAGCGCGCTTCGGCATTGAGACCGGTTCCGACGGCTGTCCCGCCGATCCCGAGCTCGCGCAGACCGGGGATACAGCGCCCGATACCGGCCAGGCTCTTCTCGATCGCAACGGCGTAGGCGGCAAACTCCTGGCCGAGCCGGATCGGTACGGCGTCCTGGAGATGGGTCCGCCCGCTTTTCAGGATCCGGTCGAATTCTCTCCCCTTGCGGCGCAACTCGGCCGCGAGTCCCTCCAGCTCCGGACGGAGCTCTCCTTCCATACGCAGGCAGGCAAGGCGCATGGCGGTCGGGAAGACGTCGTTCGTGGACTGGGCCATGTTGACATGGTCGTTGGGGTGCACAAGGACCGTATCCCCCCGGTTCCCGCCGAGGAGTTCGGCGGCCCGGTTGGCGAGCACCTCATTCACGTTCATGTTGTGGGAGGTGCCGGCTCCCGCCTGGAAAGGGTCCACCACGAACTGATCAGCCAGCTTCCCCGCCAGAGCCTCGTCGGCGGCCTGCACGATGGCGGTGCCGACCTCGACGGCAAGGCGTCCCGTCGCCATGTTCGCCCTGGCCGCGCACTTCTTGACGACGAGGGTTGCCCACACCAGGGCGGGATGCGGCCGGAGCCCCGAGATGGGAAAATTGGCCACGGCCCGGGCGGTCTGCGCTCCGTAGTAGGCGGCCGCCGGCACCTCCATCGTACCGAGGGTATCTTTTTCCAGGCGGGTCGTCATGATGTTCCTCGTAAAGAACACAAACGTAGGGGCAACCCCCTGTGGTTGCCCGTCAACAGGGCAGACACAGGGGCCTGCCGCCCTACCCTTTTACCGTTTTGTATTTCTCCGCAATGATCCGCAGATGCTCCTTTTCCTCGTCCCGCAAGGTTTCGAGCATGCCCCGGCCGGCCGGATCGCTCGTTTTCTTCGCCAGCTCCTCGAAGTAGGCGATCCCTCTTTTCTCGATGTCCATGGCGATCTCGAGCGCCTCACGGTCGCTGGTATCGAAACCGACCTGCTTCTCGCCGGGACCGTCGGGCTCCAGGGCGATGGTGGTACCGCCATAGAAGACCCAGCGCCCCCCTTGGTCGAGGGAGTTGAACAGCTCGGTGAGCTTCAGGTAGTGCTCTTCCTCGGTCCGCGCCAGCCAGCGGAAGATCCGCTTGCCGGCGGGATTGAAGGTCTTCTGCTCGGCCCGCGTGTAAAAATCGAAGGTTTCCTTCTCCAGCTCCAGCGCTCTCATGATGGCGTCCAGCATCTCTTTCCGGTCGTTCATGCATTCTCCTCGCGTGTCAGGTTGATCAGGTTCAGCAGCTCCTCCGGGGTGGTGGCAAGAAACACTGCGCTTCCCAAGGCGGCGGGAAGCCGCAGATCGACGTCGTAGCGGTCCCCCACAAAGAGGCATTCCTCGGGACGCGCGCCGATCCCGGCCAGGATTCCATCAAGGGCCTGCCGATCCGGCTTCGGGCGCCAGGAGTCCTCGATGGTGTAAACCTTCCGGAACAGGCCGGCAACCCCGATGGCCGTCATCACTCGCTCCGACAGGGAACGGTTGTTGTTGGTGTAGATGTAGAGCGTGTACCGCTCCCCGAGCATTTTCAGGAGCTCCACCACGCGCCCGTCCACCCTCAGATAGCGGAAGGGATCAATCTCGGCGGCAAAGCGGCGGTGCAGCTCGCGAATATCCACCCCCAGCTCCATGCAGGCGCGGCTCAGGGTCGTGTCGGTCCCGCTAGCTGCTGAGAGCCGCTTTCTGGTCTCCCGGATGAGACGTTCGGCCGCCGTGATCTCCAGCCCTTTCAGCTCGGCCAGGTACCCGCAGGCGCTGTCATTGATCGCCCTGCCCAGGTCGTTGCTGACGTAAAGGGTACCGTCAAGGTCGAAAATAAGTGCCTTCACATCAGCCAGCACGCTTATTCTTCCTTTCTTGCCCGAACTGTTTCGTTCAGCGGAGCCGGGACGCTTCCCGTTCCCGTCTGCTAAAGTCTAACATCCGCAGGCCTTCTGTCAAAGCCCTTTTCCCCATTCCCGCATGCAGAGGAGCTCGGGCCGCTCCACACCCTTGGCCTGGATGAGGACCATGAAGGTGTCCCCCATCCCGCCGTCGGGGAGGAGGAGCTTCTTCAGGGCGAGCCGCCCCTTGAGGCGCTCCTCTTCCGTCGCAGCGCCCGCCTCCATGGCGAGCATCTCCTCCATCATCCCGGCCCCCATGAGGAAGCGGTACTGCTCGCCGAACCAGGCCGTTTTCAGGCCCAGCTCCTCGCCACGCCGAACGAGGGTGGTGAAGTCCACGTGGCTCGTCATGTCCTGCAGCCCCGGCCGGACATAGGGGTTTTCCTCCACCGTGTGCCGGTAGTAGCAGAGAAGCGTCCCGTTCTTGCGCATCGGCGCATAGAGCTCCGTTGCCGGATAGCCATAGTCGATGGTCATCACGAACCCCCGGTCGAGAGCCCGGGCCACCGAGGCCAGCCAGCGGGGGGCGGCCAGGTTGATCTCCGCCCGCTGACCTTGGTGGAGGGTTATCCCGAGGTAGCGGAGACGCTCCTCAAGCTCAGCGGTGGAGGGTGGCCCGAATTCCTCACCCAGCTCGTCGCCGGCCGCGGTGACGTACACCTCCCGGAGCCCTGCGGCGGTCATCTCCACCACGTGGACCGGGAACGCGTCGATGAGCTCGTTGGAGAGAAGACAGCCGGTGAAGGAAAGCCTGCCCGCGGCCAGGTCAGCCGGGTCGCTCCAGGCGGCCCTGTCGAGGTGCCCGTTGAGGATTTCCCGCTGGGACTGCGCCAGGGACGGCTCCGCCTCGATCAGCCGGTAGGTGAGCGCCCCGTAGAAGTCCGGGTTGCGCTCCCCGACGGCGTCGAGGATATCCCGCGCCAGGCGGCCGTTGCCAGCGCCCACCTCGACGATCTCGAAGCGGACCGGTTTTTCCAGCACCTCCCACATCCGGCAGAGCTCCCGGGCGATCAGCCGCCCGAAGACCGCATGGACGTTGCTGCTTGTGTAGAAGTCCCCCTCCGCCCCCACCTTGCGCCCCGGCGAAGTGTAGTAGCCGAGCCCCGGCTCGTAGAGGCAGGCCGCCATGTAGGCGGCGAAGGTCATGGGACCGCTCTCTTTGATCCTGTCGAGGATCACCCGTTTCAACGGGGTATCGTCACCTTGTTCCACCATTCCTCCCGAAAGAAGGTTCTTTTATAGTCCATGGCCGGCCCTTTGTCAATGTGCCCGACCCAAAGGGTACGGAGGCAGGACCGTTCTTACTCGCCGTACATCGCCGCCATCTCCCGGGCAATCCGCTGTACCTCGTCCCGGAGCTCCGCCGGCTCCAGCACCTCGGCCTGGCGCCCGTAGGAGAGGAGCCATGCAATGATCTCCATCCTCCCCCCCGCCGTGAAGGAGAGGACGATGCTCCCGTCCTTCTCCTCGGTGAGCCGCTGGCTAGGGTGCCAGACCCGTTCCCGGAGGGTATGGGCGATGGCCGGCGCAAACCTGACCGCGACCGTGAGCGGGGCCTCCTCGACGATGCCGAAGGCGGAGCTGAACTGTTCCTGGGGCCGGAACCCCTCGGGAATCTCGAAGCGCTCCTTGGTCACCGTAACGGAGGCGATCCGCTCAGCGGCGAAGGTGCGGAGCGCCCGGCGGTTATGGGCAAACCCGAGAAGATAGAGCCCCCCCTTGTGGAAGATGAGGCCGTAGGGGTCCACTTTATAAGTGGTCGGCCGCCTCTTCCCCTTGGCCCGGTAGCCAAGGGTCACCCGGTACTGGTAGATCAGCGCATCCCGCAGCAGTCCGAGCGGTTCGGCGACCCGCGAGTAGTCGCGCCTCCCCTGGAGAAGGGGGATGGAAACAGAGGCGATCCGCTCCATGTGGGCAGCATAGCGAGGGGGCAGGACCGAGTTCACCTTGCGGAAAATCGCCGCCATGTCGTCGCCGAAGGGGGTCCCCTGCAGGAAGTCAAGCTGGGAGCGGAAAAAGGAGAGGGTCATCAGTTCCTGGAGGGTGAAGCTGATGGGGGGGACGTCCTTGAAGCGGGTGAGGAAGCGGTAGACCTTGCGGTTGTCCTGCCATTCGGAAACGAGGGGATAACCCGCCTCCTGGATGGCGTTCAAGTCCCGGTGGATGGTGCGGCGGCTGACGCCGCTCTCCTCCACCAGTTCCTCGATGGTCACCCCGTGACGGGCCTCGACCAGGCGGATCAGGTCATGCACCCGTCCCGCCTGCGAATATTTCTTGGCCGGCTTTCCCTTCTGCACCGTTCCCTCCCACCGCAGCTCGTTATAGCAGGCGATTAACCCCGGCGGCAGAGGTCATCTTACTCCAGGGACCGGCTCCTTGCAAAGGCAAAAAAGTGCCCGGCAGCGCGCACTGCCGGGCCATATGACTTCACCACGAGAATTACCGGACGTCAGCAGGGAAGCGCCACTTCCCCCCACCGCGTCAGTTCCTCGAGGACCGCATCCACGAGGCAATCCACCCGGTTGGCCACCGCCGGGGAGAGCTCTATCCCCAGATCGAGCCGCTCCGGCTGCACCCCCCAGAGGACCATCTCCTGTGGCGCGAACCCTTGGAGCATGGCCACCGCCAGGAGGTCCTTAAGCCCCATCTGGTGGGGAGAAACCTTGGTCTCCAGGGCAACGGGGATCTCGTCGCCGACCATGCGCACCAGCGTGCCGGGCACGCCGCCGGTCTCCACCGCATCCACCACAAGGAGCCTTTCCACCCCTTCCAGCCGCGGCAGGAGGTCGAGGCCAAGGGTCCCGCCATCGAGCACCGATACCGCCGGGGGAAAGCGGAACTCCGCGGCAAGGCGCTGCACGACCCGCACCCCCACCCCGTCGTCCGACATGATGAGATTGCCTATGCCTAAAACTAAAACTGACAAAGTTCTTCCTTTTAAGGAACGTGGATTTTGTGCTACCCCCTTTTAACTACTTTGTAGCCGCTGAATATACTCGACATCACCCTCCCCTTCTCCTTGATGTCCATGAGCCAGGCACTGTAGACGTGATGGATGGCAAAGGCAAGGAGGAACCACATGACCAGGTGATGGGTGAGGCGCAACCCCTGGTTGGAGAAGAAGATGAAGAGCCAGCCGGTCGCCACATGCATGACCGTCCGTGGTGCATATTCGGCATAAAGGGCAAAGCCGGTGAAAATCATTACCAGGTAAAAGAAGAAAACCACCATATAGGCAATGCCTGCCAGGGCGTTGTGCCCCACCGGATGAGGCACTTTCCTGGTCAGGAAGGTGTAGTACTTGAAGATCGCGAACATGTTCCGCCGCCCTTCGGCAGTGAGGAACGGGAAGAATTCCCGCCAGGAGGCGTAGCGGTTCCCCCGGAACATCCAGTAGATGCGGGAAATGACGCTGATGGCAAAGGCGTAGCCCGCCACGAAGTGGACGAACCTGACCCATCCCATCACGTACTGGGAGGTTTCATGGGCGAGGTTCCGCGGCGAGCCGATGAAGAGCCCGGTCGCTGCCAGGGTCAGGATGGCGAAGAAATTGACCCAGTGGGTGACGCGCACCGGCACTTCCCAGACATACTTCTCAGAAATATTTTCCATGGCGTCCTCCTAGCCTGCCTATAGCACGCTGACCTTCACCAGTTCGCTGCCGCTCGCGTCGAGCACGTGGACGGCACAGGCAAGGCACGGGTCGAAGGAGTGGACGGTGCGCAGGATCTCCAGCGGCTTGTCCGGTTCGGCCAGCGGGGTCCCGACCAGGGCCGCCTCATAGGGGCCGCGCTGGCCCTTGGCATCGCGCGGCGAGGCGTTCCAGGTGGACGGCACGACCGCCTGGTAGTTGAGGATCTTCTGGTCCTTGATCCGGATCCAGTGGCCGAGTGCACCGCGCGGTGCCTCGTGCCAGCCGTAACCGGCAGCCTCGGCGGGCCAGGTCGCCGGGTCCCACTTTTCGTTAGCATGGATCCGCAGGTCGCCGCCGGCGATGTTCGCCTGGAGCTGATCGAGCCAGCGGGGCGTTTCCTGGGCGAGGAGCAGGCATTCGATGCCGCGCGCCGCGGTCCGCCCGAGGGTCGAGAAGAGCGCCTCGGGACCGACGCCGAGTTTCTTCAGGACGCCGTCCACCGCCCCCTTCACCTGCTGGTGCCCCGAGGCGTAGGCGACCAGGAGCCGTGCCAGGGGACCCACCTCCATCGGCCGATCCTCATAGCGCGGAGCCTTCACCCAGGAATACTTGCCGTCGGTGTCGAGAAACTGGTACGGGGGCCTGGGACCGGTGTACTTCTCTTCCGTCTCCCCTTCCCAGGGATGGAGCCCCTTTCCGGCCGCGTTCGGGTACTCGTACCAGGAGTGGTCCACGTACTCGGCGATCTTCTTCTGGTCCGCCGGGTAGACCTTGCCGAGGTCCTTGCCGACGATGACCCCTGCCGGCAGCCATCGCTGGCCGTTCGCCTCGATGAACTCGCCGTAGGAGAGGTAGTTGCCGACCCCGCCGCCGATGCCGGCCCACTCCTTGTAGAAGGAGGCCACCGCCAGGAGGTCGGGGATGTAGACCTTCTCCACGAACTCCCGGGCCTTGGTGAGCAGGCGCCGGATCTCTTCGAGCTTGTCGGCGTTGATGGCGGTCTGGGAGTCAAGATCGACGGCGATCGCCATCCCCCCCACGAGAAAGGTCTGGGGATGGGGATTCTTGCTCCCCAGAATCGCGTGGATCTTGATGACCTCCTTCTGCCACTCCAGCGCCTCCAGGTAATGGGCGGTCGCCATCAGGTTCGCCTCGGGGGGAAGCTTGTAGGCCGGGTGTCCCCAGTAGGCGTTGGCAAAAGGGCCGAGCCGTCCCTTGGCCACAAAGGCCTTGAGCTTCTCCTGCACGCCGCGGAAATAGGTAGGGGAGTTGAGGGGCCAGTCGGAGATGGATGCGGCAAGGGCCGCGGTCTTCGCCGGATCGGCCTGGAGGCCCGAGGTGATATCGACCCAGTCGAGGGCATGGAGGTGGTAGAAGTGGATCACATGGTCCTGGACGTTCTGGATGCCGATGATAATGTTGCGGATGAGCTCGGCATTGGGCGGGACCTTGATATTGAGGGCGTTCTCCACGGCCCGGATGGAGGCAATGGAGTGGACCGTGGTGCAGACGCCGCAGAACCGCTGGGTGAAGTACCAGGCATCACGCGGGTCCCGGGTCTGGAGGATCTTCTCGATTCCCCGGAACATGGTGCTGCTGCTCCAGGCATCGGCAACCCTTCCCCCCTCTACCGCAGCTTCGATGCGAAGGTGTCCCTCTATCCTTGTGATCGGATCGACAACGATTTTGGCCATGGATCAATCCTCCTTTGCATCTGCTGAGTCATCCTTGTGCCGGAAGGCACTGATCACGCCGTGGGCCCCGAATGCAACGGCCGTGGCCACGGCCAGCCCAGCGCCTATCTTGTCGGCGGTCGATTCGATACCGAAGCCCGGCACATGGGGAAGTCGCCGGTAAAGAGGGGTCATGGTATCCCAGAAGCGTGGTTCCGAGCAGCCTGCACAGCCGTGCCCCGCCCCCACCGGCCAGCTCGTCTTCTCGTTCCACCGCTGGACCGGACAGTTGTGCCACGTCTCTGGTCCCTTGCACCCCATCTTGTAGAGGCAGTGCCCTTTGCGGTGGGCGGCATCACCCCACTGCTCTACGTACTGGCCTGCATCGAAGTGGGGCCTTCGTTCGCAGTTGTCATGGATCCGCTTGCCGTAGGCGAAAAGCGGCCGGCCAAGGCTGTCGGTGGCGGGCAGCTTGCCGAAGACGAGGAAATGGACGATGGTCGCCGTGAGGTTGTCGGCATTGAGGGGACAGCCCGGGAGGTTGATCACCGTGGCGGAGGGAACCGCATCCTTCACCCCGACCGCCCCGGTCGGATTGGGGGCAGCCGCCGGAATGCCGCCGTAAGCCGCGCAGGTGCCGACCGCCACCGTAGCCAAGGCGCTGCCGCAGACCTCGCGGGCCGTGTCCACCGCGGAACGCCCGGCCACGCAGCAGTAAATACCGCCGTCCTTCATGGGGATGGAGCCCTCGACCACCGCGATGTATTTCCCCTTCTGTTCCTTGACCACCTGGGCGAGCGCCCCTTCGGCCTGGTGTCCGGCCGCTGCCATGATCGTCTCGTGGTAATCCACCGACAGGACATCGAGGACGATCTCGGCTACCGTCGGGTTGGCCGCCCTGAGCAGCGATTCGGTGTTGCCGGCACAGTCCTGGAATTCCAGCCAGACGAGCGTCGGCCGTTTCACCTCGTCCAGGGCCTGGGCGATCTTCGGGATGAACGTCACCGGCAGCGCCAGAGCCGCGGACATGGCCGTGCAGAATTTCATGAAGTCACGGCGTGAGACCCCCCGTTCCTCCAAGATTCGCGGTAAATCCAAATACTGTTCTACCGATCGCCCCTTTTCCTCATCGTTTTTTTTCCCCATTGGAAAAACCTCCTTGGCTGATGAGTACCGTAACGCTAATCAGTGAGCATACCGCTGCCTTTAGACCGACAGATCAATTCATTATGAGACGACGTTTTACAGAAAAACGATATTTTGTCAAGAAAGAAATTAAGGCTGTCAGGTGCGACCAGACTTGCCAGAGACCGGTCGTATCCGCGCTGTCCCCTGAACTTGGGCCGACAGCGCTATGGTTAACGGCTACACAACGTTATTTAAATAGAATAGCATTTCATCATGCCTTGACAATGCTCGAACAAAAAAAACCGGGCGGCACCTGATGGTGTCGCCCGGTTTCGTGTCGGACTGAGATAAGGGGTATCTACTCGTTCCACCCCTCGGGATGCACGTCGCCTATCTGCTCCCAGTGCTCGGGCGAGCGCCAGAGGCTGGAAGTGATCAATTGCCGGATGTGCAGGAATTCCTTGGGAAGCCGGTCGTAGAGCTTGACGAAGAGCTCCTCATGGGCGACAAGCTCGTTCTGCCAAACGTGGCGGTCGACGGACATCAGCTCGTTGAACTTCTCCCGGGACATTTCCAGACCGTCCCAGTCCATGTCCTCAAAACGGGGCATCCAGCCGAGGGGCGACTCGACCGCTGCAGCCTTGCCCTGCACGCGCTCGACGATCCACTTGAGTACGCGCATGTTGTCGCCGTAGCCGGGCCAGATGAACTTGCCGTTGGCATCCTTGCGGAACCAGTTGACGCTGAAGATGCGCGGCGGCTTGGGAATGGTGCGGCCGAACTGCAGCCAGTGACTGAAGTAGTCGGCCATGTGGTAACCGCAGAAGGGAAGCATGGCGAAGGGATCGCGGCGTACGTTGCCGGTGGCGCCCACCGCGGCAGCGGTGGTCTCGGAACCGAGGGTCGACGCGAGATAGACGCCGTAGTTCCAGTTGAAGGCTTGGTAGACCAGCGGCACGGTGTCCTTGCGGCGGCCGCCGAAGATGAAGGCGCTCATCGGCACCCCCTTCGGGTTCTCCCAGTCGGGGTCGATGGAGGGGCACTGGGAGGCCGGCGCGGTGAAGCGGGAGTTGGGATGGGCGGCGGGGCGGCCGCAACCCGGGGTCCATTCCTGCCCCTGCCAGTCGATGAGCTTTGCCGGCGGTTCGTCGGTCATCCCCTCCCACCACACGTCTCCGTCCGGCGCGAGGGCGACGTTGGTGAAGATGGTGTTCCTGGCACAGGAGGCCATGGCGTTGGGATTGGTCTTGACGTTGGTGCCCGGGGCAACCCCGAAGTAGCCGTATTCGGGATTGATGGCGTAAACCTGGCCGTCGGGGCCGGGCTTTATCCAGGCGATGTCGTCCCCGAGAGTGGTGACCTTCCACCCCTTGTCCTGTAGCGGTTTGGGCGGAATCAGCATGGCGAAGTTGGTCTTGCCGCAGGCACTGGGAAAGGCCGCGCCGACGTACGTCTTTTCGCCGGCGGGGGACTGGACCCCGAGGATCAGCATGTGTTCGGCCAGCCACCCCTCGTCCTTACCCTGCTTGGAGGCGATGCGCAGGGCCAGGCACTTCTTGCCGAGAAGGGCGTTGCCGCCGTACCCGGAACCGAAGGACCAGATGGCGCGCTCCTCTGGGAAATGGACGATGTATTTCTCCTTGTTGCACGGCCAGGGGACATCCTTCTGCCCCGGCGCGAGCGGGGCGCCGACCGAATGCAGGCACGGGACGAATTCACCGTCGCCAAGGACTTCGAGGACCTTCTTGCCCATGCGGGTCATGATACGCATGTTGACCGCAACATAGGGGGAGTCGGAGATCTCGACCCCGATCTTGGCAATGGGAGAGCCGAGCGGTCCCATGCTGAAGGGGATGACATACATGGTGCGGCCCTTCATACAGCCCCTGAAGAGACCGTGCAGCTTCTCCTTCATCTCCTTCGGGTGCATCCAGTTGTTGGTGGGGCCGGCGTCCTGCTTCGAAATACTGCAGATAAAGGTCCGGTCCTCCACCCGCGCCACGTCGATCGGGTCGGACCAGGCGAGGTAGCTGTTCGGCCTTTTCTCCTGGTTGAGCTTCTTGAACGTGCCGCTCTGCACCAGGTGGTTGCACAGTTCGTCGTACTCCTCCTGCGACCCGTCGCACCAGTGGATGCGGTCCGGCTCACACAGCGCCGCCACTTCCTCCACCCATTTCAACAGTTGCTCATTTTTCGGAACCTCGTAACTCATACCGCTTGTCCCTCCCCCCATCTACGTTATGTGATGTTGCTCGTTGAAGCTCCCACGGGAAATCGCCCCCCGTGCCGCACTCCGACGGGTTGTTCGTCGGGCACCGGCGCCGGGGGGAGGCAGAATATCGGAGTGGCGCTGATGACGCCTTAATGCCTCAAATTGATTTCTTACAGCTTTTTGGTTCCGGGCCCCTTCCGATGAAGGCCCGAATTTTATCGGGGCTAAATTATCACAAGTTTTTGTAAATTTAAAGTAAAAATCTTGTCCATGCACCATCCGGGCTTCATTGACAGAGACTGATTAGCTGTTAAGCTAGATAGATACGGACTTTAATGAGGGAAAAGAGAGAGTCAACGGCAAGGAGTTCGATCAACGGGGATTTTTCACATTCAACAACAAGGAGAGATCAATGCAGAGCTATCGTTGCACAATTTGTCAGTACATTTACGATCCAGCCGCGGGCGACCCGGACAACGGCGTACCTCCGGGAACACCGTTCGCTGAGCTTCCGGAGAGCTGGGTCTGTCCCTTGTGCGGCGCGGGAACGGAATTGTTCGAAGCAGTCTAGGAACGCCTGTTACAACCCGCTGTCACAAAAGACGATGCACGGCAAGCCTTCCGGTGGGGAGACTTGCCGTTGTCGTTTATTTAATTCTTTTTGTTGGCAGGCTTGATGATGTCGATTTCCGGCTTGTCGCCGCCGGTCTTGATTCGCCAGACCAGCCCACACGCGGCACATTCCTTTACAGGCGATTCCTCGGAGGAAAACCCTCCGGAATGCATATCCACTTCCACAGCACTTCTGCTCCCGCAGTTAGGACATTTCATTTCATCCTCCTTGGCTTCGAAGCTTCCGGTTGTTCATTAAAAGTATAGCACAACTGCCATGCCAGCGCATCAGAAGATCAAGCGGGTTCACCAGCGACAAGCCGCACACCCCAGACCGTTGCAGGGTCATTTCTCGGCTCGCGAAAGCTCGGTCACGACCCCGAGATATTCCTCAAGGTCGGCCACCTGCATGTCCCCCATGTGGGCGATGCGAAACGTCTTCCCCTTGAGCTTGCCGTATCCGTCGTCAAAGGCATACCCCCGCTCCCCGAGTCTTTTTTTCAGGGCCGCGAGGTCGGTGTTCTTCGTGTTGAGGGCACAGGTGAGGGTCAGCGAACGATAGGGTGGTTCAGGGAGAAAACCGTATCCCTGCCCCGTCACCCAGTTCCGGACAAAATCTGCCATCTCCCGGTGTCGCTGCCAGCGCCGCTCCAGCCCCTCGGCAAAGATCCGGTCCAGTTGACGGTCCATGGCATAAATCTGGGAGATACAAGGGGTGGAGGGCGTATTGTCCTTCTCGTCGGCTGCGGCAAATTCGAGGAAATCGAAGTAGTACCCTCTCCCCTCGATGGTTTTCGCCCGTTCGAGGGCTTTATCGCTCGCCGTGAAGACCGCCAGCCCCGGCGGCAGGGCAAAGGCCTTCTGCACCCCGAAGATGCAGCAATCGATGCCGAGCTCGTCAACCGGTATTTTCAGAGCGCTCATGGATGAGACCGTATCCACGATGGATACGACGTCGGGATAACGGCGCAGGACGGCCGCAATTTCCGGCAGGGGAGACATGACCCCGGTGGATGTCTCGTTGTGGATCATGGTAAAGGCATCGTATTTCCCAGTGGCCAGGGTCCGGTCCACGAGCTCGGGGGTGATCGGCTGACCCCACTCAACCTTGACCGCGTCGGCCTCCTTGCCGCAGCGCCGCGTCACATCGTGCCACTTATCGGAAAAGGCGCCGTTGCAGAAATTGGCGCAGCGCTTTCCCACAAGATTCCGCACCGCCCCTTCCATCACCCCGAAGGCGCTGGACGTCGCCAGAAAAACCCGTGCATCGGTGAAGAGGAGCTTCTTCAGTTTTTCCTTCACCCCTCTGTGGAGAGAGGCGTACTCCGGCATGCGGTGGCCGATCATGGGAGTGGCCATTGCCTGCAGGATTTCCGGCGCGACCTCGACGGGCCCCGGGATGAAAAGCTTCTTGGCCATACTTGCTCCTTGCCAGCTTAGTGAATACGGCAGCATTGGATAAGCAATCACTCCGCATCGCACCCGGCTTGCCGAATGTCGCGGGAGTGGTATCCTTGCATTAGTGCCTTCTGTGCGAAGCTATCAGAAGCCGCAACTGTTGTCAAGAAACCACCTCCGTTTTGCTACGGAAACCGGCGCAGTGTACCTTAGCCCCATTGACTAGTATCGCCCTGGAAGCGATACTGTGAAAACACACACGAACGGCTTCTAATTTCTCATTAAATTTTTGATTTGACAAAGGGCGAATCGCCATAGTACAGTGGTATGATTCTAACCTGCCGAATTAAAAAGGTTATTTAATATAAATACACTCATCGGGAGAAGGTATGGCAAAGAACGCGAAAACGTTTCTGGGGTATTTCTTTAACATCATAAGCCTCGTCGGCATGCTGCTGGCGGTTGTAGCCACCGGCCTCATCATCACCTTCCTGGCCATGGAGATGATCACCGGCGTCGAAAGCCCGTATCTGGGGCTTCTCGTCTATTTCGCCTTCCCCGGCATGCTCATCGTCGGCCTCATCCTTGTGCCGGTCGGCGCCTATCGCGTCCGTCAGCAGAGGCGCATGACTTTCCTCCAGAAAAAGTCGTCCATCGAAGGGATGGAGTCGCTGGAAGCAGAGATACCGCCCTTCCCTCGGCTCGACCTCAACGACCCGCACAAGCGGCACATGTTCATCTTTTTCATTTTAGCCTCCATCGTGTTCGTGCTGATCGTCTCTATCGCCTCCATCAAGGGGTTCGAATTCACTGAATCCACGACCTTCTGCGGCGAGCTCTGCCACACGGTCATGACCCCGGAGCACACCGCCTGGAGCAATTCTCCCCATGCCAAGGTGAAGTGCGTCGAATGCCACGTCGGCCCGGGCGCGCAATGGTACGTCAAGGCCAAGATATCGGGTCTGCGCCAGGTATACGCCGTTCTCACCCACAGCTACCCGTCGCCGATAGCGACCCCCATCGAAAACCTCCGTCCGGCGCGGGATACCTGTGAGCACTGCCACTGGCCCGAGAAATTCTACTCCGGCCGGCAGAAGGTGTTCTACCACTTCGCCCCCAATGAGGGGAACACCCCCCGGGAGATCAACCTCCTCATCAATATCGGCGGCACACCCAAGTCCCCCCATGCCAAGGGGATCCACTGGCATATCGGCACCCCCGTGCACTATATAGCCCGTGACGAGAAGCGTCTCGACATCCCCTACATCGCCGTAACGGACAAGGACGGCAAGGTCACCGAGTACATGAACACCGAGAAGCCGCTCACCAGGGAAGAGATCGCCGCGGCCACCAAACGCCGCATGGACTGCATCGACTGCCACAACCGGCCGACCCACATCTACCATTCTCCGGGACAGGAGATGGATGAGAACTTCGTCTCCGGCCACATCGACATCACACTTCCCTACATGAAGAAGGTGGCGGTGGAGCTCCTCTCCAAGCCGTACAAGACCACCGAGGAAGCCCTGTCCACCATCGCCAGCGGCATCCCGGACTACTACACCAAGAACTACCCGGCCGTGGCCAAGGAGAAATCGGGCGCCATCCAGAAGGCCGTCGTCGAAGTGCAGGAAATCTACAAACGGAACTTCTTCCCCGAGATGAAAGTCTCCTGGAGCACCTACCCGAACCACATCGGCCACTTCTACTCACCGGGCTGCTTCCGCTGCCACGACGGCAAGCACAAGTCCGCCGACGGCAAGGTGATCTCCAAAGATTGCGAGATGTGCCACACCGTGCTGAGCCAGAAGCAGGAGAACATCCCTGCCAACGCCGCTC
>JAMXLF010000086.1 GCA_024281055.1 Geobacteraceae bacterium
TCTCTGTAACGAAAAGAAAGGCCGCCAATCGGCCGCCTCGTGAATTAAGTATGGTACCTGGAAATCGAGAATAGCAGTAAGTTAAGCCTGACCCCAGCCCTCTGAACCAAAAGGACACTGGGTGAAATAGCAAAGGCGGCCGATTGGTCGCCTTGTGAATCATCATCGATGTCCCGGCATTTCCCCTTTCTTCGTCAGACGAACCCCCTCGGAAGTCAACTCCACCAAGCCCTCCTTGTAGAGCCCGCCCACCGCCTTCTTGAAGGTCTTCTTGCTCATCCCCAGGATTTTCCGGATATCCTCGGGGGAACTCCCGTCGTGCAGGGGCAGTGCGCCGCCGTTGGCAACCAGCACCTTCAACAGGACATCCCGGGCATCCGCCACCCCCTCGGTCCCCACCTTGCGCAAGGTGACATCCAGCTTGGCGTCCGCCCGCAGACGCTTCACGTACCCGGCCAGCCGCATGCCGACGCGGGCTTCGGCCGGTAACTCGTCGCGGTACAGGAGGGCGGGATAGCGTTGATTGACGATGACCTTGGCGCCCATGTCGGTGATCTGCCAGACCAGCAGCTCCACCTTTTCACCTTCGATCAGATCGGGCCGACCGAGGTCGAGACAGTCGTTGATACGGGCATTGGCAAAGGGACGCCCCTGCTGGTCCACATCCACCTTCACCAGGTAGTGCCTGCCGACCTGCATCCGCTCGGGCTGGAGGCTAAGGGGGGCGAGCAGGTCCTTTCCCAGCCCCCAGTCGAGAAACGCCCCGTGGGGGCCGACGGACCGGACCGACAGCAGCGCAAACTCGCCGGCCTGGGCAAACGGCCGCTTGCAGGTGGCCTGCAGCTCGCCGGTTGAGCCCTGATACAGGAACACCTCCAACTGCTCGCCGGGTTCGGCGTCCGGCAGCTCCCGCAGGGGGAGGTGCGCCAGACGCCCACCCGTCTCCAGCCAGACCCCCAGCTTGTCGGTGCGGACAACAGTCAGGGTATGCAGACGACAGAGTTCCGGTTCTTCAGAATGCTTCATCTCTCTCTCCTTCGGTTACTGCCTGCCAGCATAGTTTAGAGCTGCGACGCTGATTTCGCCTTCTCTCCCGATGCGGTAAACCCCGGCGAATTCCACCCTCGACACCCGGGGTTAGAATCGCACATTCTGGAGCTTTATCAAAATATTTTTGCGCGGGGCCTCGGAAACAGCGAAGGCGGCCGATTGGCCGCCTTGCGGATTATGCGTCTGCTGTCCCCGGCATTCGAGGGAGATTATGGTCGTTTTAGTGCGATTTCAAACGAAAGTCGACAGGTTCCGATGCAGCAAAGCGATGATTTCTTCCGGAGTGCCCATCCTGCCCGAAAACATGACGGCACCGTTTATCACGAGGGCCGGGGTGGCTATCACCCCGTATTTCATGATCTTCCGGATATCCCTGATGATCACAACCCGCCCCGTCGTGCCGCTTTCGCGCAAGGCTTCCAGGGCATTGCAAAAGAGAGTCTTACATACCGTGCCGCCAGTACCAAGGATTTCTATTTTCATATGCTGCTCCTTTTTGAATTATCCCCTTCGATGAATTCAAGTCAGCCTGTGCTCACCTCCTTTCGCGAGAAGTACCATCGATGATTTGCCAACAAAAAACCGGGTCGCCGCTATCCCATGATATTTCGGCGACCCGGCTGTCTCGGTGAGACCCTGTGGGCTTTCCGTCCCACCCTCGCGGATGGTTTAGTAGTATCGTCTATCTGTTCAAGGCATCAAATTGTGACGCATCATATTTTATCCATGGAACTTATTCAACGCAAATTTTTTGACGCAACCAACCTTAACGCTCCAGCAAGCCATTGGGCCAAAAAAATGCCCGGCTTTCAGGAGGGTCCCAAGCCGGGCCAAAAGGACTTGCTAATTATTTCATCATCGTCGGCCTCGATCCATGGCCGGGATCTTGATCATGTTCGGTTACTGGAGGCTCCCGTCTTCGCCTCGAAGGCGGCCAGGCGCTCCTTCAGCTCCCGTTCCTTCTTCCAGCGCTCGGTCACGTCCCGCATGATCGAGGCGCATCCCGCCATGGCGCCGGCCTCGTCGCGCAGGAGCACCATGCTGAACTCCAGCGAAACGCGGCTGCCGTCCTTGCGGATCCCCGGCGAGGAGAGGAGCCCCGTCCGGTATTTCGTCTCCCCGGTTGCCATCACCTGCCGATAGCCTTCCCAGTGGCGGCCCCGCAGGTTTTCGGGGATGATCAGGTCGAGGGATTGCCCCACGGCCTCCGCGGCCGAATGGCCGAGCATCTGCTCCGCCCCGCGGTTCCAGAAGCGGATGATCCCCTCCCGGTCCGCGACGAGAACCGCGTCCGGCGTGTCGTTGACCAGCTGCGCCAAAAGTCTGTCCATGTATCCTCCTCGGGGCACATGCCCTGGGTTTTTACCATCGATTATACGATACGGCACCGGCCCATGGGGAGGTTTGATCCATGTCAAAAAACGACCATTCGCATCAGGCACAACGGGAGCGTGAGGTGAATCAATACCGCCATTTTTTCGTGTACGGCATCACTTTCCAAACAAGATACGATCTTCTGCCGGTGGATTTATCGTCCAGGGCGACTGCTACGGCCATGCTCTTCGACGTGACCGGCAACGGGGTCTCGGCAGAGGTACCCGCTTTCAGCTCCACGCTCCCCGACAGCTGTGTCGGCCAGTAGATACTGTTGGTAAGGTAGGAGGGGACCCCCTGCGGAAGGCTGGTATCCCAGGGAATGACCGCAATCGTGATCGACTTGTTCAGGAGGTGCTCCTCCATGTCCCTCGGCAGGTCGTAGAGGACGTTGAACTTCACGAAATTGGCCCCTTCATCCACTATGACAATGCTGATGATGTCGTCTTCGTACAACCGGTGGCCTCGTAACTGTTTCGTCCATTTCGAGCTGACATCGCTTTCCATTCTTTTGACGTTACGCCGCTTCTTCCCTTTCTGTTCCGGGGGAGGCGTATCCGAAAAATGCTCCGCACCGGCCTCATCGGTCCAGGTGTACGTCTCGCCGAGCGTTGTGGTTGGGAGGAGGAAAATCGTGCAAACGAGAAGTGGTATGAGAGAAGCTGGATATTTCTTCATGCGTTACCTTCTTCACACTCACACCGCTCGAAACGCGGCACCTCGCGCCCATCCACAAGCACGGTTTCCATGAACATGGCCAGCGGTCGTACCCAGAGTGAATCGTTATCGTACAGGCAGCGATAGACCACCAGCAGTTCGCCGGTTTCGCTGTGACGGGCCGTTCCGATCACCTGGTACTCGCCGCCCTTGTAGTGCCGGTATCTCCCCGGCGCTGGCTCTCCGCCTCTATTCATATAATTCCGTCCCCGATATTTCATTACGCCATCAGCCGGAGGGCACGCCTGAAAGTGGCTGACGCTTGGCGCATCTTAGCATAAACCGCCATCTGTTGACACCGCTAAAGCCTTTTGCTGGCCGACTTATGTGGTGTTCCTGGAATACCCCCAGCCCAAGCTTTGATTCCCTCTGATAAACTTGACATCCATGATGTGTTGGCATACATTACCAATATGAAGGCTCGACTTATCATCTACGATAAAGATACTGACGAACTGGGCAATACTATTGAAATCAAGATGTGGCAGGTGCCGGTAACCAAAGACGCCCCCCACGGATACAAGTATTCTTTGGTCTATATCGTTGGCGGCGAGAGGGTCATCGGGTATGACAACGAGCGGGGGAAAGGCGACCACCGCCACCGTGAAGGTAATGAAACTCGCTATGAATTCAAGGGATTAAGGGAACTTGTCGCCGACTTTCGGAACGACATAGCAGCCTGGAAGGAGACATAGCATGCGAGCCAAGAAGGTAAGGATCGGCATAAGAAGCGTTGACGACATGTTGGACAATTTTGTTGCAACCGGTGAGGCTATCGAACGTGGCGACTCCGTCAAGGAACAGCCGCATGGTGTTTATTTTACAAACCTGGATGCTTTCAGAAAAGCGCTCACGCAAAAGAGGCTTGAGTTGCTGCATATTATCAGAATTGAGAAACCGGAGTCGCTGCATCAATTGGCCCGGCTTGCACACAGAGACATAAAGAACGTTTCGATAGATGTAAAGTATCTGGCGCAGATCGGGTTGGTTGATTTGAAAGAAAGAGGAAAGAGTATATATCCGACTGTGGATTATGAAAAAATTGAGTTGGATATTGCGGTGTAAACCTGCAAGGTCCAGGACATATAGAATCTCTGCACTGCTCTAAGGCACATCGCCAAATGCAATGACCCTATGCCCTTAGAGTTACACCATGAGCATAAAGAACAAAGGCAAACGCCAGATCCCCCCCACCCATCCCGGCGCCATGCTGCGCGAAGATTTCATGCCGGATTAGGGCTTACGGTCACCACGCTCGCCGAAACCCTCGGTGTGTCGCGCCAGACCGTTAACGAACTGCTGCGCGAACGGCGGGCGCTGAGCCCCGCCATGGCGCTCAGGCTTTCTCGGCTGTTCGGCAACAGCCCCGAGTTCTGGCTCAACGCCCAGCGGGCCGTGGATCTGTGGCAGGCGGAAAGAGAACTTGAGAAGGATTTGGAGCGGATTCGCACTCTCCGAGCGGCGTGAGGTGAACTCGTTGCAACGCAAAACAGCGAAGGCGCCGAGCAGCCGCCTTTAGAAGAATTAAGTATGGTGTCCCCGGAACTTTCCCGAACTTTCCCTAGGCAACAGATATAATCCAATTATGCAGCGTCTAAAAGAATCACATTACACTCTTGATCGTAAATCCACTCTAAATCATAAGACGAACTAATCTTTTTAAGATACATTGCGGCTAATTCATCTCTCAAAGTAATGAGGTAGGGGGGACAATCTGTTTCAACTTTTATATAAGATTCTTTAGCTTTTTTAATTTGGTCGGTCTTACCATAAGCATGAATGCTAATAACGTTTTTGACATATTCGTTTTGATTGTTGTCAACATTATCAATAGCAAAAAAGTCAGGCACTTCTTTATTGTTTTTGTCTCGCAATTTAGCTATAGTCAGTGCATTTTTGAATAGGTTTAAAATAGTATAGGAAGGAGCTTTATCTAAAGCATCAGTGTAATATTTTACACCTTCCTCAAGATTACCTGACTTCATGTAAATCATCCCCCTGACATAATACGCAAACCAATCGTCTTTTGATTGAGGTCGGGCAGTAGGCAGAAGTTTTAATGCTAGGTCGAATTCGCCCTTTACTACGTGAATTGCCGCGGTCGAATACAAGGGTCGTTTGTCGTAGGAGTTAATTTCTGAAATACGTTTGAACGCCTTTATTGCCTCATCTAGCTCGCCTAACTGTTTGAGAATATCTGCACGGCCACTCCATGCTACCAAATCGTATGGGAAGTCCCTAACATTCTCATCGTATGCTCTCAGAGCATCTTTATATTTCCCTAAACATTTAAATAGATTGGCTCTTCCATTCCTTGACCTAATTGACATCGGGTTTTTATCCAGAATTTCATTGTATAGAGCCATTGCTTTATTATAATCCTTCATCTCTCGGTAAACTTCAGCAATACCTTCTTTTGATGAACTATCATAAGGAAACTCTTTAGAAGTACTTTGATACTCCTTAAGCGCAGCATTAAGATCACCTTTCACCTTCAAAACATTAGCCTTTGCACATCTAGGAACTATTTCGTCAGGGAACCTATTTATTACCTTATCATATTCAGCTAAAGATCTTTCAAACTCACCTTTCAACCTGAATATTTCAGCAATTCCACATCCAATGTAATGGGAGTCGTTACTTGTATCACGTGCATATTTGTAGAGGCTTAGTGCTTCATCAAGTCTTCCAATAGACTTTAACAGCGAGGCCTTACCACAATAAGATGTTGAATCGTAACTAAGATTATCAATTGAGGCATCATAAACAGCAAGAGCTTCGTCAATTTTCCAGACATCACGAAGCGTTTCTGCGTAACAATTCAAAACAACGACAGAATTTGGAAATTCTTTTATTAATTTTTTGTAAATTGATATTGCATCGTCAAGTTTACCTTGCTCTCTCAATATTCTTGCAAGCCCATTTTGTGCATACTCATGTTCTCCATAAGTATCAGCTAGCTTAAAATATTCGATTGCTTTATCGAACTGATTCAAACAAAAATATGACTCTGCAACTTGGCAATAAGCCCATCCGTCTTTATCAGAAATTTCAACTGCCTTTTTGGCTAGTTCCAATTGGAGGGAATAGTTCTTAACTAGCTTAGCATGCTGTGAGAGGTCGCACAGAGACATAGAAATATGTTCTGGCTTACTGCTAATACGTTGAGACTCAATAAGATCATCAACATAACGTCTAGTTTTGTTCCAATCGCTTGTTTTTAATAATGAGATTATTGCACTTTTTTGTTTTTTTGCATTTTCAAATGCATCATGTGGCTTTAACTTAGACTTAAAAGAGGTTTTCTCAGTTTTTTTGTGTTTATTTTCCTTGGCAATGAGTTTTTCTATATTAAATCCAATGCCTTTATAAGGCATCAATTCTGACAGCCATTGTTCAACTACGATTCTCGAATTTCTAAAGGAATTTAATATCTGCAAACATTTTATGTGTGCCAAATTAAACTTTTTGTGATCAGTGCCTGCAATAACCAAATCTTTAAAAGCACCGGTTGAAACTAAATGTTCCTCGTACAATATTTTATCCATTGTGCTGTAGAAGATTTCATCTGGCAAGGAATCCCAAAGTTTCCTAAGCAATTCTATTCTGGGGCTATGTTGTTCGATTGAGTTGAAAAGCAAATACAATTTTTCTATTGATTTAGCATATTCTTTAGCCCTACACATGTCAGCATTATAAGGCATAATATTTGAGAATAGAGTATTTTCAACATGCGTAAAGGCTTCATCATCTCCTAAAAAATCTTGGAGGCATTCCACCGCCAAACTAAGGGTTTCATCGTCTTCTTGTTCATTTAGCAAAAGTAGGGTTAAGGTTAAAGCCCTATTATTGTTGTATTCTTTTTTCAAAAGCTTGACACAATTGCTTTTAGAAATGTTATGGATTTTCCTGACATCTTTAGCTCCTGAGAAGAAAAATCTCATTGATGAAATTGGATAGCTAACCTCTGTTTCCAAATCGTCGATGTTAATAACAGAAGCTTCATTCCCTCTCACTATGGCAACTATACCTGCTTTAGCTGAGATGATGGCATCCATTAGCACTCCTCTACGGTAATTCCATAGGTTTTACATTTTGTTTTTATGCTTTTCCAAAGGACTAAATCATGTTTTTGTTTTGGTATTGGTCCAACAATTCGATCAAAGGCTCTAGGATGAATGGGACCGTAAATATGCACTTCAATATATTCATCGTCCCCACTGGTTGCTCCAGGCGTCAACAAAATTTCAGAGAATTGGACATCTTGGTATTCTTTTCAAGTTTACTATGCAGTTTTGCCATGGCAAGTTTCCCTCTGTCGTCCCATGACGCACGAAAACCACACGGAACTGGGTGTCCGGCTACAACTCTATGTTTTTCCATGAATAAAAAGGGATTTTCTTCAAATACCGATGATCTCCGACAAATCATAGGTTCTTTTAATGTGATTGAGTATGCACCGTAATTGGTCAACCCTCTGTTGTTAAGGGTAAGACACATAAAATTAATTTCTTCTTCATAATGAGGGAAAAGAGTTGACTCAACGGCTGGTCTTCCAATTTCCCACAGATCTTCTTTTGGTAGTCGCATTCCAGCTTTTACCTGCTTTTGGAAGCTGATGTAGAGCGCGTTTTCACTTGAAACAAGGTCATTTAACAATTCAAGGTTACGACACAACACTGCCTTAGAGTCTTGAACGGTACGCTCAAAGCGCTCAAGCACCATTTCGCAACCACGCAATTTCGATGATAGCACCGCATCTTGAACTCGTACTAGCAGTGCGCCTGATTCTTCTGTGGTTTGCGTGACCCGGACATTGGGGAACCCAACATCAGCTTGGCAAATGGGGCAATTTCGGCTGTGAGGTGGGACTGCAGTATGGCAGAAAGTGCAATTCATTAGAATTACTCTGAATAATTTAAAGTTTATATTGCTGGGAAGTTTAAACTAGCAGATTTTTCTCTTGCAAGCCATTATTTTATCGAATTACTGGGATATTATTGTTAATTCCAAAGGCGCCCCAAAAACTAAGTCGTTCAATCAGCTCCCACACTGACCAAACGAAAGGCAATTATGAATTATAAGTAAAGAATAAAGAAGGGGTCAAAAATAAAGAAGGGGTCAAATCTTCATTGTTGACAAGTGTCGCCCTAACAAGCAAAAAAGCCGCTCAATCAGCTCCTACACTGACCAAGCGGCTTCCAAACCCTGAACTTCCCCACCCCATCGCCCTCTCGGGCGCTACTAAAAGTATGAAATATGAATTATGAAATAAAACCTTTATTGGGGGCTTTGCACTTCTTGGCATTGTTGTGAATATTGCCAGCAATTCGCTACATTCCTTCTTTAGAGGTTCGAACAAGAGAAGGGGAAAGGCTACCAAATCGCCTTTCCCCTTTTGAGTTGCAATGGATCGCTTTAAGCTCAAGCCACAACAGATCCGCAAGCCTTGCACTTGCGGGCCTCAGCCGGGATTGCCTCCATGCATTCAGGGCAGTTTTTGGTTGGAGGCCCCGGTGGTGCAGGTTTGATAAGCGCCTTGGTGATGAGGAATACCACGAGCGCAATAAAGAAAAAGTCTATAATGGTCCCTATGAGATGACCGTAGGCGATAGCGCTATCGGTGACCTTTCCTTTTGCGTCCGTGACGGTCCTCAAGACAAATTTCGCTTCACGCCAGTCACCCGCCGGAAGGATGAGCCCGATTATGGGCATGAGCAGATCGTCTACCACCCCGGACACAACCTTGCCTGTTGCGGCGCCAATGATGACGCCAACTGCCAGCGCCAGTGCGTTTGATTTGGTGAGAAATGCCTTGAATTCTTGCAACATGGGTTCGCCTCCCCTCCTTGTGGTGAGCATATGAGACCCTGAAGATAGCCGCTATCCCGGGCTCCAAAAGGGCCCCGCCTTGCCCAGCTTTTTTAACGATAACAACAATTCGGCTGCGTATTCATTGACTCGGGCGGGAATTCCGGGGACACCATACTTAATTCTCTGCCACCTCAAAAAAGCAAAAAGCCGCTCAATCAGCTCCCGCGCTGACCAAACGGCTCCCTAAACCTGAACTTCCGTATCCATCGCCCTCCTGGCGCAGAATTCCGGGGACATCTTACTTAATTCCCCAGCCACTATAAAAATGCAAAAAAACCGCTCAATCAGCTCCCACACTGACCAAGCGGCTCTCTGAACCTGAACCTCGGAAGGCAAGTATCAAGGATGAATTATGAATTATGAAACGCCACAGGACATGGCTGACTGAGCAGAATTTAGGCCTCCGGGGCGTTGTATAAAAAATTGCTCATATACATACACCCGCAAAAGGAGAAAGGCAAGTATGAAGGATGAAGGTAACCCGCTGTTCAACACCATTTCACCATGCCTGATTATAATACCTCACCAGCGACATGAAGAATGCGAACGTGTACCCATACACAAAGCTGTCGATAAAGACGACCTGCTTCTCCTGGCGCTCCCGGAGCCTCCGCAGCCCGGCCATCGATGCACCACAGAAAAGCGGCACGAACAAGAGGCTGTACCCCTGCAAATGCTTCGTGTGGAAGAATTGGTCCGGAAGAATGGCGGTGCTGAGAAACCCGGCTCCCGTCCCGAGAACGATGCAACCGATAAAGGCGATCACGGGATGGCGCTGGTCGCTCTTCCGGAACGGCTCCACAATGGACCTGAGGCCGAGCTCCACGAGAAACTCGAAAAGCAGGTTCGCAAACACCTCCCACAGGAAGCCGAGTATGAAGTCGATGATTATTTCCATGTGTGCTGGCAAGTAGGAAGTGTTAATTATGAAACATTTCAGCCTTCATACTTCGTAATTCATCCTTGCCTTCACGCTACCGGACCCCGCAGGCATGCGGTTCCGCCTCGACCGCCAGTCGCAGCCCCATGGTGTGCAGGAGCGTGAAAAGACTCTTGATCTCGGGGTTTCCCCGTTTGGAGAGCATCCGGTAAAGACTTTCCCTGCTCAGCTTCGCCTTTGCCGCCACAGCCCCCATGCCGCCATTGGCCTCGGCCACATTGCGCAGTGCCAGCAGAAAGACCTCCCGATCCCCCTCCTCGATGGCCGCATTCAGGTATGCAGCCGCCTCGCACGGGTCCTTGAGCGCCTCGATCAGGTCCCTTTGATATGAAGTGGTACTCTTAGCCATGGCCGCGTCTCCTCTGCTGGTCCCGCCAGTATTCCTTTGCCTTTGCGATGTCCCTCTCCTGTGCCGACTTGTCTCCGCCGAGCAACAGGAGGATGAGCCTGTGACCGTCAAGGGCGAAATAAACACGATAACCGGGACCATAGTCTATCTTCAGTTCATGTACCCCTTCGCCAACTGACCGGTTGTCGCCCAAGTTGCCAAGCCTGACCCGGTCAAGGCGCACACGAATCTTCGCACGGCCGGCGACATCCGCAAGTCCTTCCAGCCATTCCTTGAACGGCTTTCTGCCGGTTTCCGTTGCGTAATACTCGATTTCGAAGGGGAATGTCTGCATGTTATTGTGACTTATAAGCTACGCTTTGTCAACGGAAGTTCCTGGAACATTTACGGGACGTTGAGCCGGAATTCGCCCATGAATTCCCAGGACATCCTAACTTAATTCCCAGCCACCTCAAAAACACAAAAAGCCGCTCAATCAGCTCACACACTGACCGAACGGCTTCCTAAACCTGAACTTCCGCACCCATTGCCCCTCCCGGGCATCACATAAAAATTACTCATATACATACACCCGCAGAAGCGGGAAGACAAGGATGAATTACGAATGTTGAATTATGAAAAATGAACCACGGAAGGGAAGTATGAGGGGGGAAAAAAGGGGGGTACGCATCGATTGCCGATGCGCACCCCTTTCCATGATTACTTTTGCACGCAACCAAAATCGGCGACGATCCGGCGGTTCTTCTGCCGGCCTTCCTCAGTTGCATTGTCGGCTACCGGCTTCGAGAAGCCATACCCCTTCACGCCAAGACGCGACCCATCGATGCCGAACTTCTTGACGATATAGTTCTTCACGCTTTGCGCCCGGCGTTCGGAAAGTTTTTGATTGTAAGCCTTGCCGCCCCTGTTGTCGGTATGCCCTTCTATTACCCCTTTGACCTGGGGGTATTGTTTCATGAAGTTCGCGATCTTGGCGAGTTCGTCATGGTACCTGGCGGGGATATCGGCTTTCGCCGTCGCAAACTCGATATTGAGGGTCACACAGAGCTGCTCCGGCGCGGGGGCTGGTTTGGGTGCCGGTGGTGGCGGCGCGACAACGCTTATGTTTGTAGCGCTGTTCGCGGTGCCGCCTTCGCCGGAGCAGGCCAGACTGTAGGACGCGTCGGCAGACGGAGAAATGTCCATACTCCCTTGCGGCTGGACCACCCCGATGTCCGGCTGGATCGTACAATTTGTGGCGTTCTGCGAGGTCCACGTCAGTTTGGCGGTCTCCCCTTTCGTTACCGATGAGGGAGCGACCGATATGTTGGCGGTGGGGGCCGGGATGGCCGGGGCAGGCTTTTGAGCGGGTATTTCCGCAGCCGGCCGTGGCTGACAGGTCAGGGTTCCGGCTTTGGCAACCACGTCCCGAGCCATTTTGCATGCGCCATCGGTATTGCATCCGAGATGGACCTTAATGGCGCTGTCCACCTGGTCCTGCAACGCCTTGAATTCATCCGGGCATTCCTTGGCCTTCCCCGCCGTGCGAGCATCATTCAGCGCCCGGTCTGCATCGACCAGGCACGTGGGGTAGTAAACTCCGCCCCTGAACTCGTCCTTCGATATGCCGAGTATACGGGTGCATCCGACCATCGAACTAACAGAGAGCGCGGCAATGACGATTAGGAACAATTTCTTTGCGATCGTTGTTTTCATCCTGACTCCTCCTAAAAATAAGTTAATCAAAAAGCCAACCATGCTTGCACACAATGTTGCCCGGACTTTCACCTCCCTTGAAATTTTATCCATCACAATTTTAATTAGTATATCACGGTTTGAATCTTTATCCAGGCAACAAACTCGGCCTTTGATCGGGAGCGGCATGTTTCGGACCAGAGTTCCGCGGACACCATACTTAATTTCTTAGCCACCTCAAAAATGCAAAAAAAAAGCCGCTCCATCAGCTCCCACACTGATAAAGCGGCTTCCCGACCCCGATCTTCCGGCTCGCGCTACACACATTTCATAAGCTTGCGAGAAGAGGCGGCATTCACTATTTCCACTGTCGCAGGGGTTTACTAGCAAGCCATTGGGCAAAAAAATGCCCGGCTTACAGGAGGGTCCCAAGCCGGGCCAAAAGGATTTGTTAATTAATTATTACCCTAGATCTACAGGATTTCAAGTCCCTATTCACGGGAACCATAAAAAAAGGCAAACTGCCCCATCCCCGATATTTCATCACACGATCAGCCGGAGCACGCCTGCACGTTCAGTGCTCGCTGTAGCCGAGGACGACGAGGAGGCAGGTCCCGTCGGCGATGATGTTGATGCCCTTCTCCTGACACAGCTTGACGGCGGCGGGACTCTCCGCGCCCGGCTGCATCCAGATGTTCTCGATCCCCTTTTCGATGGCGAGGGGAACGAGTTGCTCGGTCACCGCCGGGGGGGTGATCATGGAGATGCTCTTCACCTCGGGTGGAAGCTCCGGAATCCCCGCCACGCAGGGGACCCCTTCTATCTCCTTTTCGACGGGATTCACCGGGACTGCCCGGTAGCCTTTCTGGAGGTAGCAGCGGAGCACCTTGTTGCCGAACTTGTACCGGCTGGCGGATGCCCCGACGACGCCGAACGCCGGGGAGGCGAGAAACCGGTCGATCTGCTCTTTACCCACCATCGTTCATCCTCCTTGTTGCAGCGAGTCATGTGCCCTTTCATTATGGCGCAGACCGGCTGATTTGCAAGCAGACGGGCGTATTCCTCACACCCCGGCTATTTCCCGCCCCGCCGCGAGAAGTGCGTCGACCACCGCCGGGTCGTTCGCCTCGCTGTAAAGGCGAAGGACCGGCTCGGTGCCGGAGGGACGGATCAGGAGCCAGGCCCCGTCGTCGAAGATGTACTTGAACCCGTCCCGGAAGTTTTCCGCCGCCACCGGCCGTCCGGCTATGGTGGCGATCCCCCCCGTCCGCAGCCCGGCGATCAGCCGCTCCTTGGCGTCGTTATCGATGGCGCAGTCGAGACGACGGTAGTAAAAGGAGCCGATCTCGGCCATGGTCTCGTCCAGGAGCTGACGGAGTCCCTTGCCGGACAGTGCCATCGCTTCGAGCAGCAGCAGGCCCATGAGAATGCCGTCCCGTTCCGGGATGTGCCCCTTCACCCCGAGCCCCCCCGATTCTTCTCCCCCCATGAGGATGTCGTGCTCGAGCATCAACTCGCAGATGTGCTTGAAGCCGATGGGGGTCTCGTAGAGGGAGAGGCTGAATTTTTTCGCCAGGAGATCGATCATCCGGGTGGTGGAAACGGTCTTCACCACCCCGCCCCGGAGCCCCTTCCGCTCGTAGAGGTGGCGCAGCAGCACGGTGAAGATCCGGTGGGAGGAAAAGAACGCGCCGGTTTCGTCCACCGCACCGATCCGGTCGGCGTCGCCGTCGAGGGCAAGCCCCACCCGGTAGCGGCCGCTCCCCACCAGAGCGGCCAGCTCGGCCAGGTGTTCCTCGGTCGGCTCGGGAGGCTGGCCGCCGAAGCCGGGGTTCTCCGCGCCGTGGATCTCCACCGCGCCCGGCAGGAGCTCGGGGAGAAGGCCGCAGCCGGCGCCGTACATGGGATCCACGACCACCGGGATGGCAGCCCTCCGGATCAGGTCCAGGTCTACGTAGCGGGCCAGCTGGGTGACGTAACCGCGCATTGCATCGTGCAATTCGGCCCGGCCGCTGACCAGGGCGTCCCGCAGCGGCATCACCTTCACCGGCCGGCCGGCGGCCACGTTCGCCGCGACCATTTCCTCCAGCACCTTGGTGGTGGCGGGGCGGGCGGAGCCGCCAAAGGCCTCCTTCACCTTGAAACCGTTGTAGATCGGCGGGTTGTGGCTCGCGGTGATCATCACGCCGGCGCCCGCCTTGAGCTCGTGCACGGCCCAGGAAACCGCAGGGGTCGGGGCAAAGCGGTCGGTCAGGACGACCCTGATGCCGTTGCCGCAGGCCACCTCCGCCACCCGCTCGGCGAACTCGCGGGAGAGAAAACGCCGGTCGTACCCCACCACGAGCCCCTGTTCCGCGAGCCCCTGCTCATGCAGGTAATCCATCGTGGCCTGGGCCACCAGCGAGAGGTTATCGAAGGTGAATTCGCGGGCGATGATGCCCCGCCAGCCGTCGGTACCGAATTTTATTTCCACGTCCTCTTCCTCCTCGATATGTTCACCGCAGGTGATTTTCCCCACTGCGGGGGGAGATGTCAACCTTTTGTTTGCTTCCCTTTCCCGGCAAAATGGGGTAAGGTGCCCCAATATTTTCTCCAGGAGCAGGACCAATGACCGGCCGCATCTTTCGCCCCTTCACCATCGGCCCTTTCACCATCATCCCGGCCGGGGAGCACATCCCCGTCGCGACCACCCTCCCCCTTATCCTCGGGAAGAAGGGGGCCTTCGGCTCCGGCGAGCACGAAACGAGCGCCTCGTGCCTGGAGGAACTGGCAAAGCTTAACGGCGTGACCGGCATGCGGGCCCTCGACCTGGGAAGCGGCACCGGCATTCTTGCCCTCGCCGCGGCCAGGCTCGGCGCCGGCTCGGTGGTAGCCATCGACATCGACTGGCAGGCTGCCCTCTCCTGTGCCGACAACGTCCGCCTGAACGGTCTGGAGGAACGGGTCGTCTCCGTCTGCGGCGAGCTTGCCTGCCTCGCGGCCGGCGATTTCGACCTGGTCATGGCCAACATCTATGCCGACCTTCACCTGGCCCTGGCCGGCGAGATGACGAGCAAAACCAGGCCCGGCGGCTTTCTTCTATTGTCGGGAATCCCGCTCCAGGACAAGTTCGACATCCAGCAGCGGTTCGGCAGACTGGGGTGCGAGCTGCTCGACATGCGCATCCTCGAAGACTACGTGACTATCCTCATGCGGCGCAGTTGACGAGCGGCGGCACTTGCCGTATAAATGTAAGCGGCAAAATCATTCCAACTCATGGAGGAAACTGAAGGTGAAAAAAAGCGCGCTTTTCCTGGTCCTGTGCCTCTCCCTGGTCGCCCTGGCCATCCCCCCCGCAGCCCTGGCCACGGGTAAAAACCCGGTCGTTCTCATGGAAACGAGCCTCGGCAACATAAAGATAGAGCTCTACCCGCAGAAGGCTCCGGTCACCGTGAAGAACTTCCTCGATTACGTCAAGAGCGGCTTTTACAACGGCACCATCTTCCACCGGGTCATCAACGGCTTCATGATCCAGGGAGGGGGTTTCACCGCCGATCTGCGAGAGAAGCCAACCAACCCCCCGATCAAGAACGAGGCTGACAACGGCTTGAAGAACGACCGGGGGACCATCGCCATGGCCCGTACCGGCGACCCCAACAGCGCCACCGCGCAGTTTTTCATCAATGTGGTGGACAACAACCGCTTAAACCGCCCCTCACCCGACGGCTTCGGCTATGCGGTGTTCGGCAAGGTGATCGCAGGAATGGACGTCGTCGACAAGATCAAGGCGGTTCCGACCGGATTCTCCAAAGGCTTCCAGGACGTGCCGCAAACCCCGGTGGTGATCAAGTCGGTCAAGGTCCTGAAGTAATTTCCAACTAGAAGGTATATACATGGAAAGGGCGCGTTCGGCGCCCTTTTTTTATCCTACCTTCCCCGCCGCACGGCGAGGAGCACGATATTCCCCACCGTGAACAGGAGCGCCCCGGCCAGGGCGAGCCCGGCCCCCGGCTCCCTGTGGACCTCGATGAAGGCCCCCCGGACGGGGAAAACCTCAACCTGCTTGAGGTAGATGCCGAACCCCCGGTAAAATACCGGGTGGTTGGGACGCACCGTGGCCGTCCTGACGCCCCCTGCTTCCCACATGCTGACAGAAGCACTGTAATCGCTCGGCATCCCCATCGGGCCGGGTTCGGCTTGGATATTCGCCACCTGCACCCTCCCCCCGCCGGGGAGACCGATGGTTTCTCCCTCCATGACTCCCCCTGCCCCCTTGAAACCGCCATAGGCGCTCACCAGATGGGCGAGCACGATGAGGAGAAACCCCAGGTGCATCACCTGCGGGGCGATGAGGCGCAGGAGCGTCCCCCGCTGGTACTTGAGCCGCAGCGATTCGATACTGCACAGGACCGTGTTGAGGGCGAGGAACGCAAGGAGGACGATGGTGCCCCAGAGCCACCACGACTGGCCCAACGGGGCACTCCCCAGCCAGGCGAACAGGGGAACGTCGTTGATGGAGCTCCCCTCCGCCCCGCCACCGGTGAACGAACCGACGGCAAGAAGAAAAATCACCCCCCCCATGAGCCAGAGGCCGAGGGAAAGGGAGGCAAGATGGTTGTAAGTAGTTCGGAACACGGGGATTATCCTTTATGCGGGTTAGTCATGGAGATCAGAGGGTTGTTTTGCGAACCCCCCTCACTTTCCCAACGTCCTGAATGCGTTCATTTCTTTCCTGGCTTCTTCCTTGTTACCCAGAGCCTCGTATACCAGGGACAGATTGTAGTGCGCAGCAGGATTGCCCGGAGACAGGACCGCCGCTTTGGAAAGCAGCGCTAATGCTTTTGCCGTCTCCCCTTTCTCGGCGAGCAGGTTTCCCATATCGATAAGCGCCGGGACAAGGACGGGATCCAGATGCAACGCATCCCTGAGGAACCGTTCCGCTTCGCTTGTTCTGTGCTCAGCCATCAACTCCTCGCCATGGCGGCAGGCCTCGGCAGCGCTATCCCTGACTATGGCAAAGGCTCGCGGATTCACTGCCAGTGCCTTGTCGCGATACAAAGCAGCCAGCTCCCGGTTGCCCATTTCCTCAGCGAATCTGCTGGCCATGATATAGAGCTCGAAATGCTCCGGAGCAAGTTCAATGGTCTTGTCCAACAATGCCATAGCCTTGTCGCGTTTGTTCAGTTCCCAAAATATCCAGGCATTACCCACCAGGTTGAATGGGATTATGTCTTTTTTTGTGGACGCTTCGGTCAAGAAGGTATCCGCACGCTCAAAATCGCCCTTCAAATAATAGCTATAGCCCACACCCTGATAGCCGATAAACCTCTCCGGAGCGTCCTTTATCACTTGCCTGAAAAACGAATCATTATCCTTCCAGATGCCGTTGCGCTGAACATCAATCGAAATGTAGAAGGCGCACACCAGTGCCACAACTGGCAGGATGAACTGCTTCTTTAACTGACAGACCCCATAGGCAAGCGCCAGGCTGAAGCCAAACGATGCAAAATAGGCATGCCTGTCGGCCATTTTGGCCACTCCGAGAGGCAGAACGTTGGTGACCGGCAGCAGAAACAGAAAAAAAATGCAGGCCGCAAAAACCAGTTCGTTGTTTCTCCTGCATGCGAGCACACCCCCCACAAAGAGAGTGAGGACAAGGGCATACAGCCCAAAACTGGCCCAGGAAACATGACTGCTGATATCGTAGATTGTTTTCAGGCCGACCGGAAAAACAAGGTTTTTCAGGTAAGTGACGATTATCTGGGGAACGAGCATGAACTTGCGCGCATCAAGCATGTCGAACAAATTGTGGCTTGTAACGGCAAGCGAGCGAAGGCCACGATAGCAGAGCGGCGCTACAACGTAGGGGACATACGCGGACCAGGTGAATTCCTTCTCGCAGATTTTTCTGTCGTACACAAAGAAGAGTACCGGCAGCAGGAGCGCAAATTCCTTGGAAAATATTGCCAGCGTAAAGCATGTCAACGCTGGCACATGCTTTCTGTTTATGTAGAAGAGGAGCGACAAAAGCGAAAAAAGAGCGCTGAGCAGGGTATTTCGCCCGCCGGCATGGAAATTTATGGTTTCTCCCGCAATGGGGTGCAGGGCAAAAATCAATGCGGCGGCCAGCGCCAAGTCCTCACGCTTAAAGAGGGAGGCTACGGTCCGAAAGAAGACAAGGGCGACAAGGATATGAAGAACCAGATTGGTGAGGTTGAACCCTCGCGGGTTCAGCCCCCATATGGCTCGATCGAGGGCAAACGAAAGATAGGTGATCGGCCGGTAATAGCCGGTAGGTGCATCGCCCGTTTTGTCTTCAGAGATAAAGAATTTCGGAATGTTGGTTAACGTATCAGTCAGGTGGCTTTCGACGATTATGGCTTCATCATCCCAGACAAATCCATGGTTGAGGGTGTTGGCATACACAGCTGCAATAAGCAGCATAATCAGCCCTGCCCGCAGCAGGATGCGTGTTGATGCATCAGTCATGTTCCCCTGCTCCTCATGGTTCCCTGTAAACGAGGCGTAGCACCAACAGGGCATAAAAAGCGCAACGCCGCAGATGGACTTGTTACGATGCCGTCAAAAGCTGTGCGAACTCCTCATCAGGATACTCACCCCGAGATAGGTGAAGAGCGCCACCCCGAAGCCGGCGATCCCGGCCCAGGCAACTGCCCGCTCCCACTGGACCCCTTTCAGCCTGACGTGCAGGTAGAGGGAATAATAGAGCCAGAGGATCGAGGTCCAGAACTCCTTGGGGGTCCAGAGCCAGTAGGTACCCCAGGCATAGTACCCCCAGATCCCGCCGGAGACCATGGAGGCAGAAAAGAACGAATAGCCGACGAGGGCCGACCGGTACTGGAGGTCGAGGAGTGCCTTTTCCCGCCGGGCGAGGAAGAGCGCCCCGAGAAGGGCGCCGATGCCGAACAGGGCATAGGCGAAGAAGGCAAGGGCCACGTGGAGCTCGAACCAGTAGGTCCGCAGCACCGGAGGCAGCGGCATGTTCAGGGTCGGAAACGGGAGGGCGAGGAGGGCGAAGAGGGCCGCCATGGAGCCGCCCCCCCAGGAAAAGCGGTCAGAGCCGGCCAAAGCCCGGGAAAAGAGAAACGGCACCGCCATGAGGCCGATGGAGGCGGAGAAAAAGACCAGCGTATCCTGCGGACCAACCAGCGGCAACCGCCCGAGGGCAGCGCCCCGCAGGGCCAGATAGACCAGTTCCGCCAGGAGGCCGGCGCAGAAGAGCGGACGCTTGAACGAACCGAACAGGTAAAGGGCGGCGGAAGCGATGAGCAGCAATTTCATATGTCGATAATCCTGAAAACCCGGGATGAAGAGGCTATACCATATTTACGGCATTAAGGAAAGGGAATGGGAACGGAGGATGCACAAAGGGCGACAGGGCGGCACTGACGACCTGAAATAAAAAAAGGCCCGGCGTCATGCCGGGCCACAAGCCCCTCTACAGTCGCGAAAGAGGGTTAAAGCTTTAGAATTCCTGGGGCATGGCCTTCACCTGGCGGGCGGTGAAGACCGGGCCGTCCTTGCAGACATAGACGTTCCCCACGTTGCAGCGGCCGCACTTACCGAGCCCGCACTTCATCCGGTTCTCCAGGGTCGTGTAGATGGCGTCATCGGCAAAGCCGAGCTTCTCCAGGACCGGCAGGGTGAACTTGATCATGATGGGGGGACCACAGACCAGGGCGACGGTGTTCGCGGCAGCAGGCGCTGCCTCTTCGAGCACCGTCGGGACAAACCCGACCTTTCCGTCCCAGGTCGGGCCGTTGCCGCCCGGGTCCACGGTCTTCACGAGCCTCACGTCGCTTCTCGCCTCCCACTCCGCAAGTTCGTGCTTGTAGACGAGGTCGGCCTCCGTGCGCGCCCCGTAGACGATGGTGATGTCGCCGAACTTGTCGCGCAGATCAAGGCAGTTCCAGATGACTGTCCGCAGCGGCGGCAGGGCGATCCCCCCCGCCACGAAAACGAGGTTTTTGCCGTAGAACTCCTCGATGGGAAAGGAGTTGCCGTAGGGGCCGCGCACCCCGACGGTGTCCCCGACTTCCAGGCTGCGCAGCGCGTCGGTCACCCGTCCCACCGCCCGGAAGCAGCACTCGATGTACCCCTGGCGCGTCGGGGAGGAGGCGATGCAGAAGGTCGACTCCCCGGCGCCGAAGGCCGAGTACTCGGCGAACTGGCCGGCGCGGAAGGTGAACTTCTCCCGCACCTCCTCATCCTGAAAGACGAGCCTGAGGCTCCGGATGTCCGAAGTCTCGTCCCTCAGCTCAGCAATGGTGGCGAGGTAGGGTTTGTAGATGTTTTTGCTATGGTCGCACATGTTTAAGAATCCGTTCGATGTTCAACGTTCGATGTTCGAGGTTTTTAACGTTGAACCTTGAACCTTGAACGTTGAACAGAATTTTACTTGCTGTTGATTTCGTCCAGCACCGCCTTGATGTCGATCCCCACCGGGCAGGCGCGGACGCATCTGCCGCAGCCGGTGCAGAGATGTTTGCCGAACTTGTCGTCGTAGTACTTGAATTTGTGCATGAGCCGGTTGCGGTAGCGCTTGTTCTGCGCGTCCCGCGGGTTGTGGCCCGAGGCGTGGTTGGTGAACTTGGCGAAGCCGCAGGCGTCCCAGCTCTTGCGCCGTGCCCCCTTCGCCTCCGTCCCCTCGTCATTGATGTCGAAGCAGTGGCAGGCCGGGCAGAGGAAGGCACAGGCACCGCAGCCGGCACAACGGTCGGCAATCTCCTGCCAGAGGGGGCTCTCGAAATTCGCGTCGAGCCACGCCTTGATCCGCGCTAGTTCGAGCTTCTCCCCGCCCGGCTCGGCCGGGGGAAGGGGCTGCGCACTGCCGGCCTCGCCGAAGAGTTGTGAATAGCGAGCCAGGAGCTTTTCACCCTTTTCCGTCACCGCCTCCACCCGGAAGCCGCCCCCCGAAAGCGGGGTGAGGAAGAGGTCGCTTCCCTGGGTCTCGGCTGGGGAGAGTCCCACTGCCGTGCAGAAGCAGGCATCGTCGGCCTTCGTGCAGGCAAGACCGATGATGGCGGTCTTTTTCCGGCGCTCTTGGTAGAACTGGTCGTCATAGTCCCAAGAAAAGACTGCGTCCAGGATCCCCGGCGCTGCCGCGTCGCAGGGACGCACAGCCACGAGCACCGTCTCCGGGAAGCGGGCCGGGTCGATATCGTTCACCTGCACCCCTTCCTCTCCCTTCGCGTAGGTGAGGATCGTCTCGCACAGGGGAAAGAAGGCTTCCTTGGCGGAGCGGCGGGGAAGTTCCGTGAGGACGAGCTCCTCACCGGCGGCCAGCGGCTCGTAGAGGGTCATGGTGCCGGCCGCTTTCGGGCCGACCACGCGGCTTCCTTCCTTCACGAGGAGGTCGATGAGGGCGCGCAGGTTCTGTTCGGTGATCATTTTCGGCATCGTTTTCCCTGTAGGGGCAACCCCATGTGGTTGCCCTGCTGATGGGCGGCCACAGGGGGCCGCCCCTACGAAATCATTTTATAAAACTCTGGTCATCGTCTTCCCGGTACTCCGCCAGCGGCCCCTTCTCCTTCGGCGCGATCCCCGCCTCGTGGCCGTAGAGCTCCTTCAGCTCCTGGGCCATTTTGCGGTTGAGGAGGTTCAGCGGGATGTCCATGGGGCAGGCCCGCTCGCATTCGGCGCATCCGGCGCAGCGCCCGGCCAGGTGCATGCCGCGCACGATGTGCCACGCCGTGTTCCCCGCCGGCCGGGGGGAGGTTTCCACCCCCTGGGGGCGATTCCGGTCGCAGTAGCACTGCTCGCAGTAGCAGAAGGGGCAGACCTGGCGGCAGGCCATGCAGCGCACGCAACGGGAGAAGTGTTCGGTCCAGAAGGCCCACCGCTCCCTGGGCGTCATGGCTTCGAGCCGGGCGAGTTCCTCGGCCTCCTCCGGAGAAAGTTGCGGCAACGCCGGAACGCTTCCCGCCGTGAGGTCGACCCCTTCGGGGGCGTGGACCGTGCACTCGCGGCATTTTCTGGCGATCGTCTCCTCACTCAGGGGAAGACTTCGGTCCGCGCTGGCACCGTAGACCCCGGCGCAGGCGACGCCGATGATGACGAGTTCCTCGCGCTTCAGCTGGGACTCACCCATGAGCCCGGCAAGGGCCTTGAGGTCGCACCCCTTGGCGACGATGGCGACCTTTCCCTTCTTCGCCACGTCCTTCTTGGCTTTCGTCAGGTAAAGGGCAAGGTTGTTCACGCACCCCGGGGAGAAGACCAGTTCCCGGGCCTGTTCCGGGGAGGTCGCGATGGCCGGCAGGGCCGTCCCGCTCCGTCTGCCCGCCCGGTAGCCGATCACCGCCGTCACCTCACCGCTTGAAAGGAGCCGCTCTGCCTCCGTGCGGATCGCCTCGGTGACGGAACTCCAGTAACCGGAGTCCACCAAGGGGATGGTGTCGAGTTTCTGTGCTGTGTTGGTCATAGGTACGCCTTCATGTAGGGGCGAATGGCATTCGCCCTGATTATTCATGCGGTTTCAATGGGCGACGCATGCGTCGCCCCTACGGGATTGCCTTGTACGCCTCTTGCAACTCCGGGGTGTCGATCTTCCCCGACCAGCACTCCTCGAGCTCCAGTTCCTTGAACTCCTCCAGCGGCCCCATGGCCCGGATACGCTCGGTCAGCTCGGTCACCACCTCGACCCATTTCCCCCCCTCGGCGGCGGAGACCCAGGAGAACTGCAGGCGGGCGAGGTCCACGCCGACGAACTCAAGGAGCTTGCGGAAGGCGGCGAAGCGCCGGCGCGCGTGGAAGTTCCCCGCCATGTAGTGGCAGTCCCCGGGATGGCACCCCGAGACGAGGATGCCGTCCGCCCCCTTTTGAAAGGCCCGCAGGATGAAGACCGGGTCGATCCGTCCGGTGCAGGGAAACTTCACCACCCGCACATTGGAGGGGTACTGCATGCGGGAGGTTCCCGCCAGGTCCGCTCCGGCGTAAGTGCACCAGGTGCAGACGAAGGCGACAATCTTCGGTTCGAAGTCGTGTTTCACTTTTTCAGCGTGCATAGGATTCCCGTTCAAGGTTCAAGGTTCAAGGTTCAAGGTTTTTGCTTTTCAACATCGAACCTTGAACCTTGAACGTTGAACCGTTTTTTAGAGGGCATCGATCATCGCGATTACTTGTTCGTCCGTGTACCCGTCGAGTTCAACCGACTTGGACGGACAGGTGGCCTGGCAGGTGCCGCAGCCGCCGCACACCCCGGGGTTGACGTAGGCCACCACCCGGATGAGATTGCCGTTCCGGTCCCGTATCTCCTTCTCCTCCACCGCACCGTAGGGGCAGACCTTCTTGCAGTAAAAGCAGGCGACGCAGTTCCGCTCGTTCACCTTGGCGACGATCGGCTCGCGCTCGAGCTCTGCCTTGGCGAAGAGGGTCATGACTTTCGCCGCCGCCGCGGAGGCCTGGCTCACGGTGTCGGGGATGTCCTTCGGCCCCTGGCAGGCGCCGGCAAGGTAGATCCCGGCGGTGGCGCACTCGACCGGCTTCAGCTTGGCGTGGGCCTCGGAGTAGAAGTTGTACTTGTCGTAGGAGATGCCGAGCTTCTGGGCGAGGGAGTCGGCCCCGGTCCGCGCCTGGACGGCGGTGGCAAGGACCACGAGGTCCGCCTCGATCTCCACCTGGACGCCGACCAGCACGTCGCTCCCCATCACCACCACCTTGTCCCCCTTCTGGTAGAGACGCGAGACCATCCCCCGGATGTAGACCGCCTCCTCTTCCTCGATGGAGCGGCGCCAGAACTCGTCGTAGTTCTTGCCGGGAGTCCGGGCGTCCATGAAGAAGACGTAGGCCTGGCCGTCGTGGACCTTGTGGTGGTAGAGCATGGTGTGCTTGGCGGTGTACATGCAGCAGATCTTCGAGCAGTAGCTGATCCCTTTCTCCCGGGCGCGGCTTCCCACGCACTGGATGAAGACCACCTGCTTCGGCTCCTTGCCGTCGGAGGGGCGCACGATCTTTCCGCCGGTGGGGCCGGATGCGCTGGCGAGCCGCTCGAAGGTGAGGCCGTCGATCACGTCGGGGATGGTGCCGTACCCGAACTCGCCGTACCCCTCGTAGGGGGAGCCGGCCGGTTTCGGGCCGATGTCGTAGAGCTCGAAGCCGGTGGCGACGACGATGGCGCCGACCGGTTCCACTACGAGCTCATCCTGCTGCTCGTAGTCCACCGCGCCGGGGCCGCAGACCTTCTGGCAGACCCCGCACTTGCCGGTCTTGAAATACGTGCAGTTCGCCCGGTCGATCACCGGGGTGTTGGGGACCGCCTGGGGGAAGGGGACGTAGATGGCCGGGCGCATCCCAAGGTCCCGGTCGAAGGAGTTGGGGATCTTCTTCTGCGGGCACTTGGCCGTGCAGACGCCGCAGCCGGTGCACTTGTCCATATCGACGCTGCGCGCCTTCTTCCGGACGGTGACCTGGAAGTTGCCGATGTACCCCTCCACATTCTCTATCTCACTGTAGGTGTAGAGCCGGATGTTCGGGTGGTTCGCCACGTCGACCATCTTCGGGGTCATGATGCACTGGGAGCAGTCCAGCGTGGGGAAGGTCTCGGAGAGCTGCGCCATGTGGCCGCCGATGGAGGGCTCTCGCTCCACGAGCACCACCTCGTGGCCGGCGTCGGCGATGTCGAGGGCCGCCTGGATCCCGGCGATCCCCCCGCCGATGACGAGAGAGCGCTTGGTGATCGGCACGGTGATCGGCACGAGCTTCCTGTTCTTCTTCACCCGCTCGACGAGCATGGTGACGATGGAGATCGCCTTCTCGGTCGCCTCCTCCCTGTCCTCGTGGACCCAGGAGCAGTGCTCGCGGATGTTGGCCATCTCGCAGAGGAAGGGGTTCAGTCCCGCGCTCTTCGCGGCATTCCGGAAGGTCTTCTCGTGCATGCGGGGCGAGCAGGCCGCCACCACGATGCCGTCGAGCCGGTGTTCGGCCACCGCCTTCTTGAGCAGTCCCTGCCCCGGGTCTGAGCACATGTACTTGTAGTCGGTGGCGTAGGCCACCCCGGAGAGCCGTGCGGCGGCGGCCGCTACCTTTTCCACGTCCACGGTGCGGGAGATGTTCTCCCCGCAGTGACAGACGAAAACGCCGATTCTGGACATCTATTTTCCCTTGTAGGGGCGACCGGCAGGTCGCCCTTGATTTCTTCCTGCCGAGGTAGCAGGCGACCAGCCGGTCGCCCCTACAGTAAGTTCTTTTCCCGCAGCAGCCCCATGGGGCTCACGATGTTGCTCTCAAGGCCGAGCCTTGACGTCTGCACCCCGCAGGCAAGGGCCAGGAGCTGGGTCAGGTAGAAGACCGGCATGTTGTAGCGGGTGCCGCTCGCCTCCTCGATCTCCTTCTGGCGGATGTCGAGGTTGCCGTGGCAGAGCGGGCAGGCCACCATGATGCAATCGGCCCCCGCCCCCTTCGCCGAGGCGAGGATCTCGTTGGAGAGCTTCAGCACCACGCCCGGGCGCGACAGGGTGAAGTTCGCCCCGCAGCACTCGAGCCGGTGGCTCCAGGCGACCGTTTCCGCCCCCGCTGCCCCGATCACCCGCTCCATGATGGTCGGCGCCTCAGAATCATCCAGCTCCGGCACCTCGGGGGGACGGGTGAGAAGGCAGCCGTAGTAGCAGGCGACCTTGAGGCCGGCCAGGGGCTTCTCCACCTTCTCCTTGAGCCGGTCGAGGCCGTAGTCCTTGGCCAGGATCTCCAGCAGGTGCTTGACCGGCTTTGCCAGGGAGACCGGCCCGTCGATGGCCGCCTCCACCTGTTTGCGCTTGATGTCGTTTGCCGCCAGTTTGTGCTGGGTGGTCTTCAGGCGCGAGAAACATGCGGCGCAGGAGACCGCCAGGTCCCCTTCGACCCTGTCCGCCAGGGAAAAGTTCTTCGCACAGAGCGACAGCGACAGGAGCTCGTCCACATTGTGGGCCGGGGTCGCCCCGCAGCAGATCCAGTCGGGGACCTCCTGCAGGCCGATCTTGAGCTGACGGAACAGTCCCTTGGTGGAGACGTCATACTCCTGGGCCGAGGCGTGCAGGGAGCAACCGGGATAGTAGGAGTAGCTGAGGATGTTTTTCGCCGGGGTCATTCAGCCTCCCCCTTCTTGCGCATCTCCTCGATACGGGCGAAGATCCGCTCGACCTCGCCGACGTTCTTGTTCTTGCTGTGGAACATCTTAAGCTTTCCCTTGGTGATGAGTTTGGGGCCGAGCATCAGGTCCTTCAGGAACTGGCCGCTCTTCACGTTGAACACCGCCGCCAGCCGCATCTCGTACTGCCGGCCGTACGTCTTGATATTGTCGATGAAGAGCCGGTTCGCCAGCTGCACCAAGCTCTCCTTGGAGGGACCCTGAGCGTCCCAGGAGCACTTGCGCAGGGCATCCATGATCGCCGCCAGGTCCACCTTGTTGGGACAGCGGGTGGAGCAGGTCTCGCATGAGGCGCAGTACCAGATCGAGCGCCCCGCCAGCACGCGCTCGTACTGCCCCAACTGCAGAAGCCGGACGATCCGGTTCGGCGGGTGCTCCATGAAGCTGCGCATCGGACACCCCGCCGAGCACTTGCCGCATTGGAAACAGCGCCTGACAGAGCTCCCCGACAGCGCCTCCACCTTCCGCACGAACCCCACGTTCATCGTCTCCGTGGAGAGTTGCATCTTGGCGTGTTTCACTACTTCTCCTTTCCCGCTCCGTTGCCTGCAGATCCTACCGGCGGCAGGGAAATGACGTCGCAAAATAAAACATGAGCAGGGCAGCTCATGTCTGTCGACGTCACCTCATTTTAGCCATATTAAATCAATTCTAATGCAATTCCAAAATCGTTTTCGTCAGTTACTAACAACTTTTTATTTTGAGTAAAAATCATATAACAAAAATAAAATTCACTTGTCAACCTCAATTTGACCGCACGGCCATGATAAAATAAAACGACGTGTAAATCAATTTTGTATACCGTTTACGGTATATCTCCCGGGAAAGGCGCGACAAATGATGCTTCCACACAACCCATCATAGACGAAACGGTAACAGAATAGCAACACCGGAATTACGGGCCCGCAAAGACTTTGACAGAGGCCCCGCAATGGCCGTAAAATAGCCGGTACCCGTTCCGTCAGAACCGGCACCGGCCAAGCCCGCGCCACGGTCGGACGACTGCAGCTTCCGAGGTGATCCATCAGCGAACTTTCCAGACTATACCGCTACCTCCGCACCAGTCGCGGGACATACCTGCTGGGGGCGCTCTGGCTCCTCGCCACCAATGCCCTCGCCCTCCTTATCCCCTGGCTCATGAAACTTGCGGTGGAAGGCCTTCAGTTCCCGCACCGGGCCTCCCATACCCCTGCCTGGTACGCCGGAGCCATCATCCTGGCCGCGCTCGGCCAGGGGGCAGTCCGCATCTTCTCCCGCACAACACTCCTCCATGCGGCCCGCCGCATCGAGTACCGCATCCGCGAGGACCTCTACGCCCGGCTCCTCGCCCTCGACCTCCCCTGGTTTGACCAAAGGCGGACCGGCGACATCCTCTCCCGCTTCGCCAACGACCTGACCAACGTCCGGATGCTTCTCGGCTTCGGGGTCCTCAACATCATCAACACCATCGTCGTCTACATCGCCGCGCTGGCGCTCATGGTCCGCATCAGCCCCTTCCTCACCCTCTGCGCTGTGGTCCCCTTCCCCCTGATGATCCTGGCGGTGAAACGGCTCAGCGCCTCCATGTTCCGCCGCTCCCGGAGGGCCCAGGAGGAACTGGCGCGGCTCTCCAGCCAGGTGGAGGAGAACGTGTCGGCCATGGCGGTGGTGAAGGCCTACTGCCGGGAGGAGGCGCAGACCGCCGCCTTCCGCGAGACGAACGGCCGCTACCTCGACTGCAACATGGGGATGGCGGTCCTCCGGGGGGCGATGCTCCCGATAATGGCTGGTGCCGGGGCGATCGGCACCCTCATCGTCCTCTTCCTCGGGGGAGAACGGGTGATCGCCGGCCTCCTCACACTGGGGGACTTCGTCGCCTTCAGCGGCTACCTCGCCATGCTCGTCTGGCCGACGATCATCATGGGGTGGATCCTGAACCTCATGCAGCGGGGAGCGGCATCGATGGCCCGGCTGAACGAGGTGCTCGAAGCGCGACCGACGGTACGGGAGCCGGAGAAGCCCGCTGCCGGCGCGACAATTACGGGGGCGATCGAATTCCGCAGGCTCGCCTTTTCCTACGGCAGCGGAACGGCGCTGGACAACATTTCCCTCGCCATCCCGGCCGGGGCCCGGATCGGCATCGTCGGTCCGGTGGGCTCCGGCAAGTCCACCCTCGTCCGGCTCATCCCCAGGCTCTACCCGGTTCCGGACGGCCGCGTCCTCCTCGACGGGACGGATATCAACCGGCTCTCCCTGAAAGAGCTCCGGGGGGCCATCGGCTTCGTTCCCCAGGAGAGCTTTC
>JAMXLF010000087.1 GCA_024281055.1 Geobacteraceae bacterium
GGATTTTCCGGGGGGGGGGGCGCGGGCGGGGGCGCCGGAGTTTCCTTGGTTGACTGGGGTTCATAAAGCGGCACTGTTCCGGGGAAGGTCACCGTCAGTCCCCCCATTGCCACCTGCACGATGACCATCGACAACAAGAGAATTACCGTGCTGACAAAAACTTTCCTGCCCATGCTGTCGATCCCTCCTCTGTGCAGCAGCACCTCGTCCACCTTCTGCCCCGGAAATTCCCTCGTATCCATCAATACTGCATGACTGCTCCGTTTCAGGGGGCAAACATTTCAGCGAGAATTGCCAAGACTTCTTCTTGTGCCTGTTTGTCGATTTTGCCGAGTTTTTGAACAAGTCGCGACTTGTCGACCGTTCTGAGCTGGTCAAGGACTACCTGCCCATCCTTGCCTTTGAAAGTGCACGACACCCGGGTGGGATAATCTATGCCTTTGGTCGTCATCGGTGCAACGATAACGGTGGCAATGTAACGGTTCATCTCATCGGGCGAAACAATGAGACATGGTCTGGCCTTACGAATCTCGCTGCCGACAGTTGGGTCCAGGTTGACCAGGTAAACCTCGAATCGCTTGACTACCATTCCCATTCATCCTTGTCCCACTCGGTCTGGCTGCTCAAATTCTCGTCAATCATCCGGTCGTCGCCGCTCTCGGCCATGAGTTGAAATTTCTCTCCCCAGCCCTGTCGGGGGCGAGAGGCCGAACGAATAACGATCTTTTCGTCTTCCACTTCCAACTCTACGTCGGGACCAAGATGGCTCTGCTCAAGGAGAACCTTGGGAATCCTTATTCCCTGTGAATTGCCTATGCGGATTATATTGGCCCTCATCTATGCGTCCTCCGAAGGGAATGATCGACTGGTGTTTACATTGTAATTACCTGGAGTGGGGGCGTCAAGGGATTTCTTTGCGGAGATAGTCGCATGCCGGCGACCGGCAACGTCACCGTAACCGGTCGAAGAGGTACTCGAGCCCGTTCACCTTGATTTCGTAGACCGCGCGGAGCATGTCCCCCAGCTTCCCTTCGGGAAAGCCCTGCCCGGCAAACCAGACGACATAGGGTTCCGGCAGGTCGATCAGGCGGCGCCCCTGGTATTTGCCGAATGGCATCCGTGTGGCGGCCAGTTCCAGCAACTGTTGGTGATCAAAGGAAGGATATGGTTCCATAATTTCCTAATGGGGTCAGAGGGCAAGCTCCTGCTGCCCGATGACCGACGGCAGGCGTTTCGGTGCCTTGATCCGCAGCTGCTTGTTGACATTCATCCGCCCGAACACGACATGGATGTCACCGACTGCTACGCCGAATTCCTCGGCCAGGAACCGCACCATGTGGTCAGTTGCCCGCCCGGCGCGGGGGACTGCCGTCACGCTGACACAGAGTTGATGCCCCTTCACCTTGCCGATGGCGTCTCGCTTGGCGTTGGGCGTCCCGAGGATATTGAGCACCAGGGTGTCGCCTTCCCACGCATAAAACTGCTTCTTCACCATTCCTCCGGCGACCGGAACTGTTTGCGGTATTTGATGAAGCCCCGCTTGTTGTCTGACGCAAATCCTTGCCGCTCGAAAAAACGATGGGCAGCCTCGCCGCCTCCTGGCAATCTCTCTTGCCCTTGCAGCGGCTTCAATATCTTTAGAACCAGCTCGTTACTGTTTTATATACTTAGATCCAGCTCCTTCTTTGCTAACCAAAGAATTCCCTTCAATTTCCATCTCGAACTTTGTTTCAGAATCAAAGATGACGCGATTACCATCTATTACGTATTTTCCACATTTATTTCTTTTTCCGAATTTATGGCAAAATGTTCCGTCGCTGTTTAGTTCAATGTAAATATCAGGAGTCATCATGTGCACATACTTACCAGTTACCACTGTCTCTTTTTCACTCACATTCTTATCGGTTTTGGCAGGAGCACTGATACATCCCAAAGTAGCCAACATGCCACCTGTTAAAAGTACAAATAAAAGTCGCTTCATAATGTCCTCCTTTGTGCACTATTTAAAATAATAGCGTATGAATATTCTACTAGCAAGACAAAGTGCAAAGATGAAATGAAATAGTGGCCCGGTGAATACTGGCACAAGTTGTAAATACGTAAATTTTTGTGCTAAGTAAATTAAAATCTCGTTAAATTGCAGGGGGTGGATGTCGCTTTTTGTCCTCGATTGGATGTGGTCTTATCGTTGATTTTCAATCTTAATCTTTATAACGTCGTAGAGGCGCACCACTTCAACTTCATCGTAAGTTCTGGCATTTAGTTCAGAAACACTTGTGCCACAGAGTTCACATTTCATTGCCCATCCTTAAATCATGTTATCTGCTCAACGTTTTTGGGGATCACCGGGAGCCTTATAAGTGTTAGCCTTAATCTACGCTCAGACTCACCCAAGAATTCCTTCTATGCGCTAAGGTTTATAGAGCCAAAGGTCGTTGATAGGTTCCTCGACATAAGAGCCGTTTTCGTCGGTGAAATTTGGAACGTTTCCACCAAACAGCCAAAAGTTGCCGCTTCCGTCAATCCAGGAAATTGCGTCTCTACGTGCTCCAGGCATGTTGGTGGATGCTGGAGTGCCTTTTGTGCCGTAGGTGCCTGTCTGATCCGTGATATCTGAACCGCTCACCCAGGTCCAGTTGTTACCGTCGAATTTCCACAAGTCATTGAGAAGACCAAAAGCAGAGCCACCAAAGAGCCATAGGTTACCGTTCCCATCAACCCAAGAAGCTGCACACCAACGTGCGCCAGGCATGTTGGTGTGCGCTGGAATGCCTTTCGTGCCGTAGATCCCCGCCTGATCTGTGGTGTTAGCTCCACTCACCCAGGTCCAGTTGCTGCCGTCGAATTTCCATAGGTCGTTGAGATACCCCTCCATGCCGGTGGCGTCGTAGCCCATCCCACCGAAAAGCAAGATGTTGCCGCTCCCATCAATCCACGCAACTGCCTCGTTACGTGCTCCGGGCATGTTAGCGGGCGCTGGTGAGCCTTTCGTGCCGTAGGTACCCGCCTGATTTATGGTGTTTGCCCCACTCACCCAGGTCCAGTTGCTGCCGTCGAATTTCCATAGATCGTTGAGGGTACCACCCACCTTGCCGATGGCGTCGGGACCAAATCCACCGAAGAGCCATAGGATGCCGCTTCTATCAAGCCAGGAAACAGCACCGACACGTGCTCCAGGCATATTGGTGGGTGCTGGTGCGCCTTTCGTGCCGTAGGTACCCGCCTGATTTACGGTGTTTGACCCACCCATCCAGGTCCAATTATTGCCGTCGAATTTCCACAGGTCGTTGAGAACACCACCCGTGCCGGCGGTATCGTAGCCATATCCACCGAAGAGCCACAGATTGCCGCTTTTGTCAATTTGGCAAACTGCCCCGTCACGTGCTCCGGGCATGTTAGTGGGCGCTGGTGAGCCTTTCGTGCCGTAGGTGCCCGGCTGGTTTATGATATTAGATCCACCCATCCAGGTCCAGTTGCTGCCGTCGAATTTCCACAAGTCGTTGAAATAACCACCTACGCCGTTGGCGTCGGTACCATATCCACCGAAAAACCACAGATTGCCATCACTATCAACCCATGAAACAGCTCTGTAACGTGCTCCGGGCATGTTAGTGGGCGCTGGTGAGCCTTTTGTGCCGTAGCTCCCCGGCTGATTTATGGTATTTGTTCCACTCATCCAGGTCCACTGGCTTTTGCCAGCAGGGCTTATTCCTCCGACTCCAGGGTTGCCACTGCCACATGCGGCAACAAAGGCTAGTGTAGTAAAGGCTAAAATAATGAAGAAAATATATCGTCTCATAGCTTTGACCTCATAAATTTAGAATTGATAATTTCTTTTCGGAGGACGCTTTGAGGCTGACCGGGCGGGCTTTAGGCCCGGTCGTGCCGATGGTGCCGAATGAAATCATAATAATTTTATTCATAGTTTCTCCTTTTTTGTTCTTCCAACGGCTTTAAATCTGTCATCTTTTCTTGTATGAACTCCTTTTAAACATATTCATCGAAAACAACCTCCGTCCCTGCCGTCCCACAAAGTCTGCGTCAGCAAGCGCTACTGCGTAAAGCACAAGTGTCGTCAGCAGGCTATAGGAGATCATGGTCATGTCGCCTGGCATTATTTCGGCCGAGCGATCAAGTATTTTCGTGACCGGCATAGTGAGTGCCAGTACTCCGCTGGTAAAACCGATGCTGATGAGGCAGCCCTTCTTGATTTCACGATTGTAGAACTGCCCAAGGCCGGGATATAAAAGTGATAACAGGAGCGGTTTCCAGTCCTGCTTCTTACTCGTGCGACAATTCGGGCAACCGGCAGCATCAAGAGGGGAAAAACAGGTTGGACAAAGTACGGAAAACCCGAGTGCTGCCGCTTGATGGAATTTAGACTCCAAAAGTCCTTTGATTTGCTCCAGCAACGCGCGGTCAGACCCTATGAACTGCAGCGATGGCATGCCAGCGCCCGCCTTCAAATCCAGTCTGATGCGGAACGACTCTGCTTTCACCAGCCGGTTAAGAAAGGTACTACCGATCTTCACCGGCTCCAGGGAAATCATGTCGATGTCGCCGTAACCTAGGCGGCTGTATCCCTTGGGGCGCAGTGCGGCAAAATCAAGCAGCAGCATACGCTCAGTTGTGAGCAGCAGGAAAAATGGTTGTTTCAACCAGGCACTGCGACGCAGCGCAGTACACGCCACAACCTGCTCGCCAGCGGCAAGCAGCTTTGACAGGCTGGGAACCGCGGCTCGCGCCATTTTCTCGACCAGATCCCGCCGGGAGGGATTATAGATGCCGCTCTCCATGAGGAAACGCAGCATGCCCAGCAGCAAGATCACATTGCCAATCGTTACGAGCAGCATGAGTGCCCGGTTGGCCCGGATCAGGGGAACACAAAAGAGCATGAACATCATTGACAGGATGAGAATGCCCGCTGCATAGGCCAGTTTGCGCCGCTCTATGGCAACTCCCAAAATGGCCGTGCTCGATATGATACTGCCGCAATCTACATTTCCGAGCCGTCGCTCCTCGTTTTGACGGGTTTGATAGTACAGATAGATAACGGGCAGGCAGCAGATCAGTAGTGCAAATAATGCGTTGCCTGCGATGCGTCCGTAACGGTTTTCAAGACGCGTTGCCTTCTCCCCCATCTGGTCAAGCTCATCACTGAACGATCCCAAACAGGTTCGGTCCGCCGTTGAAAAGACATAAACTTTGCGCAGCTTATTATCGCTTACCAGCACTTTCCCGTCCCAGGCAGCGATGTCGCCGGCTTCGTCCAAACGTCGCGGCACCGGGAACTTGCCAATCGTCTGTCCGTCATCACTGTAAAGCATTACCACGGCTTGCCTCAGATCAACGGTATGCAGGAAGGCGAACCGGTCGCCGGCCTTTGCCAGAAGAGTGGGGAATCTGTAGTCATCAATGGCCGCAACATTGGCGATTGTCTTTATGAAGTCACCCTGGCGAGAAAACAGATCGATACGAAAACAGTTCGTATTGACCACGATCAGATTGCCGTCCCGGTCGAACAGGATTGAATTGGGAAATTTCAGCTCGCCCGGCTGTTTCCCTTCCCTGCCGAAGCTTCTCACATATGAGCCGTCCGTCATGAACTTGTGGATGGTATGATTGGATGAGTCCGTCACGAATATCTCGCCGCTTTTCAGATCGACAACAAACTTGAACGCACCGCGGAACCTCTTCCCGCCATTCACCACCGTTTCCCAGGAACCGTTGCGGAGACGCCGAATGGAGTTGGTCGTATGGTCGGCGTACCAGAGTTCATCGCCGACATAGAGCAACTGGGTAAGGGTTGTCTCCTTCGGCAGGCTCACTCGGCCCGTCACGTGGCCGGCATGATCTAACAGGACAACTTCATTATCCCAGGAGACCGCCACCCCTTGAGCAGCTGTCGTGATGAAGTTCGGAAACGGCACACTGCGATTCTTGCCATCGGCCCAGAGACGGACAGCGACCAGCACCACCACCAGCAGGATGAAGAACAGCAGCAGCGACTTGGCACGGGTTCCCCCCTGCTGCAGCGGCTGTTCCTGAATCGGCACTGGTGGTGGCGGTACAGATTGAGCTGGTAACGTGAGCGCTGCCGGTGATTCGGGGGCCGCAGCGGGGGACGGGGAGGGAGGAGATTTCGTCTCTTGCCGGACGTCTGCGAACGGGAAGCGCTGCGAACATTTGGGGCAGGTCACCATTGTTGTTGCCGGTGGCATGCGTTGCAGCTCACTGTCTTTGCTGAAGCCGCATGATGGGCAGGTGATGCTGATGACAGGCACGATAGTATCCCCCCGCTCTGAATTCTAATGACGATGAAAGAGAAGCTTTAAAAGACCCATCTCAAGCGGCATTAACAGGTAAATGCTGACGAGCACTGATGCGACATTACCGCAGACTACAGCCATGACCAACGTACGAAGCAACGGGTCAGTAGTATCGTCGGTATGAAACCATGCCAGATTGGTCAACATGAACAGAGTCACAGTCTCAAGAATGATGACAATCAGCTTGGCCAACACCAGGTTGCCGGCCACTGCGGGCAGGATTAGCGGAAAGAGCAATTTGAACAAAATGATTGTCACGGCCAAATAGGCGCATGATAAACGCCACGTTCGCAGGCGATATGACCTCAAAATCAGCAAGGTGACAGCCGTATCGAACAAGCGTTCCAAAAGGACAAAAACAGATAAGAGGGCAAATCTTTTAACGAGAGAGGTCTTCGATGCCGACTCCGTGGCAACATCTGGCTGATGTCTCAAGAAGTAGACCTTCAACTCACCTTTCGGTATGAAATTTCTTAATTGCGCCCTGACTTTTGCCGGTCCGACCTTCTCGACGGGGCCGTCCCAGCAGAATGAAAGAAGATCGCCTTGCCTTCCCTCAACCACCAGTTCAAAGTCATCTATGGGGGTTTGCCAGGTATTCGCAGTTGTCAGGATGTAGCTGACCCATGTTGTGTTGAAGTAGTTGTCCGCATCCTGTCGCTTTACCTCAGAGAACGTTGCGGGATCGATGCACGCGTCCTTGTACTGTTCTTTGAACTCCTTGATAGCAGCGCCACCAAACCCGGTTACGGGTTTATATTCGTGTTTGATCCGCACGATGGTTCCAGTCGGAAATTCCTGACGCCAATGATATTTGATGTGGACATCCCACACTGGCCAATATTCACCACCATCAACCTTCAGCGCGCCTGCCTTTACCAGTGTTTCACGGACCTCCGGTTTCAACTTGGCAATGGGGCTTTGTTGCTCCGTCGGTTCGAAATCCCCGAACGTCTCGATTGGAAGCTTGGCTTTTCGAAGAGCTTCTGTGACCTCACGATTTTGGGCGAAAGCACGCACTTCCTTTTCCACTTGCATTGGTACATCGTTAATCCAAGCCTTAAAATCCTGAAAATCTCTGCTCCCTCCCGGGTCTCCAAAGTCAAATCCTACTGGCGGGATTGGAAAAGCTACTTCGCTGACAACGGTGTTTTTGCTTGTATTCAGAAATTCATATTCAACCCGGACTATTTTCTGGGAAATATAAAGTCGCTCCTTTTTCATCAGGACGCTTTGCTCTTTGCGAAGCGTCAGCCCGCCAGCAGCAGTTTCAACAGCAGAATCATTTGCAGAAGCGCAGACTGTCATGGCAAGTAACAATGCAACAGTCATTATCAGTTTCATGTTCTTCTCTCTTGACGCCCAACGGCTGGGCGGTGACCGGCGCGAGTTTATCGGGGGAAGATTCTATCTAGTATTAGATGTTTTTGTGATTTTGGGCTGTTATCCATGGCATCCAATACTATATGCCATGCCTAGTGGGAAAACCTTGGGGGACGCGTTGTGACGTTCGTTTCCGACGGCGCATTATAACAGGTGTGTAATGAAAAAAACACAACACAAATGTTGTATTTTCTCATGAACTGAGCAGGCGATTGCCCCAGTCGATCCTCCCAAAAGAAAAAGCCCGCATTGCGCGGGCTTTTTCCGTTTCGATCGTGTCGTAGCGGTTCCTACCAGTTCTCCCCCAGGATCTCGAAGTGCGCCTTGGGGTGGTTGCAGGCCGGGCACCGTTCGAGGGCCTCGCTCCCTTCGTGGAGGTAGCCGCAGTTGCGGCAGCGCCAGACGACCGGCTCGTCGCGCCGGAAGACCCGGTCGTTCTCGATGTTCGTCAGGAGGCCCAGGTAGCGCTTCTCGTGCTGCTTTTCCGCGACGGCGATGGCCATGAACACCCCGGCGATCTGGGGGAACCCCTCCTCGCGGGCGATGGCGGCAAAGTCGGGGTACATGGAGGTGTGCTCGTAGTTCTCGCCGGCAGCGGCTTCCCGGAGGTTTTCCGCGGTGGTGCCGATCTTGCCGGCGGGGAAGGAGGCGGTTATCCTGGCATCGCCCCCTTCGAGGAACTTGAAGAGGCGCTTGGCGTGCTCCTTCTCCTGGTTGGCCGTCTCCTCGAAGATGTCGGCCATCTGGACGTACCCTTCGTTTCGTGCCTGGCCGGCGAAGTAGGTGTAGCGGTTGCGGGCCTGGCTCTCCCCGGCGAATGCCGTGAGTAAGTTCGTTTCCGTGCGGGACCCTTTCAAGCTCATGCGTTCTCTCTTCCTTTCTGATGTGGAGTAGGGGAAACCGTGACATCCAAAGTCTAACCCGGAAACGGCTGCCGCGCAACCACCTGGTCCGGTTTCTCTCAAATCATGGATGCATGCGTCCGGAAACCTGCGTCAGGACCGCCTGTCGATTCGGCCGGCCCCCTTGCTGAGACGCGCCAGATGCTCCTGTGCGGTCGCGTCCCCCTGTTGGGCAGCCCGGTAGTACCACATCAACGCTTCGCCCAAGTCCCGGGGAACCCCCTTCCCCTTTTCGTACAGATACCCGAGCCAGACCTGCGCTGTGGCGTTGCCCTGTTCGGCAGCCCGGCGGTACCATGCTGCCGCCTCGCCGAAGTCCCGGGGTACCCCCTTGCCCGTTGCATACAGGTAGCCGAGCCAGGCCTCCGCGGTGACGTCCTTCCGGTCGGCGGCCAGGCGGTACCATTTCGCCGCCTCGGCCAGGTCCTGCCGGGTACCCTTGCCTGTCGCTGACAGATAGCCGAGCCATGCCTGCGCCGCCTTGTTCTCCTGGTCGGCGGCCTTGCGGTACCACACCGCCGCCTCGCCGTAATCCTGGCGGACCCCGCTGCCGGCGAAGTAAAGGGAGCCGAGTCGCACCTGGGCCGCCGCGTCGCCTTCTTCTGCTATCTGTTTGATGCGGGCAGCCTGCGCGGCGGACAACTCATCGGGTTGACCGGCCGGTGCCTGCTGCCGGGGAGCCGGCGGCGGTGTGCAGCTGACGGCCGGGACGCTCCCGGGCATGGCCGGCTCCTTTTTCGCCACCCGCCGGGAGATGGCGGGCGCTCCGGTATGCTTGCCTTCGGGTGCGGCCAGCTTCACCGCCGGTCCGGCCAGCGGCGGAGGCGGTGCCATGTTCGGTGCGGCAGGGATGGAAGCTGCAGGTGAGGCGGCAGGGGGGGAGGTGGGTGCCGAAACGAAAAGGTGGACGGTGGAAATGGCCAGCGGAACGGCGAGAAGGCCAAGGAGAAGCAGCCGGCCGGGGCCGAACGGTTTTCTGCCGTCCGCGGACTCGACGGCTTTCCATGCGGTTGCGCGGGGGGAGGGGGGTGGGAAACCGGCTTCGTTCCCATCTTCCGGAGAACTCGACGGAGTTCCGGGAGAGAGGTGGAGCCCCTTTATGGCGCCATACGCCTCGTTGATCTCCCGGACCCTCTCCCGGGCCCTTTTCTGCCGGCGCGGCTCATCGGACAGGCGGTCGGGATGAAGCTGCGCCAGCGCGTGCACGTATGCCTGGTTGATCTCCTGCGCCGAGGATTCGGGTGTTACCCCAAGGAGCTTGTAGTAATGTTCCTGCGTGTCCATGCTTCTCAACGGTCGTGGCGGTCAGGCTGCCCCGCCCACGGTGATCTCCGAAATGAGGAGGGTCGGCTGGGCGTCGGCGACCGGTACCCCCTGGCCGTCCTTGCCGCAGGTGCCGATGCCGAACCCCAGGTCGGAGCCCACCTGGACGATCTTCTTCAGGACGTCCGGACCGTTGCCGGTAAGGGTAGCCCCCCGCACCGGTTCGCCGATGGCGCCGTTGTCGATGAGGTACCCCTCGGAGACCTCGAAGACGAAATCGCCGTTCACCGTGTTGACCTGGCCGCCACCCATCTTCCGGACGAACAGTCCCTTCGAAACGCCGCGGATGATCGATTCCGGCGCTGAGGCGCCCGGCGCGATGAGGGTGTTGGACATGCGGACGATGGGCTTGGTCTGGTAGGACTCCCGCCGGCCGTTGCCGGTGGAGGCGCAGCCGTCCTTCATGGCGGTGAGGCGGTCGTAGAGGTATCCCTTGAGGATGCCGTTTTCCACGAGAATGGTCTTCTCTCCTGGCGTCCCTTCGTCGTCGAAGGCGAAAGAGCCGCGCACAAAGGGGATGGTGGCGTCGTCGATGACGGTGACCAGCGGCGAGGCGACCTGCTCGCCGACCTTCCCCGTGTAGACCGACATCCCCGCCTGGGCCAGGTCCGCTTCGAGGCCGTGGCCGATGGCCTCGTGGACCATGGTCCCTCCCGCCTCGGAGGAGAGGACCACCGGCATCATCCCCCCCGGGGCCTTGCGGGCCGCGAGCATCATGACCGCCCGGTTCGCCGCGGCCAGGGCGATCTCCTCGGGGCTCTTCTCGGAAAAGATCTCGAACCCCCGCACGCCCCCAAGCGGTTCGTACCCGGTCTGGATCACGTCGCCGTCTGTCGCCACCACCTGGGTGAGGAAGACGGTGCCGGTGCGGTTCGTTTCGATGAACTCCCCCAGGGAATTGGCGATCTGGGTCCGGACCATGCCGTCCCGGTAGACCACCATGACCTGCCGGACCCGGCTGTCCACTCCCCGCGCGGTCCGCTCGGCCCGGGTGACGAGGGCGATCTTGTCCTGGAGCGGCACTCCGGCGGGGGGGAGGGCGATGGGAAAACCGGCCGCCACCAGTTTGGGACGGAGGTCGATGACCCGGTCAAAGGCCTTTCCGGCCACCGCCCGGCTGACCGTGGCCGCCAGTTCGAGGAGGGTGGCTTCGGTCACCTCGTTGGTGAAGGCGTAGGCGGTCCGCAGGTCGGAGATGACCCGGATGCCGACCCCGCGGTCGGTTCCGGCCAGCACCTTCTCGATCTTGCCGTCCTCGCAGACGATGGACGTGCTCGACCCCTCCTCGCAGTAGAGGTCGGCAAACTCGCCGCCGGCGGCCAGCGCCCGGCGCAGGATCCGGGAAACATCGACGGAATCAAGCATGAATCACACCTCCCCGGCGTCAGGCGGAAGCGCCGTTTCAATTATGGGGATTTCTTCGCGGAGGGCCTCGATGAGGGCGTCGACGTCCGCGGCGCACCACGGAAAGGTGCTGATCCTGACGAGGGTCGCGTCCTTCTCCACGGTGCTGAGGGTGGACAACCCCTCGTAGGCTTCCAGGATGAACTTCAGGTATACCAGATCGCGACGGTCAAGCCGGAAGTATCTCGTGCAGGCGACGGCCATATCGTTCTCCACAACAGGCATGGTGAAATTCATACCACGGGGTATCCCAAAAGACAATCTAAATGTAAAATAGTAATAAAGTCAGTATGTTGTGAAGAATTGCGCCTGAAGCGCCGAGGGGAGTTGCGGGATAGTGACGAAAAAATTAAAGTAAAAGTAGATTAATCGACTTGTAATGCCTTGGTTTGTATGGTATTTTTTCGTCATTAGCGTGCCGAATTTGGTCTGCCGGCCATTCGGCAGGTCAGCCTGTCCGCAGACGTGTTGCAGCAAGGAAACGGCATCTCTTTAACAGTCAAGGGGCAGCATGTATAATCTCAACCCCAGTGTACCGAGATAGAGAATGGGCGTCCCGAACGGAGTCTCCCATCTCCTTTCTGTCGACACGGGCCATGACCAGGCGCACGGGAAAAGTGTCAGCAGACGGCACCTGGTCAATAGGCTCAATTATCTCAATTTCCAGGACCGCTCGATCCAGGTCAACTTCAAGCACAAGAAATACGGCACCATCATCTCCTGCCAGGCGAAACCCCTCCCCTGCGCGGAAGACCGCCTCGACTGCACCTGGGCAGAGCCCACCGCACCCGGTCTGATCCCGCCAGACTACGCCTTGCACAATCTGTGCGTCGCCGACGATGCCAGGCTCCTCCTCGTCAAGCCCGAGCTCATCGCCATCAGCGACCGGCTCATAAGCTTCAGGCTGCCGGAGGCGTGTGACGAAGTCGAGCTTCGCAAGATGCGACGATACCCGTGCGACGGCATGCCGGTGAAATTCATGCAGCAGAGCGCCCTCTTCGACGGCCGTCTCATGGATTTCAGCGCCCGTGCGTTCCGGGTCGAGATAACGGCAGCCCCCCCCCAGACCTTCCAATGGGTCAATCCCGACCTTCCGGTGAGTCTCGTCATCAGCGACGGTCCGGAACATCTCTATTCGGGGGAGTGTCGCATCGTGCGGCAGAGCGGCGGCGAACAAACAAGGACCTTTGTCCTGGAACCGCTCAGCGACCAGATACGCAGGTTCCCCCCGAAGGAATTCCGCAGCTTGCGGCTGCGGCTCGTCCCGGCTCCGGATGTCGTCTTTCGCCACCCGTTCACGAAGAAGACCGTCAACCTGAAGACCTACGACCTGTCGGGCTCGGGGTTTTCCGTGGTGGAAGACCGGTACGAGTCGGTGCTGGCGCCAGGGCTGATGATTCCCGTCCTGGAGCTCAATTACGCCAACAGCTTCCGGCTGACGTGCCGTGCCCAGGTCATTTACCGCAACGTTCCCGAGGAGGGGAGCGACGACTCCCGGGTGAAATGCGGCCTTGCCATTCTCGACATGGACGCCGGGGACCACGTGCGGTACCTGGCGCTCCTGCACCAGGCGGCGGACGGAAGGTCGTACCTCTGCAACGACGTGGACCTGGATGTCCTGTGGCAGTTCTTCTTCGAATCCGGTTTCATCTATCCGCAGAAATACGCCTTCCTCCAGGCGAACAAGGAAAAGCTGAAGGATACGTTCGCACGGCTCTACAACCGCCATCCCCGGATCGCCAGGCACTTCGTCTACCAGGACGGGGGGGTAATCCTCGGCCACATCGCCATGGTCCGCTTTTACACCGATTCATGGCTGATTCACCACCACGCCGCCAGCAAGGCGAGATCCAGCCGGGCCGGTCTGATGGTCCTGAAGCAGATCAGTGACTACGTCAACGATCTCCACAACCTTTTGTCCGCCCATCTGCGGTACGTGTTCTGTTATTTCCGACCGGACAACAAGTTTCCCAACAGGGTCTTCGGCGGGTTTGCCAGGGATTTGAACGATCCCGCAGGCTGCTCCCTGGATTCTTTCGCCTATTTCCACTTCCAGAGGCCGCTGCAGATGCGGGACGATATGTCCGGTCCGTGGGAGATGGTGCCGACCCGGCCCGAAGACCTGGCGGAACTGGAAAGCTGGTACGCACAGGAGTCGGGCGGGCTCATGCTCGACGCCCTCGACCTGGCACCGGCGGCGATTGACCGCGAACAGCTCTCGCAGGAGTACCGGGAGCTCGGTTTCAGGCGGGAGAGCCACCTCTTTTCCCTGAAGCTGGCCGGCAGCCTCAAGGCGGTCATCATGGTCAACGTTTCGGATCCCGGTTTGAACCTGTCGAACTTCACCAGCTGCACGAAAGTCATCGTCCTCGATGGCGAGGACCTCCCGGGGGGCATCCTGTCCGCAGCGCTGGCCCGGGTATCCGCAACCTACGAGGAGAACGGGATGCCGGTTCTTCTCTATCCGGTGCACTACGCGGAACGCACGGGAATCCCCTACGAAAAGATCTATACCATGTGGACGTTGAATCTGCGCTATCTCGACCACTATTTCCGGTTCTGTGCGGAGCTGTTCCGTCAGAGCGACAGAACCTCTTAGTTTCTCATCCGGAGTTTCCGGATGGACACCACTTAGCCCCGGAGTTGACATGGAGCCAATACAGCAGGACAGCGAGCTCTACAATAGCAGGATCATCGATGCATACATCAAGCTGATCAAGAGCAAGTACGGTTTCGTCAATGTCGGCGAGCTTCTGGACTACGCCGGCATGAAGGCTTACGAAATCGCCGACCAGGGGCACTGGTTCAACCAGGCGCAGGTCGACCGTTTCTATGAAAAGCTCGTTCACCTGACCGGCAATGCGAACATAGCCCGGGAAGCCGGGCGGTATGCGGCATCGCCCGATGCCCTCGGCGTAATGAGGCAGTACGCCCTCGGGTTGATCGACCCCGCCAATGCCTTTGCCCTGATCGACAAGGCGTCGTCCAACTTCATCCGCTCGGCGGTCTATGAATCGAAGAGAATAGCGGCCAACGGTGTCGAGATCGTGGTGACCCCGCTGGCAGGCGTGCATGAAAAGCCGTTCCAGTGCGACAACAGGATCGGTTTTTTCGAAGCGATCGTCCTGTTGTTCAACGACAAGCTCCCCGTCATCCGGCATACCGAGTGCGTATTCCGTGGAGGGGCACAGTGCCGCTACACCGTTACCTGGGAAGTGCCACAGTCGGTGTACCTGGCGAAGCTCCGCAACCGGTCGGCGGCGCTCCTCACGGCGGTCAACCTGGGCCTTCTCGCCGGGGGGCGCTGGACGCTCCTGGAGTGGGCCGTTCCGCTCTCCGCCATATTCCTCTCCCTGCAGGCGTTCGTCGTCGCCAGGAGCGAAAAGAAAGAGCTCCTCAAGAGCCTCGACTGCACCAAGGATTCCATCGACCGACTGCTCGAACAGATCAACATCAACTACAACAACGCCCTCATGACCAATGAGATCGGCCAGGCGCTCAGCACCCATACGAGCACGGAGGACATCCTGGCGAATGTCATCCAGATCATGGAGAAACGGCTCGATTATGATCGCGGCCTGATCCTGCTCGCCAACCCGGAAAGAACCAAGCTGGTGCTCCATGCCGGCTTCGGCTATTCCGACGACCACCAGGGGCTGTTCGACAAGCCGTCCTTCCACCTGGACCGGCCCGAATCGAAGGGGATATTCATCACCTGTTTCCGGGAACAGAAGCCGTTCCTGATTAACGATCTGAACGATATCGAGGAAACCCTGTCGCCGCGCAGCCTGGCCTTCGCGAAAATTCTGGGGACCCGCTCATTCATCTGCTGTCCCATCGTCCGTGAGGACAGCTCCCTCGGCATCCTCGCCGTCGACAACGTCAAGTCGAAGCGGCCCCTGGTCCAGAGCGACATGAGCTTGCTGATGGGGATAGCCTCCGTTGTCGCGGTGAGCATCCGCAACGCGGAGCTCATCGAGGCCCGGGTCCGGCAGTTCAATTCCGTCATCCAGGTCCTGGCCGCCAGCATAGATGCCCGCGATTCCCTGACCGCCGGGCACTCGGAGAAGGTGACCGAGTATGCGCTCGGCATCAGCACCGAACTGGGGCTGTCCACCGATTACCGCGACATGATCCGGGTGGCGTCGCTGCTCCACGACTACGGCAAGATCGGGGTACCCGACGCCATCCTGAAAAAGGAGGGGCGGCTGACGGCCGAGGAGTACGAGATCGTCAAGACCCATTCGGACCGCACCAGGGAGATCCTGTCCCAGATCGATTTCGAGGGGCTTTACTGCGAGGTCCCGGAGATCGCCGGGTCGCACCATGAAAAGATCGACGGCGGCGGCTACCCCAGGGGGCTCAAGGGGAAGGACATTCCGTTGGGTGCCAAGATCATCGCGGTGGCGGACTACTTCGAGGCTATCACGGCCAAGCGCCACTATCGCGACCCGATGCCCGTCGAAGCCGCCTTCGCGCTGCTGCGGGCGGGTAGCGGCACCCATTTCGAGGCCAGGATGGTCGAGGCCCTCATCGCCTACTATACCAAGACCTACCAGAACAAGAGGCCGAACATCTCCCTCGTTGAGCCGAGACGCCGCCGGGTCAGGGTGCCGTGCCGGACCCCGGTATTCATCCGGCTGAACGGCAAGACCTCATCCGCGACCACCGAGGATATCAGTGCCAGCGGCATCTATGTGGCCACCGATCACGAGGCGCGGGAAGGGCTGCCGGTCGACCTCTCCATTGCCCTGCCGGTCGCCTCGTCGACGATAGTTCAGGCAAAGGGACGGGTCGCCTGGGTGAACAGCAAGCGTTCGCGGCGAAAGCCGGACTTCCCGGCCGGGTTCGGCGTGGAATTGCTGGAGTTTAAAGAGGCTACGGAAGAGATATTCAGGACCTTCATGAGCAGCTATCCTTCATCATGCGCCCAGGGGGCTCCCTAGTGTCACGTGCGGCGAACTAACCGCACGGGACACTAGAGGGGGTTCCGTCCCCGGCAGCAGATGACGGGGGTGTAGGTGAACCTTCGGGGGGAAGCGAAAAAGGCGCTGAATTCCTCGTGGAACTCATCGTACCCGCCGCTGTACTCGGTAAACGCGTCGCTGGCCTTTCGCGCCGCGACCTCCACCTTCTTCAGCCAGTTGAAGGCGTCTTTTTCGTGCAATTCCCCGAAAATCAGGTGGTGGGGCGAGATATCCACGTCGATGTCGCCGTAGCCCAGGTCATAGAGATACGAGTAGAGTTTTCTCCCCGCGTAGGGGTCGAAGTCGCTGTCCCGTTCCAGGGCGGCCGTTACCGCGTGGATGGCCCTTTCCAGGCGCGGCGAAAGGCCGAAGTGAGTCAGGCTGTTATAGTCCAGGTCGATCAGGCAGAGGATGCCGCCGGGCTTGAGGAGCCTGGCGAGGTTGCGGACGACGTCGAAGCTGTTCGAGCGGTGGTATTCGAGGACAAAGCGGACCCAGACGAAATCGAAGGCCCCGAGGTCGTCCAGGGGCTCGCAGATGTCACGGCAGGTGAACTCAATGCCGGCATCGGTGTAATGCCCCCTTGCATAGTCGATCCTCTCCGCGGAAACATCCACACCCACCACAGTGCCGCCCGGCTGCGTCAGGGCGTGCAGGCACGATGTCGTCTTGCCGGTCCCGCAGCCTATATCCGCAACCCGCATGCCCGGCCCGATGCCGGCCCACAACGCCTGCCGCCGGATGCTGCCGCAGTCGGTCTTCATTTCCAGCCGCAGAACTTCGTCGTCATGTTCCATCAGGTAAGAGCTGCGCTGCTGCATGGGAATCCTTCGGCCCCCTTCGCCGCAACCGACGGATGTCATACGTTTATCCCTGCGTCGCCACCCGCCCAGCCCGGCCCGGAATTTCTCCCATGGCAAGGGGGGCGTCGGGGGCATGCCGGCCGAACTCTTCAGCGGCCTGGGCCAGGGTGACGAAACGGGCACTCCTGGCCCTGAGCCGTTCGAGGAGATCGGCGAACTGGGGGGCGAGAGCCATCCCTTCCAACTCGGCGTGGATGGTATGAACGTTCAGCCCCGGGCGGATAAGGGACAGGTAGTGGTCATTGATGGTGTCGGCGGTGATGCCGTTTTCGCCGAGGAGTTCGTCCATGGTGGGAAGCGTGGTGGGGACCTGGAGGGTCCGGAAGGCGCGGCCGTCGAAGACCGGGAAGAAAGGGGCACTTCCGCGGCTGTCGCTGCAGTACGAAAGGCCCATGGCATCCTGGATCTCGAGGGAATCGGCGCTGACCGTCCATCCGGGCGCCGCGGTGGTCCTTGTCCGCCGGCCGAATATCTCCTCGAACAGGGCACTGGCCCGTCCCAGCTCCATGAGGGTGACCGGTTTCGGCATCCAGGGGAGATAGTCGTGCCATTTCACGTGGTCCCAGCAGTGGATGCCGACCTCGTGTCCCATCTCCTCGGTCTTGCGCAGGACGCCGGGAAACGACTCGGCGATCATCGGCGGGGGAAGGAGGGTGCCGTAGAGGAGGGTCCTGATGCCGTACATGGAGGGGGCCTTGGTGCGCAGCATCTTCCGGAGGAACCCCTTGCGGGTGAAGATGCGGCGGATCGCCTTCCCCGAGTTGTCGGGACCCATGGAGAAGTAGAAGGTGGCCTTTATCCCGGCCCGCTCCAGGGTATCCAGGAGGTGGGGGACACCGTCACGGGTGCCGACGTAGGTATCGACGTCGACTTTGAGGGCAATGGTTGGTTGGGTCATAAAGGTTCAACGTTCAACGTTCAACGTTCAATGTTGAAGTATCAAACCCCGAACATTGAACCTTGAACATTGAACGGTTTGTTATAAGAGGTGTTCGATCTTTTCTTTTTCCTCGACCAGATAGAAATCGAGCGTCTTCCGCAGCGCCTCGTCGATGCCGGTGGTGGGAGTCCAGCCGAGCCGCTCCCGGGCGTTCTTCACCGAGGGGACGCGGGTCAGCATGTCCTGGTATCCCTTGCCGTAGAAGGTGTCCGAGGTGGTCTCGACGATCCGGCACTTCTCGGCCTTTTCCCGGTAGGCGGGATATTCCTTGACGAGGGCGACGAGCTTCTCGGCCAGCTCTTTTACCGACAGGTCGTTCCCCGGGTTGCCGATGTTGAAGATACCCCGGTCGGCCTTGCCGTCCCTGTTTTCGATGATCCGCATGAGGCAGTCGATGCCGTCCTCGATGAAGGTGAAGGAGCGGCGCTGCTGGCCGCCGTCCACCAGCTGGATCGGCTCGCCGGCGAGGATGTCGTAGAGGAACTGGGTGAGGACCCGGGAGCTTCCCTCCTTGGCGGTGGAGATGGAGTCGAGCTTGGGGCCGATCCAGTTGAAGGGGCGGAACAGGGTGTAGCGGAGACCCTCGTGTTCGCCGTAGGCATAGATGACCCGGTCGAGCATCTGCTTGGCGCAGGAGTAGATCCAGCGCTCCTTGTTGATGGGGCCCAGCATGAGCGGCGAGCTCTCCTCGTCGAACTCCCGGTCGGGGCTCATGCCATAGACCTCGGAGGTTGACGGGAAGATGACCCGTTTCCTGTGCTTCACGCACTGGCGGATGATCTTCAGGTTCTCCTCGAAATCGAGCTCGAAGACCCGCAGCGGGTCCTTCACGTAGGTGACGGGGGTGGCGATGGCAACCAGCGGCAGCACCACATCGCACTTCTTGATGTGGTACTCGATCCACTCCTTGTTGATGGTGATGTCCCCCTCCAGGAAATGGAAGCGGGGGTGGCCGATGGAGTGTTCGAGCTTGTTGTCGCTCATGTCGAGGCCGTAGACCTCCCAGTCGGTGGTGTCGAGGATGCGTTTGGTTAAAGCGTTGCCGATGAAACCATTAACGCCCAGGATCAGTACTTTCATTGCTCCGTTCTCCTTGGTACGGCTCCGATAAACGGCCGTCTGCGGCGTTGCGTTGCGGGCCGTGAGGCTCAACGTAGCGCTGCTACGCCTCGCCTCCCGGTCCTCACGCGCCTTGCATACGACTCCTTTCTCGAAGCCGGTTGGTTTTTTTATGAATTTTGAAACTTCGCTTCGTTAAGCCTCATGTTGGCAGCAAAAGTATTTATCGACTTTTCTTCTTCACCCTCAATTTGCAACGATCTTATCTCCAGGAGTCCCTCACCGGTGCCGACCAGGAGCGGCTCCGTGGAGACGATGCTGCCCGGCTCGCCCTTCCCTTCAACCGGCCAGGCTTGCCAGATGACGACCTTCGTGCCGTTCAGATACGTGAAGGCCCCGGGGTAGGGGTGGGTGACGCCGCGAATCAGGTTGTAAATCGTTACGGCCGGCTTGCTCCAGTCGATGAGGCCGTCGGTCGGCTTTCTGCCGCCGAAGTAGCTCCCCGCTTTCAGGTCCATGGGGATGCGTGCAGCGGTGCCTGCCGCCAGCCGCGGCCAGGCGCGGGCAATGACCTGCACCGCCGCCTCGGTCACCTTGGTGAAGATGTCGAAGGCGGTGTCGGTGAAGAGGACCGGAACCTTCTCCTGGTCGACGATGTCGCCGGCGTCTGGCTTCTCCACCATGTAGTGGAGGGTGGCGCCGGTTTCGGTCTCGCCGTTGATGACAACCCAGTTGACCGGCACCCGCCCCCGGTATTTGGGGAGATACGAGCCGTGGAGGTTGAAGGCGCCGCGCCGCGGGATGTCCAGCACCACCGGCTTGATCATGTTGCGGTAGTAGAAGGAGAAGATGAAGTCGGGGGCGATGGTCCGCACCAGATCGACGTTTTCCGGGTCGTTGATGTCGCCCGTGCGCCAGGGAATGCTCTCCCGCTCGGCCAGGGCGCGCACCGACTCGAACCAGATCTGCTCGCCGGGAGAGTCCTCGTGGGTGAAGATCAGGGCGATCTCCGCCCCCTGGCGCAGCAACTCCTCGATGCAGCGGTAGCCGACGTTGTGATAGGCGCAGACGACGATTTTTTGATTTGTGGACAAGGGTATTAATTCCTCTGGTCGAACGTAGGGGCAACCCCATGTGGTTGCCCAAAACCAGGGCGGCCACACGGGGCCGCCCCTACATTGAAAAACAATTATTCCTCGAAGCCATGGACGTTTCTCACCACATACCGCGGCCGCCGCCGCACCTCCTGATAGATCCTCCCCACGTACTCCCCGACGATGCCGATGCCGAAGATGGTGATGCCGATGAAGAAGAAAAGGATGGCGAAGAGGGTGAAGACCCCTTCCACCTCGGCGCCGACGATGAAACGGCGCACCAGGAGAAAAACGGCAAAGGCGACGGCAAAGAGGGAGGTGAGGATGCCGAGGAGTGCGAAGATCTGGAGCGGCACCACCGAAAAACCGGTCATCAGGTCGAAGTTGAGACGAACGAGCTTGTAGAGCGAGTACTTGCTCTCTCCCTCGGCCCGCTCGGCGTGGGCTACCGGCACCTCCGAGGGGGTGGAGGAGAAGGTCTGGGCCAGGGCCGGGATGAAGGTGGTCGTTTCCTGGCAGCGGTTGATGTTGTCGACCACGTTGCGGTGGTAGGCGCGCAGCATGCAGCCGTAGTCGCTCATCCGCATGCCGGTTATCTTGCGGGTGACGACATTCACCATGAGCGAAGCGGTCTTGCGGAAGAAGGTGTCCTGCCGCTTCTGGCGGATGCTCCCCACCACGTCGTGTCCCTTCTCCATCTCCGCCACGAGCTTGGGGATCTCTTCCGGCGGGTTCTGCAGGTCGGCATCGATAGTGACGACGATCTCGCCGGAGCTCTTCTCGAAGGCGGCGAGGATCGCCATGTGCTGGCCGAAGTTGCCGTTGAACTCGATGACCTTCACCTCCGGATACTGTGCGGCAAGTTCCTTGAGGATCGCGAGAGAGCGGTCGCGGGAGCCGTCGTCGGTGAAGATGATCTCGAAGGGCCGGCCGATCTTCTGCATGACCGGGTAGAGGCGCTCGAAGAGGGGGCGGAGGTTGCCTTCCTCGTTGTAGACCGGAACGACAATGGTGATGTAGGGCTTGTCCTGCATGGATTTGATTATTCCTTAGGGGCGGGTGCGGTCTTCCGACCATCTCGCCGCCGTGTCCTCAAAGCCCCGCTTCGACGTAGCGCTGCTACGCCTCAGCGAAGCTTCTGCGGGCCAGCGACGATCTGGCCGAAATCTCGCGCCCGGTTGGCCAAATATTATTTTCGATTTCTCGCAATCACCGCTTTCACCGCCTCCACCACGTCCCGCGCGTCGTCCATGGTCATTTTCGGGAAGAGGGGAAGCGACAGGATCCGGTCCGAGGCGTAGTCGGCGTTGGGAAGCTCACCTGCCGGCACGGGGAGGTTTTCCCGGTACCAGGCGTGATGGTGGATCGCCTTGTAGTGGAGACCGGTGCCGATGTTCTCTTTCTTCAATTCCGCCATGAACCCGTCCCGGTCGAGGGTGAGCCGCTCGATCCGGACCAGGGGGGTGTAGAGGTGCCAGGCATGGCGCTGCTCATAGGGGGCCAGAGCCGGGACGGCGATCTCCGCCACATCGGCGAAGGCCGCGTTGTAAAACTCCGCGATCTCCGTGCGCCGGTCGATGAAGGCGTCCAGCTTCGGCAACTGGTGGAGGCCGATGGCCGCCTGGATGTCCATCATGTTGTATTTGTAGCCGGGGAGCATGATGTCGTAGTTGGGTGTACCGCTGGCGGCGAAGCGTTTCCACGCCTCGCGGCTCATGCCGTGGAACTTGAGCAGCGACACCTCCTCGGCGAAGGCCTCGTCGGGAGAACAGACCATCCCCCCCTCGCCGGTGGTGATGTTTTTGTTGGGGTGGAAGGAAAAGATGGAGATAGTGTCGAAGGAGCCGATCCGGCGTCCCTTGTATTCGGTCCCGGCGGCGTGGGCCGCGTCCTCGATCACGGTGAGGCCAAACTCCTTTGCCAGGGCGAAAATGGGGTCCATGTCGCACGACTGGCCGGCGAAGTGGACCGGAATGACCGCCCGGGTCCGGTCGGTGACCTTCTCGCGGATCTTTGCGGGATCGATGTTGAGGGTGCCGGGCTCGATGTCCGCCAGGACCGGCTTTGCCCCGCAGAGGACGATCATGCTCACGGTGGACGCGAAGGTCATGGGCGTGGTGATAATCTCGTCACCCTCCTTGATGCCGAGGGCGAGGAGCGTCAGGTGGAGGCCGGCGGTGGCCGAACTGAGCGGCACGGCGAAGGGCGCCCCGACATAGGCCTTGAACGCCTCCTCGAAGCGCTTCACCTTGGGGCCGGTCGTGATCCACCCTGATTTCAGGGAATCGACCACCTCGTTTATCTCGTCGTCACCGATGGTAGGAGTCGAAAAGGGGAGAAATTCTGTGCGCACGGAACCTCCGGGAAGGTGGAATAACCCTCTATATATGGCACAAAACCCGGACGGCTGCAAACAATTTTCGGTTACTTATTGGTGACGAGGAACTTTTCATTCTCCTGACCGACGATGCGCACGGAGTCCAGCCCAAATGCCCGCAACAATTCCAGTTCCGCTTTGTGGATGACCATGAATATCCGCACCGGCGAGTGCCAGAGGGCGTTGAACCGGGCGGGTTCGATAAACCACGCCTCGTTGTCTCCCTGGTGGCTGCCGAACTCCAGTTCTCCCCGTCCCCCGATGAGAACCGTCCGCCTTCCCGTGTAGAAGGCGAGTCCCTGCTCATAATCGCCGAAACTGGCAATGAGGTCATCCGGTCCGGCTTTTTCCCGGGCGAGCAACGCCAGCTCCCTGCAGTTTCTCGGCTCGGTCACCCGGGCAAGGATGGTCGTCGTGGCAACGAGTCCCAGAAGGTAGAAGGAGAGGCAGAGGGTCAGGAAAAGGGCAGCTGTCTTGCCCACGCGGGTGAAGACGAAACTCAGCGCTGACGCGCCGAGGAACAGAAGGCCGGGGAGGAGGAGGTCGGTGCCGGTGAGTTCCTCCCCGCGCATCAGATGGGGATACAGCAAAAGCCCACCCCCCGTCAGGGCAAGACAGACGGCGACGGTGTATGACTGCCAGCGGGGCAAACTTTTTTCTTCCATGGCCCGGGCAAAGCTTCGGCCCGCGAGTAGCGCCAGGGGAGGAAAAACCGGCAGGATGTACGGAATCAGCTTGGAGTCCGACTTGGAAAAGAACAGAAAAATGACTGCCGCCCACAACACCAGGTAGAGCCGCGCATCATGGCCGCTTTCCCGCCGTTCCCGCCAGAAATCGCGGGCGGCAGTGGGAAGGAACAGCGACCAGGGGAGCATGCAGCCGATCAGAACCGGGACAAAGAACCAGAAGGGCTGGTAGCGGCCGTGTACCTTGGTGAGAAAACGTTCGAAATGCTCATGGATGAAGAAAAAGCGTGCGAATTCGGGATTGCGCAGGGAGACCAGGATGAACCAGGGGGAGGCGGCCAGAAGAAAGAGGGGGATGCCGGTTGCCAGGCGCATTTCCCGGAGTAGCCGCCATCGTTTGGTGAAGAGGAGATAGAGAAAGATGATGGCACCGGGGAGGACGATGCCGATCAGCCCCTTGGCCAGGACCGCCATGGCGGAAAAGAGATAGAAGAGGTGATACCAGCTTCCTTTCCGCGTCTCATCGTCCCGCGTCGCCAGGATGAAGGAGCCGAGGCATGCCGTCATGCAGAAGGTGAGGGTCATGTCGGTGAAATTGATCCTGCTCATCACCAGGTAACCCACGGAGGTACCCAGAATGAGGGCGGCGAACAGTGCACTCCTGCGGTCGAACAGCTTGCGCCCCAGGTAATAGGTGAGAAGAACGCCGAGAAACCCCAGGAGTGTGCCGGGAAAGCGGGCCGCGAATTCGTTTTGTCCGAAAACGCTGAACGAGAGGGCGTTCAGCCAGTAGTGGAGCGGCGGTTTTTCGAAATATTTTACATAATTAAGGTAGGGGGTGATGAAGTCGCCGCGCGCCAGCATCTCGCGCGGGATCTCCGCGTAGCGGCCTTCATCCGGCTCCAGCAGGGGGAGCCGGCCGAGGGTCTGGAAAAAAGCGATGCCGAAGAGCACAAAGAGAAAGAGGACGTCTTTGCAGGAACGGCCTTCCTTCCGCGTGAGGAAGTCGAAAATGGTATGCATGGGGTTCGTTGTATCCTTATGGATGGAATCAATGGGTCAGGAGGGCGATGGCTCTTTTGCCCGGCGGATGAGGTCGTACTTCTCTGTCGGAAAGGGCAAGCGCAGCCGGATTCGGCTGTTCGGATGCGCAACGCCGAGGGGTTCCCCTTCTCCGCTCTCCATCTCCGCGAGGACCAGGGTGGTGCATGACATGCCGCGGCCGATGAATTCGAGGGTATCTCCGGTCTCCAGCCGGTTTCTCACGCCGACGACGATGGAGCCATCCGGCAGCGTGTCGTCGACGATGCCGACGAAGTCATAGCTTCTTATATAGCGGGAATGGTATTCGTGGTCAAGCTCTTTGGGCGGACCGAGGAAAAAGCCGGTTGTATAGCCGCGATGGCTGATTTTGCGAAGCTCGTCGAGCCATTCGGGTCGGAAGCGGTATCCCGCCGGGTCGGCGCAGAAGCAGTCGATGGCTTCGCGGTAGACCCGCACGGTCGTGGCCAGATAGAAGATACCCTTCATCCGTCCCTCGATCTTCAGGGCGTCCACGCCGCTTCCCACCAGTTCCGGCAGGTACTGGACGAGGCAGAGATCCTTGGAATTGAAAATGAAAGTGCCCCGCTCGTCCTCCAGCACCGGGAAATACTCTCCGGGCCGCGTCTCCTCCACCAGAGCATAGTTCCAGCGGCAGGGGTGGGCACATTCTCCACGGTTGGCCGACCTCCCGGTCATGACGCTGGAAAGGAGGCAGCGCCCGGAATAGGAGATGCACATGGCCCCATGGGCAAAAACTTCCAGCTCGACCTCGGTCCGTTCGCGAACCTCGCGGAGGTCATCGAGGGACATCTCCCGCGCCAGGTTGATACGCCGGATCCCCTGTTTCTCCCAGAACTGGACGCTTTTCCAGTTGGTGGTGTTGGCCTGGGTGGAAAGGTGTATCGTGCGTTCCGGCGATACCTCGCGAATCATTGCGATCACCCCGGGGTCGGCGACGATATAGGCATCGAAGGGGATCGTCGCCATCGCTTCCAGGTAGCGGTACAGTTCAGCGATGTCGCGGTTGTCCGGATAGATGTTGACCGTCAGGTACGTCTTTACCTTGTGGCTGTGGGCGTAGTCGACGGCTTGCTCCAGACCGGCGGAGGTGAAATTGTCCGCCAGGTTTCTCAGGCCGTATGCCTTCCCCCCCAGGTAGACGGCATCGGCCCCGTAATGGATCGCAACCCGCAGCTTTTCCATATTGCCGGCAGGAGCGAGGAGTTCGGGTTTCTTCATGGGGATGGTCGTTTCCTCCGGACAGACACCCCTGGCACGTTTACGGGCAGCCCCATGGGGCGATGTTCCGGTTTGTGTCACTGATGCCGTTTTCTGTCGCTCGTCTATATTCATTGATGCTCCGGCCTGACCATCACCAAGCTTAAGGCCGGCTCTTCTCACTCCTGTGTCAACAAGAGCGCGTGAAGGATGAATTAAAAATATTTCTTTAAAAACAGTAGGTTGCGGCCCCATTTCGGCGAGCCCCCATCACAGGGGAGAACGTGTTCCGGGAATTGGGGAAGATTAGTCATTATCGGCATACTCAATGCTACCATATTCAGTTTGGCAAGCAAACCCCCAAACTCGCTTTCTCCTTGACAAAAGGAGGGGAAAGGCATTAATTATGCTGAGCTTACACTTTCCAGGGGGAGGAGAGACGATGCGGCCTCGTGATATGCTTGCAATCATCATCGGGTGTTTAGCTCTCAGTGCCTGCGCCAACAACGATGTTATCGTGAAAAAACAGGCGGAGATGGAAGCGAGACTGGAACAGTTGGTTCAGGGTAATGCGGCTGCCACAGCGCGGCTTGCAGAAATGGCCAATGAAGTGAAGGACTTGCAGGCGCAGGTCAAGGCCAATTCCACGGTCCTGGAAGAGTTGAAATCTGCGTCCAAGCGGCAGGATGCCCTTCCGGCAGCCGCTCCTTCGCGGAGCGCCCCCCAAAGTCCCAGGATCGAGGTGGTGAACACCGACGCAGTGCCGGCAGACCGGGAAACTACTGCCCAGGACGCCTACATGAAGGCGTTCGGGCTGTTCAGTGCTAACAGTTACAACGATGCAGTCATGGCGTTCGAATCCTTCATCAGAAGTTATCCCAACAGCGAATATGCCGGTAACGCCCAGTATTGGATCGGCGAGTGCTACTATACCCAGCACGATTTCCCCCAGGCCATGGAGGCGTTCAACAAGGTTATTGAAAAATATCCGACGGGGAACAAGGTTCCCGATGCCATGCTGAAAATCGGTTTGACCTACATCAGCATGAATGATCCGGCAAAAGCCCGTGTTGCCCTCCAGTCGCTGCTGGACAAGTATCCTCGCAGTCAGGCTGCCGCAAAGGCACGGGAGAGGCTGGGCCACAACTAACTACATTGTGAGGTGTCTATGAGACGGATACAGTTAGTCGCGTTCCTGCTGGTACTGTCGGCGGTCAGTTCGGTTTTCGCGCAGACGGGTGAACCGACCGTCTATGTGATCAAGAAGGGGGACACCCTGTGGGGGCTCTCGGCACGGTTTCTCAACGACCCCTTTTACTGGCCGAACCTGTGGGGCCGCAACCAGAGCATTACCAACCCCCATTTCATCTTCCCCGGCCAGAAGGTGAAGGTCTATCCTGACCGGATCGTGATCGAGGAGGCGGCTGCCAAGCCAGCGGAAACCCCGGCGCCTGAGGCCAAGGTGCCAGCCGAGGTGTCAGCCGAGGAGAAGATGTTCACCGTCAGTGGGGCCGAAGGGTTTCTGCAGGAGAAGGACCTGAAGCCGGCCGGCTTTATCATCGCAACCAACCAGAACCGGCAGATAGTGGGTGAGGACGATGTCGTCTATACTGATGTCGGCAGGGACTCCGGTGCCAAGGTCGGTGGGTTTTTGAGCGTCTACCGGGAGGGGGAATCTGTGAGCCACCCGGTGACCAACGTCATCCTCGGCCACAAGGTTATCCCCCTTGGGGTGGTGCAGTTGTCCGAGGTTGAGGACAAGGTTTCCCGCGGCATCGTGACCGAGTCGTACCTCGAAATTAGCCCCGGTTCTTACCTCATGCCGTACCGGGACAGGAGACGGGAAATCTCCCTGAAAGCAGCCGAGCGGGATATGACGGGGTATATCGTGGATACCCAGATGGGGAACAAGACGATTGGCGCAGGCGATATCGTCTTTCTCGACCTGGGGAGGGCTCACGGTGTTGTGCCCGGCAACCTGCTCTACGTTGTCCGCAATGTGGTCCCGGACCAGCAGTACGTGACCGGGTCGATCGACAAGTTGCCGGTGGAACTCCTGGGCGCGGTGGTGGTCGTGAACACCGGCGAACATACCTCGACGGCCCTGGTCGTCAAGAGTATCGACGCCATCTACCGGGGGGACATGGTGGAGCTGAGAAAGAGCAAGTAGGATCACCGCAACGGAGAGGAGGGATTGGCCGGACGGCCGGTCCCTTTTTTTTGCCCTATGAACGAAGCGTATTACTGGTTCGCCCTGAAATCGGTGCCCCTCGTGGGAAACGTGACTTTCCGCCGGCTCCTGGCCTATTTCGACACGCCGCAACGGGTGCTCGCGGCAACGGAATCGGAACTGGCAGCGGTTCCGGGGATCAACCGTACGGTAATTGCCGCCATCAAGTCCCATGACGCCCGGGAATTCGCGCAACGGGAGTGTGAGCGGGTCAGGCGGAGCGGCGTCCGGATTGTAACTTTCCTCGCCGAGGAGTATCCGAAAGTCCTTTTCGAGATTCCCGACCCTCCCCCGTTACTCTACGTCAAAGGGAGTCTGGGGGGAATCGGTTCTGCCATTGCCGTTGTCGGTTCGCGGCGCGCCTCAACCTACGGCCTCTTGACAACGGGGCGACTGGCGCGGGAACTGGCCGGCCACGGAATCACGGTCATCTCGGGAATGGCGCGTGGGATCGATACTGCAGCCCATCGGGGTGCATTGGATGGCGACGGCCGGAGCGTCGGCGTTCTCGGTTGCGGCGTCGACGTGGTCTATCCCCCGGAAAACCGCCGACTGTTCGACGAGATGGCCGAGAAGGGGGCCCTCGTCTCCGAGTTTCCCATGGGAACCCTCCCCCTTTCCGAGAATTTCCCCCGACGTAACAGGATCATCAGCGGGATGTCTCGCGGGGTGCTCGTGGTGGAGGCGATGGAGAACAGCGGTTCGCTCATCACGGTCCAGTATGCCCTGGAACAGGGGCGGGAAGTGTTCGCCGTGCCGGGCAACATCACCAGCGCCGGAAGTCGCGGCACGAACCGCCTCATAAGGGAGGGAGCGAAACTGGTCGCGGGAGTGGAGGATATCCTCGACGAGCTTCCGCACCGGCAGAGGACGGGAGCCGGCCACGCCGAAACGGCACGTTTCGACCTGACGCCGCAGGAAGCCGTCGCCTATGCCCTGCTGGCCGAAGCGCCGCTCCATATCGACGACATCATCGTGAAAAGCGCATTGACAGTGGGGGAGGTTTCCGCTATTTTACTTCGCCTGGAACTCAAGGGAGCTGTAATGCAGCTCCCGGGCAAATACTTTACCATTGCATAGCGAACGACAGTAGAATTGGGTCTCAGGAGGCACAGGGCACGTTGGGGCTTTTTTCTGTGCCGTTTGTTTTTTGCATGAAATGAATTAAATTTATACGGAACACACCAATTCCGTACGGATGGGTATATGTCAAAGCACCTCGTCATCGTTGAATCGCCGGCCAAGGCGAAGACCATCGAGAAGTTCCTCGGCAGGGACTACCAGGTTCTCGCCTCGTTCGGCCATGTGCGCGCCCTTCCGAGCAAGCAGGGGTCGGTGGACATCGAGCACGACTTCACCCCCAAGTATGCCGTTCTCCCCGAGAGCCGCAAGCATATCGACGCCATCAAGAAGGCGTTGAAGGAGGCCGATGACCTTCTCCTCGCCACTGACCCGGACCGGGAAGGGGAGGCCATTTCATGGCATCTCCTGGCGGCGCTGGGGTTGGACAAGAAAAAAACGGCCATGCCGGTCCGGCGTGTGGTGTTCCACGAGATCACCAAGGATGCCATCGTCCACGCCGTGAACCACCCCCGCGACATCTCCCTCGACCTGGTGGACGCCCAGCAGGCCCGCTCTGTCCTCGATTACCTGGTTGGCTTCAACCTCTCGCCATTTCTCTGGAAAAAGATCCGGTACGGCCTCTCCGCCGGCCGGGTGCAGTCGGTGGCCCTGCGCCTCGTCTGCGAACGGGAAAAGGAGATTCAGGCCTTCCGGGAGCAGGAATACTGGACCATCGCTGCCCAGCTCGCCACCGGCAAGAAGCAGAACTTCACCGCCAACCTTGTGGAGGTGCGGGGGAAGAAGCTCGGAAAGTTCGACATTCCCGACCAGCCGGCCGCCAACGAGATCGTCAGCGCCCTGGAGCGATGCCAGGGGAACCCCGCCTGTGCCTTCCGGGTGGAGAAGGTCACCCGCAGCGAGCGCCGACGCCTTCCGGCGCCCCCATTCACCACCTCCACCCTCCAGCAGGAGGCGTCCCGCAAGCTCGGCTTTTCCGCCAAGAAGACCATGGCCACCGCCCAGAAGCTCTACGAGGGGATCAACATCGGTGAGGGTGCGGTCGGTCTCATCACCTATATGAGGACAGACAGTGTGGTTCTGTCCGAGCAGGCGAAGGCCGAGGCGAAGGAGCTGATCACCGCCCTCTACGGCAAGGAGTACGCCCTGACCAAGCCGCGGGTCTTCAAGAATCGCGCAAAAAACGCCCAGGAGGCCCACGAGGCGATCCGCCCCACCCTGATGGCCAAGACCCCGGCGGAGCTCAAGCAGTACCTTACCCCGGACCAGTTCAAGCTGTACGATCTCATCTGGAAGCGGGCGGTCGCCTCCCAGATGGCCGAGGCGCTCCTCGACCAGACCTCGGTGGAGATCAGCGCCGGCGAGGACTTCCGGTTCCGGGCCGCCGGGACGGTCGTCCGCTTCCCGGGCTTCATGAAACTCTATACCGAAGGGGTTGACGACGAGGCCGAGGAGAAAGAGGGCGTCCTTCCCCCCTTGGAGGAGGGGGATCCGCTCGCGCTGACGAAACTCCTCCCCGAGCAGCATTTCACCCAGCCGCCTCCCCGCTACACCGAGGCGACCCTGGTCAAGACCCTTGAGGAGTACGGCATCGGCAGGCCGTCCACCTACGCGAGCATCATGAACACCCTCGTCGAGCGCAAATATGCCCGTCTCGACAAGAAACGCTTCGTGCCCGAGGACGTGGGGATGGTGGTGAGCGACCTCCTCGTGAACCATTTCACCCGCTACGTTGATTACAACTTTACCGCCACTCTTGAGGAGGAGCTGGACCAGGTTTCCCGCGGGGAGAAGAACTGGAAGCCCCTCATCCACGAGTTCTGGGGGCCCTTCTTTTCTCTCCTCAAGCAGAAGGAAGGAGAGATCAGCAAGGCCGACCTCACCACCGAGGCGACGAACGAAAGCTGCCCGGACTGCGGCAAGCCCCTCGTGGTTAAGCTGGGGAGGTTCGGCAAGTTCTACGCCTGCTCGGGCTACCCGGAGTGCAAGTACATCCGCAAGCTGGAAAAGGAGGGGGCCGAGCCGCAGGAACCGGTCTACTCCGAGGAGAAGTGCGAGAAGTGCGGCAGCCCCATGCTCATCAAGGATGGGCGCTACGGCAAGTATCTGGCCTGCTCGGGATACCCCGGCTGCAAGAACATCCAACCCCTCGTGAAGCCCAAGGGCACCGGTGTCACCTGTCCGGAGTGTCGCGAGGGTGAGCTCACCGAAAAGAAATCCCGCTATGGCAAGATGTTCTACTCCTGCAACCGTTATCCCCAGTGCAAGTTCGCTCTCTGGGACCCGCCGGTGGAGAAGCCCTGCCCGAAATGCGGCTTCCCGCTCCTCGTGAAGAAGGTCTACAAGCGGGAGGGGGAGTTCCTCAAGTGTCCGAAGGAGGGGTGCGATTACCAGAGCAACAAGTGAAAGAACGAAGTCCGGGGTGTGCGACCCGGGCTTCGCATACCTTTCCATGCCAGGCGGGATATTCTGCGATCCCGCTTTTCTTGTATGAAGACAGCCAACCATGACTGAAACGATCACCATCATCGGCGCCGGTCTCGCCGGCTGCGAGGCGGCCTGGCAGGCGGTTCAGCGGGGAGTGCGGGTCACCCTCCACGAGATGAAGCCGGAGAGATTTTCGCCGGCCCACCATTTGCCCGGCTTCGCGGAGCTGGTCTGCTCCAATTCCTTGCGGGGAGAGTCGCTGGAGAACGCCGTTGGTCTCCTCAAGGCGGAACTGCGCCGGGCGGGCTCCCTGTTCATGGCGGCGGCCGACGCCACCCGCGTTCCGGCTGGCGGAGCGCTCGCCGTGGACCGGGAGGAGTTCTCCCGGTACGTGACTGCGCAGATCGAGGGGCATCCGCTCATCGAGGTCCGCCGCGGCGAGGTGACGGAGATTCCCGCCGAGGGGCTCGTCGTCATCGCCTCCGGCCCCCTGACGAGCGATGCCCTGGCGGAGAGGATCAGCGCCCTCACCGGCGACTACCTTTATTTCTACGATGCCATCGCTCCCATCGTCGCGGCGGATTCCATCGACATGGCCAGGGTCTTCCGCGCCTCCCGCTACGGCAAGGGGGATGGGGACGACTACCTCAACTCCCCCCTCGACGCCGAGGAGTATGCGGCGTTCGTCGCGGCGCTACGCTCCGGGGAGAAGGTGCCGGCCAAAGCGTTCGAAAAGGTGGTACACTTTGAGGGGTGCATGCCGATCGAGGAGCTGGCGGAGCGCGGTGAGGACACGCTACGCTTCGGTCCCATGAAGCCGGTCGGGCTCGTCGATCCCGCGACCGGTCGCGAACCGTATGCGGTGGTGCAGCTGCGCCTGGAGAACCGGCAGGGGACCATGTACAACCTGGTCGGGTTTCAGACCAAGCTCACCTATCCCGCCCAGCAGCGCATCTTCAGGATGCTCTCGGGACTGGAAAGGGCCGACTTCGTCCGGCTCGGCTCCATGCATCGGAACACCTTCATCAATGCGCCGCAGCTTTTGCTGCCAACTTTTCAGCTGCGGGCCGAGCCGCGTATCCTTTTCGCGGGCCAGATCACGGGGGTGGAAGGGTATGTGGAGTCGGCGGCGAGCGGCTTCCTCGCCGGGGTGAACGTGGCACGACTCGCCACCGGGAGAGAGACAACAGTCCCTCCGGGAACGACCGCCTTCGGGGCGCTGGCCCGCCACATCACCGATACCGATGCCCGGCATTTCCAGCCGATGAACGTGAACTACGGGCTCTTTCCCGAGCTGACGGGGAAGGTGAAGAAGAAGGAGCGGCGGGCGCGACTTGCCGAACGTGCGTTGGAAGCGCTGGAAGAATGGATGCAAAATCTGTAGGGGCGGCCCCATGTGGCCGCCCCAAGGGCAACCACATGGGGTTGCCCCTACAAGGGGAATACATGAGCAAGGACAAGGAAAAGCAGGAAATATCGCTCATCGGCAGGCTCTTTACCGTCGAGGTGCTGATCATCCTCATGGGGATTGTTTCCCTCGTCTATGGAATCGTCAACGGGACGGAAATCAACATCTTCTGGGGGGTCATCATCCTGGTCGGGGCGGTTGCGCTTCACTTCGTCCGGAAGAAGGACTGGAAGGCCCACTGGGAGGAGCAGGAGCGCAAGCAGCAGGCGTATCAGGAAATGAAGCGGCGGGAAAAGGAGCAGCAGGATGAACGCAAGGGATAGGATCGTTCTTGCCTCGGCGTCCCCGCGGCGGCTCGAGCTCCTGACTTCGGCCGGGATCGAGTTCGAGGTCTTTGCCGGTGATGTGGACGAGACGGTACTTCCCGGGGAAGTGCCCGAGGACCATGTGGTGCGGCTTGCCCGGGAAAAAGCGTTCTACGTGGCGGCGCAGGTCGAAGGTCGTTTCTTCGTCGGGGCCGATACCGTGGTGGTCTGTGACGGCGAGATCATGGGGAAACCGCGGGACGCAGCTGATGCGGAGCGGATGCTGAAAAAGCTCTCCGGGGTCGCCCACGAGGTGATCACCGGCTACGCGGTCTTCGACCGGGAACGGGAGGGTGCCGTCAGCGCCGCGGTCACGACCCGCGTCTTTTTCAAGCGCCTGCGCGACGAGGAGATCCGCGACTACATCGCCACCGGCTGCCCCTTCGACAAGGCGGGGGCTTACGCCATCCAGGGCGGAGCGGCCTACATGGTTGAGCGGATCGAGGGCTCCTACACCAACGTGGTGGGGCTCCCCCTCTGCGAGGTGGTGGAGACGCTGCGCAGGATCGGGGCGATTGCTTGAAGCTAAATCACAAATTCCAAATTCCAAATCTCAAACAGCTGATACAAACCCCAATTGTTAATTTTTTCGCAAGGTAATCGTGATTTAATTGGCGAGATTTGTTTGAAATTTGAACTTTGAGATTTGGAGTTTTTGTTGTCATGTCCATTGCCGATAACCTGAAAATCATCCATGAAAGAATCGCTGTCGCCGCCCGCAAGGCCGGCCGTGACCCGGCCGCCGTGCGACTGGTGGCGGTATCGAAGACCAAGCCGGCCGCTGCCGTGGACGAGGCGGCCCGGGCCGGGCAGCGGCTGTTCGGCGAGAACTACGTGCAGGAACTGGTGGCCAAGGCGGGGGAAATATCCGGGCCGCTGGAGTGGCATTTCATCGGCCACCTGCAGAGCAACAAGGTCCGGCAGATCGCCGGCCAAGTCACCATGATCCACTCTGTGGACCGCTTGTCGCTGGCGCAGGAGATCGACCGGCAGTGGGGGAAGCTGGGGCGGGCCTGCGACGTGCTGGTCGAGGTGAACATAGCCTGCGAAGAGAGTAAGTGCGGCACCACCTCTGCCGACGTGTTCGGACTGGTCCGCCAGGTGGCTGTGCTTCCCCACGTGCGGATTCGCGGCCTCATGACCATGCCCCCCTTCTTCGACGACCCGGAAGGGGCGCGCCCCTATTTCCGGGAGTTGCGGCGCATTGCCGACGAGATCGCCGCGCTGGCCATTCCCCGTGTGGAGATGGCGGAGCTTTCCATGGGGATGTCCGGCGATTTCGAGGTGGCGATCGCCGAGGGGGCGACTCTCGTGCGGGTCGGATCTGCCATCTTCGGGTACCGGTAGCAGCTCCGGTGACCTCATTGCATTTCCTTCACATTGCGCACGGATGTGGCCAAATTCTTGTTTCCTCTTTGCGTTATCTCTGTTATAACTATCCCCAGAAAATCGATTACGGAGGTTGTACCCCTGATGAAGTTCCGCCTGCTGTTGTTCGTCCTTCTGTCTGCTACCCTTGTCACCATTCCCGCTCTCGCCGCAAAATCCGATAAGCCCGAATTGAAGCAAAACGTGCCGGCCCTCAGCCAGGGGGTGAATGTCCCGATTCTCCTCTACCACCGCATGGGTCCCACCGTTGCCGACGGGATGACCATGAAGACGACCGTCTTCGAGGAACACCTGAAATACCTGCGGGACAACGGCTACCGGGTCATTCCCCTGCGCCAGCTGGTGGACTGGTACCTGAAGAAGGGACCGCCCCCTCCCGCCAAGTCGGTGGTGATCGTGGAGGACGACGCCCATAAATCCGTGTACACCGACATGCTGCCGCTGGTGAAGAAGTACAACGTGCCGGTGACGGTCTTCGTCTACCCCTCCGCCATCTCCAACGCCAAGTACGCCATGACCTGGGACCAGATCCGGGAGCTGAAGAAGACGGGGCTCTTCGAATTTCAGTCCCACACCTACTGGCACCCCAACTTCAAGAAGGACCGGCGGAAGATGTCGCCGGCGGAATTCGACAAGTCAACGACGATGCAGCTCACCAAGTCAAAGGCGCGGATCGAGAAGGAGTTGGGGGTGAAGGTGGATATGCTCGCCTGGCCCTTCGGCATTTACGACGACGATCTTCTGCGCAGGGCCGCTGCTGCCGGGTATAGCGCCACATTCACCATTGAGCGCCACCATGCGAGCGCTTCGGACAGCGTCACGAAACTGCCGCGGTATCTCCTGATCAACGCCGACCAGGGGAAGGCGTTCGCTCAGATACTCCAGGGAATGGCGCCGAAGCGGAACGTCGTCTTTTGAAACCTGTGAATGGTGAACGGTGAATGGTGAAAGGTGAATCTCCCGGCAAGAAGCATCCCTGTCCGGACTGCCGCTTCTGTCAGTGGTGCGGCGATGACCGATGCCATCTGTGTCTCGGAGGAACATGCAGACCGGCCAGGAAGCTTTCCCTGGCGGAGCAGGTGGCGCTGTACGATGCCTTGAACGGTGGCAAGGCGGATGCAGATTCCGGTTGAACGTATCGCCCATCGATCGCTGCACCAAAATCAGTGGATGAAAAAGGCGGGGAGACATCCCCGCCTTTTTCATTTAGCTGCTACGAGCTTAATCTACTTCGCGCCCAACTCCTTCGAGCGGGCCGTGGCCGCATCGACCGCGTTGATGACGGTGCCGCGGAAGCCTCCCTGCTCCAGGGCGTGCAGCCCGGCTATGGTGGTGCCACCGGGGGAGGTCACCCTGTCCCGCAGGACGGCCGGGTGGTCGTGGGTCTCCAGGAGAAGCTTGGCCGTGCCGAATACGGTCTGGGCGGCAAGACCGAGGGCGGCGTCGCGGGGAAGACCATTCTTCACGCCGGCATCGGCAAGAGCCTCGATGAAGGTCAGCACATAGGCCGGGCCGCTCCCGGAAAGCCCGGTAACGGCGTCCATGAGCTTCTCGTCCACCTGCCAGGTCTTCCCCGTCAGCTCGAAGATGCGGCGGGTGAGGGAGATGTCCTCGGCGGTGGCATTCGCCCCGGGCGCGATGGCCGAGGCCGCTTCGAGGATCAGTGCCGGCGTATTGGGCATCACCCGCACCACACGGGTCCCGCCGGGGAAAGCCGCCTCGATGGTCGCGGTTTTTACACCCGCCATGATGGAGATGAGAAGCTTCCCCGAGGAAACCGACCCTTCCAGCTCCCTCGTGACCGCTCCTGCCACCTGGGGCTTGATGGCCAGGATGATGATGTCGCAGCCTGCGGCGATGGCCGTGTTGTCCGCGACGCATTTGACCCCATAGCGTTCGGACAGGAAAGTGCGACGCGCCGCCAGAGGTTCGGCCACGACAAGGTCGGCGGCCGGCACCCCCCCCGCAAGTAACCCCCGTATCAATGCTTCGGCCATGTTCCCGCCGCCCAGGAACCCGATGGTTTTGTCTTGCAGCATGTGTACCCCCCTCTGCGACCGTGTCGTAAGTTGCATCCGGCCGCGTGTCCCTTGATAGGTAATAAATCCACGGTGAAAAGTCAATAGAATTGCGTGCCGGCCGGTGACGGTTGCCGGACGCCGGCAGGAATGCAAAGAGGTATCTGACAAAAAGTTTACCATAGCTAAACTTTCTTCTTGACAAAAAGTTTAGAATAACTAAACTAGCTTTGAAACAAAAAGTTTACTATTACTAAACCCGCGTGCAGGTGCGGGCTTTTTTTCGGCCGAAATTCGGAGGTTTTGCTTGAAGATCGGTGAGAGGTTGAAGCGGCTCAGGATGATTAATTCCCTGACCCAGGAAGAGTTGGCCAGTCGCGCCGACCTGACCAAAGGTTTTATCTCCCAGCTGGAGAACGATGCCACGTCGCCTTCCATCGCCACCCTGAAGGATATCCTCGATGTGTTCGGGGTGAGCATGCAGGAGTTCTTCAGCGACACCACCGACGAGGAGAGCGTGGTGTTCGGCAAGGAGGCCCGGGTGCAGCCCACCGGTGACGACGACAGGATCCGGGTCGAGCTTCTCGTGCCGGGAGCCCAGAACCGGGAGATGGACCCGGTGCTCGTGACACTGGAGCCGGGCGAGGAGATGGACGAACAGCCGTTTCACGAGGGGGAGGAGTTCGGCTTTGTCCTTCTCGGCAAGGTGCAGCTCAAGCTCGACGACAGGGTGCACGCGGTGAAGAAGGACGAGTGCTTCTACTTCACTTCCGACAAGCGGCATTCGGTGAAGAATATCGGGAAGACGACGGCGAAAATACTGTGGGTGGTCACCCCCCCCACTTTTTACTACTAATAGGGGTGCGGTCTTCCGACCATCTCGACGCCGTCCTCGGAAGCCTCGTTGTGCGGCGTAGCGCTGCTACGCCTCCGCCGGGCTTCCTGCGGGTGCGCCGATCTGGCCGAAATCTCGCGCCCCGCTTGAGAGAGCGTTTAAAAACATCACTACTAGCGGCGCCAGATTTGCGATGATTATGGCGACGGAGAGGAGGAAGGCCCGCAGGCGTAGCAGCGCTACGTCGAGGAGCGTTCCGACGAGCCGGCGTCGTCAGGGCGCAAATATGACGCCGCTCTCCGGAGGATGAAATTATGAGCAAAGTACTGATCATAGGCGCCGGTGGGGTCGGTCAGGTCGTCGCCCACAAGTGCGCCCAGCGCAGAGATATCTTTTCTGAAATCACCCTCGCTTCGCGCACCAAGAGCAAGTGCGACGCCATCGCCGCGCAGCTGGGGGGGAGCATCGCGACCGCCCAGGTCGATGCCGACAACGTCCCCGAACTGGTGGCGCTCATCAAAAAGGTCCAGCCGAAGCTGGTGATCAACGTGGCGCTCCCGTACCAGGATCTGCACATCATGGACGCGTGTCTCGCGACCGGCGTGGACTACCTGGACACTGCCAACTACGAGCCCCTCGACACCGCTCATTTCGAGTACTCCTGGCAGTGGGCCTACCAGGACCGCTTCAAGAACGCCGGGATCATGGCGCTCCTCGGTTCCGGCTTCGACCCGGGGGTGACCAACGTCTACACGGCGCTTGCGGCCAAGAAGTACCTGGATGTGGTGGAGGAGATCGACATCATCGACGCCAACGCCGGCTCCCACGGCCAGCCCTTCGCCACCAACTTCAACCCGGAGATCAACATCCGCGAGGTGACCGCCACCTGCCGCCACTGGGAGAACGGCGCCTTCGTCGAGAGCCCGGCGCTTGCCACCAGGCGGGTCTTCGACTTCCCCGAGGGGATCGGCCCCATGAACGTCTACCGCCTCTACCACGAGGAGATGGAGTCGATCGTCAGACACATCCCGACCATCAGGAAGGCCCAGTTCTGGATGACGTTCTCCGACAACTACCTGAAGCACCTGGAGGTGCTCCAGAACGTGGGGATGACCCGCATCGACGAGGTGGAGTTCCAGGGGCAGAAGATCGTGCCGATCCAGTTCCTGAAGGCGCTTCTCCCCGACCCGGGGAGCCTGGGGCCGCTCACCAAGGGAAAGACCTGCATCGGCGTCATCGCCCGGGGAATCAAGGACGGGAAACGGAAGCAGGTCTATATTTACAACATCTGCGACCACGAGGCGTGCTACAAAGAGGTCCAGTCCCAGGCGATCAGCTACACCACCGGCGTGCCGGCCGTGGTCGGCGGCATCATGATGATGACCGGGAAGTGGCATGCGCCGGGGGTCTGGAACATGGAGCAGTTCGACCCGGAGGTGTTCCTCGCAGAACTCGGTCCGATGGGGCTGCCGACGGTCGTGGTCGAAGGAGAATGGCCGGAATTATAACATCGAAATGCGGGCGAGGCGCCCCTCGCCCCTACGCGGACCATGACTGATAATGTAGGGGCGACCGGCGGGTCGCCCTGGTTTTGAGGAACAGAAAATCTTGACCGGTATCGACATCGACAAAATCCTGGAGCTTGCCCCGTCTCCCGCTTACGTGGTGGACCTGGGAAGGCTGCGTCACAACCTCGCCATCCTGGACGAGGTGCAGCGGCGCAGCGGGGCGAAGATCCTGATGGCGCTGAAGGCCTTTACCATGTGGAGCCTCTTCCCGCTCATCCGGGAAACCCTCCACGGGGTCTGCGCCAGCTCCCCCTGGGAGGCGCGACTGGGGCGGGAGGAGTTTGGCCGCGAGGTGCACAGCTTCGCCGCCGCCTTCAAGGAGAGCGACGTCCGGGAGTTGCTTACGCTCTCGAACCACCTGGTCTTCAATTCCTTCGCCCAGTTGGAGCGCTTCCGGCCGCTCTGGGAGAAGGAGCGGGGACGGGTGTCGGTGGGCTTGCGGGTGAACCCGGAACACTCCGAGGGGCACACCGCCATCTACGATCCGTGCGCCCCCAACTCGCGCCTCGGCATCCCGGTGCGGCACTTCGAGGGGAAATCGCTGGAGGGTGTCGAGGGGCTCCACTTCCATACCCTGTGCGAGCAGCTCTTCGAGCCCCTGGAGCGGACCGCCGCGGTATTCGAGGAAAAGTTCGGGAAGCTCCTCCCTGGCATGCGCTGGCTGAACCTGGGGGGCGGCCACCACATCACCCGGGAGGGGTACGACATCGATGCCCTGGTGGAGCTGGTGCGCTATTTTCGGGAGAAGTACAACGTCACGGTCTACCTGGAGCCGGGGGAGGCGATCGCCATCGGCACCGGCATCCTGGTGGGAGAAGTCCTCGATGTGGTGGAAAACGGGATGGAGACCGCCATCTTGGACGTCTCTGCCACCTGCCACATGCCGGACGTGCTGGAGATGCCGTACCGTCCCGGCATCACGGGAGGCTTCGATCCGGGCGTTAAGGCCCACACCTACCGGCTAGGCGGGCCGTCCTGCCTCGCGGGGGACGTGATCGGCGACTGGTCGTTCGAAAAGCCGCTCACGGCGGGGCACCGGCTCTGTTTCGAGGACATGGCGCACTACACCATGGTGAAGACCACCACCTTCAACGGCATCCAGCACCCGGCCATCTGTACGTATGAGCCGGAGACGGGGGAACTGAAGGTGGTACGCAGGTTCGGGTACGAGGATTTCAAGAGCAGACTGTCTTAGGGGGGCGATATCTTCCGACCATCTCGACGCCGTGTCCTCGAAACCCTGCCTCGACGTAGCGCTGCTACGCCTCGGCACGGTTTCTGCGGGCCGGCGCCGATCTGGCCGAAATCTCTCGCCCCTTTGGTAAAACCTATTTTGCCCATTACTTAACTACGGTGTCAGATTTGCGATGATTCCGTCGGATGTGACGAGGAAGGCCCGTAGGCGTAGCAGCGCTACGTCGAGGAGCATGACGAGGAGCAGACGGTGGAAGGGCGCAAATATGACGCCGCCCGAGGGATACCATGGAACGCTGGTCGATCAATGATTCCGCAAAAGTATACAACCTGGACAACTGGGGTGCCGACCTCTTCTCCATCAACAAGAAGGGGAACGTCTGTGTCCATCCCTCCCCCACCTCCAAGTACTCTATCGACCTTCGGGCGCTGGTGGACGACCTGATCAAGCGCAAGATCAAGCCCCCCATCCTGCTCCGCTTCATGGACATCCTTGAAGGGCGGATAGCCGCCATCAACCGCGCCTTCCGGAGCGCCATCCAGGAGAACGACTACCCGGCCCGGTACCAGACTTTCTACCCGATCAAGGTGAACCAGCAGCGCCAGGTGGTGGAGGCGATCGCCAAGTTCGGAAAGCGCTACAACATCGGCCTGGAGGTGGGCTCCAAGGCGGAGTTGGTGGCGGCCATCTCGTTTGCCACCGGCAACAGCGTGCCCCTCATCTGCAACGGCTACAAGGACAGCGAATTCATCGAGACGGTCCTCTACGCCACCAAGATCGGCTACGATATCACCATCGTCGTCGAGAAGATGTTCGAGCTCGAAAAGATCATCAAGCTGGCGAAGAAGACCGGAATCGTGCCGAAGATGGGAATCCGGGTGAAGCTCTCCTCCAAGGGGACCGGTAAGTGGGCCACTTCGGGTGGCGAGGACGCCAAGTTCGGCCTGCGCATCTCCGAACTCATCGCCGCCATCGACATCCTGAAGAAGGAGGAGATGATCGACCGCCTGAAACTCCTCCATTTTCATATCGGCTCCCAGATCACCAAGATCGACAAGATCAAGAACGCGCTCATCGAGGGGACCCGTATCTACGCCGAGATGCGGAAGCTGGGGGTGGGGCTCGAGTTCGTGGACATCGGCGGCGGCCTCGGGGTGGACTACGACGGCTCCAAGTCGAGCTACTTCTCCAGTGTCAACTACTCCATCGAAGAGTACGCCAACGACGTGGTCTACCAGGTGAAGAACATCTGCGACGAGGCGGGGGTTCCCTGCCCGAACATCATCTCGGAGTCTGGGCGGGCCATCGTCGCCCACTATTCGGTGCTGGTCACCAACGCCCTCAACACCACCACCCAGAACCATACGCTCGACTTCGAGGAGACCCTCGAGCAGGCGGAGAAGCTCTCACCGACGGTAAAGAAGCTGGTGGACATCTACAAGAGCCTCGATCGCTATTCACTCCGGGAGGATTATCACGATACCCTCCAGCTCATCCAGGAGGCGGTAAGCCTCTTCAACCTGGGGTACCTGAACCTCCACGACCGGGCCAGCGCCGAGTGGCTCTGCAGCAGGATCTTCAAGAAGATCAACAGCATCGTCGAGAAGATCAAGCCGATCCCCGAGGAGCTGCAGAACTTCCAGCTTGCGCTCCGGCAGACCTACTTCGCCAACTTTTCCCTCTTCCAGTCGGTGCCGGACTCCTGGGCCATCGATCAGCTCTTCCCCATCGTGCCCATCCAGCGCCTCAACCAGAAGCCGGACGTGATGGCGACCATCGCGGACATCACCTGCGATTCGGACGGCGAGATCACCAGCTTCGTCGGCGAGAACGGCCGTACCAAGTTCCTGCCGCTCCACAAGATACGCAAGGACGAGGACTACTACATCGGCTTTTTCCTGATCGGTGCCTACCAGGAGATCCTCGGGGACATGCACAACCTGTTCGGCGACACCAACGCGGTCCACATCACCTTCACCAAGAAGACCAACTACAAGATCGACACGGTGATCCAGGGGGACGCAATCTGGGAGAGCCTCAAGTACGTGCAGTACAAGGGGCCCGAGATTCTCAAACACGTCCGCGACACCCTGGAGAAGAGCGTGGCTCTCAGGAAGATCTCCATCGAGGAGACGAGTCATTTTCTGGAACTGCTCGACAAGGCGCTGGTGTCATACACATATTTGGGCGAATAGGGGGAACGCCGCTTTTCCGCCATGCCGGCGTTGGCCTTCGGCTCGCTCTTGTGCGGCGTAGCGCCGCTACGCCTCCGCAGCTCGCCTTGGCCGCCTTGGCCTGACGAAAAATCGACGTTCCCCATAAACGCGAATCGTTGACAGTAAAACAAAAATCCGGATACAAAAAAACGCCGCACTCTGATATTCAGGGTGCGGCGTTTTTCGTTGGATCAATCCCGACAGGCTTCTGCCGTTAAGCTTCTGGATTATCCGTGTGAATCCGTATAATCCGTGTTCATCCGTGCCCGATTGCCTTTATGCCTTCGCTTGAAATCTGCTGGCCCAGAGGTTCTCTTCCCGCTGGATGGCGATGCCGTGGTCCATGTTGGATGCGGCGTGGAGGAGGACCTTGAACACGGTTTCCGCCTCGTCCGGGGCACCCACGGCCGCGGCGATCTCCTCGGCGGTCATTGCCCGGTCCTTTTCCTGGCGCAGTTGCCTGAGGATCGCTTCCTGTAGCTGCAATACCGCTCCGGCCGCCTTTTTCCCCGCCTCGACCCCCGGCTGGTGGTAGGCGTTGATGTTGACGAGGGAGGCGTAGAGGCCGACGGCCCGCTCGTAGAGGGCGATGAGGATCCCCACGGTGCGCGGGTCGAGTTTATCGACGGTGATGGTTACCGATTCCCGCCCCTTTTCATAAAGCGCCCGGCGGGTCCCCTGGAGAAAGCCCGAGAGGTAGTCGCCGGAGGTCGCCCCCGGCTCAACCGCCATGGACGCACCTTCGCGGTCCCGGAGCACTTCGATGAAGGTGACGAAAAAATTGAGGACCCCCTCCCGCAGCTGTTGCACATAGGCGTGCTGATCGGTGGACCCCTTGTTGCCGTAGACGGCGATCCCCTGGTTGACGACATTCCCGTCCCGATCCAGCTCCTTCCCCAGGGATTCCATGACGAGCTGCTGGAGGTAGCGGGAGAAGAGGAGGAGGCGGTCCTTGTAGGGAAGGACCACCATGTCTTTCATGCCCCGGCCGTCGGTGGCATGGTACCACATGAGCGCCAGGAGCGCCGCCGGGTTGGTGAGGGTGTCGGGCCTGCGGGTGGCAGTATCGCAGCGGCGTGCTCCGTCCAGGAGTGCCTCGATGTTGACCCCCTGGAGGGCCGCCGGCAGGAGCCCCACCGCCGAGGTCTCCGAGGTGCGGCCGCCGACCCAGTCCCACATGGGGAAGCGGGCGAGCCATCCTTCCGCGACCGCCACCCGGTCGAGCTCGCTGTCGCGGCCGGTTACCGCTACCGCATGGCGGGCGAAGACAAGTCCCGCCCCCTCGTAAGCCCTTTTCGCCTCCAGCATGCCGTTGCGCGTCTCCTTGGTCCCGCCGCTCTTGGAGATGACGATGGTCAGGGTCTCGGTGAGATGGACGCCAATCGTGTTCAGAACGCGGTCCATACCGTCCGGGTCGGTGTTGTCGAAGAAGTGGGGGACAAGCCGGTCCGCCGGGGAACCGAGGGCATCGGCCACGAACTGGGGACCCAGGGCCGAGCCGCCGATCCCCACCACGAGGAGCCGGGTGAAGCGCCGTCCGCCTGGGGAGGTGATCCTCCCTGCGTGGATGTTGTCGGCGAACTCCCGAATCGCCCGGACGGTGAACTCGATCTCCGCCGTGATCTTCTCGTTGGGGGCCAGGGCCGGGTCCCGTAGCCAGTAGTGTCCCACCATCCGGTTCTCGTCCGGGTTGGCAACAGCTCCCGCCTCCAGGTCCGCCATCTCGGCGAAAGCCTTCTGCATACGGGGCTCCATCTCTCGGAGATAGCCGTCGCTGAAGTTCATCCGGCTGATGTCGAGCATGAGGCCGAGGTCGGGACAGGTACAAAGGTACTTCTTGTAGCGTTCCCACAGCTTGAGGTTGTCCATGATAATCCTCCGAAAAAGTGCGGGTGTGTTAACTCAAAACTCAGAACTCAGAACTCAAAACTTAGGCAGCTAGGTCAAGGCTCCGGTACAACTGGACCCTTCGCCTGCTGTGCAGCAATAACAGTGCTGGGCCAGGAAGAGCTCGTTCCCCTCCCGTGCCGCTTCCTCCAGATCGTCGATCTTGAGGATCCGGCCGTCCTCCCCGGTGATGGGGAGTCCGGCTGCCTGGTTGAAGTCGCAGTTGTAGAGAAACCCCTTCCAGTCCACGCTCACCAAGGTTCGACACATGATGCTGCCGGCCGTGTCCGGGTTGAAGCTGGTGGCGAGGAGGTTGAGGTAGCGCTCGAAAGCCCCCTTTGCCTCCAGGTATTCCCGGAAGCGGCCGAGGGGGGCGTTGGCGATGGTGTACAGGTGATTGAAGCGGATGCCGTGCCGCGCCCGGAGTTCTTCCCGGTAGGCGGCTTCCAGGTCCCGCTGGGAGCCGGGGATGAAGGCACCCCCCGGGTTGTAGACGAGGTCGAGCTCAAGTTTGTCGCCGTAGCCGAGGGCATTGAGCCGCTTGAGCGCGGCAATGCACCGGGCGTATACCCCCTCCCCCCGCTGCCGGTCCACGTTTTCCTCCTGGTAGCAGGGAAGTGAGGCTACCACGATGAGTCCCTGCTCCCGGCAGAATTCCGGCAGCCACGTCATCCCCTGCTCTACCATGATGGCTAAGTTGCTCCGGAGCAGTCGGCGCGGCGAGAGCCCCATTGTCGCCTCGACCAGGTAGCGGAAATGGGGGTTCAGCTCCGGGCAGCCACCGGTGATGTCGAGGGTCACCCCGCTCTTCCGGGCAAGAAGGGCGGCGATCTTCGCCATTACCTCCCGGTCCATCACCCTGGTTCCCTGTGGTGATGCTCCGACGTGACAGTGGTTGCAGGCAAGGTTGCAGAGGTTTCCCAGGTTAACCTGGAGGGTCTGGAGGGTCTCGAACCGCACGTAGACCGGGTTGAGCTTCTGCAGCAGTTCCTTGAAAGCGGCGACCATCTTTTCTCCTTAAATCTGTTCAACGTTCAATGTTCAACGTTCGAAGTTGAAAACCTAGAACATTGAACCTTGAACTTCGAACGGATTTCCTAATTCCTTGCTCCCTTTAACTTCCTGTACACAACCGGCACCAGGGCGAACGCCCCGAGCAGGGCGAATGAGCCGAGGACCCGCGGAGTGGCGATCTCCCTTATGCTGGTGATGCTGGCAAGGCTCGCCCCTGCGTTCACATACACGAAGCCGCCCGGGATGATGCCGATCAGGGTCCCGAGGAAGAAGGTGCGGAGCGGCATCCGCGTGAGCCCGGCGGCCAGATTGATGAGAAAGAACGGGAAGATCGGGACGAGACGGAGGAAGAGGAGGTAGTTGAGCCCCGCCTGGTCCAGCTCCCGGTTGAGTTTCGTAAGCTTCGCGCCGAACTTCCGCTCCACCGCGTCGTGGAAGAGGTAACGGGTGACGAGAAAGGCGAGGATCGCGCCGGCGGTGGCGCCGACGACCGCATAGGCCGTCCCCATCACCGCGCCGAAGATCGCCCCGGCGGCAAGCGACAGGATCGCCGCGCCGGGGAGCGACAGCGCCGTCTGGACCACGTACACCGCGATGAATCCAGCCACCGTCGCCGCCCGGTGCCTGGCGTAGAAGCCGAGTAGCCCATCCCGGTTTGCCTTGAGCGTCTCCAGGGTGAGGTAGCGGCCGAGGTCGAACCAGAAGAAGAGGGCGACCGCCACCACTCCCACGAGAAGTATGAAGAGCTTTTTCCAGATCATGATAGCTTTGCTGGTTCTTAGTTTTGAGTTTTGAGTTGAAACCCGAAGACACCAAAACATAACTCTCGACTAACTGAAACTCAGAACTAAGAACTCAAAACTCAAAACTTCATAGCTGCCATTTCAGCCATACTTCCAACAACTTCTTGACGAAAGGCGTGAGCCGGGTCCGGTTCCAGGCGTCGGCGAGCTTTTTCAGCGCCTCCGCCTGGGTTGGGTAGGGGTGGATCGTTCGGCCGATGGCGCCCAGCCCCACCCCGGCGGTCATGGCGAGGGTGAGCTCGCTGATCATCTCCCCGGCGTGGCGGGCGACGATGGTGGCGCCGAGGATCGTGTCCGTTCCTTTCTTCAGGTGGACCCGGGCAAACCCTTCCGCCTCCCCGTCGAGGAGCGCCCGGTCCACCTCATTGAGCGCCATGGTGAGGGTCGTGACCTCCAGTCCCTTCACCTGTGCCTCTTTCTCGTACATCCCCACGTGGGCAATCTCCGGGTCGGTGTAGGTGCACCAGGGGACGACCAGGGCCGAGGTCCGCTGCCGCCCCCTGAAAAGGGCGTTGGCAATGAGGATGCGGGCCAGGGCGTCGGCGGTGTGGGTGAACTTGTATGGAAAGCAGACGTCGCCGGCGGCGAAGACCCGCGGGTTTGAGGTCCGCAGGTGCTCGTCCACCCGTACTCCCTGCTGCGGGTCGAAGCCGACTCCGGCCGCCTCCAGCCCGAGTCCCTCAATGTTCGGCGCCCGGCCGACCCCGACGAGGATGGCGTCGCAGGCGATCTCGAAGGTCTCGCCCCCCCGCTCGGCGGTTATGATTTTCTCCGCTCCCTGCCGGGTCGTGCCGACGGTTTTCGTCTCCAGGCAGAGCCGGACCCCGTCCCGGACGAAGGCCCTCTGGAGAAGCTCCGCCGCGTCCCGTTCCTCGCGGGGGAGGATGTGGCTCCCCCGTTCGAGGAGGGTGACCGTGCTCCCCAGCCGGGCGAAGGTCTGGGCGAGCTCGCAGCCGACGGGGCCGCTCCCGATCACTACGAAACGTTTCGGCAGCTCGGTCAGGGCGAAGACCGTCTCGTTGGTGAGGTAGCCCGACTCCTCGATCCCCGGGATGGGGGGGGCGGCGGCCCGTGCGCCGGTGCAGACGGCGGCCCGCTTGAAGCGGAGGCTTTTCCCTGCCACCTCCATCGTGTCCGGCCCGGTGAAGCGGCCGTCACCGAAGAAGACGTCTACCCCCAGCTCGTCGCGGAAGCGGCGGGCCGAATCGTGGGGGGCGATTTCCGCGCGGATCTTCCGCATCCGCGCCATGGCGGCGCCGAAGTCGATGGCGAGCCCCTCGCCCCCGCTGATGCCGAATTCTCCCCCGTGTCGGGCATCATGGATGGCGCGGGCGGCCCGGATGATCCCCTTGGAGGGGACGCAGCCGTAATTGAGGCAGTCACCCCCCAGGAGGTGGCGCTCCACGAGGGCGACCCGCGCCCCCAGCCCGGCGGCCCCGGCCGCGCAGACGAGCCCCGCGGTGCCGGCGCCGATTACGACGAGGTTGTAGCAAGGGGCGGGCTCCGGATTCACCCAGCCCGCCGGGTGAACGTTCTCCTCCAGGAGGCGGTTCTCCTCGGTCTGCGGCAGGATCAGCGGCTTCTCCATGGGAGCTCCCGGCACAATACACTACTTCCGCGCGCTCTTCAAGGGCTGGTGGCGGGTGATGATAATCAAAAGTTTACCCGAGAATCGGCAGTTGACAAATGGCAATGAGGTTGTCGCCGCTCCGTTCATGAGAAAACACAACATTTGTGTTGTGTTTTTTTCATTATTTTACTGTTATACTTTTGTCGGCGAAAGAGGGAGGAGTTTGTGGCGAACGCCATCAGTAACGATGGCAGAAAGGTCTTTGACCGGAAATTTGTCAGAATTATCTTGCGTTGTCTGTCTATATATTGATTTGAGGAGGAGATGTCATGTCAAGATTCAGGGCCTTGCTTTGTCAGGTAATGTTATGGACGGTAGTGGGTTGCATGCTCTCATGCCCAGCCTGGGGAGCGATGGACAAGGATCCGCGCCTCAGCGAGCTGGAACAAGGCTCCGGAACGAAGCTTCATTACTCCCGCAACGCCCGGACCGGTGCAGTCCGGTCCCTCTGGACCGAGCCCGGCCAGGCAATTCTCTCGCACGCAATAAGCCCCGGCTTGCCCCCCGAGGTTGCGGCGGCGATGACGCCGCAAACGGCGGCGATGAATTTCATGGGAAAGTACGGCGCTCTCTTCGGCATAAAGAACCCTGACAGAGAACTTGCCGTGAAGCGCACGAAAGTGGCGGACCAGGGGCGGTCGTTCATCAGACTCCAGCAACTCCACGAGGGATTGCCGGTCATCGGCGGCGAACTGGTGGTACAACTTGATGCCGACAACGGTGTCATGAGCGCGCATGGCAAGACGTCACCCGATGCGGCGCTCGACGCAGCGCCGAGAGTCAGTGCGGCGCAGGCCAAGGAAGCCGCCCTGAGGATCGTTGCCGGCCAGACAGGTGCCGACCCCGCGACCTTGTTTGCCACCGAACCCGAGTTGTCCGTGTATGACCCGGGACTGCTCGATCACCGGGAAGGATTCGCCAGGATACTGGTCTGGCGACTGGAGGTGAAAGCCGCGGGCTTGTCGCCGATCAACGAATTCGTCCTGATCGATGCAACAAACGGACGCCCTTCGCTGCATTTCAACCAGATTGCCGATGCAAAGAACAGGACGATCTACGACAGCAACAACGTCAGGACCAGTGACAATGCCCTGCCCGGCACGGTGCCGGTACGGACCGAAGGGGGAGCGCCAAGCGGCATTGCCGACGCCGACTTGGCCTACGACTATCTCGGTGATACCTACGATTTCTATTACAGCAATTTCGGGCGGGACAGCCTGGACGGACTGGGCCTTAATCTGGTTGCGACGGTCCGCTACTGCCCGAACGACTCCACTTCACCCTGTCCTTATACGAACGCATTCTGGAACGGTACGCAGATGGTATTCGGCCAGGGTTATGCGGCGGCAGACGATGTCGTGGGACACGAACTGACCCACGGCGTAACCCAGTACACGTCGGGGCTGTTCTACTACATGCAGTCGGGGGCCATCAGTGAATCCCTGTCCGATATCTTCGGGGAGTTCGTCGACCTTACCAACGGCAGAGGCACCGATACCGCCGCGTTACGCTGGAAGATGGGAGAAGACCTGCCCGGCGGAGCGGTCCGCGACATGAAGGACCCACCGTCCATGAGCACTATGTTCGGCCCCTATCCGGACCGGATGACGAGCGGCAATTTTTTCTGCGGCAGCTCCGACAACGGTGGAGTCCATATCAACAGCTCGGTCGGCAACAAGGCTGCCTACCTTATGACCGACGGGGGGACGTTCAACGGCAAGAATGTCACGGGCCTCGGGATCGCCAAGGCGGCGAAGATCTTTTACGAGGCGCAGGTTCATCTTATCACCTCCGCCAGCGACTATGCCGACCTCTACGACGACCTGATCCTCGCCTGCAATAACCTGACCGGCACGGCCGGCATCACTGCGGCCGACTGCCAGGAGGTGCAGAACGCGTTGGACGCCGTGGAAATGAACCGGCAGCCCACGTTCTGTGCGGCTCCCGAAGCTCCTCTCTGCCCGGCAGGGACAACGCCGGTCAATGTCTTTTTCGATAACCTCGAATCGGGGAGCGGTAACTGGAGCTTCGGAGCCTCTAGCGGCGGCAATCTCTGGACAATTGGAACCGGTTACGCCGAAAGCGGCAACCACTCCCTTTGGGGCCAGGACCTCGGCACTACGGCAGACTCTTATGCGGCCAACAATACCACTATTGCCATTCCGGCGAACGCCTATCTCTATTTCAGGCACAGCTATGATTTCAAGAGGGCGGTGACAACCACACAGCAGGCAGTCAATCTGGACGGCGGCGTGATCGAGTACAGCACGAACGGTGGCGCCACCTGGCTGGATGCCGGATCGCTGATACTCAACAACGGCTACTCGCAGACAATAACACCGGGATTAAGCGGCGTCCCCAATCCCCTTGCCGGAAGGAATGCCTTCACGGGGAGCAGCAACGGCTACATGTCAACCCGGCTCAGCCTGGCGTCTCTGGCCGGGGCCGGTGCCCGCTTCCGGTTCCGCTACGGCACACGTGCCTTTTCGTACACGTCGTTGGGGTGGTTCGTTGACGATGTGCGCGTCTATACCTGCTCCGACACCGTTCCGCCGTCGGTCACCGTCACCGTACCGACTGACGGCGCGATCGGCATTCCGGTCAACAGTAAAGTAACGGCAACCTTTACCGAGGCGATGAATGCCGGGACGATCACCGGCACGACGTTCACCGTCATCAACAGGAACACCGGTGGTGCCGTTGCCGGCGTTGTCACCTACAATGCGTCGACCTTGACTGCGACGTTCTCCCCTTCGGCAAACCTGTCCCCGGACACCCCTTACCTGGCAACGGTCACCATCGGCGCGACTGACACGACGGGGCATGCGCTGGCGTCAGCCAAGACCTGGCGGTTCAGGACGTCCGCCGGGACCGACGTCGCGGCGCCGACGGTCACGAGCCGGTCGCCGGCCGCCTCCGCCACCGGGGTGTCGCTGACAACACCGGTCATCGCCTGTTTCAGCAAGGCTATGGACGCCTTATCGATAAGTGCCGCAACCTTCATCCTGAGTAACGGCGTTACCGGCACGGTGAACTACAATGCAGTCACGAACTGCGCCGTCTTCACCCCCTCGGCGAGTCTGGCGCCGTCCACCACGTATACCGCCACCATCACCGCCGGTGTGAAGGATGCAGCGGGGAACGCCTTTGCCGGTACAACTTGGAGCTTCACCACCACTGCCAGCGGAGCGCCGGCTGAGGCTGTTTACAACGGCGGCTTTGAAATAGACGGCACGTACGTGCTCGGTTGGTACGGGTACAGCAGTGCCGGAGCTGCTCTTTTCAGCAAGACTCCGGGGGCCGGCCATAACGGCTCCAGCATCTACGGATACCTCGGCAAGACGGACAGTACGCTCGAATACATCTTCCAGCCGATTACGATCCCTGCCGATGCGACCGCGGCTTACGCGCAGTTCTGGTACAGAATATCCACCAGTGAATACCCGAACATAACCCCTTACGATTATCTCTATGCCGTCATCACGGATGCCGACGGCCTGCCCCTGAAGACACTCGCTACGAAATCCAACCTGGACGCATCGTCAACGTGGCTGCAGAGCGCGCAGTATGACCTGAAGGAATTCAGGGGGAGAACGGTCAACGTTCAGTTTTTTGCCATAAACGACAGCTCAGCTCCCACCACGTTCCTGATCGACGACGTCTCGGTCATGGTGACCACCCCTCCGGCCGACGCTGCCGCGCCCGCGGTGGTGGCGACCGGGCCGGTGGCCGGCGTCTCAGGTGTGCCCGCCGGCGGCAGAATCGGCGCCACCTTCAGTGAGGCGATGGATGCCGCGACGTTGACGAACGCGACATTCACCCTGAACAACGGGGGCACCGGCACGGTCGGCTATGACAAAGCGACCTGTACCGCCATCCTGACCCCGTCGGCAAGCCTGGCCCCGAACACTGCTTATACGGCAACCATCACCAACGGGGCAAAGGACCTGAAAGGCAATCCCTTGCCGACCAAGACCTGGAGCTTCACGACATCAGCGCTGACTCAGGTTGTTTCCGTAACCATAACAGGCACCGGCGCCGGCACCGTGAATAGCGACCCGGCAGGGATTGCCTGTGGTTCAGGGTCCTGCTCGGCTCCCTTCTACTACGATACGCAGGCGACCCTTCTGGCAACTCCGTCCGCCGGCTCGGTCTTTGCCGGCTGGACAGGCGCCTGTACCGGCAGCGTTTCCGATTGCAGTACGACCATGGATAGCAACAAGACGGTTAGTGCCAACTTCACCACATGCCCGCCCGTGCGCATCGCCGGCACGACGCCCGCTTACTACCCGTCGCTGCACGATGCGTATGCCGCCGCAGCGGGGGGGAGTGTCATCCAGGCCGAAGCGATCAATTTCATTGAGAGCCTCGCTCTTAACCGTGCCATCGCCTTTACCCTGCAGGGGGGATTCGACAGCGCCTTCAGCACCCGGGCGGGAAACACCACTCTTCAAGGCCTGACCATCCAGAGCGGCTCCGTTACCATCGACGGGGTGACGATCCACTGACCGGCCTGGCATCGGATCATGGAACGGGGTGAGGCGTCTCACCCCGTTTTTTTTGCGCCATCAGGTGTAAGAGCAAAGGCTGAAGAAACAAATTAGAAACAAAAAATTAAAATAAAATATGAGAGACGAGCATTGACAAGTGATTTTTTAAAACATAGTATTACTCAATAAATTTCACGCCAGAAACAGCAGTGATTTTCCGATAAGAGCAAACCCGGGGTAACCCGGGGACGCAGAGCCACGGGTCCGCAACGGAGCGGACAGCCGGGTCGCCGAAGAAAGTTCCTGGTCTGAGCCCCCGCTTCAGTACCGAGGCGGGGGTTTTTGTATTTGTGATGACACGGGCTATGACAAATCGGTTCGCAGTCATTTGTATGTAGAAATCGAGGGGGGGCGGATTATGAAAAGAGGCTATGGCTCAGAGAGATTCATCTTAAGTGTCACTGCGCTTCTGCTGTTGCTGATGACGGTGGCCTTGCCGGCAGGTGCAGAGCAGGTTGATGGTGTTGTGGTGGCTAATTTGCGGGCCAACGCAAAACTTCATGCTCCTGACGACATTCTTGCCGACTTCACAAACGGCAAGACTGAAACTGCGGTGATTGTACTGTTGCAGCCGACTGCCGCTGCCCAGGCCCTTGCCGACCATTCGAGAATGTCAGCAGAGGTCCCGGCTGATTTTAAGGCATCCGGAGCGCCCGCCTATTACAATCTTCGTGATGAGTCTGTTAAGGCGCAACTTCGGGCAACGGTCACCGACACAGTCGGCCGGGCCATCGGGCGCCTGGCCGCATCGGGGATGATGGTGCACCAGAGGTTTTCCTATCAGTTCGGTTTCGCGGCCAAGGTAACACCGGAGGCCCTGCAGCGAATCGTCAATTCCCCGGATGTCCTGGCAGTTGAAAAGGATGCCGTTCTCGAACCCCATCTCGCCCAAGGCATCCCCCTGATGAATGCCACCGCCGTCCGAAGCACCTATACCGGCGCCGGGGTAAGCATCGCCATCTGTGATACCGGGATCGACACCTCCCATCCCAGACTGGGGGGAGGCGGCTTCCCCAATGCGAAAGTGATAGGTGGGTATGACACCGGTGATAACGATGCCGACCCGCGGCCAGACAGTGTGAATCCGGCTACTCATGGTACGAACTGCGCCGGAATCGCGGCCGGTGACCTGGGAACGTCCGGAGACTATATCGGCGGAGTCGCTCCTGGGGCCAAACTCTATTCCATCAAGATTTCAAGCGGCACGAATCAGACCGCTTCGTCAGCTGCCATGATTGCCGGATGGGAATGGGCTGTCACCCACCAGAATGATGACCCCAACAACCCGATCATGATCATCAGCACCAGCTTTGGCGGATCGCCGTTTACTTCTGCATGCGACTCGGCATCTACCTCGATGACGACGGCCGCGGCCAACGCCGTGGCAGCGGGGATCGCGATTTTTGCCTCCTCCGGAAATGACGGCTACTGTGGTTCCATTGCCTGGCCAGCCTGCATCAGCTATGTAAACTCGGTCGGAGCGGTGTACGATGCCGGTTTCGGCACGTATTATCCCTGTATCAATGCCGCGTCGTGTGCCGTATCAAAGACGGCAACGGCAGGATGCGGAACCGGTTACTATGCGACGGACAACTCCGCTCCTGACATGGTTACATCATACTCCAACAGCGCCTCGTTCCTGACCATTTTTGCCCCCTCCAATCAAGCCTATACGACCACTATCGTCGGCATGGGAGATGATGCCACGGGAAACTATGACACGACCTTCGGCGGGACCTCGGCGGCCTGTCCGTACGCTGCGGGCTCGGCAGCATTGCTGCAACAGGCCGCCAGGGCCAAGACCGGTTCCTATCTGACGCCGGCACAGGTCAGAAGCTATCTGGTCAGCAACGGTGACAACGTCACCGACAGCAAGGTTGCGGTCACCAAGCCGCGGATAAACCTGGGAAAGGCGGTTAATGCCCTGCCTTCGGCACCGGGTTTCACGATAGCGGCGTCGCCGACGTCGGTCATGATTGCTCCGGGTGGGACGGCGACTACCACCATCACAACGACCGCATCCGGCGGATTCAATAACGCTCTTTCCCTCAGCGCCACCGGCCTCCCGACGGGAGTTACGGCTGCCTTCAGCCCGACGTCAATCGTCGCGCCCGGCTCCGGCAGCTCCGCCGTGACGCTGACCGCGACTGCGGCCGCCCCGGCCGGCAGCTATACCGTAACGGTCACCGGCACGGGTGGCGGCGTGACGCATACGACTACCTTTACCCTTACCGTAACGAACGGATCAACGGGGAGCGGCAGCATCACGACGACCTTTGCGGGCACCACCACCCAGAGTGGGAACATGTTCGACGTGACGGCGGTGAGCGGTGCGCTGACGATAACCAAGTTTGATCTAAACCTTGCGGATGCTGCGGGAACTGTGTCCATTCCCGTGAACGTTTACTACAAGAGCGGGACGTATGTGGGTTCCGAAGCTACATCGAGCGCCTGGACCCTGCTGAACAGCTATACTGTGACCAGTGCCGGCCTCGGGAACGCGACGCCGATGCCCGTCGACAGCCTGACCATACCGGCCGGGCAGGTCTACGGCCTTTACATCACCCGGACGGACGGCAATTATCTGACCTATACGAGTGGTGCAAACACCTATTCCGATGCAAACAGTAAAGTTACCCTGGGGGCCGGCCTGGCTTATCCGTTCGGAACACTGTACACGCCGAGGACCTGGAACGGTACGATCTACTATACGACCGGTACCGCACCAACCACACTGCTCAACCAGAGTTTTGACGGCGGGGTCCTGCCAACGGGCTGGACCGTCACCGACAACGCCGGGACCGGGGTAAAATGGGCATTCAACGACCCGGGCAGCGAGGGTAATCAGACCGGCGGCGCCGGCGGTTTTGCCATCGCTGACAGCTACCATGCGGGAAATGTCAACATGGATACGGAACTCCGCACGCCGCCTCTCAATCTCTCCGGCTATACGACCGTCACCCTGTCGTTCAGGACCGACTTCTACCACTGGAGCAGTGAAATCGCCGACGTGGATGTGAGCAGCAACGGGTCAGCCGGGCCGTGGACCAACGTCTGGCACAAGTCCGGTGGCAATGATACGGACAGGAAATTAATCGACATCTCTGCACTAGCCGCCGGTAAGTCTAACGTCATGATCCGGTTTCACTATTACAACGCCAATTGGGATTACTTCTGGCAGGTCGATGACGTGGCCGTGGTGGCAAGCGGGGGCGGCACAACGAAGCCCACCTTAACCGTTACGGTCGCGGGGAGCGGTTCGGGTAACGTCAACAGCGATCCGGCCGGAATTGCCTGCACGACGGGAACCTGTACGGCGCAGTTCACAAACAATTCGTCCGTCACCCTCATGGCCACGCCGGGTGCCACTTCCCTGTTCAGCGGCTGGAGCGGCGCATGTTCGAATGCGAGCGGCGATTGCGTGGTGACCATGAGCAGCGACAAGGCGGTAACTGCTACCTTCAATACCATGCCGCCGGTTCGCATCGCCGGCACGACGCCCGCTTACTACTCCTCTCTGGAGGCAGCATACACAGCGGCAGCGGAGGGAAACATCATCCAGGCCGAAGCGATCGCTTTCATCGAGAGCCTCACTCTCAATCGTGGTATCGATTTCACCCTGAAGGGGGGATTCGACAATTCTTTCAGCACCCAGTCGGGAAGCACCACCCTTCAGGGGCTGACCATCCAGAACGGTTCAGTAACAACCGACAGGGTGACGATCCACTGATCGGTCTGGCATCGCATAACGGAACGGGGTGAGGCTCTCACCCCGTTTTTTGTGCGTTCAAGGAATAACTCCTCGACCGCGAACTTGCATTTGACAATCCCCGGCATATTCTCTATAAATCAGGAACCCGGCAGATCGAGGAAAACGGTGCATTCCTGTACTGATGCGATATCATTTCACGTGGGAGGAAACGACTATGAAAGCGGTGCTGCTCGAAGGGTTCGGCGGGCTGGAAGTACTCAAGGTGGGGGAGGCGGCGAAGCCGGCCCCGCTGGAAGGACAGGTACTGGTGCGGGTGGTGGCAACTTCCATCAACCGTCCCGATCTGGTCCAGCGGGAGGGGAAATACCCGCCGCCGCCGGGCGACTCGGAGATCCTCGGCCTGGAGGTGGCGGGGTATGTCGAAGAGGTGGGCCCCGGGGTGACCGGCTGGCAGAAGGGTGAGCGGGTCATGTCGCTGGCTGGCGGGGGTGGCTACGCCGAGTACGCGGTGGCCTACGCCAGCCACCTCATGCGCATCCCGGACTCCATGAGCTTCTTTGAGGCGGCCTGTGTCTGCGAGTCGTACATCACCGCCTTTCTCAACGTCTTCATGATCGGCGGGCTCAGGGACAACAACACCGTCATCCTCCACGGCGGCGGCGGCGGGGTGAACACCGCCGGCATCCAGCTCGCGAAGGCCCTCACGCCCAACACGAAAATCGTCGTTACTGCCAGTCCCGCCAAGATGGCGCGGGTGAAGGAGCTGGGCGCCGACCTCGTGATCGACTTCACCACGACACCTGACTTCTCTGACGCGGTCAAGGAGTTCACCAACAAGAAGGGGGTGGACGTGATCCTCGACCACGTGGGGGCCAAGTACCTGGCGCCGAACATGAACTCGCTGGGCTACGCCGGCCGGCTCGTGATCATCGGCGTGATCAGCGGCATCAAGGCGGAATTGAACCTGGCGCTGATGATGGTCAAGCGCCAGCAGATCATCGGCTCAGTGCTCCGCTCCCGGCCGGTGAAGGACAAGGGGGAGATCGTCGCCGAGTTCACGCGCACGGCGCTTCCCAAATTCGCCGACCGGAACGTCGTGCCGATCATCGAGAAGATCTTCCCCATCGACCAGGTGGTGGAGGCCCACCGGATGATGGAGGAGGACAAGCACTTCGGCAAGATCGTGCTGCAGATCGGCAACGAGTGATACATAGACAAGAACCTTTTTTAGCCACAGATAAAGGCGGATAAAATCGGATTCTGGTTATCTGCTTTTTGAGAAAGGCCCGCACGCAGCGGGCCTTTCTCGTTTGGCAGCGTTACGCCGCGAACGCCCGGAACCGCTCCGCGGCCTCGGGGAACGTCTCCTCCCTGATATTGCCGAAGGCGAGCCGCAGGTAGTCGGTGAGCCCCGGGCCGAACACCTCGCCGGGGAGGGTGAGGATCCCGGCCTCTTCCACCAGTCGCCGCGCCGCATATCGGCCGCTCTTTCCCGGCCAGGGATGGCGCACCCAGGCGAAGAAGGTGCCGCTCGCCGCGAGGGTGAAAGGGTTGCCCGGTCGGGTGAATTCGGCGACGAAGCGGTCGTGGCGACGCTCCATTATGCGTCGGTTCTCCGCCACCCAGCGGTCGAGGTTGTCTGCGCCGAACTTGACGGCGTGCTGGGTGATCCGCGGCTGGCAGACCGCCATGGTGTCCTGGGCCTTGAGGGCGTGGTGGATGAACTCCTCCGAGGCGGCGAGGCAGCCGGCCCGGTAGCCGGTCAGGGCGTAGGTCTTGCCGAAGGACATGATGTGGACGAAGTGGTCCACCCAGTTGGGGGCGGTGAACAGGTCGTGGGGACGGATTCCGCCGGCGATGAAGTCGCTGTATGTCTCGTCGAGCACCAGGGCGATACGGTGCCGCTCGGCAAGGTGGTAGAGCTTGTGGATGGTGGCGGGCGGGGTGACGACACCGGTGGGGTTGGACGGGGTGACGAGGAGGATGGCCCGGGTGCGCGGGGAGATGAGGGCCGAGATCCCCTCCACGGACGGTACCCCGCCGGTCGTCTCGATGAACGGGGCATAGACGCAGCGGATGCCGAGGATGTCGAGGGCCATGGGGTGATCGAAGTAGCAGGGGAGCTGGACGATCACCTCGTCCCCCGCGCGGCAGAGAGTGACCATGGCGAGCCAGAACGCCTGGCTGGCGCCGATGGTGAGGCAGAGCCGGGCGGGGGAGATGTTGGCGCCGTAGGTTCGCCCGTAACGGGCGCAGACCGCCTCGCGCACCTCGGGGAGCCCCTCGTCGGGGGAGTACTTTGCCAGAAGCGGGTCGTCGAGGAGCCCCTTCAGATGGTCGGTCAGCTCCCGGGCCGGCGGGTAGTCGGGAACCGCCTGGCAGAGGTCGATAAGGGGGCGCCCCGGGGGGGCGCCGGCCACCCACCCCTTCACTTCGGAGATGGGGGGAAAGTGGACCCCGCGGATATGTGGGGAGACGGGAAATTTCATGGGAATCGCGGCGTCAGTCCCTGGTCCCGCAATCCTTCACGAAATTGTCCCGCGAGCGGTCGTAGCTTTTCTCCCCGGCGGGGGTGAAGAAACAGCCGGGGATCTCCCCCCGGTCGCGGTGGAACATGACGCACTTGCAGCAGTTACCCCGCTTGTCGCAGGCGGTGTAGGTGCAGGTGCAGTGGGCGGTGCTGCGGGTCGAAACGCATTCCATGCCGGGCTGGCTCCTTTCAGGGTAATGGATCGTCGCCGATAGTACCACAGCAGGATGCGGGATGCAGCGGAAATTTTCGTCCCGGAAAGGTCATGCCGGCAAGAGGAGCGACGGCGGAGGGGGTGTGGCTTCGGGCGCCACCAGGACCACGGAGACGTTGTCGTACCCGCCGCGGGCGTTCGCCTCATCCACCAGGGTTGTGGCGGCAGCCTCCAGGTCATCACGCCCGCGAGCCACGACCCCTTCCATGTCCCGGTCCGCCAGCATGCCGGTGAGCCCGTCGGAACAGAGGAGGAGGATGTCGTCCGGCGACAGTTCCAGGGTCCGGATCTCGGGTATGAGCTCGTCGGATGCTCCCACCGCCTGGGTGAGGATGTTCCGGTAGCCGGGAGGGACTTCTGCCGGGTCAAGGTGCTCGCGGGCCACGAGGTAGGCGGCCATGTTGTCGTCCTCGGTAACCTGGGAGAGTGCTCCCTCCCTGAAGAGGTAGATGCGGCTGTCACCCACGTGGCAGAGATGGGCCTCCCGCTCCCTGACGACCAGGATCTCCAGAGTGGTCCCCATCCCTTCGAGCCCGGGATTGCCCATCCCCTGCTTTGACACTGCTGAATGGGCTTTTGCCAAGACCTCGGCCAGAAGACGCGGTACCTCTGTGCCGGGGGTCGTGCCGAGCCGCTCCATGAGGAAGTCGTGGACTGTCCGGACCGCCAGCGCGCTTGCCACCTCTCCGCCCCGCTGTCCCCCCATCCCGTCCGCGAGGAGAAATATTCCCCGGTCGACATCGGCGAGCACGGCATCCTCGTTGTTCTCCCGCACTTTCCCCTGATCGCTCTTCCAGGCCGCTTTCATGGATTTCTCCTGTCAATAACGCCGAAGTCGAAGAAACGTCGCAGACCGCCGAGGTTTCCGAAACCTCGGAAGTCTGCTGGAAGCGACATTGCCGGTAGCTCCAATTAAAGCGCCAAAGGAGGGGATGTCAAGGTGGGGTAAGGAAGGTGCGGCAAAGGGATATGCTTACTTGAGCCAGTCCGCGAGGTTTCCGGCGAGCTGCCGGTTGTCGGCGTCGAGGAAATGGTTCTGGAACACGGCATCGTCGCCGAACACGACGAACCTGCCGCGGCCGTAATGACCGGCTACTGCCACTCCATACTGCCAGCCGGCATCGACGATGGGAATCTGCCGGTTGCCGCCAAGATCGATCCATGCTCCCGGGCTCGTAAACGCGACGACGGTTGCATTGTTCCCCGTGTTCGTTACCGCCCAGACTCCGTACATGCTGAACCGCTCAAGGCCGGCGCAGAGACGGTGGGGGGCAAACCGCGTCACCCGGAAGTTGAGCGGCTTTCCGTCGATTGCCTCAGCCGGGTCGTGAATGACGCCGGGGGAAACACCGACGCGGAGTTCCGTGAGCAGCCCTGTCAAAGGCTGGCTGAAATGAAGCATGGCGGCGAGTCTTCCCCCCCTATCGATGAACTCGCAGATGGCGGTGACCTCGTCGGCGGAATAGGGGCGAAATGGGCCGGAGAGGATGAGGACGTCGACGTTTGCCAGGGATGCTTCTGTGAGTGGCTCGGACCGGCCGGTGACGCGGAAACCCCGGTCGCGGAATATTTCCGCAAGCCCGGCAAGTTGCAGTTCCCCTTTGCTTTCAATCAGGAACTTCTGGCCGTGCCCCTGATCGAACAGCACGACCGGACCCCCCTCCCCCCGTGCCATCCCTGTGAAGACGAAAAGCATCGCAAGTACCACTACCGGGATGACGGACGCCACTCTTCTCATGCCGCTTACCTCCATTATTGAAAAACCAGATATAAGATTAAAAAGGTCTTTTTTGTTACTTATATCAGCGTAATGGTGCTGATGCAACACTTTTTTTGCGGTGCAACGAAAGTGTATTCCCGTCATGACAGCTGTCGGAGCGGCCAATTCGCCGAATGGCGGGACAGTGTGGCTGTCGTGGCCAGAAAAGCTTTGACAAAGCGGGCGTCCTTCCTATAGTATGCCGTTTTATTATCAAGGGGTTGGCAATGGAATCCGCACTTGCCCTCATCGGGGAAGACCTGAAAAACGTCGAGCTGCAGTTCAAGCAGGACCTCCAGTCCGATGTCCCGCTGATTCGCAAGGTGGGCGAATATGTCCTCTCAAGCGGCGGGAAACGGATCCGGCCGGCACTCCTGCTCCTTGCGGCACGACTTTGCGGCTATGAGGGAAGCCGGCATGTGCCCCTGGCCAGTGTCATCGAGTTCATTCACACTGCAACTCTTCTTCACGACGATGTGGTGGACAACGCCAATCTGCGCCGCGGCATCGCCTCCGCCAACACCCTTTGGGGAAACGAAGCCTCCGTCCTCGTGGGCGATTTCCTCTTCTCCAAATCCTTCTCCCTCATGGTGGCCGACGGCGACCTGCGTGTCCTCGGGGTCCTCTCCAACGCCACCACCGTCATCGCCGAGGGAGAGGTTCTCCAACTCGTCTGCACCAGCGACCTGGACATTACCGAAGAGCGTTACGTGGAGGTGGTCAAGAGCAAGACCGCCATTCTTCTCTCCGCCGCTTGCCAGGCCGGGGCCATTCTTGGCAAGGCCTCGCCGGAGCGGGAGGCAGCGCTCCGGGATTACGGCATGATGCTCGGTATCGCCTTCCAGATCGTTGACGATACCCTCGATTACGTGGCGAGTGAGGAGCAGTTCGGCAAGAGCATCGGCCATGACCTGGAGGAGGGGAAAATCACCCTTCCCCTCATCCATACGCTGAAACGGTGTTCAGCCGCCGAGAGAGCGCAGATTGCCGAGATTGTCGACAAGGATATCCTCGACAAGTGCGACTTCCAGACGGTGTTCGACCTTGTCCGTGCTTATGACGGCATTGCCTACGCGACGGCCACGGCCGCCAGGTACATCGCCGGTGCCAAGGATCACCTGGCCGTGTTCGAGAAATCGCTGGGGAAGACAGCCCTCGCAAACCTCGCCGATTACGTGCTGACCCGCGTTAAATAGCAGCCCCCTTCCGCTAAATGGCATTTCTTTAACCTTGTCCCTCGCCGTCTCTCCGCTGTCTGCGGCCATTCTCGTCTTGGCGCGTAACTTGCTAGTGATTTTGCGATGCTGTTATTCAATGCAATGTCCGGGTAGTGCGCCATGAACGACGACAGACTGGTTCACAAGACAGATATCGAACTTCACGGAGACCGTTACCAGATCATGGTTTACTGCCGTGAAGACGGCCGGCACTTTGCCAAGACCCTTTTTGCCGATGACGACGTCATCATCAATGATGGCTCGACCCTGGAAGATGCTCTGGCCAAGCACGAAAAGCTCCTCCCGCTTGCCATAAGCTCGCGCAAGCTTCTCCAGGAGTTCAGGGGAAGGATCGGGAAAAGACTGGTCCGCCCGTAACCCGGTAAGTGTTGCTGCGCCCTCTCCCCGCGACTCCTCCAAAATATCCTTGCATTCCTCCCCTTCCTGGACTACAAGTGTCACCATGAAGCGATCAAACCTCCTGCGCATCCTGTTGCTCGCACTTTTCATCATCGGCATCAGCCTTTCCCATTACCTGACCCCGCTGCGTCTGCCGATGCTCCACGATATTCTCCAGCGGCTCTATTACCTGCCGATCATCCTGGCCGCGTTCTGGTTCGGGGTGCGGGGCGGCCTCGTTTCATCCATCGTGGTGAGCATCCTCTATGCGCCCCACATCATTTTTCAATGGGGGATGCACCCATCCCTGGAGCTGGAGAAGTATCTCGAGATCGTAATGTACAACGTTGTCGGCGGGGTGACCGGTTTTCTCTCCGAGCGGGAGGAGGCGCGCCGGGAAGAGGTTCAGCGGAGCGCGAAAGGGCTCGAGGAGTCCTTCCGGAAGCTGCAGAGCCAGGCAGACCTCATCATCCGGATCGAGGAACAGCTGCGTCGCGCGGAAAGGCTCTCTGCCCTCGGCGAGCTCTCCGCCGTGCTGGCCCATGAAATACGCAACCCCCTCGGATCCATCCGGGGGACTGCCGAGATCCTGAAGGACGACTTCCGCCCGGGTGACCGGAAGTACGAGTTCCTGGAGATCCTCCTCAAGGAGACCGACCGCTTGAACCGGGTTGTGGAGGATTTTCTCGGCCTGGCCCGGCCGATAGAGGTGGAGCGTGAGAGCTGCGATCTCATGGCCGAGCTCCGGGAAGTCGTCTCCCTGGCCGAAGGCGAGGCAGCGTCCCGCGGGGTCCGCCTGAACCTGGTGCCGACGCAGCTTCCTCTCGTGCGTGGAGATCGGGAGAAGCTCCGGCAGGTGTTTCTGAATCTTGTCCTGAACGGGATCCAGGCGACCGGACGCGGCGGGAGCCTGACGATCACCGCAGCTGCCGTCCCGCCCGGGAACGGCGCATCCGCGGCTGTCGAGCTTTCCTTCACCGACACCGGGGCGGGAATGACGCCGGAAGTGCTGGGGCGGATTTTCGAGCCGTTCTACACCACCAAGCCCGGGGGAACCGGTCTCGGCCTGGCCATCACCCAGAAGATCGTCGAGAGTCATGGCGGCGGCATCGAGGTGGCGAGCGAGGCGGGGAAGGGAACGACGTTCCGGGTGAGACTGCCGGTTTGAAGCGGTTCAATGTTCAACGTTCAACGTTGAAATCCAAACTTCGAACCTCGATCCTCGAACCTCGAACATTGAACCTTGAACGGGGTTTCAAAATATGGCCCAGAAGATCCTGATCATCGACGACGACGCGTCGCTGCGCCGGGTACTGGAGTACAACCTCCAGGAGGCGGGGTACGAGGTCCTGGCTGCAGCCGACGGAGCGAACGGGCTTCTCCTCTTCGAGGAGCACCGTCCTCCCCTCGTCATCACCGACCTGAAGATGCCCGGCATGGGGGGATTTCAGGTGCTGGCGGCCGTCAAGGACCGTTCGCCGGACACCCTGGTCATCGTCATCACCGCCTTCGGGGCGGTCGAGACGGCGGTGGAGGCGATGAAGCTCGGTGCCTACGACTACATCACCAAGCCCTTCAACCGTGACGAGCTCCGGCTCGTGGTGCAGAAGGCCATGGAGATGCAGGGACTGTCCGAGGAAAACCGGCGCCTCAGGGAAGAACTGGCGGAGCGGGCGGAGTTCCGCAGCATCGTCGGCATCTCCCGGGCAATGGAACGGGTATTCGCCACGGTTCGCAAGGTGGCCGACACCGAGGCGGCGGTCCTCATCACCGGCGAATCGGGGACCGGCAAGGAACTCGTGGCCCGTGCGATCCATTCCCTCAGCAGCCGTCGCAACGGAGCATTCGTTGCCGTCAACTGCGCCGCCATTCCGCGTGACCTCCTGGAGAGCGAGCTGTTCGGCCACGTCAGGGGGGCGTTCACCGGGGCGGTGCGGGACAAGGCCGGTAAATTCCAGCTGGCGGACGGCGGTACCCTCTTCCTCGACGAAGTGGGTGAACTTCCGCTCGAGTTGCAGCCGAAGCTTCTGCGTGCCCTCCAGGAGAAGAGCGTCGAGCCGGTCGGCGGGACGGCACCGCAGAAGCTCGATGTCCGCGTGGTGGCGGCCACCAACGCCGACCTGGAGGAAGCGATCGCAGCAGGAGCATTTCGCGACGACCTCTACTATCGACTCGCGGTCATCCCGCTGCACCTCCCGCCGCTGCGTGAGCGGCGGGAGGATATCCCACTCCTGATCCGCCACTTCACGGCGAAGCACGGGGGGGAGGGGGTGCTCTTTGCCCCGGAGGCCTTGGCCCTGTTGCAGGAGTATCCCTGGCCGGGGAACGTGCGTGAGCTGGAGAACACGGTGGAGCGCCTCCTCATCCTTCGCAGCGGCGATACGATCGGGGTGGATGACCTCCCGGACAAGGTCGCCGGCAGGAAGTCGGCAGGAAAAGGGCGAGTGGTGAATCTCCCCCCCGACGGCTATTCACTCGAGGATCTCGAACGGGAAGTGGTGCTCGAAGCCCTCGAACGCAACGACTGGAATCAGACCAAGGCGGCGCGTTTTCTCCGCATCCCCCGCCACACGCTCATTTACCGGATGGAGAAATACGCCATTACCCAGGAGGGAAAAAACAAATGACAAGGCTTTGCCGTGGAGTGCTGTTCATTGTGCTGTTGCTTGCCGTGTGCGGGTGTGCCCGGGAGGAAAAACCGGCCCTTGCGGGGAATCCCGCCCCCGATTTCACCCTGAGAAATCTTACCGGCCAGGAGGTGAAGCTTGCCGACCTGCGGGGGAAGGTGGTGCTCGTCAATTTCTGGGCCACCTGGTGCCCCCCCTGCCGTGAGGAGATCCCGTCCATGGATCGTCTGAACCGGGCCATGGCCGGCAAACCGTTCCAGATGCTCGCCATTTCCATCGACGAGGGTGGCAAGGAGGCGGTCGAAGCTTTCTTCAGCAAGGCCGGCGTGGCCTTGCCGACGCTCCTCGACCCCGGCCAGAAGACCGGCAAGCGCTATGGCATCACCGGCGTGCCCGAGACGTTTATCGTCGGCAAAAATGGTGTTATACTGAAAAAGGTTGTCGGTGCGCTCGACTGGAGCGACCCGATGGTTGCCGGGTTCCTCGAGAACGCGATGAAGCAATGAAACGCCACGGATGAAAGGGCGTAGACTATGGAATCTGCCAACATCACTCTGATCGGCGCGTTTGTCGCGGGGCTCCTCTCGTTTCTTTCCCCCTGTGTGCTCCCTCTCATCCCGTCGTACATCACCTACATAACCGGTCTGTCCTTCGCCGACCTGCAGGCGGAGCACCCGTCCCACACGATCAGGCAGCAGACCGTCATTCATTCGCTCCTCTTCATCGCCGGATTCACGTTCGTCTTCGTGCTCCTCGGCGCGTCGGCCACCTTTGTCGGTAACTTTCTCCAGGAGCACATGACGGCCATCCGCAGGGTGGGTGGGGTGCTTATCATCCTTTTCGGGATTCATCTCTCCGGCCTGGTGCCGATTCATTTTCTGCTCGGGGAGAGGCGTTTTACCATACACCGCAAACCGGCGGGCTATCTGGGAAGCTTTCTCGTGGGACTCGCCTTTGCTGCGGGGTGGACGCCATGCATAGGTCCGATCCTTGCCTCGATCCTGATGGTCGCGGCCACAGAGGAAACGGTCTATCGCGGCATAGTCCTGCTCCTTGCCTATTCCATGGGACTGGCCATCCCCTTTTTTCTGGCGTCTCTTGCCATGCACCAGTTCCTGGTCTTCTTCAACCGCTTCAAGAAATACATCCGCATCTTCGAGATCGTCACCGGGTTATTCCTCGTCATCGTCGGGGTCCTCGTGTTCGGCAACTACCTGTCCCTTCTGAGCCGATATGTCATGAGGTGGTTCGGCGGGTAAGGACGGCAGCTGAATTCTGGTTGTGCGGGAGGGGGACATGGTGAGCGCGCAGCTGAAAGGCTCCCTGCAACTGGCAGTTGCCGATCTGGATACTACCGAGGCCTTTTACGGGGGTATCCTGGAGTTGCCGGTCCGCCGCGCACTGACGGCGTGGGGCGGACCGGAGCACCTCGTCATGACGGTTGGGGGCTGGGACTTGATCTTTGTCGAGGAGGAAGCGGTGGCCCGCGCCCATCCTGTCCTGGAAGAACGGCTCGACATCTTCCCGAAAGGGGTGGGGATGACCCTCCAGTTCCGGGTGACCGAGATCGAGGATATCGCCGACGCCATCGAGGAAGAAGGGCTGGAGATCCTGTACCCCTTGGAGGAGAAGCCCTACGGGATGAAGGAATTGTGGTGTTTCGATCCGGACGGGTATCTGGTGATGCTGGAAGAACCGATACTGTGAGGCGTAAGACGTGAGACGTGAGGGGTGAGGCGTAACAACGAAAGCAGCACGCCTTACGCCTCACCCCTTACGTATTACTCCTCACGTTTCTTTTCTTTCCCCCGGTCCCCGGGGGTACAGGTGTCGGCCATTCAGGTCGGCACCCCGAGGCGGGGAAGGATGTAGCGCTGGAGCACGAACCAGCCGGCGACGATGCCGACAATCAGTAACAGGTCCCTCATGTCCTTACCTCCTGCCGGACATCCTAGCACATATTCAGAAAAATACATATCGATTCTGCTTTGGCCACATTCCTTGGGGTGGAAACAGCCGGAAGGAGGAGGCGGTGCGTGTGCTTTTCTGCAGGACTCCTTTCTCCGGGAGAGCCCCGCCTCCTGACACACTGAGAATAAAAATTGTTGACAGGGGCGAAATACTTTTGTAAAGTGAAAATCACTTTCAATTGAGGTGTCTCTTTGAAACGGACCAAGAAAAAAGCCTTCCGGGAGTTCATCGCCCAGAAGGGACTCAAGTCTACCCGCCAGCGGGATATCATTCTCGACGCCTTCCTCTCCTCTGACCGGCACATGAGCATCGAGGAGCTCTACCTGAAGCTGCGGGCAAAGCACCCGAATATCGGCTATGCCACGGTCTATCGGACCCTCAAGCTCTTCGCCGAGTCGGGGATCGCCCGCGAGATCCAGTTCGGCGACGGCCAGACCCGTTACGAACACGTGGCGGAAGGGGAGCACCACGACCACCTGGTCTGCACCCACTGCGGCACCATCATCGAGTTCGAGAACGAGACCATCGAGAAACTCCAGGATGAGGTGGCCCAGAGCCACGACTTCATCATCGAGACGCATAAGCTGGAGCTGTACGGGATATGCGGCAAGTGTCGGAAATGAACGGCTTCGTAAAAAGTCCATCTGCTGTGTTGCGTCGCACCCTCCTGCACTGCGGCGTACCTCCAGTACGCCTCATTTGGAGGGCACACCGTGCCTTGCATCTGGAGCTTTTTACTGTGCCGTAAGGTAGCGTGAAAATTTTTTTCCGACAGAAATGAAAGTGATTTTCATAAACAAAATAGTTAGAAAGAGGTAATGTCGAGATGGCACTGTTCAAGAAGAAGGCTTCCTGTCACGCAGCTGCTACCGAGCCGACCGGGCGGGGGAAAAAGGTGGCGCTCGTTGGGAACCCCAACGTGGGGAAAAGCGTGCTGTTCAACGCCCTGACCGGCGCCTACGTGACGGTTTCCAACTATCCAGGCACCTCGGTTGAGGTCTCCCGGGGGAGCGCAGTGATCGGCGGGGAGACCTTCGAGATCATCGATACGCCGGGGATGTACGCCATTCTCCCCATAACCGAGGAGGAGCGCGTGGCGCGGGAGATCCTCCTCAACGAGGCCCCCGACCTGGTGATCCACGTCCTCGACGCCCGCAACCTGGAGCGGATGCTGGCCATGACCCTCCAGTTGATCGAGGCGGGGCTCCCGGTGGTGCTCGTGGTGAACATCATGGACGAGGCGGAGCGGATGGGGCTCGTCATCGATATCCCGCTCCTTCAGGAAAAACTCGGCATCCCGGTGATCGGCGCGGCGACCGCCAAGAAGCGGGGGCTGGCGGATATCCGGCAGGCCATCGCCGGTTTCGACCGGACGCGGCACGCGGTCTTCGGCTACAGCCGACGGCTCGAGGGGGACATCGATGCGGTCGCCGGCCTGCTCGCGGGGAACTACGCCCTGGCCAAGCGAGCACTTGCCCTCCTCCTCCTGCAGCGGGACGAGGAGGTGGCAGCCCTGGTCCGTAAGACCGAAGGAGAGCGCTATGGGGAGATCGAGGCGCGGGTGAAGGAAAAGGCCTTCGAACGGCGCGGCTCCTTCCATCTCGACCTCTCCCTGGAGCGCAAGGCCATCGTCCGGGGGCTTCTCGACGGCGTCTTTTGCCAGCCCGACCAGCGGCGGGCAACCTTCGGCGAGCGGCTTTCCCGCCTGGCGGTGCGGCCGGCGACCGGCATCCCGCTCCTTCTCGCGGTGCTCTACTTCGGACTCTACAAGTTCGTCGGCGACTTTGGCGCCGGCACCGTCGTCGATCTCCTGGAAGGCAAGCTCTTCGAGGGGCTTTTCAACCCCTGGATCACCGGAGTGGTGAAGGGAATCCTCCCCTGGCCGGTCTGGCAGGAGCTCTTCGTTGGGGAATACGGTATCATAACCCTCGGCATCCGTTACGCGGTGGGGATCATTCTTCCCATCGTCGCCACCTTCTTCCTCTTCTTCTCCGTCCTCGAGGACAGCGGCTATTTCCCGCGCCTGGCGCTCCTCGTGGACCGGGTCTTCAAGAAGATCGGCCTCACCGGGCGGGCCGTGATTCCCATGGTGCTCGGCTTCGGCTGCGACACCATGGCGACCATGGTGACCCGCACCCTGGAGACGGTTCGTGAGCGGATCATCGCCACGCTTCTCCTGGCGCTGGCCATTCCATGCTCCGCCCAGCTCGGGGTGATCCTGGCGCTCCTTTCCAAGGCCCCCGGAGCCCTCCTCGTCTGGGGGGTCTGCCTCCTCCTCATTTTCCTGGTCATCGGCTTCCTCACGGCCCGCCTGATGCCGGGGGAGGCCCCCATGTTCTACATGGAGCTTCCCCCCATGCGGCTGCCGCAGCTCTCCAACATCCTTACCAAGACCTATACCCGGATGCAGTGGTACTTCATGGAGATCCTGCCGCTCTTTGTCCTGGCCTCGGTGCTCCTCTGGCTCGGCAAGATCACTAACTTCTTCGAAACCATGGTAGACTGGCTGAGTCCGGTGATGGCCGCGATCGGCCTTCCCCGGGAGACGGCGGTGGCCTTCATCTTCGGCTTTTTCAGGCGCGACTACGGTGCAGCTGGCCTGTACGACCTGCAGACCAAGGGGATCCTCAACCCGCGCCAGCTCACCGTGGCAGCGGTTACACTGACCCTGTTCATCCCCTGCGTCGCCCAGTTCCTCATCATGAAGAAGGAGCGGGGACTCAAGGTGGCGCTGGCCATCGGTCTGTTCGTGAGTGCCGTCGCCTTCGGCAGCGGCTGGCTTCTCAACGAAGTTCTCGTCGCGACGCGACTGCTGTAAACCGGTTCAATGTTCAACGTTCAAGGTTCAAGTTTTCTGATTCTTAACGTTGAACATCGAACCTTGAACGTTGAACGGGGTTTTTATGATACGGTGCGGTTTCTGCGGACATGAGTTTCCCGAGGAAGAGGGGATCCGGGGGTGTGGCAAGTGCGGCAAGCCCGGCCGGTGCCACATGGTGCGCTGCCCCCGCTGCTACTACGAGAACCCGCCGGAGCTTAAGGTCTTCAAAAAGCTGAAAAAGATGATAGAAAAAGACTAACCAGTTTGTAGTTCTGAGTTTTTAGTTTTGAGTTATAAAATACAGAAACCTTAGTCAAGGAGTGCACGATGAAACTGTCGGAAAAGGCCGAAGAGATCCTCGAAGCGTTGTGGATTGCGGTGGAGGAGGAGGGAAAGGGGTATGCGGAGTTGGCGGAGATCAAGATCGCGCCGGACGACCCCGCCTACCGGGAGCTTGCCTCCCTCGCCTTCATCGAGGTGCGGGAAGGGCGGGTCTACTTCCGCCCCGAGGGGAAGGAGGAGGGGAGAAAGACCATCCGCCGCCACCGCCTGGCGGAGCGGCTCATGATGGACGTCCTCAATATCCGCGGCGAGACCGCCGAGGACAAGGCATGCCAGTTCGAGCACCTGCTCAACGAGGGCGTGGACGCCAAGGTCTGCACCATGCTCAACCACCCCGCTACCTGTCCCCACGGCAAGCAGATTCCCCCCGGTGACTGCTGCGACGAGGCGAAGAAAAGCGGCGACTTGGGTGTGGTGCCGCTCACCGAGTTGAAGAGCGGCGAGGAGGGGGAGATTGCCTACATCCAGACCGAGGACAGCAAGAAGATGCAGAAGCTGATGGCCATGGGGGTCCTCCCCGGCAACCGCATCGTCCTGACGCAGACCTTCCCCTCCTACATCTTCCGGGTCGGCTTCTCCGAGTTCGCCATCGATACCAACATGGCGCGGGAGATCTTCGTCAGGAAATGATCTCCAGCCGCAGGGTTGCAGCTGATGTCGTCTGTCCATTCTTCCGCTTGCAAGGTGTGAGTTTATGAATCTGTGCCGTTTTGCTGTCTCGACGCTGTTTATCACGGTGCTGTTCTGCCACTCGGTCGGGGCTGAGGAGGCGGGAGGCGTCATCCCGGAGAAGTTTTCCCGGCAAGACCAATCCTGCCGGGATATCGAGGCCCTTGCCGCGAAGTACGGCGTTCAGGTGAAGCTTCCCCTGGGGCAAGCAGTGGACAGGAAAGAGCTGGCGGCTTACTATCTCGCCATTCTTGCCCGGATGCGGGAGAAGGCGGGAAAAGACGGGCGCCAGGCGATCCCCCAGGAGGACGTCGATTGCGTCACCCGCCTCAACGAAGCACTCAAGCCGGAGCTTGCCGAGAGCGAGGGGTACAAGGAACTTCGGGAGACCATCGAGAGCATGCTCGCCAAGCCCGAGACGCCTGGGTTCGAATACAAGGTGGGGGTGAACGGCTTTCTCCGCGGGGAGGGGGTCGGCAACTTCCGGTTGCCCGACTTCAGCTACGCGCCGGGACATAGCGAAGGGCGCTTCGTCTACCGGGTGAAACCATACGTCTACTGGCACCCGACCGACTGGATCGACATCCACGCCGAGGGGCAGGGGTACGGCTTTGCCGGCGGGAGCCAGGAGAGCAACACGGTATCTCTCTACCAGGGATTCGTGGAGGTGAAGACCCCGGGCAAGGAGTGGCTTTCCCTCAAGGGGGGACGGCAGGAGTTCTCCTACGGCAGCACCTTCATCATCGGCACCGATTCTTTCTACAACGGCCTCTCCCTCGATGCGGCCCGGCTGCGGGTACGGCCGTCCGACCCCCTGACTATCGACCTCCTCGTCGGCTCTTATGCCACCCCGTTCTCCGATGGCATCGAGGGGACTCTGGCGGGGGCCTATGCCACCTGGACCCTCGCCGAGGGGAACGCGCTGGAGGCATATGCCTTCCGCGACTCAGGCTCCACCAACCATCGCGTGGGGGAGTATCTCGCCATCTGGGGGCTCCGGGGGACGGCCAGACTCGGTCCGGTGGCACTGGAGTTCGAACCCGTGTACGAATCCGGCCAGACCTTCAATGCGGTCAGTAACACCAACGACCGGATCGACGCCTTCGGCGGCCATCTCGATGCCACGGTCGAGATCGAGGTAGCCGGCCACGACAGCAAGCTCTTCACCAGCTTCGCCTATGCCTCGGGGAGCCGTACCTCGGCCAGCGGCGTTTCCGCGGCGCGGGAGTTCCGCAATCCCGAAAACAACACCTCCCTGATCGGCGACCTGCACATCATCGGCGACCTGTCAGGAGTCACGGTGAACGGCCAGCACGCGAGCGGGCTGCAGATCTACACCCTCGGCTGGGGAATCGACCTCACCAAGGAGCTCAACCTTTCCGCTACCGGCCGCAACTTCGTGGCGAACAACACCCCTGCAGGTTTTTCGCCGTACCTCGGCGTAGAAACCGATTTTACCCTGACGTACACGGTCAACGACAACCTCGCCATCGTGGCCGGGTACGACCGTTTCTTCACCGGCAGCTTCTTCCGGGATGCCACGGGAAGCCACAAGGATATCGACTACGGCTACCTCATGCTGCAGTTCGACCTGTCCCACGTGAAGCCGAAGCTGCGGCCGCCCAAGGGGTAAGGTCGGAGCGGCAGATGTTTCCCCCCTTGAGAGTTGTAAGCAAACTTGCGTCGTGACCTTGACATTGCCACCGTTAACCGGCTATAATTCTGTATCATTTCCGTGACATCAAGGACGCCGTACATGCTGCCTCGTTGTGTGCGACAATTCGCCTCGCTCCTCCTTGTGGTCGTGATTCTCACGGCACCGACGGTCTGTCTTTGTCAGGAAATCCACGCGGATGATCACCTGCAGGTTTTCGTGACCGCTGGCCATGACTCCATCGGTGGCTGTGCCGGCCAGTGTCCGACCTGTCCGGGCGACACCAATCCGGGCGCCGACCATGACGCTGCGGCGTGTTACTGTGCCTGCCATCTCCCTGTGATCAACCAGCCCTTCAATATCCACCGTGCTCCCATTGCTGGCGATCTCATTGCCTTTGAGCCATTCACCGCCATGCCCGAAGTATACCTGTCCAAGTTTATTCCCCCGCAGAACCAAGCCTAAAACGCTTCGACGGGAGTAGTCCGTCCTTGCCCGAGGACAACGGTACTCTGTTTTTCCGTCGTGGTGCGTCTGCAACCCCTTAGTATCGTCACAGCACAACTGAATAGAGGAGGTTTTTCCTTTGGGTACAACTTTGCTTGGAAGAGGCGCACTGCTCCTCGCGCCCGGCATCCTGTGTCTTTTTTCTGCACCGGTGTTTGCAGGGGCTGAGAAGCTGGCGTTGCGGCAGGTAATCGAAATTTCGTTGCAGAATAACGGCGAACTCACATCGTTCCGTGAAGAAAAGGGGATTCGTGACGCCGGGAAAATACGGGCGGGACTGCTGCCCAACCCAACCCTCGATCTTGAGGGGGCCACGGGGGCCCTGACCGGCAGCCGTGACGAGAACAGCTTGGCACTGGGGGTTTCGCAGGAGTTCCTTCTGGCTGGCAAGAAAAGCAAACGCCTGGACGTTGCCGAGCGCGAACTGGAAGCGTACCGCTGGCAGTTCGCCGATCGCGAACGAGCAGTGCGCGAAGAGGTGAAGACGGCCTTCTATGATGCGATTCTGGCCGAATTGCGGCTTAACCTGACGGATCGTTCCATTGTGCTCAACCGTCAGCTCCTCGGCGTGACAAAGGAGCGCCTGGCCGCAGGAGACATTCCGGAGTTGGACATGAATCTGGTCAAGGTGGAATTGACCCGCAGCGAAGGAGCCCGTATCGAGGCCGAACGGGCGTTGCTGCAAAACCGGTCCCGCCTCTCGACGCTCATGGGGCTGCCGCCCGGTGAATCTCCCGCATTCGTAGGGGCGCTGGACAGTGACGTCTCCCTGACAAAGACTCTGGGGGGTCTGAAACAGCTGGCGCTCGGGAGCCGTCCCGACCTGAAAGCCCTGGAAGCGGAAAAATCGCGGGGGGACGCGGATGTTGGCCTTGCGCAGTCAGAAGCCATCCCGAACCTCACCGCCGGAATAGTTTTCAGGCGCGATGCGACCACCATGGAAATTGGCGGCGTCGAGGGGAAAGACACCGCCTATACCATCGGGTTGAAGCTGTCGATGCCCATTCCCCTGTTCGACAGGAATCATGCCGGCGTCCAGGAAGCGCGGGCCAGACGGAGCAGCACCGAAAGCCGCCTGGCTGCTGCCGTCAGGAATGCCGAGCGGGAAGTCGAGACCGCCTATGCCAGTTTCCTGAATGCCGAGAAGGTCCTCTCACTCTACAAATCGAACATCGTTCCCCAGCTCGAAGAAAACCTGAAGCTGACCCAGGAGGCTTACCGGCTGGGAGAGGTCGGCATTCTCGCGGTTATCCAGGAACAGAAGAAATTCTTCGAGGTCAGTGACAGCTATCTTACGGCCCTCCACGCCCGACAGACGGCTCTTGTGAAGCTCGAATCGGCAGTGGCGACGGATATCAACGGAGGTGCGCAGTGAACAAGAAAGGAATCATCATCGGACTCATCCTGGCCCTGGCCCTGGGGGGCGGCGTCGCCTACCGGCTAACCCATTCAGTGACGGGTGGTGCAGGACATGCCGAAAAAAAGGAAGCTGACCATAAGGAAGAAAAGGGTGGCCATGATGAAAAGAAAGGCGAGCATGGGGGGGCGGGCAGCGTCAAGGTGAGTGCCGAGGTGCAGAAGGAGAACGGCGTGGTCGTTGCCCCGGCAAAAAAAGAGCGCCTTGCCGGCGTGATCAGCGCCACCGGCAAGGTCGAGGCCAATGCCGACCGGATCGCCCATGTCTCGCCCTTGATCCCTGGCAAGATCGTCGCAGTCAGGACCTCCCTGGGGGACGGCGTGACTGCGGGGCAGGTGCTGGTGACCCTGGACAGCGTCGAGCTGGGAGAAGCGCTCAATCGCTACCACCAGTCCAAGACCAAGCTGGCCCTGGCCCAGTCCAACATGGACCGTATCAGGACCCTCGTGGACAAGAAGATCGTGGCCTGCAAGGAGATCCTCCAGGCGGAGACCGACTACAAGACCGCCCAGACCGAACTGCACACCGATGAGGAACGTCTCACCCTCTACGGAGTATCGGTTGCCGACCTGAAGGGGGATCATCACAAGAAGCCGCTCCTGCCGGTCCGCTCTCCCATCGCCGGCATCATCACCGAAAAGCACGCCATTGTCGGCGAGCTCGCCGATCCCGCCAGGAGTCTCTACACCGTTGCCGACCTCTCTTCGGTCTGGGTGCTGGTGGATATCCACGAAAAGGATCTGGCCAAGGTACGCCGGGGGCAGACGGCTACCGTCGTTGTCACCGCCTTTCCCGAGGCTAAGTTCAGGGGGCGCATCGATCACATTGCCGACGTCATGGACGAGGCTACCCGCACGGTCAAGGCGCGGGTCGAGGTAGCAAACCCGGGTCGGAAGCTGAAACCTGAGATGTTCGCCACGGTCGAGTTAGCGCTGCCGGCCGATGCCGCCCCGGTTCTGGCCGTTCCCGAGGATGCCCTGCAGGATATCGACGGGAAAAAAGTGCTCTTTGTGCTGACCGAAAAGGGAGACGAGTTTGCACTCCGAAAGGTGGAGCTTGGCCGCGCATCGGGCGGCATGGTTGAGGTGGTTTCCGGCTTGAAAGAAGGTGAGCGCTACGCGGTCAAGGGGGCGTTCGTGCTGAAGTCGGAACTCAAGAAAGGCGAGCTTGAGGGGGACGAAAAGTAACCCCACCTGTCCTCCCCTTACTCTAAGGGGAGGGACGCACTGCAACCTCGGCGAACTATTCTGCTGCTAGAGCTCTTTTTCTCCCCCTCTTATAGATAAGAGGGGGCTGGGGGGAGTTATGAACGGGAGAAACATCACATGTTAGAAAAACTGATTGCCTATACGCTGCGGCAGAGAGGGATGGTCCTGTTCCTTGCGCTGCTGATAATCGTATTCGGACTGTATTCATACCTGAACTGCCGATCGACGCCTTCCCCGATGTGACCAACATCCAGGTCGAGGTGGTCAGCCATGCCGAGGGTCTGTCGGCCATCGAAATCGAGCGCAACGTCACCTATCCCATCGAGATGGCGATGCGGGGACTGCCGGGTATCGAACAGCTCCGATCAGTGACCAAGTTCGGCCTTTCCATCGTCACCGTGGTCTTCAAGGACAATGTGGATATCTATTTCGCCCGGCAGCTGGTGTTCGAGCGGTTGGCGGAAGCGCGGGAAAAGGTGCCCAAAGGTGTGCAGGTTGCCATGGGGCCCATCGGCACGGCCATGGGGGAAATCTACCAGTACACCCTGGAAGGGAAAGTGCCGCAGGACCCGGACCAGAAGCGTGCCTGGCTGACCAACCTGCGCACCATCCAGGAGTGGATCATCACCCCGCAGCTGAAGAGTGTGGCCGGAGTCAACGAAATCAACTCGTTCGGCGGCTACTTCAAGCAGTTCCAGGTGGTCGTTTCGCCGGAGAAACTGGTGAAATACGCGGTCACCGTGGACGATGTCTACAACGCCATCGGCAGCAACAACGGCAATGTCGGCGGCAATATCCTCGAACGGGACGCGGACCAGTACATCGTGCGCGGCGTTGGCCTGATCCGGAACGTGAGCGACATCGAGAATATTGTCCTGAAATCCCCGGGCGGGACGCCGACCTACATCCGGGACGTGGCCCAGGTAAAGGTCGGCGAGGCGGTGCGCATGGGCGCGGCCATGAAGGACGGCAAGGACGAGGCGGTCGGTGGTATCGTCATGATGCTGCGGGGCGAGAACAGCCGTGACGTGGTGCGCCGGGTGGAGGCGAAGGTCAGGGAGATCAACGAGAACAATATCCTGCCGGATGGCGTCAAGATAGTTCCCTACTATGACCGGAGCGATATTGTCAAGGCAAGCGTCGGCACGGTCAATAAGGCGCTCATCGAGGGCTCCATCCTGGTGCTGATCGTACTCTATCTCCTCCTGAACAGCATCCGCGGGAGTATCGTGGTGCTGCTCGCCCTGCCACTGTCGCTCCTGGCCACCTTCATCGTAATGAAGTTTACAGGCATCGGCGCAAACCTGATGTCCCTCGGGGGACTCGCCATATCCATCGGCATGATCATCGATACCACCATCATCCAGGTGGAAAACGTGCAGCGTCACCTGAGTGAAGAAGGGAATCTGCATCCGAAACTGCACACGGTCCTCAGGGCGGTCATGGAAGTGCGCAAACCGAGCATCTTCGGGGAACTGATCATCGCCCTCACCTTTATTCCAATCCTGACCCTGGAGGGGATCGAAGGGAAGATGTTCGGCCCCCTGGCTGTCACTGTTGCCATCGCGCTCCTGGCGTCGCTTCTCCTCTCCATTTTCATCATCCCGGTCCTCTGCAGCCTGTTTCTGAAAGCCCAGCCCGAAAAAGAGAGCCGGATCATGGCATACGCCCGGGAGCAGTACCTGCCGCTCCTGGAATACGCGCTCGCCCGAAAAAAGGTGGTCCTCGGCGTTGCCGGAGGGCTCCTCGTCGTCTCCCTGTTCCTGGTGACCAGGCTGGGGACGGAGTTCATCCCCGTCATGGACGAAGGTTCGTTCGACATGGATGTGTCGATGCTCCCCGGTGTCTCCCTGGCCAAGGCGATGGAGGTGAACCAGCGCGCCGCCGAGAGGCTGAAGAAGTTCGACGAACTGGACGTGGTGGTCTCCCGCACCGGACAGACCGGCGTCGCCCTGGATACCCGCGGCCCCGACAAGACCGGGTACGTGGGGGTCCTGAAGCCGAAGAGCCAATGGAAGCGGAATATTTCCAAGGAAGAGCTGACAAACCAGATGCGCGAGGCGCTGGAGTCCATCCCCGGGATCAGCTTCGGCTTCAGCCAGCCGATCCAGTGTCGGATCGATGAACTGGTGGCCGGGACCCGGGCGCAGCTGATCGTCAAGCTGTTCGGCGACGACCTCGACGTGCTGCGGGACAAGTCGGCGGAAATGGCCAAAGTGCTCGCCACGATCAAGGGGGGGACGGACCTGAACACGGAAAAAGTCTCCGGGCAGCCGTACCTGACCATCACCATCGACCGGGCGAAAATAGCCCGTTACGGCCTGAACATCAGCGACGTGCAGAACGTCATCGAGATAGCGGTGGCCGGCAAGTCGGCCTCCACCTTCTACGAAGGGAGCCGCAGCTTCGACATCACCGTCCGGCTGCCGGAGGAAAAAAGGAATTCGCCGGAATCCATCAGGAATCTCCTGATTACCACGAAGTCAGGGGTGAACATCCCCCTCGAACAGCTGGCCGACGTGAGCATGGTCGAAGGGCCGGTGCAGATCAGCCGCCAGGACGGCGTGCGCAGGATCGGCATCGAGATGAACGTCAGCGGCCGGGACATCGGCAGCTTCGTGGCGGAGGCAAAACAAAAGATCAAGGGAAAGATAACACTTCCGCCCGGCTACTATCTTACCTGGGGTGGCCAGTTCGAAAACCAGCAGCGGGCGATGCACAAGCTGATGGTCATCGGACCGGTGGCCATCGGCCTGATCCTGCTGCTCCTCTATGTCACCTTCCGGTCGATCCGGCTGGCGCTGCTGGTCATCTCCAACCTGCCGTTCGCTCTGATCGGCGGCATTTTTTCCCTTTTCCTCTCCGGCCAGTATCTCTCCGTTCCTGCGTCCGTCGGCTTTATCGTTCTGTTTGGCGTGGCCGTGCTGAACGGACTGGTTCTGGTGTCGCGCATCGCGCAGTTGCGCGAAGAAGGCATGGGGCTTGAGGAAGCGATCAGGAAGGGGAGCCTCGACAGGCTGCGTCCGGTACTGATGACCGCATCGATAGCGATTTTCAGCCTGATGCCGATGCTGCTCGCCAGCGGGACGGGTTCCGAAATCCAGAAGCCGCTGGCAACGGTCGTCGTGGGAGGGCTGGTCACGTCGACGTTCCTCACGTTGTTGATCATTCCGTCGGTCTATGGGTGGTTCGAGAAGAGAAAAGAGGATGCGGAAATAGCCATGAGCCGTCGCGACGAATCCCATTTTTGAAGGCAAAAGGAGCATGACATGAAAACAATAGCCATGGCGGTGGTGGTCGCGGCCAGTGTGGCCGTCACTGGTTGTGCGGGCAACAGTGAGTTTGTCAAGGCAAGCAGCGTCAGCACCCGGAGTGACGTATTCCGGGAACCGGCGGCGGGAGAGCCGATTCCCCCGGGAAATGCCGACCTCTCGGTGGTTGCGTCCCTGAAGACCCACATGGTGGGGGTCCATCCGCTGAAAATGGACACCCATGGCACGGCTGATTATCAGCTCCTGCTCAACGTGGATGGCCAGGTCATCAGGCTTCGTTGCCAACTTGCCGATGAGAATTGCGAACCGCGAAAGCTTCGCGACCCCGAGGCGGGAGAGGGCGTCAGGTACGCGTTCGCAGCGCGCATCCGCCTCAAGGCCGGCACGCATCGTCTTGTCGTGGTCAGCCCGGAGGACGGGATTGCCGTTGCCCGGGAGGCGGTCCTCGTCGACGGGAGCAGCAACAGGCTGGAACTGGAGCCGGTTTACCGCGGGGCGTCCCATAAACAGCCGCCGGGAGCGTCCGGAGGGGAGAGCTTTCGGGAAGGGCTGCGCGGGTTCAGGATGGTCCTGAACGGGATGCAGCTGTGATAGGTGTGCGTTGTTTTCTGCACCGCGAAAAATTCGTTTGACGGGGTTGGAGGAGAGGAGTAGTTAAGAACTGTTCACTTGGATTCATGGCGAATGGTAGGGGCGGGTCTTGTGCCCGCCTTGGTTTATATAAACAGGGCACCCACGAGGTGTGCCCCTACCAATCAAAGATATGTGGGTTGGCGTTATTCATGACTTATAATCCCGACATTCATCATCGCCGCTCCATCCGCTTGCGAAACTTCGATTATTCATCGGCGGGGGCATACTTCGTGACAGCATGCACGCAGGAGAGGGCCTGCATTTTCGGAGATATTGTGGACGGGGTGATGGTAGCCAATGATGCGGGTCGGATGGTGGAATCAGTATGGCATGGGCTGCCAGAGAGATTTTCGGGCATGGAGCTGGATACGTTCGTGGTGATGCCGAATCACGTGCATTTCATCATGTTCCTCGTAGGGGCGCCCCTTGTGGGTGCCCTCACTTCTACGGAGGGTCGGAATTCCAGGGCGGGCACAAGACCCGCCCCTACCACCGTTGGCGATATTGTCGGAGCCTTTAAATCAATGACGACTCACAAATATACCTTAGGCGTGTCGGTATCGGGTTGGCCCTCCTTTCCCGGACGCCTCTGGCAGCGCAATTATTACGAGCGGGTCATCCGCAATGAGGCGGAACTGGACAAATTCCGCACGTATATACTGCACAATCCTGATCGCTGGTTCGAAGATGAAGAATACCCACTCTCCAAGACATAAGGACCAGCATTCTCATAATACCACGTCCAGCTTCAGCGGCCGGCGTTCAGGAGCCTTTCGAGCGCTCCGGCATCTGCTGATTTCCGGACATTTCCTGCATCTGCGAGGTGATGGGGCGGTTTGGAGATGTTTGGCGGGTGCTATTGAAGGTGGCGTGAAGACAGTGCTATGGACATCCTGCATGGGAGACCCTAATAATGCGATTTCTTGCTGACGGTCCAACAATACCCGATGAGTTGCTAGTTGCAAGAGATGAGGGAAGAGTAATTTTCTTCTGCGGTGCTGGTGTTTCACGTGCCCGCGCAGGGCTCTTGGATTTTTTTGGCTTGGCTAAAAGAGTAACTGATAGTTTGGGGGTTACCGCCGATGATCCAGTACGAAAACTCATCGATGAAGCAGCGGAGCTAGATCTGCGAATTGGGATAAGTGGCCTCATTTCTGCCGACCGAGTTTTCGGTCTTCTTGAACGCGATTTTCTTGTTCGAGAAATAGAAGTCGCGGTTGCAAATGCCCTCAAACCAAGGGTAGACATTGACCTTTCAGCACACCAGATTATGCTTGATCTAGCAAGGTTTCCAGACGGTAAGACCAGATTGGTTACAACAAACTTTGACCTGCTTTTCGAGTCCTGCAACAACTCTCTGCCATATCATAGACCACCTCGATTGCCTGATCCATTACGCCAAGATGAGTTTGAGGGCATCATTCATTTACATGGTCATGTAGACAAGGATTACCACAGTGCATATGGTGATGGTTTTGTATTGTCGAGTTCCGCATTTGGTCATGCGTACCTCGCAGATGGCTGGGCGACTCGGTTTATACAAGCTATTCTGGAAAAATTCATAATTGTTTTTGTTGGTTACGCAGCCGATGATCCGCCTGTTCTGTATCTGCTTGAAGCTCTAAACAGGCATCAAAAGCACTCATCAGGGATGTATGCCTTTCAGGCTGGTTCACAAAGTGATGCTGAGGCAAAATGGCGGCATAAGGGTGTTCTCCCGATTGCCTATGATGATGCTGAAGATCATAAATCGCTCTGGGATACCTTGAGCGCTTGGGCTTGCAGGGCGCAAGATCCCGATGCATGGTACGGTAAAGTCATTGACATGGCTTGCAAAGGACCGAGGGATTTGTCCTCCCACGAAAGAGGCCAAGTAGCTCATATTGTATCAACTCTTGAAGGCGCTAAGAAGTTTGCTGGCTCTGAAAATCCACTTCCTGCTGAATGGCTGTGCGTCTTTGACCCTGCCATACGTTATCTGAAGCCTGGAACTACCGGTTCCTATCTTGAACGTGAGCCTTTTTTTGATCCATTTGATGCATATGGTTTGGACAGTGATCCAAAACCTAAAACAATTGATCCTGATGACTATTGGGCAAAAAGAGAGGTTCCGGAAGGTGTATGGAACTGCTTTGCAGCCACACGAGTTGATCGGCAAAGCTTGTTTGATACGAATTTGGCTTCAATAAAAGGTGCTTCCTCGATTAACGTGCCTAAATTGCTCAACAGGTTCCGGCAGCTTGGGTATTGGATTAGCAAGATATGTAGTGAGCCGACGGCTATATGGTGGGCGTCACATCAGACCGGCATCCATCCTGACATTCAGAGTAGTATCCTTTTTGAACTTGAACGAAAAAAGCAGAATGCGACCCCAGATGTCCGACTAGCTTGGCGTTATGTATTCGAAGCATGGAGAGCACCTAAGAAGAATTTCCATGATTGGTACCAACTGAAGGCGGCAATAGATATTGATGGCTGGAACGATGCTGCGGTGAGAGAGATCGCTGCGCTCTGGCGACCTTATCTAAAAATAGGATGGCCGTATACTGGAGGACCGAAACCACCAGAAAACAGCGAAGAAGTCAGCATCAGGAAAATGATAAATCCGGATGTAGAATACCAAGAATTTCACGAGAAAGTGGAAATCCCTGATGAGTGCCTTGTAACAGCTCTGCGGGAATTCCGGAAGAATCTGGAAAATGCCGCTTCCCTTGAAAAGGAATTAGGCACTTACACCTATCTCACTCTCTGCCCTATAGAGCCTGATCCAGATTTGGGAGGAGAGCCATCGGAAAGATACTACGGCATTTCAAATCTATTCCTGTTCTATGTAGGTCTTTTTAGACGGCTCACTGCGTTAAGTCCGAAGACAGCGAAACAGGAGTATCTTGCTTGGTGGCACGATGATGATAATATCTTTGCTCGATTAAGGTTATGGTCAGCTGGTCGCAAAGAACTGTTTTCCGGCTCAGAAGCTGGTCACCTATTTTGCAGTCTTGATGACAACGTCTTTTGGGATGGTCACCATCAAAGAGATCTGATGCTGGCTTTGAATGGTAGGTGGAGCGACCTGCCAACGTCATTGCGGATGCGTTTGGAGAGGCGATTGCTTCAAGGGCGATCCCGTTGGCATGGTGAAGAAAAAACCGAATATGATGTACGTCGAGCGTTCTACTCCTTGAACCGCATCCATTGGCTTGCTGATATGGGGTGCAGTTTCAGTTTCGATTTACAAGCAGAAAGCAAAATATTGCAGCAGCTTGCGCCTGAATGGCAACGAGAATATTCAGCCAAAGCAGCCGCCTCCATGGAAGGCAGAGGCGGTCTTGTTGGAACTGACACGGAGCACTCGGAGCTTCTAACGGTGCCATTAGATAACCTTCTGGATAAAGCGAAAGAGCTTAGCGGGCGAGAGTATGAAACGATGATAAACAAGGACCCCTTTGCAGGTTTGGCTGCAGAACGACCAGTTCGTGCCTTTTCAGCACTTAAAAGAGCTGCAAAGCGTGATGAATGGCCAGAGTGGGCGTGGAGGACATTCCTGTATTCACCTGCCAGAGCAAATGATAAACCTCGCTTTTCTGCTGTGGTTGTCGAAACACTTGCAAACTCATCAACCGAATCAGTCGCAAGGTTTATCCATCCGGCGTCAGAGTGGCTTTTAAAATCGAGTAACACTCTCCTTCGCAGCTATCCAAACCAATTTGAACGGGTCTGGTCGAAGATATTGGAAGCACTAAGGTCTACATCAGACCGCCCCACTTCTCTTGCGGTTCAAGGAGATAAGGAACGGGCTTGGGTGACAGAGGCCCTGAATTCGCCAGTTGGCAAACTGTCGCAGGTTCTTATGAATGACCCACAAAAGGAAAATTCATCTCGTGGGAAAGGATTCCCAATCCAGTGGACGAGCCATGTTGAAGAGTTGCTTGCATTGTCAGGTGACCATCGACGGTATGCACTCGTAATATTTATGTTCAATATAAATTGGTTCTTTTTTATCGCGCCCGACTGGACAGAAATAAACCTTATTTCAGCTCTTAGTAAAGAAGAAGATGACCAACAAGCTTTTTGGGATGGTTTTTTTTGGGGTGCACGGGTTCCAGATGGGAAACTTTATCTGCGCTTGAAGGCATGCCTGTTAAAGCTTCCTCTGAGTAGGAACCTTATCGGGCGAAGAGAGGGAAACAATTTAGCGGGAATCCTCTTAGCCGGATGGGGAAGTACTTACAAGAAAACAGGAGAGCGGTACATTACGACCGAGGAAATGCGCACAGTATTACTTCATGCTGATGATAACTTCAGAGGCCAGGTGATTTGGCAGGTAGAGAGGTTTTGTTTTGATGATAAAAATCAACGCTGGAGACTCCTATTGCCTTTGTTCCTGAAAGAGGTCTGGCCGCGCCAGAAGCTGGCAAAGAGTCCGGCAATAACTGCGAAGCTATGTAATCTGGCCTTTTCAAATGAAGCCATGTTTCCTGTCGTTGCCGAGGCCATTTTGCCACTGGTAACAAAAATTGAGGATGAAGGATTTACTTTTCCCCATATCAGAGCTTCACACGAAAAGATTATTCAAAAACACCCTGAGAAAACGCTAGCGCTGCTATGGAATGTTCTTCCCGAATCAGCAGAGAGATGGCCATATGGGATAGGAGAAGCCTTTTCCAAGATCGAAGAAGCGAAACCATCTTTGAAAAACGATAGGCGACTTGTTGAATTAAAGCGTCGTTGGAATGCCAGATAGTAAGTTGCCTTGAATCCGCTCTTATAGTTAGCCGCTTTTATGGTGATTCTAAAAAATCCATCATCATATGGGCCTCCTTCATCTCTATCGCAATTACGAACGGTGCTATCAGCGTGAAATGCCTCGCCCCGCTCCTTGGCCAGCGCTAGGCGGTGCCGCTAACCGGTCGTCTGTTTCGCCTGCCTGTAGAATATCCTACATGTGTCTGTACACTATTCTCCACCCGCCTCTTCATTCCATCGGCCCTCCTTTTGTAAAGCCCTGCTATTTTAACTGGTTAAACGCAAGCCGGTGGATTGGCACGCTCGTTGTATTTACTCCGTCACGTTGGCGAGCGAATCCACAAGCAGCCCCGAGGGTAGTGGTTATGAAGAAGAAAAACGTCATCAATATCGCTTTGCTCCTGACGGTCATCGCACTGCTGGTAACCGGTGCCATGTTCGTCCGCATCAGGCCCATTGCGGACAGGGTGGCGGTACTCAGCACAACCGGCATGACCTGCCAGAAATGTGGCAGTGCCATAGAGCGGGTGCTCCGGGCGAATAACGGCGTGGCTGGGGTGGAGATCGACCTGGCCGGCAGCCGGGTGATCGTGGCATACGATTCGAAAACGACGGGCCCGGCAGTCATCTCATCGACGGTCGGCTGCCTGGGATACCGGAACAGCGTCGCCAATTGTCTGAGCGCCGAGCAGTACCGGAAGCTCACCGGCAAGGACCCGGAAAATGGGCAAGCGGGGTGCGGCATCTGTTGTACCCCCGGGAAATGAGGCCGCGTGAAGCGGCCGAATTCTGAAAAAAGGGAAAATCGTTGTAGAATCTGAAGAGATGACTACCTGTAAAGGTAAGCATTCAGCAGATTCCTGATTGCAGGAGTGCTCATGAGATCGTGCCGTACCTTTCTGCTTGTACTCTCATTCTCGCTGGCAATGCTCATACCCGCCATGGCGGAAGAACCTCCGCCTGCGGAAGACCTCTCTCGGCTGATCGCCACCGCCATCGCCAACAACCCTGAGCTGAAGGCATCCGAGGCCCGCTGGCAGATGTTCAGAAACAGGGTGCTTCACGAGGGGCGTCTGGACGACCCGATGCTGATGCTGAAAATTCAGAATGGCATCCTTTCTGATCCGTTCAATTTCCGTAAAGACCCCATGACCCAGAAGGTGATCGGGATCAGCCAACTCATCCCCTTTTGGGGAAAACGGGACCTCAGGAGCGAGGTGGCGTCACAGGAAGCCGAGGCGTACCGCTGGCAGGTGGAGGAGCGCAAGCTTGAGCTGCGCAGGATGGTCACCGAGGCGTACTACCAGATTTACTTTGCCGAGCGGTCCCTGGAGGTGGTGGACAAGAACGGCAGGATCCTCGACGACTTCGTCACCCTGGCTGAAACCAAGTATGCCGTTGGGCAGGGTACGCAGCAGGATGTCTTCAAGGCGCAGGTGGAACGCTCGAAGCTTCTCGACATGCGCATCTCCCTGGAACAGCAGCGCAGGAGCCTGCAGGCGGCCCTCAATGCCCTGCTCTACAGGCCGGCGGAGACTCCGGTCGGTGCAATTCCCGATTTCGACACCAAACCGATCGCCGTTTCTCCCGAAGAGCTGCGCAGGCTCGCTGCGGAAAATCGCCCTCTGCTCAAGAGCCTCAACGCGCTGATCGACAAGGGAAAGGCGGGGCACAAGCTGGCGGAGAAAGAGTTCTACCCCGATTTCAACGTCTCCTTCGAATACATGCAGCGGGATCGCTTCGAGGGGAGCAACGGCGATGACATGTACTCCCTGGGCGTGACCTTCAACCTCCCCGTTTTCCGGCACCACCGCCACGAGATGGTGGCGGAGGCGGATTCCAGTGTCCGGATGGCCACCGAAGAGCTGAACAGTACCAGGAACAGCATCGATGCCGGCATTGCCGACCTGCTGGCCCAGATGGAGCGGCGGAAGAAGCTGGCCGAGCTTTACAGGACCGGCATCATCCCCCAGGCCGAGCAATCCCTGGAATCGGCTACCATCGGTTATCGGGTCAACAAGGTCGATTTCCTGACGCTGCTGGACAGTCGGGTTACGCTCTTCAACTATGAGCGGGAGCTTTACGATTCCTTGGCTGATTACCAGATGAAGAAGGCGCAGCTTGAGGCGTTAGTAGGGAAAGAGTTGCTGTAAGGGCGGGTGCGGTCTTCCGACCATCTCGCCGCCGTGTCCTCGAAGCCCCGCTTTAACGTAGCGCTGTTTATGCCCTGTGGGTACTACGCCTCAGCGAAGCTTCTTGCGGGCCGGCGACGATCTGGCCGAAATCTCGCGCCCGTTTGGAAGCGCCTCAAGGGTTCAGTTTGTAGCTCGAAAGTCGAATAAACACGAGGATTGACCATGAAGTCTACCAAGATAGTGATACCGATAGTGATCCTTCTCGTCGTTGCCGCCAGCGGTGGCTACTACCTGTGGCACCGGCACCAGGCCGGCAAGGGGGCGCAGGAGGCCACGCATGGCCAGCAAGGAAAAGAGCTCTACACCTGCCCGATGCATCCCTTCATCATCAAGGACACGCCGGGGGCCTGCCCCATCTGCGGGATGACGCTGGTGAAGAAGATCGAATCCCCGCAGGCGGGGGGCAACGAGGCGGAGATGGTGGCGCACGTCGCGCTGTCTCCGACCCAGATGGTTCTGGCAAATGTTGCCACCACCGAGGCGAAGACGATGTCCCTCAGCAAGGAGATCGCCGCTACCGGCATCGTTCAGTACGACCAATCCCGGCAGGCGAAAGTCACCGCCTGGGTGGCGGGGCGCATCGACCGGCTCCATGTGAACAAGGTCGGCGACTACGTCTCCAAAAGCAGACCCGTGGCCGAGGTCTATTCCCCCGATCTCGTATCTGCCCAGCAGGAGTATCTCCTCGCCCTGAAAAGTCGGGAGCAGTTCAAGAGCTCCCCCATTCAATCCATCTCCCAGGGGGGGGAAGGGTTGGTCGCCTCCGCCCGGCAGAGGCTGAAGCTGATGGGCGTGAAGGATGAGCAGATCGCCGGTCTGGAAAAGGCGGGCCAGCCCAACATCCGCCTCCCCATCTATACTCCGCTCTCCGGCATAGTGATCGAAAAGATCGCCCTGGAGGGGCAGTACGTGAACGTGGGCGATCCGCTCTTCAACATTGCCGACCTTTCCTCCGTCTGGGTGGAGGTGGAGGTCTACGAAAACGAGTTCCCCAACATCAAGATCGGCCAGAGGGTGGACATCGTATCTCAGTCATACCCCGGTAAGACGTTTCGGGGGAGGGTGGCGTTCATCTACCCGTTCCTTGACCCGAAAACGCGAACGGTCAAGGTGCGGGTGGAGATCCCCAACCCGGGTCTGAAGCTGAAACCGGACATGTTCGTCAATGCCACCGTAAAAGTTGCGCTCAGCACTTCCATCGTCGTACCGGTATCGGCGGTGATGGACACCGGCCAGCGCCAGGTGGTCTGGGTGGAGACGAAGCCGGGGATGTTCGAGCCCCGTGACGTGAAGGTCGGAGCGCGCAGCGGTGACAACGTCCAGATCATCTCCGGCCTGAAGGCCGGGGAGAAGGTCGCGTCGAGCGGCGGCTACCTCATCGATTCCGAGGCCCAGCTGAAGGGTGGCGGGGGCGGCCATGAGGGGATGCCGGGGATGAAGATGGAGGAGAAGGCTCCGACGCCTGTTGCGCCTAAGAAGAAAGATGAAATGAAGATGTGATTTTTATCCCTCACCCGGCCTCCGGCCACCCTCTCCCAAGGGGAGAGGGTATACTGGAAACTCCCTCTCCCTCTGGGAGAGGGTTGGGGTGAGGGGAAAAGGTACATGTATGATCGAACGCATAATCGACTATTCCGCCCGCAACCGCGTCATCATTCTGATGATCTTCGCCCTGGTGATCGCTGTCGGCATCTGGGCGGTCTACAAGACGCCGGTGGATGCGATTCCCGACCTCTCCGACAACCAGGTGATCGTCTTTACCGACTACCCCGGCCGCTCGCCGCAGGTGGTGGAGGACCAGGTGACCTACCCCCTGGCGGTGAACCTCCAGGGGCTCCCCCAGGTCAAGGCGGTGCGGGCCTCTTCGGCCTTCGGCTTCTCGATGATCTACGTGATCTTCGAGGACAAGGCGGACATCTACTGGGCACGGACCCGGGTCCTGGAGCGGCTCAACTACGCCTCGTCGCTCCTGCCGCCGGGGGTGACTCCGACGCTGGGGCCGGACGGCACCGGTGTCGGCCACGTATACTGGTATACCCTGGAAGGGAAGGGGTATGACCTGGAGCAGCTCCGGACGCTGCAGGACTGGTTCGTCCGCTACCAGCTGAACACCGTTCCCGGCGTGGCCGAGGTGGCCTCCATCGGCGGCTTCGTCCGGGAGTACCAGATCGACCTCGATCCCAACAAGCTCTTCGCCTACAGCATCAAGATCGGTGACGTGATGGAGGCGGTCAAGCGCTCCAACAAGGATGTCGGGGGAAGGCTCCTGGAAAAGGCGGACGCCGAGTACCTTATCCGGGGCGAGGGATACGTCAAGTCGGCCAAGGACCTGGAGGACATCGTTGTCGGTGCCGACATGCGGGGCACGCCGATCTATCTGAAAAACCTCGGCACGGTTCAGCTGGGCGGCGAGATCCGGCGCGGTCTCCTCGACCTGAACGGCGAAGGTGAACGGGTCGGCGGGATCATCGTCATGCGCTACGGGGAGAACGCCAAGGATGTCATCGACCGGGTGCAGGAGAAGATCGCGGCCCTGGAGAAGGGGCTCCCGCCGGGAGTCCGTATCGTGGCACGCTATGACCGCTCCGACCTGATCGAGCGGGCCATCCATACCCTGAAGCGGGCACTCACCGAGGAATCGGTCGTCGTGTCGCTGGTGGTGCTGGTCTTCCTCCTCCACTTCCAGAGCGCCCTGGTGATCGTCCTCACCCTTCCCATCGCGGTCCTCTTTGCCTTCATCACCATGAAGCTCCTCGGGGTCACCTCCAATATCATGTCGCTCGGGGGGATCGCCATTGCCATCGGCGTCCTGGTGGATGCCGGGGTCATCATGGTGGAGAACTGCTACCGGCACCTCTCGGAGCTTTCCCCCGAGGAGCGGAAGGAGAAGCGGCTGGAGGTGATCATCGCCTCGGCAAAGCAGGTGGGACGCGCCATCTTCTTTTCGCTCGCGATCATCGTCCTCTCCTTCGTGCCGGTCTTTCTCCTGGAGGGACAGGGGGGGAAACTCTTCCATCCCCTCGCCTTCACCAAGACCTTTTCCATGGTCGGTTCGGCCATCATCGCCATCACCCTGGTGCCGGTCCTCATGTACTACTTCATGCGGGGGAAGATGCCGCCGGAGAGCGCCAATCCCGTATCCTCCTTCTTCATCCGGCTCTACTCGCCGGTGATCCGCTGGGTGCTCAAGTACAAAAAGACCACCATCCTCCTCAATTTCGTCGCCCTTGCACTCGCAGTCTTCATCCTGTTCTTCCGGCTCGGGAGCGAGTTCATGCCCCCCCTCGACGAGGGGTCGCTCCTTTACATGCCGGTCACGCTCCCCAACGTCTCCATCACCGAGGCGAAGCGCCTCATCCAAGTGCAGGACGCCATCATCAAGAGTTTCCCCGAGGTGGAGCACGTGCTGGGGAAGGTGGGGCGGGCGGAGACCTCCACTGACCCGGCGCCGGTCTCCATGTTCGAGAGTATCATCATTCTCAAGCCCAAGGAGAAGTGGCGCCCCGGCATCACCAAGGCGGACATCGTCTCGGAACTGGACGGGAAGCTCCAGATCCCCGGGGTGCGCAACGGCTGGACCCAGCCGATCATCAACCGGATCAACATGCTCTCCACCGGGGTGCGGACCGACCTTGGGGTGAAGATATTCGGCAATGACCTGAACGTCCTCAAGGACCTGGCGGTGCAGGCGGAGGGGATACTCAAGACCGTCCCCGGCGCTGCCGACGTGGTGGCAGAGCGGGTGACCGGCGGGAATTACATCGACATCGACGTGGATCGTGAGGCGGCGGCCCGTTACGGGGCCAACATCGGCGATATCCAGGACGTGATCGAGACGGCGCTCGGCGGGGAAATGTTGACCACTGCCGTCATGGGGCGCGACCGCTTTCCGATCCGGATCCGCTACCTGCGCGACTACCGGGACAACATCCCCGAAATCCAGCGGATGCTTGTTTCGGGGATGAATGGCGCTCAGGTGCCCCTGTCGCTGGTCACGAAGCTGAAGGTGTCCACCGGCGCCCCCGAGATCAACAGCGAGGGGGGGCTCCTGCGCTCCATCGTCTTCCTCAACGTGCGCGGCCGCGACATGGGGGGCTTCGTCACCGTGGCGAAAAAGGTCCTGGAGAAGCAGCTGAAGCTCCCCCCCGGCTACTACGTCGGCTGGTCGGGACAGTGGGAGAACCAGGTCCGGATGGAGCAGCGGATGAAACTCCTCGTACCGATGGGACTCGTCATCATCTTCGTTCTGCTCTACTTCACCTTCCACTCGGCCCTGGAGGCCTCCATGGTCATGCTCTCGGTCCCCTTCGCCCTGGTGGGCGGCGTGTTCATGGTCTATATGTTGAATTACAACCTGTCGACGGCGGTCTGGGTCGGCTTCATCGCCCTCTACGGGGTGGCGGTGGAGACGGGGGTGGTGATGGTGATCTATCTCCACGAGGCCCTGGACAAGCGGCTCCTCAAGGGGCCGGTGACCGAGCGGGATATCTATGAGGCAACGTTCGAGGGGGCGGTGCTGCGGCTGCGGCCGAAGCTCATGACCGTGGCCGTGGCCCTCATCGGCCTCGTACCAATCATGTGGTCAAGCGGGACCGGCGCCGACGTAATGAAGCCTATCGCAGCGCCGATGATCGGCGGGATGATTTCGTCGGCGATTCATGTCCTGATCATGACGCCGGTGATTTTTGTGCTTATGAAAGTACACGATCTGAAGAAGGGGAAGTTGAAGTACAGTGGGATGAAACATTGAAAACCGTGAAAGGTGAATGGTGAATTGGTAGGGGCGACCGGCGGGTCGCCCTGAGAACGGGTCGCCCTGAGAATGCCGGTAATAACAAGAGGGCGAGGCAGCGCCTCGCCCCTACATAACAGAGAAAGAGGAGAAAAACATGAAAAAAATCGCAACAATTCTCGCAGCAGTATCTTTCGCCCTTGCGGCACCACTGGTGGCTTTTGCCATGGATCACGAGTCGATGCCGATGGAGCATGGGTCCATGGAGCATGGCGGACACAAGAAGGCGGCCCACGAGGAAGTGGTGGACGGTGTCAAGGCCACCTTCGACGTCTACAACCTCACGGGGATGAAGGAGACCCACCACATCATGGTGACGTTCACCGACGCCAAGACCGGCAAGCCGCTGAGCAAGGGAGAAGCGAAAATAAAAGTCGTGGGTCCGGACAAGGCCGAGCAGGTGAAGGACCTGATGGCAATGGGAGAGGGTTTCGGCGCCAATTTCACCATGCCCGGCAAGGGGAAATACGGCGTGATGTGCAAGTTCAAGCTGGCCGACGGAAAGGTGAGGACGGTCAAGTTCTGGTACACCGTGAAATAGTGACCGGGGACCGGTAAAACATTCTGACAGCATCAAAGGCCGGATGGACCCAACATTGTTCGACGTTCGAAGTTCGACGTTAGATTCATGCTTCTCAACTTCGAACATCGAACATGGAACTTCGAACATGTTTGGCTCCCCTCCGGCCTTTGCCGGGAGAAACCATGGACGGAAAGATATTCCGTTTCACGCTGTTATGCGTTGTTGTTCTGCTTCTGGGCGTCACCCTGGCCGCTTGCAGGAAAAAGGAAACACCGGCTCCGGCGGCACCGACCCGCGTCTCGGCCACCAAGGCCTATGAGAAGCATTTCGGTCCCGCACCCACCGCCGCCAAGGGGACCTGCTACGCCTTTGTCATCTATTTTCCATCGGCCAGAGAGGTAGGCAAGGTGGTGCCGTTTCCCTTCTTCACCTTCGACGAGGGGAGCATGGAGAAGGTTGCCGTGGAACGGCTCCTCGCGGGCATGGAAGTGTCAGCCTACCGGGGCGAGATCGCCCAGCCGTTCGCGCCGGGGGCGCGGCTTCTGGCTCTTGAGCAGGTGGACGGACTGAAAAGGGTCGACCTCGCCGACGGCTTCCTTGCGCCCGGCGCCGACCGGGACGGAATGCTCCATGCCCTGGTGATGACCCTCACCCAGTTCCCGGAGGTGCATGGGGTCCGCCTGCTCCAGGGGGGGAAGGACCTGGACTGGGCCCGCGGTCCGCAGAAGCCGGAAGGAGAATGGGTGCGGGAGCCCGGTCCGCCGCGGCTCCTGAGTGTCACGGCGGTGAAGGACAAGGGGGCGAAGGAGATCGAAGATGTCAGTGCCTACTTCGACCGGCCGGTGGACATCCGCGAGTTCAGCATGACCGACCGGGAAGGAAAAGCCTTTGCCGGTGAGACGTTCCACTCGGTCTTCGACATGGCCGCGGTCCTGAAGCCGAAGGACCCCGGCCTATTCAAGGAGCGGATGCCCATAAAGGTCCGGTGGAATGTCACGGACAAGCTGGGGCGGCCTGCGGAAGGGGACAGTGTCTGGCCCCTGGAAGTAAAGGAGCACTGAACCTAAAAACGGTCCACGAACGACGCGAAATATCACGACAATTTAAGCGATAGCTGCATATCAGCGATTCACGGAAAAAGGTAACGTCGGACAGGCAGATATAATGGTTGGGTTTGTTGGTGTTTTTCGTGTGGTTCGTGGATAACGCCGTGAACCTTTCCCTTGAATCCCGGCGGCAAATGGATTATCGTGGCAGACGTTTGCCGGCCAGGGTGCCGGAGAAATCTGCGCAGCAACGGAGGATGAAGCAATGAGGAAACTGGTGTTCCTGACGCTGGCCGCTGTCATGGCGCTCGCCGCCTCGCAGGCGGTTGCCGCCGACAAGGTTGCCCTGCCCAAGGGGTACGAGAAGTGGGAGAAGAGCAAGGAGAAGGTCGTCAACGACAAGAAGTCGCTCTTCTACGGCATCCACTACATCTACGTGGACAAGAAGACGATGAAGACTTACAAGACGGGGGGAAAGTACCCGGAGGGGAGCCAGTTCGTCGTGGTCTTCTACAACATCAAGGATGAAGGCGGCAAGCCGGTCAAGGGCAAGAAGAACATGATCGTCCTGATGAAGAAAGACAAGAAGCAGCAGGAGACCGGCGGCTGGCTCTTTGCCGGCTTCACCCCGGAAGGGAAGCCCTCCGGCGTCGACCCGGTGAAGAACTGCTACGAGTGCCACCTGAAGGATACCCAGGCGAATGACCTGGTGATCTCGAAGTTTGCCGATTTCAAATAGGCTTTATTGACCTTGGCACGGAAAGGGCGCCGCGGGAAACCGCGGCGCCTTTTTTTGTGAAAAATTTGCTTCTTGTACTGACCGGCATTTCGTTTTGGATGGGCTGGGGAGGCTTATTTAAATCTTTTCGAAGACGGCTTCAAGTGGCGTTGCGGTGAGCTCGCCCCGCTCGTAGGCATTGATGCGTTCCTCTGCCTCTGCTGCCCAGAGACGGTCGAGCCGTTCGCGGTCGGGGAACTCGAAGCTGGATAGAAGGTCTTCGATCAGCTGAGCGCGCTCGATTGGAGGGAGATTCAGGGCTTCGGCCAACAGTTCGTTTTTCATATGCATACGCGCCCCGTGGTGTTCAAGATTATTTTGAACACAATCTAGCATATCGATACTTGGGTGTCAAAGGAGGTTCGAGTGCGGGCGGGCAAGGAGGGAATGTGCCGGAAAAATATCCTTGCAGAGGGGCGTGCCGGGGTGTAGCATTCGATTGTTAGTTGTGGTTCATTTTTTGTGACGTATGCTGTCACAAGCTTGTGATACGGTGTCGGGCGCAGTTATGCTCGATGACTGAAGGAGACCCGGGTGCGGGGGAGGAAGAGGGATTGATGCGGGAGAAACGTCACATCGTGGTGGACGTGGAGACGACCGGCATATCGATTATGCGCGGCGGACGGGTGATCGAGGTTGGCGTGGTGGCGGTCGAGAACGGGGGGATCGTCGCCGAGTTCGACACCCTTATCGATGCCGGCGCTCCCATCAGCGACGGCGCCTTCCGGGTGCACGGCATATCCGAGGCGATGCTGGCGGGAAAGCCCGCGCCGCGGGAAGCCTGGCGCGGCTTCCTGGAGTTCGTCGCCGATGCGCCACTCATCGCGCATAACGCCCCCTTCGACAGCGCTTTCATCCGGCATGAGCTGGCGCGGCTCGGGAAGCGGCTCCCCAACCGATGGCACTGCACCGTGCGCCTGGCCCGGAAGCATCTGCCCCATCTGCCGAATCACCGCCTGGAGACGGTCTACCACCATCTGTTCGGGCCGCTTCCCGGTGGAGCCCAGAGCCACCGGGCGCTTGACGATGCGCGGCTCGCGGCGCGGGTGTGGATGGCGTTGGAGGGGATAGGCGGATGACATACGATCCCGAGATTCATCACCGTCGGTCCATTCGTCTGAAGGGATATGATTATGCCGAGGCAGGCGCATACTTTGTTACCATCTGTGTGTATGGGCGGGAATGCCTGTTCGGGGAGGTTGTTGAAGGGACTGTCCGGTTGAACCCGGCGGGTGAGGCTGTCCAGGCGGTATGGCAGGGGTTGCCGGAACATTATCCGTCCGTCGTGTTGGATGCGTTTGTCGTCATGCCCAACCACGTGCATGCAATCGTCATTCTCAAGAGGCAGACAGGGGCAACGCCCGAATCGCCTGTAGGGGCGGGTCTGGAAACCGGGGCAGGTCTGAGACCTGCCCCTACATCTGCCCAAAACACACCCGGTATTGTCATGATGGAACAGGGATCCGTAGGGGTGGTGTCCGCAGGCATGGTGTCTGTAAGGACGGTGTCTGTAGGGGCGGTGTCTGTAGGGGCGGGTCTAAGACCCGCCCAGGATTATAACATGGACAGGTCAGACCAGGGTAGGTCAGACCAGGGCAGGTCTGAGACCTGCCCCTACAGGGGCCACGGTGGCGAGGTTGCGCCGTTGTCTGAAATCGTGCGGGCGTTCAAATCGTTTTCGTCCCGGCATATCAACCGGTTGCGCGACAATCCCGGTGTTCCCGTCTGGCAGCGCAATTATTACGAACGGATCATGCGCAACGACGATGAATTGAACCGGGCGCGGACATACATCGCGGAGAACCCGTTGAAATGGGCAGAGGACAGGGAAAACCCGGTGAATGTCACGTAGGGGCAACCCCGTTGCCCGCGTTCCGCGCCCGATCAAGTAGGGGCGCCCCCCTGTGGGCGCCCTGCTTTGAGGGGGATTGATGGAGGGGTATTGGGGGTGCTGGGGGAAGGCATGATCTTTTGGGCAAAAACAACAGCTGACGGCAAGCCGGGAATTTCCGTTTATCAGCACATGATCAATGTGGGGTGCGTGGCTCGTTGTATTGTCGAAACCGCACCGCAACTACTGTGGCTGTATAATTTGATGCCGTCTGCAGTTGGGGCGTTGGTCGCGCTGCATGATCTCGGGAAGATTTCACCGGGATTTCAACTTAAGTGTGAGCAGTGGCTGATCGATAACAACCTTGACCATGTGGCACGGAAAGGCAATTGGCAGGGAGGAACTGAATCTGACCACGGCAAAGCATCACATGCGGCGATTCAGGATTTTCTGGTTGAACTGGGTTGCGCAAGAAGCATTGCCAAATATGTGGCGGCGGCGTTAGGCGCGCACCACGGGCGGATCAAGTTTTTGCCCAATGACCGCGGCATCAGACCGCCGCTGGTAGCGCCACTCACAGAAGAGCATAGCGGCATAGATTGGAACACCGAACGGCTTCAGGACGCTCGGCAGGTGTGGGATTACTTCCAGGTAGAAGGACCATTTACGGCTCTTGCCGGCGACTCGGCCGCCATCTGGTGGCTTGCCGGGTTAACCTCAGTGGCGGACTGGATTGGCTCCGACGAACGTTTCTTCTCGCCTGTTGCCAGTGACAACCATCGTGACCCGGCGGTGTGTGCCCGTAACGCCCTCGATACCATCGGCCTTGTCCCACCCCAGATCGCAACTGGTATGACTTTTGAGCAGTTATTCGATTTCCCTCCCAACGACATGCAGACTAAGACCATGGCTACCATAACCGGCCCCGGTGTATACGTCATCGAAGCTCCCATGGGAATGGGCAAGACGGAAGCCGCTTTCGGCGCGGCCTATCAGTTGCTGGCAGCGGGCAAGGCCTGCGGTATTTATTTCGCCCTGCCGACGCAGGCCACCAGCAACCGTATTCATCTGCGCATGAACGAGTTCTTGTGCCGCATTGCGCCAACGACCGGCCCCAGCCGGCTTATACATGGCAATTCCTGGCTCATGCGCGACGACCTCAATAACTACAAGCCCGCCCCAAATGCGATGGAGAAGCCGGATCAAGATGCCCGAAACGGCCGGGATTGGTTCGCCTCCGCCAAACGGGCGCTGCTCGCGCCATTCGGTGTCGGCACGGTTGACCAGGCTCTGTTAGGGGTGGTTGCGGCCAAGCATTTCTTCGTCCGGCACTTTGCCTTGGCTGGCAAGGTGGTGATCATTGACGAAGTCCATTCCTACGACGTTTATACCGGCGCCTTGATCGACAAACTCATCACCACGCTTGAAAATCTCGGCTGTACGGTAATTATCCTTTCGGCCACTCTGACCGGCAAGCGCCATGCCAAACTTCTTTCTGACGCTGTTGTGTCTGATGATCCAGCCGCACAATCATATCCGCTGATAACCGGCAGGAGCGAACATGCGCCGATTAAACCGGTTGCAGCAACGCCGCCTCCATCGAAAAGGATCTCGGTGGATTTCGTGTCGCTGGGCAGGGCGCTGGAAGAGGCTGTTGCAGCTGCCTCTGCTGGTGGCGCTGTGCTCTGGATTTGCAATACCGTCGGTACGGCCCAGAAGCAGTTCAGCCAGTTGAAACAGTTTGCCGACGGCCAGTTCAAGCTCGGCTTGTTGCACTCACGCATGATATTCAGCCACCGGGAAGAACGGGAAGATGAGTGGATGACGCGGTTCGGCAAGGACGGTTCTTTCCGGTGTGGCTCAATCCTGGTCTCCACGCAGGTGGTCGAGCAGAGCGTCGATCTCGACGCCGACCTGCTGATAACGGAACTGGCTCCAACTGACATGCTGCTGCAACGGCTTGGCCGGCTCTGGCGGCATGAGCGTGAGGAGCGGCCGGTTGACGCCCCGCGAGTCTGCATCCTCGAAGAGGAAAAGTCGCTTGAGGAGCTGCGGGAGATGTCGCCAAGGGGCATTGTTGCCGCCTTGGGGGGCAAGGCCAAGGTGTATGATCCGTATGTGCTGCTCCGGTCGCTGGAGGTCTGGCGGTTACAGACTGACATTGCCGTACCGGACAGGATTCGCTTACTTCTGGATGTGACCTATGAAGAAAGGGATGACGACCCGGAATCCTGGCTGACTCTGTGCGATGACGGCTATGCAAAGACACTGGTCTACCGCCAGAAGGCGCTTTCCAGCAGCAATATCTGGCAGGTTGCGTTGGAAGATGAAGAAGGAGTCCAAACCCGATTGAATGAGTTGCCGACGGTTCCGTTGATTCTCTGTCGGGAGATTTCACGGGATAGGGTGCTCTTTATGGATGGAACCGAGGCTACGATTTCAGGAGACTTCAACTATGCAACGGCGCGGGCTGTGCACAAAAACCTGGTAAAGACGCCCCTGCATCATTTTGCGGTCCTGCCGTCCGAAGAGCTGTTCGAGGACTATCTCTACGGACGTCATGTGGTGGGAGTTGTCAGTGCCGACGGGGTGGTCAAAATCAATGGGTTAAAGGAGGGCATCGGGTTGTCGTATTCGGCGGAAATGGGTCTTGTGGTGAAAAAATCCGAGTAAAGGAGGGCATATGAACGTTGCTTTTGACCCGTGGATACCGGTGGTGAATGCTACTGGTGGACGGGTGCTGGCAAGCCTGTGCAGCGTGCTTGCCGACGGAGAAAAATACGTCGATCTGGCAGTACGGCCGCACGAACGTGTGGCGCTGATGCGGCTGTTGCTCTGCGTTGCCCATGCGGCCTTGGACGGTCCAAAGGATTATGACGAATGGTGTGAGGTGCCAAAACGCTTGCCGGAGGCGGCACGGACTTACCTGACAAAGTGGAAGGATGCTTTTGAGTTGTTTCATCCGACCAAGCCATGGTTGCAGGTGGCCAAACTTTCCGGTGACAAAGCATCACCGGTAGCATTGCTTGATTTTGAGTTGGCAACGGGAAACAACTCAACATTGAATGATCATGAAGGACAACTAGCAAAACGTCCCATTCAGAACGCTCGGATTGCCTTAACTCTGCTGACGTTTCAGTGCTTTTCTCCCGGGGGTGGGTCACCGATAGCGCAATGGGAAAATGTCAAGACGTCGCAAGTAGGCAACCCGGATGCCCCATGTCTTTCTCAATCAATGGCGCATGCAATGATTCGCGGTGAGCTTTTGGCGAAGACAATTCATCTCAATCTGCCGACGTTTGAGTCAATTGCAAGAAGCTACAAATCGTCGTTGTCGTTTACCAAGGATGACAAGGAAAACAACCTGTGGAAGCGGATGGAGTTTAACGATATCGCCCTTGGCAGGCCGGTTTGGGAAATGTTCCCGAGTAAGCCTGATCCTGTTGCATTTGAGAGCATCAATGCAACCAGAACATATCTTGGTCGGTTGGCGCCGGTTGCGCGGTGGATACGCTTGCTCAACGCTACCGAAATGTACTGCTGTAACGGCTTTAAGTACGACACCTTTAGAGATGGATTTCCGGCGGAACCAACAGCTTCTGTCCGCTTAGCCAGAAAAACTGACGACAAAGGGATTGAAACGGTTGAGCGCTCCGTTGTGTCAATAACACCTTCAAAAGCCCTTTGGCGCGAGCTTTCAGCTTTACTTGCGAAACGCTCCGCATTTGGCCTCGGTGGAGCCTTAACCATCGAAAATGCACCTTATGACACGGCATTCGATTTTCATATTTGTGCCATGACTAGGGATCAGGCGTCTATGGATATTGGAGTCGAGTCGGTATTTCACATCTCGCCCAAACTTTATGTCAATACGGCCATATACCAGACAGAGGTGCAATATTCTGAAAGCTTTGCGCGGAAGCTTGGTTGGACTGTCGAAACATATCGTAAGGAAGTCGATGGAGGCTGGGAAGGCCGTTTGAAGGGCGCTGGCAAAGATTCTGGCAAGCTTAGAATGAAGCTGCATTCAATTGCCACCAGTCACTACTGGACTACTGTCGAGAAGAACCTTGGGTTGCTTATGGCGTATATCGAAGCCGTCGGGACTGATGACGCAATTCCCTTGCAGGAGAGATGGCGCAAGCTGCTGTTTAAATCTGCATGCGCTGCCTACGCATTGGCTTGCGGCCAAGACACGCCGCGCCAGCGTCGGGCCTTTGCCAAAGGGTGGCAGAAACTGACCGCGACCAAAGATGAACCAGAAACGGATAGCACTGAAAGCAAGGAGGACGATCAATGAGCACTTTTCTGGAACGGCTCCGCAGGTGCAGGGATGACCGGGGGATGATGGCTAATCTCCGCTGCATACTTGTGGAGAACAAGAAACACCGGGCCTGGCCCGTGCTCAGTCGCCTGGGAGTGGAAATCGGCAATGAAGCGGCTGCCTATGTTGCGGGGCTGTACGCCACCCATCCCGATGAAACGGCGCAGGGCAACCTTGGCGCAACCTGCAAAAGCATCGAGCGTGAACGGAACGAGAAGCGGAGCGACGACAACAAGCTTACTCCCACGGAGCGGCGATTTCAGCAGATTCTGGCCGCCGACAGACATGAGGTGTTCGAACGGATCATGCGCATGGTGAAGATGGCGAAGTCGCACGGTGTGCCGGTTAACTACGCGCAACTGGAAACCGATTTGCGTTACTGGTCCGACCGTACCAAGACTGAATGGGCCGCATCCTTCTGGACGCCGGGTGTCGCTCCCGTCGAGGAGGACGTATGAACTGGCTCGCCAGATTAGACATAAATGTCGAGACTGCCCGTACCGAGCGTATTTTCGACAGCTACGCCTGGCACAGAAAAACATGGGAATGTTTCCCAAGTATGCCCGATGCTGAGCGAAGCTTTCTCACGCGAATTGACCCCTTGGAAGGGGAGTTCAGGGTGTGGGTGCTTGCCGCTGCCAAGCCGATATGCCCAGCATGGTGTCCGGCAGAAAACTTCGCCCTCAAGGAGATATCACCCACGTTCTTGTCACACCGGTACTATGCCTTCGACTTGCAGGCAAATCCGGTCAAGGCGCTTGTACAGCGGGATGCACAAGGGCAGCCGCTCATGACGGCAGCGGGCAAGCGTAAGCGGGGTAAACGGGTGCCATTGGTAAAGCCGGACGAATTGAAGGCATGGTTGGTCCGCAAGGGACAGGTGCGTTGCCTGGACATGGAGAGGAAACGGGAAGTACCGGGTGGGTTCCGCATTGTTGAGGAACGGTCGCTGGAAATAAGTCCAATGACGGAAAGCCATTTTCGCAAGAATGAGCTGAGCGCCTATCACGGCGGCATACAGTTCCGCGGCGTTCTGGAAGTAACCGACCGGGAGCATTTCATTCAAACCTATCAGGCCGGTATCGGCAGCGCCAAAGGGTTCGGCTTCGGCCTCCTGTTGCTCGCACCGGTCAACCTGTAACCACAATCTACTAACGAAAAGGAGATACCAAACTATGAAACATCTGGAACTGCACGTCATTCAATCCGTACCAGTGGCCTGCCTCAACCGTGACGACCTCAATTCGCCGAAAACCGCCGTGTTTGGCGGCGTTCAACGGGCACGGGTCTCCAGCCAGTCGTGGAAACGGGCAATACGTGAACTGGCAAAAGAAATTGCGCCGGAGCAATTCAGGGGAGAGCGTACCCGTTTAATGTACGATCCACTTGTAAAAGCCATGTCCAAGGCGGGAATCGCCGAGAAAGAGGCTGATGAAGGGGCGCGCAAGATCATCGACGAACTGGTGAAGCTGGATGCCAAGTCCAAGGACAAGGTCAAATCGACCACGTTGTACTTCATGTCGCCGCTGGAGTTGGAAACCATTGCCAAGACCTATGCCGAAAACAAGGACGTCAAGAAGACGCTCAAGGCCGTTGATGCCAAGTCGCTGAAGGATGCCGCCGACATCTCCATTTTTGGCCGCATGGTTGCCAATGATCATTCCCTGACCGTCGAGGCGGCCTCCATGTTTTCCCATGCACTTTCCACCCACAAGGTCGATAATGAGATCGACTTTTTCTCGGCGGTTGACGACCTGCAACCTAAGGAGGAGTCGGGTGCAGGTATGACCAGCACTCTGGAGTTCAACTCCGCCACGTATTACCGCTTTGCCGCTTTGAACCTCGACATGCTTGCTGATATCGAACACCTGGGAAGCCTCAGCAGCGAGGAGCGCCGGAGCGTGGTGCGTACCTTCATCGAGGCGACTATCAAGGCGGTGCCGTCGGCACGTAAAAACACGATGAACGGCAATACCTTGCCGGTACACGTATTGGGTGTGGTTCGGGAGAAAGGACACCCGATCCAGTTGGTCAATGCGTTCGAAACACCGGTAAAGTCTTCCCAGGGCTACACCGCTAGGTCGGTCGAACTACTAAAGGAGGAATACGCGAAACTGAAGGACACCTGGGGAGTTGAGGCAATATTTGAGCAGGCGATACCGGAAGTCGGTTTCAAAACGTTCATCGACGGGATGGTGGCCCATGTCATCTAACTGTTCATTTCTGGCCATGAGGCTGGAAGGGCCGCTCCAGTCATGGGGATTCGACAGTCAATATAACCGCCGCAATACCGGTCTGATGCCCACCAAAAGCGCTATTGCCGGCATGTGCTGCGCGGCGCTTGGCTATGCGCGCGGGTCGGAACAGGAAAAGGATTTTCTGGCTTCCTTTATGGACGTGTGTATGACCGCTATTGCTATGCCTCGAACTATTGAGAAGAAAAACAAGAAGTATGAATTACCAGTCCGACGGATGCAGGATTATCACACGGTGCAGAATACCAGACGCGCCACCGGCGCGATCAATAATGACTGTGTGCTGACCCATCGCCAGTATCTGGCTGATGCCGCTTTTGGCGTGGTGTTGGAAGGTTCGCCAGAATTGCTCGGACCGATCGCCGCTGCCATGGAAGATCCGGTGTGGGGCGTGTGGCTGGGGCGCAAGACGTGCATTCCGACAAAACCGGTATTAGCCGGGCTGCGAGAGAATCAGGAGGATGCGGTTCGGCTGCTTATCGGCGATGAATCGCTGGATTCTTTCACTCGGCAGGTGGAGGTGCAAAACTTTGCCGATGGACGGGACAGCCTGCCCGATGTGCCGGTTTCGTTCGCCTCGGATCGGCGGGTATTCGCTCCGCGAAGGGTAATGACAAAGCAGGTCGGGGAGAAAGATTAGATCGGCATCGGCCCGGCCAAGGTCTTCGGCTGTGGATTGTTGTCGTTGGCGCGGGTGTGACCGAAAGAGGGCGGGGAAACCCCGCCCCTACGATTGAATGCAAAATGCGGGCGGCCACGGGGGGCCGCCCCTACGAATGGCGTGCACGACCAAGACCGGGCGATCACGAGGATCGCCCCTACGGATGATGCGATGACCTATAATCCCGATATTCACCATCGCCGTTCCGTGAGGTTGCGGGAATACGATTATTCCGCCTCCGGAGCGTATTTCATCACCATTTGCGCGCAGGGGCGGGAATGCCTGTTTGGGGAGATCTCCGGTGGACAAATGGCGCTGAATGATGCGGGGGCGATGGTTGCCTCGTGGTGGTTAAAATTGCCGGATAAATTTCCCGGCATTGCCGTGGACGGATTCATGGTTATGCCCAACCATTTCCACGGCATCATTGTTATGCATGATCGTAGGGGCGATCCTTGTGATCGCCCGCCGTTGCCCATTGGCGAACCTTGTGATCGCCCGGTTATTGAGGAATGTAGGGGCGAATCTTGTATTCGCCCAGATAAGAAGGGCGATCACAAGGATCGCCCCTACGGTACGGTGCACAATTCTGTGGGGCGGATCGTGCAGGCCTTCAAATCGTTTACCACGGTGGAATATATCCGCGGCGTAAACGAAAAGGGGTGGCCCCCATTCCCCGGTCGGTTGTGGCAGCGCAATTATTACGAGAGGGTTGTCCGGGACGAGGGGGAGTTGGCCGCCATTCGGGAGTATATCCGGGGCAATCCAGTGAATTGGGCGAAAGACGAGGAACACCCGGATCGTGTCTGAATTGGCATGGTCCGGCAAACCGGGCACCCACAGGGGGGTGCCCCTACAAAGGCATGAATTGGTGCGGTCGGCGGCCCGGCGGGTGTGAATCAAAACCGGGCGATCATGAGGATCGCCCCTACGGTCACCCTACGATCTCGTTCAACCCTTCAATCACCTGGGCCAGCTCTTCCGGGCTGGCCTGGGCGATCTTCTTGCCGATGCGTTCGACGGAGAGGGTGCGGATCTGGCTGATCTTGACCCAGGACTGTTTGGGAAGGCCGGGAGAGGCGAGTTCCAGGGTGAGGGGAAAACCGGCCCGCTGCGGCTGGCTGGTGATAGCGACGGCGATGACCGTGCCGGAACGTTCATTGAACACGTCATGGCTCAGGATGAGTACCGGCCGAAGCCCAGCCTGTTCATTGCCGCGCACGGGATTCAGGTCGGCCCAGCGGATGTCGCCTCTCAGTATTCGGGCCATTCGCTCAACTCCTCTCCCATCCCTTCCTCGGCCATGGCCTTCTCAAAGGAAGGGTCGAGCATAGCGCATTCGGCGGCAAGGCGGTTTTTGCCGAGACGGGCGAGCTTTTCCTGCACGGCCGTTTCGATGACACGGCTGCGGTTCGGAAACAGGCGTCGCCTGACCAGACCGTCAACCTCGGCAAGGGTCGCTTCGTCGAGCGTTATGGCGAGTTTTGCTTTTGCCATTTGGTACCTCACTTTCATGGGTATGATGATATGTCATACCCGACAACGAGTCAAGGGGATATCCATGACCGAACCTATCCTTCCGCCATTGAAGCCCCTTCCCATCAAGGACCGCATCTCGGTGGTCTACGTGGAAAAGGGCAATCTCGACGTCATCGATGGCGCCTTCGTGGTGGTGGACGTTACCGGCGTCCGCACTCACATCCCCGTCGGCATGGTGGCGTGTCTCATGCTGGAGCCGGGGGCGCGGGTCTCCCACGCTGCGGTGGTGCTGGCGGCGCGGGTGGGCTGCCTCCTGGTCTGGATCGGTGAGGCGGGTGTGCGGCTCTACGCCGCCGGCCAGCCGGGCGGGGCGCGGGCTGACCGGCTCCTGTATCAGGCCAGGCTGGCCCTTGACGACACGGCCCGGCTCAAGGTGGTGCGCAGGATGTACGCCCTCCGTTTCGGGGAGGAGCCGCCGGAGCGGCGCAGTGTGGAGCAGCTGCGGGGCATCGAGGGTGTGCGGGTGCGCAAGATGTACGACCTGCTGGCCCGGCAGTACGGGGTGGAGTGGCAGCGCCGCAACTACGACTACACCGAATGGGAGAGCGGCGACGTGCCGAACCGCTGTCTTTCCTCGGCCACCGCCTGCATCTACGGCATCTGCGAGGCGGCGATCCTGGCGGCGGGATACGCCCCGGCGGTGGGGTTCATCCATACCGGCAAGCCCCAGTCGTTTGTCTACGACATCGGCGATATCTTCAAGTTCGAGACCGTGGTGCCGGTGGCGTTCCGCATTGCCGCCAAAAAGCCGCGCAACCCGGAGCGGGAGGTGCGGCTCGCCTGCCGGGACGCATTCCGACAGAGCAAGCTGCTGGACCGGATCATTCCGACCATCGAGGAGGTGCTGGCCGCCGGTGGGCTGGAGCGTCCCAAGGCCCATGACGAGGCGGTGGAGATGGCGATTCCGAACAAGGAGGGCATCGGCGATGCTGGTCATCGTGGCTGAGAACGTGCCGCCCCGCCTGCGAGGACGGCTGGGGTTGTGGCTGGTGGAAGTGCGGGCCGGGGTTTATGTGGGTGACGTCTCCCGACGGGTGCGGGAGATGATCTGGTACAATCTTGAGAAGGGGGTCGAGGATGGCAACGTGGTCATGGCATGGACTTCCAACAATGAATCCGGGTTCGACTTCCTGACACTTGGGGCGAACCGCCGGATTCCGGTCGAGCTGGATGGCATCAAACTGGTGTCCTTTCTGCCTCCGGAGGATGCATTGGACTCTAAACCGCCACCATAAGGGGCTGGATAGGGTTTTAATGTTGGTAAAAAATTTCGAGTCTGATTACCTCAATTATTTTGAGGGGGTAGAAGAAGTGTGTTCCCCGCATGCGCGGGGATGAACCGTAATATGCCAAGATACGCCGTTTATGGAAACGGTGTTCCCCGCATGCGCGGGGATGAACCGTAATTTTATCCGTTCGCCAAGAGTCATTTTCCGTGTTCCCCGCATGCGCGGGGATGAACCGGCATATAACGTGGAGGGGCTGGGGCGGGTCGAGTGTTCCCCGCATGCGCGGGGATGAACCGTAGCAGGGAACTGCATTGCAATTTGATGACCAGTGTTCCCCGCATGCGCGGGGATGAACCGCACACTTTTAACCACATTGGAGGCGAGTTTCTGTGTTCCCCGCATGCGCGGGGATGAACCGTCGCGCAGCCAGTTCTGCGCGTTGGCCGAGCCGTGTTCCCCGCATGCGCGGGGATGAACCGCGTCCCGGGGCAGGATGACCGGCAACGAGCTGGTGTTCCCCGCATGCGCGGGGATGAACCGTCCAGACCAATGACCAGCTAGGATTGGTAGATGTGTTCCCCGCATGCGCGGGGATGAACCGGGGCATATGGTGACTTGAACGACTCCCAGAAAGTGTTCCCCGCATGCGCGGGGATGAACCGTTTTAGGAGTGGACGTGGCGCGGTTTGGAGATGTGTTCCCCGCATGCGCGGGGATGAACCGAGGCAAGAACGCCCCAAAACCCGCAGATATAAGTGTTCCCCGCATGCGCGGGGATGAACCGGGGCGCGACGGCCGCTCCTGGCCCAACCCGAAGTGTTCCCCGCATGCGCGGGGATGAACCGTGGGAGTGCCCGGCCCTGGAGACCGAGATCGGGTGTTCCCCGCATGCGCGGGGATGAACCGGCTCGCCCAGTGCTCCAGGTTCGCGCGCTCCAGTGTTCCCCGCATGCGCGGGGATGAACCGGTCGATGCATCATAGCGGCCGACAAAGCCGGCGTGTTCCCCGCATGCGCGGGGATGAACCGAACGGCATTCCGCTGCGCGGCGGCATCGCGCGGTGTTCCCCGCATGCGCGGGGATGAACCGGACAGAATCACCCCGCGCCGCGACGGCTACCAGTGTTCCCCGCATGCGCGGGGATGAACCGATGTCTATGGCGAGGGCATCACCCGGACGAATGTGTTCCCCGCATGCGCGGGGATGAACCGGCCAGCTACGTGGCGACGCCTGTCCCGAACACGTGTTCCCCGCATGCGCGGGGATGAACCGACCCATACCGCTTTGTCTTCTATTCGTTCCCAGTGTTCCCCGCATGCGCGGGGATGAACCGATCGATGAACTCAGCAATGGTCCGGTTGGCATGTGTTCCCCGCATGCGCGGGGATGAACCGTACGAGGCCATAGACAAGTATGTCTGCCCACCGTGTTCCCCGCATGCGCGGGGATGAACCGACGTATCGAGAGTTCTTCCCCGAAGAGTCGTAGTGTTCCCCGCATGCGCGGGGATGAACCGTGATGTCCCCATGCCGAACCGGGGGCGCAATGTGTTCCCCGCATGCGCGGGGATGAACCGGGGAATGTTTGAGGACCCCCGCTGCATCTGTGGTGTTCCCCGCATGCGCGGGGATGAACCGGTGAAGATCCCCTTTGAACAGGTCTACCAAGCGTGTTCCCCGCATGCGCGGGGATGAACCGTGGTACGAGGACGGCAAACAGGTCTGGGTCGGGTGTTCCCCGCATGCGCGGGGATGAACCGATAGACCGTCATGGCGGGAGCGGCAGCGGCGCGTGTTCCCCGCATGCGCGGGGATGAACCGCCAGGGGTGGCCGACGCCGCCGAGCTCCAGGAGTGTTCCCCGCATGCGCGGGGATGAACCGTGCGATCTATGAGCGGGTCGAACAGTTCATCAGTGTTCCCCGCATGCGCGGGGATGAACCGTTGACAAACTTGGTGTTGGGATTGACCGCCCGGTGTTCCCCGCATGCGCGGGGATGAACCGGGAATGGGAACGCGCCCCGGAGATGATAGGTGGTGTTCCCCGCATGCGCGGGGATGAACCGAGCAGATGATAACTTGAATCCCCATCTGGGTGGTGTTCCCCGCATGCGCGGGGATGAACCGCCATGTCACCGCCGCCCCCCCTGCCACAAGTCGTGTTCCCCGCATGCGCGGGGATGAACCGGCGTTCGGGCGTTTACCCGTGATGGCGCTCGGGTGTTCCCCGCATGCGCGGGGATGAACCGCGTAGAGAAGAAGGTGGCAGAGGTGGAGTGCTGTGTTCCCCGCATGCGCGGGGATGAACCGGCAGTTTGCACACATGGTCATCGTCAGAATGTGTGTTCCCCGCATGCGCGGGGATGAACCGTCGGTGTAGGTTGCCTGATTGACGGAATTGAGGTGTTCCCCGCATGCGCGGGGATGAACCGCCGCTCTGCGCTGTCAACCATAAAATACTACCGTGTTCCCCGCATGCGCGGGGATGAACCGTTACAGATTCCCGAGGATAAATGGCAGGAGCTGTGTTCCCCGCATGCGCGGGGATGAACCGATCGAACCGGACGTATGGGCGAAGATGGGCGAGTGTTCCCCGCATGCGCGGGGATGAACCGGCAGACGCTTCATTTGGCGTTTTTGTAGAAGGGTGTTCCCCGCATGCGCGGGGATGAACCGCTCCGGGGGCAATCTGCTCCCGGAACCCGCCGGTGTTCCCCGCATGCGCGGGGATGAACCGTAGTCTTTCTGAATTGCCAACTGTTTTCTTCTGTGTTCCCCGCATGCGCGGGGATGAACCGGGCCGGTACCCCTTTTGCCCGTGCTTCCCGCTGTGTTCCCCGCATGCGCGGGGATGAACCGGGTAGTCTCCGATGTAGTGGGCAATTGTTGCCGTGTTCCCCGCATGCGCGGGGATGAACCGATTGCAGCGGCTTATAAACTCCTCAAAAAACAGTGTTCCCCGCATGCGCGGGGATGAACCGAAAACCGACCTCCCCACGGACGGGGTAGCCTTGTGTTCCCCGCATGCGCGGGGATGAACCGCAAGTCATTACTCGCCCCGCTCTCATAGTAGAGTGTTCCCCGCATGCGCGGGGATGAACCGGGAATAATCCCCGGACACGGACTTTGACGAAAGTGTTCCCCGCATGCGCGGGGATGAACCGGTAGGATTGGGCACGCCGTGCTTTTCTCCCGCGTGTTCCCCGCATGCGCGGGGATGAACCGTGAGCCGCCAACCACCTGTGGCGATGGTAGCGGTGTTCCCCGCATGCGCGGGGATGAACCGGCCGATTTGCATTGAAGTAGTCCGGTTGGCTTGTGTTCCCCGCATGCGCGGGGATGAACCGTGCCGGGGCTTCCAGTTTGATGTCGGTAAGACGTGTTCCCCGCATGCGCGGGGATGAACCGTTACCGAATTGGTAGCTTGCAGGAAATGTAAGGTGTTCCCCGCATGCGCGGGGATGAACCGGAATTGATTGTCGCTGTTTTCCGCTTTTTCAAGTGTTCCCCGCATGCGCGGGGATGAACCGGGAAAGACATACCGCCCTCAGAAATCGACAAGGTGTTCCCCGCATGCGCGGGGATGAACCGCTCACCGCATAGGTACAGACGCCCACCATGAAGTGTTCCCCGCATGCGCGGGGATGAACCGTTAGCATTGTTACGGTAATATTTCCGCACACTGTGTTCCCCGCATGCGCGGGGATGAACCGCTATGCCGGGATTCCCCGCCATCTCGGCAGCAGTGTTCCCCGCATGCGCGGGGATGAACCGCCGGACGGCCTGGAGTGGGAGGTGCATCAGGAGTGTTCCCCGCATGCGCGGGGATGAACCGGACATAGGAAAAGAAAAGCCCCTAGAAGCGATGTGTTCCCCGCATGCGCGGGGATGAACCGGTTTGGTAAAAGATCATTACACTTAATCATGAGTGTTCCCCGCATGCGCGGGGATGAACCGCGGATCTGCTGCCGGAAATGCTCCGGCTGGTTGTGTTCCCCGCATGCGCGGGGATGAACCGGAGTAACCCATGCGACATAGGACAAAGACACGGTGTTCCCCGCATGCGCGGGGATGAACCGCTCGGTGAGGCGATCATTGCCTCCTTCGACTTGTGTTCCCCGCATGCGCGGGGATGAACCTGATGCGCTGAGTCGTTGCCCCACCACTCCTGCGTGTTCCCCGCATGCGCGGGGATGAACCGTCGCCGCCGTGGTTATCTTCCTCGCCCCGCCGGTGTTCCCCGCATGCGCGGGGATGAACCGTCTTGAATGTGGCTTGCGCGCATGATGAGGAGGTGTTCCCCGCATGCGC
>JAMXLF010000088.1 GCA_024281055.1 Geobacteraceae bacterium
ACGCTTGGGGTGGTCGGTTGTTACCGAGCTCCGGAAAGCCGGCAGGGAGACGCCGGTTATCTTTCTTACGGCGCGCGACGCGGTCGAGGACCGGATAAAGGGGCTGGAGCTGGGGGCGGACGATTACCTGGTTAAGCCGTTCACCTTCTCCGAGCTCCTCGTCAGGATCAGGACCATCCTGCGCCGCGGGCCGCTCCGGCAACCGGAGGTGCTCCAGATCGCCGACCTTACCGTTGACCTGTTGCGCCACAAGGCCACGCGAGGCGGCGCGCGCCTCGACCTGACACCCAAGGAATTCGCTCTCCTCTCCCTCCTGGCGCGGCGCAAGGGGGAAGTCCTGTCCCGGTCGCTCATTGCCGATCAGGTGTGGGACATGAACTTCGACAGTGACACCAATGTGGTGGATGTGGCGGTGCGCCGCCTGCGGACCAAGGTGGACGATCCTTTCGAGCTGAAGCTCATTCATACGGTCCGCGGGGTGGGGTATGTTCTCGAAGAGCGCTGACGCGAAAAGGCGGCATCATTTCCCCCGGATCTCGTCGATCACCGGTCGGCTCGCTTTTTTGTACACCCTGTCTGCGGTGGTCACGCTCGCCATCGGGGCCGTCTATGTCAACTGGTCCCTGCACAGCGCCATCTTCAAGGCACAGAACGACTTCATCGACGACCGGCTGCACGTCTACCGCTCCATCCTGCGGAGCCATCCCCAGAATCTCGACATCATCAGGAAGGAAATCGAGTGGGAAGGGGCGTACGCCTACCATCCGGAGAATTTCATCAGGATCCTCGACACGGACGGTAATGTCGTCGTCGAAACCCCGGGAATGCCGCACATCCTCCCTGTCGACAAGTTCACCTGTCCTTCCGGCCCGCGTATAGACCATCCGAACAATCTGTCCCTTCAGGTCCAGAACGGAAGATTCTTCATGCTGCGCTGCGATCTCACGACCGATACCCATGAGCTGGGCGGGAACTGGATTATCCAGCTCGGCCATGACATTACCGCGGAAGAGACGATCATCGCCGAGCGGCGCAAACAGATGGCCGCGCTCATCATCCTCGGTATCATCGGCGCCACCGGCGTCGGGGTGATCGTCGCCCGGGAAGCGCTGAGTCCGCTTCAGGAGATAACCGGCGTTGCCGAGAATATAACGGTCGAGCGGATCAACGAACGGATCGACCCGGTCAAGTGGCCGACGGAGATGAGAAGTTTCGCCATTGCCTTCAACGGAATGCTCAGTCGCCTCGAAGATTCATTCACCCGGCTCTCCCAGTGTGCTTCGAACCTGGCCCATGAATTGCGCACGCCGATCAACAACCTCCTGGGGGAAGCCGACGTCGCTCTCTCGCGGGCACGGAGCCCGGAAGAGTACCAGCGGATCATCGAGTCGAGCGTCGAGGAGTTTCAGCGCCTGTCCCGGCTGATCGACAACCTGCTCTTCCTGGCCCGTGCCGAAAACCCCGCCACCCCCATCGAGCATTCCCTCTTCGATCCCATGGAGGAGATCGGGAAAGTCTGCAGTTTTTACGAGGCGGTCGCCGAAGAGCACGGGGCCACAATCTCCAGCCGGGGTAGCGGTCGTCTTTACGGGGATCAGATCATGTTCGGTCGCGTCATCAGTAACCTGGTGGCAAACGCCCTTTATTATTCCCCACCCGGCGTGAAGATCGATATTTTCGTCAGGGAGGCGAACGACCGCTATCTGGAAGTATTTGTCACCGATACCGGCTACGGTATCGAGGCGAGCGAGCTGTCGCGCATTTTCGACCGTTTCTACCGGGTCGAACGTCTTCGGGGCCGTCACCCTGAAGGGTCCGGTCTCGGGCTCTCCATCGTCAAGTCGATCATGGATCTCCACGGCGGCACGGTCAGCATCGAAAGCACTCCCGGCAAGGGGACGAGCATTCTGCTCCGCTTCCCCCCGCCGCCAGCGACGTAGCCAGTGTCTCTCTGAGAGAAAGCCGTCTCTGGTTGCATACCCGCCATGCAAGCGGTTTTCGCCATAGCCGGTGGATATCCGACCTCCCTTTTGATCTCCTGATATCTCCTCACCATATTCCCTCGCAGTGATACCTTGCTTGTCACCCATCGTCCCGATCCCCGCCATGCCTGGCCGGCAATCCGAACGGTACCGTTAATTCCCGTCGACCTTCGCGTTGTTTTTTTCTCCATACCTGCCGCGTTCCCTGAATCCGTTGACCGATCCCGGCTGCGCCCGTACCTGGCTCCGCCCGGGATAAACGGGTGCGTCACGGCGAGACCTGAGATTACGTCAAGCAAAAACTTAGATTACACAAAATAAAAGTTTAGATTACAAAAATGTAATTTACGCGTAAGCGAAACGTAATCACGGTTGCTGTATCGTGAATACAAAATTACGAAAAACAAACATTAAGATTACATATAAATAAATTACATACGTTTAATTTTTATGTAAACAACGAGGAGAGCGGTCTTCAGAGTCCGCCGGGAAAATGCGGCTAACCAGATTTTTTTGAATCCGCTGTCTCCGGTCGCAAAAGGAGGTGGTTGCAATCACGAAGTGAACGAGAGCGAACGACGTAACAATGGGTAACAGAATGAAAAGGCCGAAACACGAATTCAAAAAGGAGAACACATGAAAGCATCGAAGATCCTGGCCGCAGCAGCCGTGCTGACCCTCGCGGCCTCCGGCAGCGCGCTTGCCTTCCATGACGGCGGCGCCGCCTATTGTGAAGGCTGTCACACCATGCACAACTCTTCCGGCAATGTCGCGATGAACAAGGGAAAAGCCGCCCTCACCGGTGTCAATTATCTCCTCCAAGGGAGCGACCAGAGCTCGACCTGCCTCAACTGCCATGGCGCCACCGCTGCCAAGGCCGGCAGCTACCACGTTCTTTCCAGTGATGCCACCGCTGGTGGTACCGTGCCTTCGAACTACACCCCGGGTGGCGACTTCGCCTGGGTGAAAGAGACGTTCACAACCACCAACTCCCGCGGTGGGGCGGTTACCAGTAAAGGCGAGCGCCACGGCCACAACATTGTTGCTGCCGACTTCGGCATCACTGCAGATACCACCCTGACGACCGCTCCGGGCGGCAACTATCCGGCTGGGAACCTGGCCTGCTCCAGCTGCCACGATCCCCACGGCAAGTTCCGTATTGTCGACGCCAACGGCACCATCCAGAGACCGGTCGTGGCCGGCACCGGCAATGCCGGCGCCACCGATGTGAACAAGTCTCTGCCGATCGACGGCTCCGGTTCCTACGGCGCCATGCCGACGGCCACCGAAGCGGTAGGTGTCTACCGCCTCCTGGGCGGCCAGGGCTATCTGCCAGACTCGGTCACCGGTGTAGCCGGCATCCAGCCCTTCGCTGCCGATCCGCCGACTGCCGTTGCTCCGTCCACCTACAACCGGAAAGAAACCACGACCGACACCCGCGTTGCATACGGTACCGGCATGTCCGAGTGGTGCACCAACTGCCATACCAAGATCCACAACAGCGCGGCTGCCTACGATGCCGGCACTTCCTTCATCCACCCGGCCAGCAGCGACTCCAAACTCGGAACAACGATCCTCGCCAACTACAACGCCTACTTGAAGTCCGCCGACTTCTCCGGTGGCGTGGCGACCGCCTATACCTCCATGGTGCCGTTCGAGGAAGGGACCAAGGACCGCGCAGCCCTTGCCGCCCATGCGGTGATCGACGGATCCCAGGTTGCCGGAGCCGATGCTCAATCAAACGTCATGTGTCTCTCCTGTCACAGGGCCCACGCCACCGGCTGGGACAGCATGACCCGGTGGACCAACAAGACCGAATTCCTGACCGTCGGCGGCGTGTATCCCGGAGTCGGCCTTTCCGGCGAAGCCGGCTACGGCGAGTACAACCAGGGCAAGACCCAGGCAGAGGTCCAGGCTACCTTCTATGATCGTCCGGCCAGTGTGTACGCCACCTACCAGCGGTCTCTGTGCAACAAGTGTCACGCAAAAGACTAATGCGGTGCGTCTGGATTGCCGAGATTACCGGGCCCCTCTCCCCGGTAACGGCGAAATGGGGCCGGCCTTCGGGCCGGCCCATCCTCTCCGCCTTATCATGATTAAGTAGTGACCTCTCCAAGGATTCCATTACCAATTTGTAATCCCCCGGCAACATTCAAGTCATCGAACAACGCCTATAGTCATTTCATAGTTCCACCAGGCTGTAGAAAGAAAGCCAGGATTACCGAAATGTAATAAACGTGTAAGAACGGTGTCAGGAAGAATGCAGTACGTTATACAAAACTGAAGGCAACCTGTACTAAAGCAGTCCAAGATCAATGATTACTTGGGAAGCGTGGTTTGTCGGGTTATGAAAAAACAAAAGCACTTCATTCTCATTCTCCTTTCCCTGCTGCTCGTGCTGGCCTGCTCGCTGCCGGTCGTGGCCGAGGAGATTAAAGCGTCCTACCTTTACACTCTTTCCGATTTCAATGGTCCCCTTCACTACAACTGGGTGAGTCTTGCGGCCGACCAGGACAAGCGCGAAACCTACGTTGCCGATCCCAGCGACAAGACCGTGCGGGTTTTTAACGAGAGCGGCATGGAGGTCTACCGGTTCGGCGACAACGGCGAGCTCGGCAATATAACGACTGTCGCGGTAGCCAACACGGGTGACATCTATGTTTTGTCCCGGACCAACGCGGCCTACGGGATCACCCGCTGTAACTTCAGGGGCGACCCGCAGGGTAAGCTGGAGCTTAAAAACCTGCCGCCGGAATACACCACTGATTTTCTCCCCGATTACATCACGCAACGGGACGGACACCTCTACCTGGTGGATCGCAACTTCATGAAGGTTGCCGTGACCGACCTGGCCGGGGTGTTCGAGACCGGCTACGACCTGGCAACCATTCTCGGCTTCGACGAGAAAAAACGGAGAGACTCGGGCATCAACGGCTTCTCCATCGACCGCCAGGGGAACCTCCTGTTTACCATCCCGGTCTACTTCTCCGCCTACATCATGACCCCTGACAAGAAGCTACGTACTTTCGGGACCCGGGGGAGCAGTCCCGGCAAGTTCAACATCGTCAGCGGCATCGCCGCCGACGATCGGGGCAATATCTACGTGGCGGATACGTTGAGGTGTGTCGTCATAGCCTTTGACAAGGATCTCAATTTCAGGACGGAGTTCGGTTATCGGGGGCTCGACCCGGATAATCTGATCGCCCCCATGGAAATAGTAGTTAACAACGACAGGGTGTACGTTTCGCAGAGCAGGTCCAGAGGGGTCAATGTTTACCGGATCCTCACGAATTGACCCGGCCTTGTCCACCACGAAAAGGAGGTGATGCAACCCCACAGTGAATCTCTAATCAGTGTGCAGCACCAGTAATCAACAGTAACGAACGAACACACAAAACAAAGAGAGGGAAAAAAATGAAAGCATCGAAGATTCTGGCCGCGGCAGCCATGCTGACCCTCGCGGCCTCCGGCAGCGCCTTCGCCTTCCATGATGGCGGCGTTGCTTACTGCGAAGGCTGTCACACCATGCACAACTCCTCCGGCAATGCCGCGATGAACAAGAACAAGGCCCAACTTACCGGCGTCAACTACCTCCTCCAGGGGAGCGACCAGAGCTCGACCTGTCTCAACTGCCACGGCACCACCGCCGCCAAGGCTGGCGGCTACCACGTCCTGA
>JAMXLF010000089.1 GCA_024281055.1 Geobacteraceae bacterium
TCAGGACGTGGTAGCCGCCAGCCTTGGCGGCGGTGGTGCCGTGGCAGTTGAGACAGGTCGAGCTCTGGTCGCTCCCCTGGAGGAGGTAGTTGACGCCGGTAAGTTGGGCCTTGTTCTTGTTCATCGCAGCATTGCCAGAGGAGTTGTGCATGGTGTGGCAGCCTTCGCAGTAAGCAACGCCGCCATCATGGAAGGCGAAGGCGCTGCCGGAGGCCGCGAGGGTCAGCATGGCTGCCGCGGCCAGGATCTTCGATGCTTTCATTTTTTGTTTCCCTCTCATTCAAATGTGTGTTCGTTCGTTACTGCTGATTACGGTACTGCACTCATGTTAGATCGCTCTGCGGGATTGCATCACCTCCTTTTCGTGTCGGACAGGGTGGGTCAGTTTGTTAACACCATCATCGCCGAATCGTCACCATATCGCTTGCCCTTGGCTAAGGGGGTGCCGTGCATCGACCATTTACGTCCATATGCACTATGGTACGCTGAACTATAAATTCAGGGCGGTGACCCAAACATGACTCAAAGGTTACATTTCGGTAATGTTGCGAATTTTGGATTGTGGGGGAAAATGGACGGGAAAAACAATAAGGGGGAAGGGGTTGCACAAATCAAAAAGGGGTGAAGCCGTGTTGGCTAAACCCCTTAACTGTTGGCGCGCCCGGAGAGATTCGAACTCCCGGCCCGCGGCTTCGAAGGCCGCTGCTCTATCCAGCTGAGCTACGGGCGCATAACTACAGGCTATAGGCGCTGGGCTCTAGGCTTTGTCCTCTCGCCTCGCGTCTGATACTCGAATGTATCAACTTATTGAACTTTCCGCAACACCCGTTTGTCACCCACCCGGATTGTCACCTTGATGCTGTCGAAGAACTCGAGGAGCGGGATCATGAACTTGCGGGAGAGGCCGGTCAGCTCCCGGAATTCCGGCGGAGTGATCTCCCCCTTCTCCTTCAGACGGGCGACGAGCTTCTCACGGATGGCGGCGAGGGGTTCCGGGGCATAGAAGACGTCGCTCTTGATCTTGGCCGCCCTTCCCGCGCGGACGAGGAAGTTGAGGTGGTCCAGGAGCGCCTTCTCAGGGCAGGCGAGTGCGTCGCACAACTCCTTGATGGTAGGTGGCTCGAAGCCCCCTTTCTGCAGGGCCGCCTCGATCCGGGACTGAAGCCCTGCCTGGTCGACGGTTGTCTCCCCCTTGCGTCCCGGAAGCTTGACCAGCTCCCGGTCGGCGACGGCTTTTCCTTCCTTTTCGAGGGATGCGAGTATCGGTCCGAAGAAACGCGGGTCGCTGCGTCGCGGGATGCGGGACTTCAACTCCTCCTTGCCGATGCCGTCGCGCATGGCGTTTTCCCGAAGATAGGCCTGAAGTTCTCCGTAGAGTTTCTCCCCGAGGGTGACGAAGGCGTCGCGGGCGAGGAAAATGCGGGGTTCCCGCACCATCTGGACGATGTCGCCCGAGGTGAGAAGCGGGGCGAGGGCAGCGTCGAGCTTCCTTGCCGACATGCCGGTACGGTTTGTAAGCTCCTCGAAGGAGAGGCCGGAGAGAAGGCTGGTCGCCACCATGAGGCGAATCTTCTCGCTCTCCGTCCCGTCCTCGACGGCTTGGAGGAGCGCGAGCGCCTCGGAAGAGCGGCGTCGCCTGCGTGGCGGAAAGGGGTCGAGCACGGTGCCTCCGCCGAGGGTCGCCTGGGGGGAGTAGGTGCGCAGTACGAACGGGTCGCCCGGCAGGAGCAGCACCGGATGATCGAGGCGGAGCTGGGCGAACGCCGACTCACCCGGCTTGAGGACGTCCCGGTCGAGGAGGATAACCTTGACAGGCACTTCGTAGGTGGCGGAGTGGAGCCGCAGGGACGTCCGGTGCTTCAACTCCCGCGGTGCCGACTTCAGGTAGTCGAGGCGCACGTCGACGACGCGGGTGGTCCGGTAGAGGCCCTTTGGCACCACCACGTCACCGCGCGCGACCCCGGCGTGGTCTATTCCCTGGAGGTTGACCGCGAGCCGCTGGCCGGCGAGCCCGAGCTCCTCCCTGCGGCCATGGGCCTGAATCCCCCGTACCCGGCCCACGAGACCGGACGGAAGGATTTCCACCTCGGCGCCAACCTTCACTTCCCCCGCCAGGAGGGTACCGGTCACCACGGTGCCGAAGCCACTGATGGTAAAGACCCGGTCCACCGGCAGACGGAAGGGGCCCTCCGCCTTCTTCCCCTCCACCTCGGTTGTCAGCCGGGCGAGTACCCCCTTGAGTTCCTCGATGCCTGCTCCGGTCCGGGACGAGACCGGCACGATGGGGGCACCTTCGAGAAAGGAGCCGGCAAGGTACTCCCGCACCTCTTCCGTGACCAGGGCGAGCCATTCCGGATCCACCATGTCCTGCTTGGTCAGTGCCACAAGACCATTTTTCACGCCCAGGAGCTGGCAGATCTCCAGGTGCTCCCGGGTCTGGGGCATCACCCCCTCGTCGGCGGCGATGACGAGCATCACCAGGTCCATCCCGCCCACACCCGCCACCATGGCTCGCACGAAGCGTTCGTGGCCGGGGACGTCGACGATGCCGAACTCGATCCCCCCCGGGAGCTCCAGGTGGGCAAAACCGAGCTCGATGGTGATACCGCGCGCCTTCTCCTCCGGGAGACGGTCGGTGTCGATGCCGGTCAGGGCCTTCACCAGCGAGGTCTTGCCGTGGTCGATGTGGCCGGCGGTGCCGAGGATGAGGTGTTTCACGTGCTGTCCCCCGCTGGAATGGCGTGTCAGTCCTTAAACTGTAACTGATACAGCCGGTAATACAACCCCCGCGCGGCGAGGAGCGCCTGGTGGCTCCCTTCCTCCACCTTCTCTCCCCGGTGGATGACGACGATCCGGTCGGCGTCCTGGATGGTTGAGAGGCGGTGGGCGACCACGAGGGAGGTGCGGCCGGTCATGAGCCCCCGCAAGCCCTTCTGGATGAGCCGTTCGCTCGCCGAGTCGACGCTGGCGGTCGCCTCGTCAAGGACGAGGATCTCCGGGTCGAAGGCGACGGCCCGGGCGAAGGAGATAAGCTGCCGCTCCCCGGCGGAGAGGTTCACCCCCCGCTCCCGCACTTCCTCGTCAAAGCCCTGGGGCAGGCGGGCGATGAAGCGGTCCGCGCCCACCACAGCCGCCGCCTGTGCCACCCGCTCGCCGGCCCCCGCGTCGCCGAGGGAGATGTTCTCTCCGACAGTACCGGTGAAGAGGTAGGGGTCCTGGAGTACCACTCCGATTCGCCGGCGCAGGTCGTGGAGGGGCATTTCCCGGATGTCCCGGCCGTTTATAAGGATGCTTCCCCGGCGCACGTCATAGAGCCGCGACAGGAGGCGGGTGACCGTGGTCTTGCCGCCTCCTGTCTCCCCCACCAGGGCGATCTTCTCGCCGCGCCGGATGGTGAGGTCGAGTCCCTTGAGGACGTATTCTTCTTCCGAATAGGCGAACCAGACGTCGCGGAATTCGATGGTCTCCACGGCGGGGCGTTCTCCCTCACCCGGCCTGATGCCAGCCTCAACCCTCACCCGGCGCTCTGCGCCACCCTCTCCCGGGGGGAGAGGGTATTCCTGTTCACCCCTCTCCCCCCGGGAGAGGGGCGGGGGTGAGGGTTCCGTGTCGCGCAGGTGGAAGATCCGCTCCAGGGCCGCCATCGCCCCCTGCATGACCGAATACTTGGCCGAGAGGTCGCGGATGGGGGAGAAGAACTTCTCGATATACTGGATGAAGGCGACGAGGGCACCGAAGGTGAGGGTGCCGCGGAGGATCTCGCCCCCCCCGTACCAGATGATGAGCCCCGCCGCCACCGAGGAGAGAGCCTCCACTAGGGCGTAAAGGGAGGCGTCCCAGGTGATCACCGGGAGGTTCGCATCCCGGTAGGCGGCGTTCAACCGGGTGAACTCCCGCCGTTCCCGCTCCTCACGGCCGAAGAGCTGCAGCACCGCCATGCCGCCGATGGATTCGGCGAGGAAGGAGTTGAGGTTGGCGAGCCGCGCCCGCACCTGGCGGAACGCCTCCCGCATCCGGCGGCGGAAGGTGAAGGCGATCCAGACGAGGATAGGGAGCACCGAGAACGTGACCAGGGAGAGCTTGAGGTTCATCCAGAGCATGATCCCGACGATCCCCACGAGGACGAGGACGTCGCCGACCACGGTGATGATCCCGGCGGCGAACATCTCGCCGAGCACCTCCACGTCGCTCGTAAGCCGGGTCACGAGGCTCCCTGTCGGGGTCCGGTCGAAGAACGCGGCGGGGAGACGCTGCACGTGGGAAAAGAGCTCCAGGCGCAGGTCGAACATCACCTTCTGCCCCAGGTACTGGAGGAGGTAGACCTCCACGTAGGTGAAGAGCGACTCGGCGACGATGAGGAGGAGATAGTAGAGCGCCAGGAGCGGCAGCCCCGTCATCCGTCCTGCGACGATGTGGTTGTCGATGGCGAGCTTGAGGAGCCAGGGCTGGGCGAGCTTCGCCGCGGCCATGGGGGGGAGGAGCAGGAGCGTCACGGCCACCAGCAACCGGTAGGGGGCGAGGTAGCGGATGAACCTCCCCATGAGCTTGCGGTCGTAAGCCTTGCCGACGATCTCGTCTTCGTACAGTCCGCCGAAATGCATCAATACCTCTCGATCTCTTCCCGCAGCTGCTGCTCCCGCCACATGGCCGCGTAGAGGCCGTCCCGGGCGAGGAGCTCGACGTGGCTCCCCTGCTCGGCTATTCTGCCGCCGTCGAGGATGACGATCAGGTCGCAGGCCCGCACGGCGGAGAGCCGGTGGGAGACGATGAGGACGGTGCGGCTGCCATAGTAGGTGGCGAGCCCGGCGAGGATCTCCTCCTCGGTGCGCGCGTCCACGGCGGAGAGGGGGTCGTCGAGGATGAGGATGGCCGGGTCCTTGAGAAGCGCGCGGGCGATGGCTGCCCGCTGTTTCTGGCCGCCGGAGAGGGTGACCCCCCGCTCGCCGACGAGGGTGTCGTAGCCGTGCGGAAAGCGCGTCACCTCGCCGGCGAGGCTTGCCAGGCGGGTGACGGTGTGGAGCTCCGCAGGGTTGGCCTCCGCCTTGCCGAAACTGATGTTTTCGCCGAGGGTGCGGGAGAAGAGAAAGCTCTCCTGGGGGACGAAGCCGACGGCACCCCGGAGCTCTTTCAGGGCGAGCCGGTTGATGTCCGTCCCGTCGATGAGGATGCTGCCGTCCGGCACCGGGTAGAGCCTCGGGATGAGCCGGACGAGGGTGGACTTGCCGGAGCCGATCGGGCCGACGATGCCGATCCGGGCGCCGGCCGGGATGGAGAGTGACAGATTCTCCAGCACCAACCCGTTGCCGTAGGAAAAGGAGATATGCCGGAATTCGATCGCGCCCCTGATTGCCGCGCCGGCCGCGGGCTCGTCCGGCTCCCTGACCGCCGGTTCGGCATCGAGGACCTCGTTCAGGCGGGCCATGGAGGCCGCACCCCGCTGCATGAGGTTCAGGATCCACCCCATGATGATCGTCGGCCAGACGAGCATGGCGAGGTAGCCGTTGAAGGCGACGAAATCCCCCAGGGTGAGGACGCCGGCGATCACCCGCTCCCCACCGAGGAAGAGGACGATGAGGGTGCCGACCGCCCCGGCCCCGGCCATGACCGGGAGCATTGCCCCCCTGAGAGCCGCCATGGCCATGTTGCAATCGAGATAGCGGCTGTTCGTCTCGCGAAAAGCGGATATCTGCGCCTCCTCGCGACAATAGGCCTTCACCACAGCCATGGCCGAGACGTTCTCCTCAACCTGGCTGGAGAGCCGTGCCAGTTCCTCCTGTGCCCTCCGGGAGCGGCGGAACATGGAGGCGCTGAGCCGCTTCACCGCCACGACCATAAGGGGGAAGGGGACCACGGCGCAGAGGGTGAGGAAGGGGGATATCCGGACCATGAGCGCCAGGGCGGCGATGTAGACGACGACGGTGTTGATGATGTTGAGGACGCCGAACCCGAGGAGCATCCGGACGTTGGTCAGGTCGTTGGCGAAACGGGAGAGGATGTCGCCGGTCCGCTTCCGGTCGAACCAGGGGAGGTCGAGGCTGAGGAGCCGCGCATAGAGGTCCTCGCGGATGCGGAACTCGATGCGGCGGGCGGCATGGAGGAGCGTGGTGCGGGAAAAGATGCGCACCACCCCCTGGGCGAGCGCCGCCAGGGCGATGGCTCCGGCATACCAGCCAGGGTGATGGAGGGCCCGGGTCGGGAACTGAAGCCCTTCCACCGCGAGCTTCATCAGCCAGGGGATGAGGAGGGCGAGGGCATTCGTGGCGAGGAGCCAGCCCCCTCCCATGAGGTATGTCCCGCGGCTGGTGCGGAGGTAGCGGTATAGTCTCGAAAGTTCGCTGATGGATCACCTCTGAAGCGGTCGCCGTGCCAGCGGGGGCGTCGACATGGCGGGTCCGGTTCCGGCGGAATGGGGCCCGGCAATATTACGGCCATTGCGGGGCTCGTGTCAAAGCCTTTGCAGCCACGCAAATCTGATGTTGCTATTCTGTTACCGTTTCGTCTATGATGGGTTGTGTCGAAGCAATATTATCGCGTCATTCCTGGAGAAATGTCGTAAACGGTATACAAAATTGATTTACACGTTGTTTTATTTTATCATGACCCTACGGTTAATTTGAGGTTGACAAAAGGATTTTATTTTTGTTATAGGAATTTTACTCATAATAAAAAACCGTTAGTAACTACCGTAAACGACGTTTGTATTGAATTAGAAACTGTTTAATATAGCTAAAATCAGGATGGCGTCAGTCGGCATGGCCGGATTCGGGCATGTTTTATTTTGTGGCGTCATTCTCCTGCCGCCGGCTCAGGGTGTGCGGGCGACGGGGTGGGAAAGGAGAAGCAGTGAAACACGCCAAGATGCAACTCTCCACCGAGACGATGAACCTCGGGTTCGTGCGGAAGGTGGAGGCGCTGTCGGGGAGCTCGGTCCGGCGCTGTTTCCAGTGCGGCAAGTGCTCGGCGGGGTGCCCGATGCGCAGCTTCATGGAGCACCCGCCCAACCGGATCGTACGGCTGCTGCAGCTGGGTCAGTACGAACGGGTACTGGCGGGACGCTCGATCTGGTACTGCGCCTCGTGCGAGACCTGCTCCACCCGCTGTCCCAACAAGGTGGACCTGGCGGCGATCATGGACGCCCTGCGCAAGTGCTCGTGGGACGCCCAGGGTCCCTCCAAGGAGAGCTTCGTGCAGCTGGCGAACCGGCTCTTCATCGATAACATCAAGACCTATGGCCGGCAGTACGAGATGCGGCTGGCGGCGGTGTTCAACGTGAAGAGCGGCCAGTTCCTCAAGGACCTGATGCTGGGACCGAAGCTGATCACCAAGGGGAAGCTGAAGATGTTCCACAGCAAGAACCGGAACGTCGGCGAGATCGAGAGGATCTTTGCCCGCATCGACGAGATGCGCAAGAAGGGGGAGGCTGAATGACCCCGGCGAAAAACGTTCTCAATTACTCTTACTACCCCGGTTGCTCGCTGCACGCCTCAGCCCAGGAGTACGACGTCTCCACCAAGGGGCTGTTCCGTCAGCTCAAGATCGGCCTGCACGAGGTCCCCGACTGGATCTGCTGCGGGGCGACCCCGGCCCA